>JACKGC010000003.1 GCA_020632135.1 Candidatus Nomurabacteria bacterium | reverse complement strand
CTAAACCCTGAAGGAGGCAATAAGATGCCCGTGATCAAAGTATGGTGTCTTCCTGAATCGGAAGAAGCAAAGCTCAACGAGCTCCATCAGAGTATCGTGCGTGCAGTCGCGAGTGTACCCGAGATTGGCGTGAGTGATGAGAAAGACATCACCTGCCTCTTCCCTACTGACATGATGAAATACGGGCTTGGCACCGAGATCATCGTGGAGGTCACTGGCCTCTTCGACAAGTTCGAGCGTACTGAAGAAGTCCGCAAACAACTAGCAAGGCGTATCGGCGAAGCAGTACACTCCCAGTACCCCGATACGGAACTAGTGGAATGCTTCGTGTTCCCATTCCATTTAGGACAAGGATTTTGGTCTTCGAGACAGTAGACCAGTCCTGCGTGACCAAATAACCACCCTTTTCGTTTCAATGAAGGGGTGGCTTTTTTACTTCAAAATAATCCGAGCCTCCTCCAACTACCCCACTGTCATCTCCTCAAACTGGTTCCACCCGAGAGACAGTGCGGACAAACATACGATTCATGCTCCACTATCTGACTTTGTTTTTTGGTATCTGCTTTGCAGTCAGCCACAACCCATCAAAGAAGACCTCCATGGTCTCCCGGATCTCATCAGATCTGATAAGCACCGCCGAAAGCGTGGTCGCTGCACTGATAAAAAGCACACTCGAATCGAAGATAATGATCGTGGTTTTAAACCTACCCACCAGAGACTTTGGCAAAATACGCGGATCTCTGAATTCAAAATCAACCGCACCAAATGTACGCTTGGTGACGAAGGCCGGCTCCCAAAGCGACTTCGCCTTGATGCCGCGCTGGGTGCGGACCTTGATGAAATACTTTGCGTAGTCTGGATCACTCTCAGAGAAAAAGTTGCGTTCTGGCGCAATGATCTTCCAGCGTCGACTCGCACAAAACAGCGCCGCATCAACTGCCGTTTTTACCCCTTCAAACCCCTGGTACTGCGACACCTCAGTCGCCACCGCAGCACGATCGGTCATATCTTCAAACAGCGGCAACAGATTAATGAAATCGAGTTGTTGCTTTTTGATCTCATCGATCTGCTCAGCAAACACTCGCTCTAAGTGATGCGGGTCGGTAGCGGTGTAGTTGCTCACTCCGGACTGACTATGCACTGCCATCATGCCCTTTTGCACCAACGAGGTGAGCGCGCTCTGAGCAGTGGTTCTTTTGATACCGGAACGCCTCGCGAACTCAGCGGTCGTCTGCGAGCCATACTGTATCCCGGTGAGATACAACGAGATCTCAGTCTGAGTGAGACCCCAGCTCGTTAAGAAGTCTTTGATGTCCTTGTGTATTGTGGCCATATGTACTGTTCACACTAGCATAACTATACGATTTGTCGACGACATATCGTCATCACATCTACGCAAATTCTCTACTCCCTCTATACTCCAAGACAGTCACGTTCTTTTTATTGAAACCCAATGAAGGAGATAGATATGTCTACCAACAAGCAAGTTCATATCATCAGCGGCGGCACGATCTCAAAGGTACGACCGCACTTTGCCATCACGGCGCCAGCCTACGGAGCAGTGGGACGAGCACTCGCACGTATTGCCAAAGAACACTTCCCCACCATGGACGTGGTACTGCATCAGACCAGAATGGCGGGAGGACCGCGCCAGCTTGAAACCGTCGAGGACGTAGCCCGTCTCATTGAAGACCTCAAAGACAATCCGTGTACCAAGATCATCATCATGGCGGCAGCCATGACAGACTTTTCTGGCACCGTCGATGCACCAGCGGGTCGCCTCAAGACGAGCGCAGGCATGCAGACAATGGAGCTGACACCAAATCCAAAAGTGATCGATACCATTCGAACTGCGCCAAACCGTCACGGAGTGATCCGCAAAGACATCTTCCTGGTAAGCTTCAAAGCCACTGCTGGTGCAACGCCGCATGAGCAGTATCTGGCCGCACTTAGCAATCTGAAGCGGTCCAGCTCAAACCTGGTATTTGCAAATGACATAGAGACCCATACTTGCATGGTGGTCACCCCGGAAGAAGCTAGGTATCACGAGACCAATGATCGTGAAGCAGTGCTTCGGGGATTGGTAGAGATGGTAGCACTGCGCTCACACCTCACTTTCACCCGAAGCACCGTCGTCGCCGGTGATCCGATAGAATGGCAATCACCATTGGTGCCTGACTCGTTGCGTAGCGTAGTGGACCACTGCATTACCCGCGGTGCATACCAGCGCTTTCACGGATCGACCGTAGGACACTTCGCGGTCAAGTTGAGCAATACTGAGTTTCTGACCTCTCGTCGCAAGACTGACTTCAATCAGCTGCACGAGACGGGACTAGTCCGCATCAAGACTGACGGCCCTGACGATGTCATTGCCTATGGCAGCAAACCTTCGGTCGGGGGTCAATCACAACGGATCATCTTCACCGAGCACCCCGGTCTTGATTGCATCGTGCATTTCCACTGTGAGATCCGTGAAGGCTCCGTCGTGCCTCAGGTATCACAGCGAGCCTTCGAGTGCGGGAGTCACGAGTGTGGCCAGAACACCTCAAGTCACCTTGGTGACTTCGGTCATATCAAGGCGGTCTACCTGCAAGAACACGGCCCGAATATTGTGTTCCCGCGCGACACCGATCCACAGGAGGTGATCGACTTCATTGAGACGAACTTCGACCTCTCAAAGAAAACGGGAGGATATCAGATCGAAGTTGCCTGACTCGATCTTCAGAGCGCCATTTGGCGCTCTTGTTTTTACAAAAGACACTAATGTACTATTGTTTTGAAACACAGCAATGAAAGTCGTATACGCAAATCAAGCCCCACCAGAGTCGTGGTCCTCAGCCATCTTCTTGGCTGGACCAACACCACGAGCAGAGACTACCGTGCCTTCATGGCGCCCAGATGCATTAAAGCATCTTGCAGACCTTGGCTACGACGGCGTGGTGTTTGTCCCCGAAGATGAGAACGGAACGTGGCAACATGATTATATTGACCAGATCGAATGGGAAGAAATGTGCCTACACTTTTCTGATGTCATCATCTTCTGGATACCGCGTGATCTAGCTGAGATGCCTGCCTTCACCACCAACGATGAGTGGGGGTTCTGGAAAGCGAAGGACCCAATGAAGCTGGTACTTGGCACCCCTCCCAACGCACCGAAGGTTCGGTATCAACGCTACTACGCCGATAAACTACACATCCCGACACACGACACCCTGCAAGCCACCTGTGCTACGGCGATCGAAAAGATCGGTGACACGAGTGACACCACTCGCCAAACTGGTGAACGATCCGTACCACTACACATTTGGCGCACGCCATCATTCAAGAGTTGGTACGAGAATCTGATCAACGTCGGAAATCGGCTCGATGACGCAAAGGTTGAGTGGGTCTTCCGCACGGACAACGAAATACCAGTGCTCTTTTTCTGGATCCTCACCGTCGATATCTACATCAGTATTGAAGACCGTCACAAGACCTGCGAAGTGGTTATCGCCCGCCCCGATATATCGACCATACTATTATACGAACGACGCACCCAAATTCGCGACAGTCGCATAGTGGTCGTGAAAGAATTTCGCAGCCCGGTTTCTAATGGTGCAGGTTATGTACTCGAACTACCTGGTGGCTCTTCATGGAAAACAGAACAAGATCCACTTGAGATCGCTATCGAAGAATGTCATGAGGAAGTAGGACTACACCTAGCTCCCGACCGTTTCGTCACCCACCAAACACGGCAGATCGCCGCAACCGCCCTGGCCCACCGAGCACATCTATTCAGTGCTGAGTTGTCGCCAGCTGAGATGGATGATGTTGCCAAGAACGCCCATGTGGTACGCGGAGTTGCAGCAGACACTGAATACACCCGTGCGATCGTCATGACCTACGGCGAACTACTTGATAGTACCAATGTTGACTGGTCGATGCTTGGTATGGTCGCTTCTGTTTTTTACTCAAAATAATCGTCTTCTAAAAAAGCCCACAGCTGAAAAGCTGTGGGGCATTTTACTTGTTGAACATCTAGGGTACGAACTGCATCGAAACCCGGAAGGCACGATTGCTCTGTCGCGTGACGCTCGGATCATCCGGATCAAACACCTCGCGAGCACAGATCTCGAAGACCGCTGCCATATCGTCATGTGACTGCTCATTCTCCCGTGCACGCAGCCGGCGGCGATATGCCGGATCGAGGAACTTCCGCAGATCGTCTTTTGCGATCAGATCGATCCGGATCGTCTTGAAGTCCCCTTCTCGTGCCAGCGTGATACACGCGTATGATTCCTTGTGAATGACCGGCAACTGATGCATCCGGCGCAGATGGCCTTCAGCCGTCAGGGTCGAACAGTTGTCGACCACTTTCTTGCCGAGTGTTCGTTGTTGGACATCAAGCGCAAGATCGATGAACGTATCCTCTGCGTTGTCGGTGCTTGAGCACTTCGCAGCAGCTGCAACAGCTTTCGCGAGGATCGGATTTGGAAATACCTGAGCGATCGGTCGCGATGCCACGACAGTCCGAGGTTTCATGAGCACTCGCCCGTCGTCGGTTGGTTCGAAGTAGTTCGAGACCATCAAGACGACGTCCGTCATGTCACCATTCTTGAATTTTTTCCTGTCTCGGAAATACAACAAGAGAATTGGTACCAAGACCATCAGCGCCGAAGGTACGGACTTGGCGACACTCAACAGCAGCTCCCGCACAAATTCAATACTCAGCAGACCTTCAAACAAACTCATACAGCCTCCTTTTGCCTTTATGGTGAGTCACAAAAACTGACGCAAGAGTAACACGAAAATGTTATACGTCAATACTCTTCCAACCAAGCCTTTACTGAAGGGATCGAGGAGACATAACCAAAAACCACCGCTTACGCGGTGATTTTCTAACGTTCAAGTAATTTCGATCAGCTGACAGCTGAGCATACTCAGGACCACTGATGAAAGAGGCGTACCGCAGCAATACGTATGATGCAAGCTAGATATTGTGATTGGTATCGTGTACCTAAAGTAGCAACGATTGCATATAATGCTTGCTTGGTGCTGCGGGCAGGTCTGCCTCACCCCTGCTCACTTGTTACTACTCTTCACTTGAAAAAATATTTCATCACTACTCCGCCGGCACTAAATGCAACACCGTCACCTGATTGTGCGAGCCAAGCCGCATCGGCGGGCCCCAGGTCCCGGTGCCGGGTGTGACATGGAGCGACTTCCCTTCCTCGGCATAGAGTCCATTGATATATGGAAATGCGAGCTTCACGAGGAGTGTAAACGGCCAGATCTGGCCATTGTGCGTATGCCCCGAGAGCATCAGCCCGACCCCACGCTCACGCGCCACTGCCCAGTCTGATGGTGAGTGATACATGAGGATAGTCGGCGCGCCAGGCACGAGCTCAAGTGAGTCGAGCACTTCCGCGAGCGACGTATTGCGCAAGCTCTGACGATCATTCACCCCCACCAGCTGGATACCTTGCCAGTCGATCTTTTCGTTCGCCAGCAAGGTGAGGTCTAGCGGACCGACTGTGTCGGACACCAGCTTCAGCCCTTCGTACTCTTCGTGATTACCATTAGAAAAATAGCTTGGCGCCTCAAGGTCGTTTAGTGGCGAGAGAATACTCGTATCGATCGGCGCCGAGCCGTCAAAGAGATCTCCCGTGATCAGCACCAAGTCTGACTTCGCGGCATTGGTCGCTTCAACCACGCGGCGCAAGTACTCACTCTGGTGCACCGTCCCCACATGGATATCGGCGAGATGCACGATGCGTACCGGCTGCTCGAGATGCTCCACTGCCACGGTGTATTCCTTGGTCGTGAGCGCGTGTCCGGCAAAAAGCGCATGGACCGACGCACCTGCGACCAACACCACCAAACCGATCACCACTCCCCGCGACTCAAAGCCGGTCACCATGTACTGGAGCTGATACACCAGCATCGTCGAAAACAGCAAGAACACCACCCCGAGCCACGTCGCCGCGGCGAAGTATAAGTAGTCGGCCCAGAGCCCGCCGATGGTCCGCACCGCTGCACTCGCAAGCAGGTACGACGACGCCAACAGCCCCAACCACACCGGCCAGTATGGTAGCGAGAGACTAAACACCCGCGACAACGGCACCCACGCGATCACGTGCATCAGGAACATCACCGTCCACACGATGCTGATAAAGATGATGAAGGAAAAGATACTGGTCATATTAGTAGTATACGTAAGTTCTAAACAGAACGGTCACGTTTTTATGTAATCTGTTTAACACTAAAAATTTCTGGGACAGACGAAGAACGGATAAGAAATTCCCACAATTGTGTTACCTCTTAATTCATTTTTTATCCTCAACCAAAGATACAATTAAACAGTCGATGCGTTCAGAATCTTCGCGTTCTTTACTACCTTTAAAATATACTTCTACGAACAACACTTCTACATTCTGACCATCATAGAAATAGATAAGTCGAAATTGTGACCCTTTCACAGACCTGCACATCATCCGCATTTTCAATATGTGACTCTCCGCACCATCCGTCTTTAGTATATTCCAATGCTTAGTTCCGTTTCCAGCAGGATTAGCAGCGATGGCTTTCTTGACCACCTTTAAGTCATCTTCTAATGATGGATATTTTTTCTGAAGTTTTTTAAACTCCTTCTTGAACTCATCGCTTTCTGAAAATTCCATAATCCACCATACTAAAGTTCTCCATAGTCACGGACAGAGAATTCATCTGGGCGATAGAAAGCCAGCTCATAATCAATATCTTCACCTTCTTCGGTCGCATTCCAGGGAGTATCACGATGACACATTTCAGAAAGTGCTGAAGCTGACTTATCGGCATAACGATTTAAAACATCATCAATCACCTCAAGCTCCTGACCCGAAAGAAGGGATAAATTGGGCGATCGACGCGGCAAATATTTCTTTTGCTCATAAGCAAAATGCCGTGATCGTATCGGCTCAAGGTCGCCCTGGTCCGCCATCTGACCAACAATTGTTGTAAATTCACGTGGTGTTGGACCGTGTGTATTTTTTATGTATGTTAAGCCCATCAACTGTTGCTCATATTTTTCATAATAGTCAAAGTCAATGAAATAGAGCAGTTTATAAAGTACTGTTAAACCAACGTTTGGCTTAGCACCAACTTTTTCCAGGATATATAACAGCACCGATTGAAACTTATCAATATTTTGCTGAGGGACAGTGATACGCATATTTACATCACCACTGTGCCCCTCAAGTGAGGCAAATATCTCTTCTAACTTTTCTTTTTCTATTGGAGCAAGTGCACGCTCACCCTTTTCCACCTTAATCAGCGTTGGACGCGACATCCCCAAACGCGTTGCTAGCTCTTCTTGTGAAACACCTAGAGCCTTGCGACGAGCAACTATTTTTTTAGCCATACACAATATAACTTACCTTACGTAGACTATACTCTATAATGTAAAATATTACAAGTAAAATTGTAAATCTTTACATAATATATCCTACTCGGCGATAACTGTTATCGACTTAAAATCTTAAGCACCTCCGGAAACTCCCGATACTTCTCCCCTGCTGTCTTCACACTGAAGTGTGCCTGGCCTGACTTCACAATCAATTCACCACCAAGCTGCTCGCTCAAGTACTCAGCGTGCTCAAGCGGACAATACGGATCATTGTCAGAATGAAAGAAAACGAATCGCTTGGCTTTGGTTTTAATTTTGGCGAGGTCAAATGGTTTTTCAAACAGACCTGCGAGCTTCTCCCAGCCTAGGTCATCTTTGAAAGAACCGACGAGCACTGCCGTATCGACAACAACCTCATCAGGCAGTGCTTCGAGTAAGCCAAGGATAGCAACCGCACCCGACGAGTGCCCCACCAACATTGTCTCGTCTCCATAGTCAAAATCTCCGCTCAAAAGAAGTTCGTTGTACCTTGCAATGTTTGGCTCATCGGCTCGCGGCAAGTCCGGCACCCATACCCCATGGCCTTTTTCTTCAAGCTGCGCTTTGAGCCAAGGGAACCAGTTATTTTGTGAAGTGTTGTCAGTGCCGTGCAAGATGAGTGCGTTTTTCATAAGTGCAGTATACGCGCCCAGCCGGTGCACGCAAACTAGGTGGCTCCGCAGGAGCCGCCCGATTTTTGCTATACTTCCCTCGTGAGCAATACATACAACCGCGCTACGCCACTCGAGCCAAATGAGCACCCGATCGACTCAGGGGTCGACGTGGGCCACGTCCACATGAAAGCCGCCGACCTTGCTAAGATCGAGGATTTCTATGTCGGCATCTTGGGATTCAATGTCATCGCGCGGTTGCCGCGCGCTCTCTTCATTGCAGCCGGCAGCTACCATCACCACCTCGCCTTCAATACCTGGGAGTCCGAGGGCGGCGCTCCCCCACCAAAGGACACCACCGGTCTCTACCACATCGCCCTTCGCTACCCGAGTAAGCGCGCGTTGGCTGATGCGCTTCTACGCCTCCGGACCGCCGGCTGGCCACTTGGCGGCGTGAGCGACCACGGCACCCAACTCGCCCTCTACCTCACCGACCCCGAAGGCAACGGCCTCGAGCTCTACTGGGACCGCCCCGAGGAAGAATGGCCGCTTGATAGCGAGGGACGAATCATTTTTGATAATCAGTATTTTGATCCGGAGGAGTTACTCAGGGAGCTGGAGGAAGAAATGTAAATATAAAAAGCCCGGCGCTGAAAGGCGCCGGGCCGAATTGTTCCAAGATCGCACTCGATCTTGGCGAAGGTACATCAGTACGTCTTGTGCATCCCGCCGGTGGGGTTGCCGACCTTGAGGCCGGACAAGCCGCCTTCATTGGCACGGCCGGTACCGAGGATCTCCTGCAGCACGTCCGCGTAGACGTAGTAGATCCGGATGACACCAGCCAGCTGACCGTACTGTTCGACCGGATTGGGGTCGAGGCCGACGTCCTGATTGATCCGAGCGCCGGCAGCGACTTCAGGTGCCGCACTGAGGGAACGACCACGGGTCATACCCTTGGCGCCGAAGGACTCGAGCGTGCCACTGCCATACGAGTCGAAGCCGCCGCCGTGACCACCGCGCGTCGCCCAAGCGGGCCGCGGCTTCTGCGGACCACGGAAGAAGTGAAGCGCCACATCGAAACTCCGGGCGGCGCCGATCTTCTGCGCGGCGACACCGCGACTTTCGTCGCTCGTGAAGATGAACTGACGGGTTTCTGCCGTGGGCTGGCCATTGCCACCCCGCGTACGGAAGCCGTCTATCCACATCGTCTTGCCCGACGCCGAGGTCAGATAGTTCTGCCCCGGCCAGTCGAAGCCGCAGTCCAAACAGTGGCGATTGCCAGAGAACCGGGCGTCATGCACCGGACACCGGTGCCGATACTGTTCGAGCACCGGGTTCGACTCGACCGGCAGTGCCGTGATGGCATTGATCCCCTGCACGGACGGAATGACTGCGATGTGGTGACCGAGATGCTGGTTGCCGGTGAGGTCGATCCACATACCGGACCCTTCCGTGACCCCGACGAAGTACGTCGCGGTCATGTCGTCGCCACGGGACCATTCGCCCGGTGCGTTCGGGTAATCCGACACGCGGTAGTGATTGGTCCGCGCATACGGCGGCAGGCCATGCAGATTTTCACCCTTGAGGGCGGGCGGAAGATTGATGCCGGCATTGAAACCTTTGAAGTTCACGCTTTGCACTGATTACTCTCCTTTCGTTTTTACAGAACAAGTATCAAAACAACGAGGCCTTTCCTCGTCGTTCGCATGAGATAATATAATTAAAAAGAAATTTGTCAACCTTTTGTTTTCCCTTCTTCCTTGGGTATATAATGAACCCATGTTTCGGATCATTACAGGAGTCGCCGTCATAGCATTCGGACTATGGCTCATATACATGCTATATCCAGCTGGGATCTTTGCCACCCTCTATGGGTTGGTCATGACTGGCGTTGGCGTAGCGATCCTGCTGAACAAAAAAGAGGACGAGATCGAGGAAATTACCAAAGATACACATAACAATTAGCAACCATGAGTAACATCATTGTCACCACTTCCATCGACGTACCCGGGCGCGAGATCAGCGAAGTATTAGGGGTCGCAAAGGGTAACACCGTTCGCGCACGAAACATCGGCCGCGATATTGGCGCCGGCCTTAAGAGTATCGTCGGCGGCGAAGTGAAGACCTACACAGAAATGACGACAGCAGCGCGGGACGAGGCATACAACCGCATGGTCAATCACGCGATCGAGATGGGTGCCGATGCGATCATCGCCATGCAATTCTCAACTTCCATGGTCATGGCCGGCGCAGCTGAAATGCTTGCGTATGGCACCGCAGTGAAACTTAAGTAAGATTATGATTTAAAACGGGGCGCTCCCTTTGGGAGCGCCCCGTTTTAAATCACACACATTGCCAGCGTCATTCAGTACGGTATAGTGCAATCATATGAACAGCAAGAAAATTGGCATCATTCTGTTTGTGTTAGTGGTACTCATTATCATTATTTTCATGACCACCAACAAGCAGACCTCCGAGGCGCCAGCCGTGACCGATAACACATCTCCGGCACCTGCAGAACAAAGCGACCAAGGTGAACTATCATTCATCGAATCACTCACCAACATTGGTACTGATATCAGCTTCGTACACGTAGTGCCTGGCGAATACAGTGAGGTGTACTTACTCATTCGCGGCGGCACCCCGGGAGAGACCAAACTTGTGACCCTCGAAGGTCCAGGAATGGTTAGCGACAACGATCAGATGGCCACTTTCGATGAGAATGGTGAAGCTCGTTATACTTGGCGGATCAATCGCTACGGTGAATACAGTGCGTACGAAGACCACTACAACCCAGTCACTGAAGAAGATGAACCTGAATTTATTCGATCAGTAGTGGTCAACTAGAAGTTGGGAGGAAATGAAACGGCCGGCCCCAAAGGGGCCGGCCGTTTCATTTCCACAACTACAATCCTCGTAACATAATACGCATCTCATTGATCTCCTCTGATTGGGTCGTGATAATGTTCGCAGTCAAATTCTTGATCTCGTCATGTTCGATGTGCGGCTCGACACTGCGTGCCATCATGATCGCTCCCATATGGTGCATGATCATATCGCTGAGGAACGCACGATCGATCGCTTCCCCACTCAGGCCTTCGAGCTCACGCATCATCTCATGATACGAACCATTATCTTGATATGCTTCACCGTACCAGTTTTGGTGCCACTCCTTCATCTCAGCGATCTCTCGCTCCTGAGCCACGATAATATTTTCTACCAACGCTTTGATCTCTGGTGTGGTTGCACCACGTGCGAGCACTTCCTTCGCCGTATCCACCGCTTCCTGATGATGTGGGATCATACCAGCGAGAAACTCTTTTTCTGAACTCACCGTCATGTCCATCATGCCCATATGCATAGAATGATCAACCTCATCATCCCAAGCACCCATCATACCCATGCCACCGTACTCCCAATCATCTGCTTCAAGACCACGACGATCGTCGGATCGATCATACTTCTCATACCCATACCGGTCACCATCATGCCAATCGGCGGCTTGACCCACACAGTAGCCAAAAATACCACCCACCAGCAGTGCAATGATGCCGATCAAAATTGTGTCTTTTTTCATGTTATTTGTTATTACGTATTACTAATCATTTACGGTCAGTACCTACGAAAATAACTTGGGATGCAAAATGCCAGCAGCAAAGAGTTCTTGCCAGGCGCGTGAGGAGAAATGATACGTGCGTTCTCGAAGCTGCTGATACAGCAACTGAAGCGGCTTCCACTTAGGAACAACCAACCAAGGCAAAGCGACCAACAGCACAACGACTGCACCCGCGAGAAATACAAGTGGTGCGTTGGTCATAAACACAGTCTTCCAAGCGCTGATGTGATCAGCTAGATCCATCGGACAGAGCACTTCCTCATGCGACATGAACGGACAATCCGTCATGCTACTAGCCATGGTCGCATCGCTCGACATGATGAACAGCCCCATAAACATGACGCTGCACACAATCAGATTGAGTACTGCCGCGAGTATCTTCATACCTGAAATTATACGACAATAGCTACATATCGCCAGGACTGATGTAAAAAGCCTGATTTTGCTATACTCATTTTATGTCTAAACCATACGCTCGATCACTGTTCATTTTCCGTCGCGACTTGCGTCTTGAGGACAATCTCGGTCTCCTAACTCTCCTTGAGCAAAGTGAGGAGGTTATTCCTGCGTTTATCTTCGACCCACGTCAGATCGACACTACGCAAAACGAATACTTTAGCGCCAACGCGTTTCAGTTTCTGTACCACACTCTTTTAGAGCTCCGTGCCGCGCTGGAGGCTCGCGGTTCGAAGCTGCACGTATTTCATGGCGATCCGGCGGAAGTGGTCGAAAGCCTGATCACGAGCGACGGCGTACAGGCGGTCTTTGTGAATAAAGACTACACGCCATTTGCGCGCACCCGCGACAAGCAAATTGCTGATATCTGCGAAACACACGACGCGGTGTTTGAACGACACAACGATGTCGCCCTTTCACCACTTGAAGAGATCCGCACCAATGAAGGAAAATTGTATTCGGTATTCACACCGTTTATGAAAAAAGCCATGACGTATGAGGTAGCCAAGCCGCGGAAAAATAATTTTGATAATTATTTTTCCGCGGCTTTAGAGACACACACGCGTAACCTCAATGACTTCGCACCCAAAGAACCAAACGATCAACTCCTCATCAAGGGCGGGCGCGCTGAAGCACTTGAGCTGCTACGCGGCGGCTATCTCCCGCAGTACAAAGACCGGCGCAACCTCCCCGCTGAAGACGGAACCTCCAAGCTATCGGCACATCATAAGTTTGGTACGCTGTCGATCCGCGAAACGTTCCACCACGCAGTCGAACACGCAGGTGCCCACAGTCAGTTTATCTCTGAGCTCTACTGGCGCGACTTCTACTACTACATCGCCTACCACTTCCCGATTGTTTTCAAAAGATCATTTCTCCCGTGGGCCAACAACCTCAAGTGGATCAATGACCAAGCACAATTTGAAAAATGGTGTGCCGGCCAAACCGGCGTGCCCATGGTCGATGCCGCCATGCGCGAACTCAATACCACCGGTTGGATGCACAACCGCTCCCGTATGATCGTCGCATCATACCTCACGAAAAATCTCCTTATCGATTGGCACTGGGGTGAGAAGTACTTTGCGCAAACGCTCGTCGACTACGACCCGGCACAAAATAACGGCGGTTGGCAGTGGAGTGCCTCAACGGGTGCCGATCCGAGACCGCTGCGTATCTTCAATCCATACACCCAAGCGACCAAGTACGATGCTAATGCTGCGTACATATACAAATGGATTCCCGAACTACAGGACGTCCCCACCGCCAAACTCACCGATGGCAAAACCCAAGACTTCAGCACGCTCGCGCCTGATTACCCTGCTCCGTTGGTAGATCAAAAAGAAAGCTATCGCCGCGTCATGACGGCGTACAAAGCGGCGAAGCAATGAGATCAATGCGGTATACTGAATACATTATTTTGTAACGGTTCTTTACTATTATGGAACAAGCACAACTTCGCCAAACCATCATTAACTTCCTGAATCAACACCGCAAAGCGGTTTTCTCAATTCTCGATGAAAAAGGCCTCCCCACCACGTCCCTCATGCTGTACGTGATCGACGATGAGCTCAATGTCTTCTTCGGTACTCGCAAAGCATTCTCAAAGTATCAGCACATTATCGACAACCCAGTCGTGTCACTTTCGGTGATCGAAGAAGTGGTTGACCCACTGAAGGTCGTCGACATTCGTGGCGATGTCATGCAGCTTTCATCAGAAGACCAGGACAAGGTACACACGTGGTTCAAGACCAAAAACCCAGCCAAGTACTATGTCGAAGGAGCCGAAGATTTTGTCATGTTCAAACTCACGCCTCACTTCGTACGCTGGCTCGATGCCGCCAGTGGTGAACTATCGATCGTTGATCTGAGTGAGATCAGGTAGAATGACGTGAAGTAACAATGCGGCGGCCCTTCGGGCCGCCGCATTGTTACAGAATTATGTTTACAATTCTGTTATCCTTACTGCATGATACGAACTGAAATTGTCATTGCCTTTTTAACCCTGATCGTTATTGGCGCATCGCTGGTGCTCTTTTTTCACCTGCATCCACAAAACACACCAATATCTGAACCGGCTCTTGCACCGAGCACCACTCCCGCAGTAGCAGCAAGTACAACTGAGTTGATCCTGCCTGCGGTGAGCCTGGAAGAAAAAATTGGTCAACTCATCATGATCGGTCACTGGGCTGATAAACCACTCGCAAGCACAACAGAGTTAATTACTAAAAACCACCTTGGCAGTGTGATCATCATGAGCGCACCCGAAGTAGCTAGCACAACACTCGACTGGGTCGCAACCTGGCAAGCAGTGTCTTCAAGTACGCTGCTGATCGGAGTCGATCAAGAAGGCGGCCCAGTCACTAGGTATAAAGACGGCTTCATACAAACAAGCCAGCGCGAGATCAATGATACTGCCACTGCATATGAGGTTGGGT
>JACKGC010000002.1 GCA_020632135.1 Candidatus Nomurabacteria bacterium | reverse complement strand
ATCTTCGATGTCGGTACCATGAGGATCGATCATACACACTCCCGCACCAGCTTGAATGTCTTGAATGATCATGTTCTTAAGGAAGACCGATTTACCCGTACCAGTCTGACCAATTACATAGAAGTGACGCATCCGGTCTTTTTCAGTGATGAATATCTCCTTCTCTACCCCGCGATGTGTGTTGACCCCGAGTAGCGTACCCTCACTTGGCATGTTGGTCGGCGCAGCGGCGGTCTTAGCATGTGACTGCTTGAACTGAGTCGTTGCCGTCGCTCCCGCCCGCGGGAAGTGCACCAAAGTGGCCAGCTCCGTCATGGAAAGCGGCACGAGTGTTTTGGGTGTGAGCTGACGAAATGAAAATGCCTTCTGTGCCTGGCGCAGCTGTATACCTTTGTATATTCGATACGTGATCTGATTACTGTCGGGCGTATCAAACTGATTGAAAGTCGACTGGAGCTCTCGCATGATTTGCTCAGCTCGGTCTTGTGTAAGCGCCGATACGATCATTCTGAGGTTTACTTCCACCAGCGGCGTGGCGAGTTTTTTCCGGAAGAGTTCTACCGCTTCAGTGTCGACCTCCGGCCGTTCGTCATCGTCTGACTTTTGTGACTTACTGGAAAAGAACAGTTCGTTCACCGTTGCAATGAACTCACCACTCAACGTGCTGCGCGCGATAGCATCACGCGTCGGCACGCCTTTTTCAATATCACGAATAATGCCATCAAACTGTTTTCGGTAGTCCTTACTCGGGTAGCGCACAATAAACTGAACCGCCGCACCACCACCTTCACGCTCGATCTTGGAAAACGCGTTGAGAATGACCTCGAGTGGATCAGCCGCAAAATCATCATGGAGCTTCAGTGGATAAATGGGGTGTTTCTTTAAGATCACGTCGGCCGCATAGGTATGACCACCATCAACAAACACGTTGTAGTCGTGCGGCTGCTCGGTTAAGACCGCACTTGGAAACAGCGAGAGAGTTTGTTTTTCAAACAAACTCTTAAACTCATTGGGAACAGAAACATAAAAAATAATGTCATCGCTGTTGTTGGCGACCGCAATCTCGATCGCAAAGTGATTCCCTTCCTTGGCCGAGCCAATCGTCCGGAGGCCAGCAAAGAGCTGCTCCATCGTACCAACCAACTCGGCGAGAGTGAGCTCGCGTCCGTCTGGCGCCTTCTGGGCGGGCACAGTCACTTCGTACAGGGTCATATGGAGCACGTGCCACGGCGGCACTCCTTCCTTAAGGTCAGCTACTTGCGCGCCACCATTAATATGTTCAATGAGACGCCGGTGCACTTCGTCGATCACGTATGCATTCGACACCTTATCAAGTACAGTGAGGGCATTCTTAATGCCGCGCTCAGTGGCGATCTGCATCACCTCAGTGACCGGATCACTTGCCACTTCTACGGTATGTGATGATTCTGCCAGATCTTTACCAGTGAGTTCGTACTCAGGCGTCAGGACCATTTTGGGAATGAAATTCACGTACTCATTGATCTGCTCACGTGCCAACGTTTCGGTGTCAGCCTGGTCTAGTTCAGGTGTTCGCGATAATATCTCACGCTCACGCGCAGCGATCTGCTGTCGCAAAAATGCGATCTCTTCCTCAGGCGTAGAGAACTTCTGTGGAACCCCTTCCATTAGCTACATAGTAGCGCACTTATAGTATAAAAACAGCGACAATCCCCTTTTAAAATGGCCGGCGCCGAAGGCGCCGGCCAAATCTCCACCCTATTTCTTCGCCAACACCGCACGCTTGTACACATTCAAGTGCTCAAGCGCTATCCCAGTACCCTTCACCACACAAAACAGTGCCTGGTCGGCCACCTGCGCCTTCACACCAGTCCGTCGTCGAATCAGCTCGGGAAAATTACGCAACTGCGAGGTGCCGCCAGTCATAATGATGCCACCGTCGATGATATCAGCTGCAAGCTCGGGCGGGGTATTTTGAAATACATCCTTGATCGCCCTTACCATCTCACGCAGTTCTTTACCAATTGCCTTCACTACCTCATTACTACGCATTTCAGTTGTCCGCGGTAAGCCAGAAAGCATATCACGTCCTTTTACGTCCATTGTAAGTTCTTCCTCAAGCGGTAAGGCCGAACCAATAGTGATCTTTATCTCCTCAGCCGTCTTCTCACCAATGGAAAGATTACGACTCTTTTTCACATAATCCACAATAGCAGCGTCAATGCGATTCCCTGCACACTTAACAGAATTAGCCGCCACGATACCACCAAGCGAGATAACTGCCACGTCGATAGTACCGCCGCCGATATCAACGATCATATGCCCTTGCGGCTCGTAGATAGGGACACCCGCACCGATTGCAGCCAAGATCGGTTCTTTGACAACGAATGCATTTTTAGCGCCCGCTTTAATTACTGCCTCCACCACCGCGCGACGCTCGGTCGAGGTCACACCAGCTGGCACCGACACCATCACGTCAGGTCGCAAGAGATGGTAGCGACTCATTGACTTACGCAAGAAGTAGCGCAGCATGGCCTCGGTGACACGGTAGTCAGCGATTACCCCATCCTTCATCGGACGGTACGCCCGGATACTCTCCGGGGTACGACCGATCATAAGCTTGGCTTCTGAGCCAACCGCCAATACTTTATTATCATCAGACACCGCCACCACCGACGGCTCATTCAGTACGATACCCTGCCCCGGGACAAACACGAGAATATTGGTTGTGCCCAAATCGATTCCCACCTTCGGTGCAAAGTTACCAAACATATGTAGCACAATAGTACTGGTTTTTTGGGTTTAGACAAATGACAGGCCGTACGACCTGCCCTGGACACCACGCATGCTTTATAGTACAAGTGTTTTGGCAGAGAAACCTGTTCACAGAGGAGAAGACCGATGCAGCTCATTACGATCGTTTGCAAGTACAGTATTGATGATTTCGATGATACCGTGATGGTTCACTCGATCGAACGGATCGACATCGCGCCCAACCACGAAGCATTGCCGAATACCGCGCTTAATATCGCCAAAGCCATTGGCCATGTCACAGGCTACGGACACCGAGATGACACCGACTTGTGCAACACCGCGGAAGCGATCAGTCAACAAGTCATGGAGTTTCTAGGTGAGAATTTTAAGAAGGATATTTTTTTGGAGCCGACGATAGCAGTGGATCGAGACACGATCACATTCGAGATTGAGCGCAACACCCGCCTCATTCCGACATTCTTGTGACATTCCACCATACGCCCGTACAAACGGGCGTTTATTTTGTATAGAAATAGGCCCGCGAGCTAACGCTCGCGGGCCTTCCACATCCCCTTCTCTAGGTGTCTCCAAGCTGCCTACGCGACCCAAACTTCTCCCGCACACGCGCGAAGCCGATGAGCACCAAGCCTCCAATGGCCATGAGCGGCGCGTCGCCCAGCGTGGACACAGTACCAGTACCTGGCATGGTCATACTGACGTTGTCAAACCCACAAACGCTGTCGTTGACCGAGTCCTTCAGATTGACACACTCGGCTGCCCATTGATACGAACCGTCGACCGGAATGAAAAACGAATCCGTGTTCCAACCAGTGAAACCAAACTCGCCAACTGAACTAACGCTCGCCAACTGCTTAGTCTCCACCGGCGATCCATCGAGCAAAAGTGCCAATACGTAGTCGTTGAACGGTAGGTAGTCCCGGGCGTGAAAGAGCCAATCGAATGTCAACTCACTGCCTGCGAACGCGTAAAACGCATCCGATATGAGTGAAGTGACACTGTTACCCGCAAACATGATGACGAATTTGTCGCCATCGGTTGCAGACAGGTTGTGGGTGCTGCCGATGCTAGAGACTGTGTAGCCGCTAACAATGCTGACCTGACCACTTTGGGTCCAGCCAGTGAAGCCGTCCTCAAAGCTACCATTGGTGATCGCCCCAGCCTGTGCTGTGCCGATCAACAGTGTGAGTACACACAAAACTGCTGCTCTCATGAGCTACTCCTTTTTTTGAGAATGAAATGAAAATGACAATTTTCGGCAAGGTCGAGATCGAGATCTCTTTCTTGTTACGTCCAAATACATAGCATAAAGCAAAATATCATTTTGTCAATATTACACAGCATACATACTATTTTGTCCACTGCCACTGATATTCACGCTATAGCATATATGCTATAGTCACCGCATATGCAACACATTGGAACCCGGATCGCCGACGTGCGCGAAACTCTCGGCCTCACCCAAACTGAACTCGCCAAGAAGCTTAAGACCACGCAAAGCGCCATCGCGCGTATTGAGTCTGGCCGACAGAACGTGAGCGCCGATATGCTCAAGCGTATTAGTAAGGCGCTCGGCAAAAACCTCATCACCCTCTCCCCTGGTACGGTCAATGTCCAAATAGATGGGGGTAAGAAGCTCACCGGCACCATCGAGACCAACACCTCCAAGAACGGCGCGGTCGGACTTCTCTGTGCTTCGCTCCTTAATACAGGCACCACCACCCTCCACCGCATGCCACGGATCGAAGAGGTGCACCGCATTATAGAGGTACTCGAAAGTATCGGCGTCAAAGTGGAGTGGAAAGACGCCACCGTGACCATTACCCCGCCAAGAAAGTTCCGCTTGGACAAGATCGACAAGACGGCTGCCGAGCGCACCCGCAGCATTGTGATGTTCATTGGCCCACTGATTCATCACCTGCAATCCTTTTCCCTTCCCCAATCCGGCGGGTGCAAGCTCGGCAGCCGCACCGTCAAGCCACACTTCTTTGCGCTTGAGCACTTTGGGGTCGATATCAAAACCACCTCCAATGCCTTTGAGGTACGCACCAACGCCAAAAAACCAACCGAGATCGTCCTGTATGAGTCTGGCGATACTGTGACCGAAAATGCACTCTTTGCTGCTGCCGGCCGGCCTGAGACCACCATCATCAAGTACGCCACCGCTAACTACATGGTGCAGGAGGTGTGTACTTTCTTGCAGCACCTCGGAGTAACTATTGAGGGATTTGGTACAACCACCCTCAAAGTAACCGGTGTGAAAGACATTAACGTTGATGTTGAATATACTCTGTCTGAAGACCCGACCGACAGCATGTTTTTCCTTGCTGCAGCGATTGTGACCAACTCCAGCATCACTATCACCCGTTGTCCGATTGAGTTCTTGGAGCTCGAGCTTCTCAAGCTTGAAAAAATGGGCTTTAAGTACAAGCAGTCTAAACCGTATCTCAGCCACAACGGCACCACCAAGCTGGTCGATATCACCACTAAGCCGTCCAAGCTGGTGGCGCTCCACGAAAAGATCCATCCGAGTGTCTACCCCGGACTCAACATCGACAATCTCCCGTTCTTCGCGGTCATCGCGACGCAGGCTGCCGGGCAAACCCTCATCCACGACTGGGTGTACGAAAAGCGCGCCATCTACTTTACCGAACTCGACAAGCTCGGCGCCGACACTGTGCTCGCAGACCCGCACCGTATTTTCATTAACGGGCCGACCAAGCTCCGCCCAGCCGAGCTCATTTGTCCGCCAGCGCTCCGCCCCGCTACCATCCTCCTCATTGGCATGCTCGGAGCGGAGGGTCGCTCGGTTTTGCGTAACATCTACAGCATCAACCGTGGTTATGAAAAGCTGGTGGAACGTCTCACCTCGCTCGGCGCGCAGATCTCGTACCTCGATGAATTTTAGACCACTCACATTAAAACCGGCCGGCAGCTTCGCTGCCGGCCGGTTTTACAAACCCAACTGCATTCTTAAAACCAACTCGACCGCCACCAATTCAATAGCAGTTAGACTGGATATCTTCTTACCCAATCGTTCGACACTGACGGTTCTGATCTGATCGGTCATAGCTTTTGCAGCCTGCTTTTTTACAGTCACCAGAGCTTCGCTCGGATATACTTTTTCTGTATTAGAGGTTAGTGGCACGACCTGTACACGATCTAAAAACTTGTTCGAAATATCGTTACTCACGATTATCGCCGGTCTTTGCTTCTGCACCTCTGTGCCAATAGTTGGATTGAAATTAACCCACCACACCTCACCGCGTCTGGGCTTTAGAGCTGCCATGTATTTTCATCAGTTAGTTCTGTATCGACAGATTCCCACTGCGCCGCCTCCTGCAAACGAGTCTTGTCTGCTGCCAATTCCTTGTACCCTTCGGTGCGCAAACGTTTCGACACCAATGGTCGCATAACATTGCTGATATACATCCCCACACCACGCTCACCGGCGGTGCGTTTGATACTTTCGTACACTTCTGCGTCTAGCATCAGGGTGACTTTTTTCTTGGCTGCCGTTCTCATATTACATAATATAATACGTAATAGTAATTGTTGTCAATCACCGCTTAGTGTCGCAGCTACCTTCAGAGGTCGACTCTCGGGATGGTGACTACTCAAACTTCACACTCCCCTCAAATTTAAGATCACCGTTGATCCAGAAGTGCGAATAGCGCTCCGCCGCGGCTTCGGAGGTGATGATGTACACGCGGCCTTCATTGTTCTCGTCGGTTTCGTCGTAGCCGCGGGCGCCAATGATAATGTCGTCAACACCATTACCAGAAAGGTCGCCAGCTACAAGTTCTCCACCAAAGCTGTTTTCTGGATTTTCCCCAGTAATGATAACATTTGCATTTTCTGCGTCAGTGGTATACAGCTGATTGCCGTAGAAGAGGTAGACGCGGCCGGTGAATGAGACGGAGGAGTAGCCTTGGGCGCCAACAGCCAGGTCGTCGGTGCCGTCGGCGTTGAAGTCGCCGGTGGTGAGAGAGACACTGAATTGGTCCCAAACTGCTTCACCGGTCAAGACCACATCAGCCGCCAAGGCGTTCTTAGAGGTGAGGCTGCCGCCGTAGAAGAGGTAGGTGCGGCCTTGGGATGAGTTGTATCCTGGAGCACCGACCGCCAGGTCGTCGGTGCCGTCGTGGTTAAAGTCTCCGGTGGTGAGGGTAGAACCAAATTCGTTGCTGGTGGCTTCGCCCGTGAGGGTGACATCAGCACCTGAGGCAGACTCATTCACCATACTGCCGCCGTAGAAGAGGTAGGTGCGGCCTTGGAATGAGTTGTACCAGTAGACGCCCACGGCCAGGTCGTCGGTGCCGTCGGCGTTGAAGTCACCGGTGGTGAGGGTAAAACCGAAGGAATCCTCGACTGCCACGCCGGTGAGGGTGACATCTGCTGTTGCTGCGCCCCGCGAGCCTGGGGTGGAGGTACTGTAGAAGAGGTAGGCGCGGCCTTCGTAAGTATAAGAACCAACACTATAGTAGGGTGCGCCCACAACAAGATCGTCCGTGCCGTCGGCGTTGAAGTCGCCGGTGGTGAGGGAGGCGCCGAAGGCGTCGTCGGCCACCTCGCCGGTTAAAGTCACATCGGCACCGGTCGCAGACCCACTCACCATACTGCCGCCGTAGAAGAGGTAGGCGCGGCCTTGGTAGGAGTTATATCCCAAGGCACCGACCGCAAGGTCATCAGTACCGTCGTGGTTGAAGTCGCCGGTAGCGAGGGAGACACCGAAGGCGTCGTCGGTTGCTACGCCAGTGAGGATGACATCCGCGCCAGTAGCAGTGGTGGTCGCTTTTCTGCCGCCGTAGAAGAGGTAGGTGCGGCCAGTATCTGATGAGTACGAGGAAGCGCCCACGGCCAAGTCATTCTTGCCGTCCGCATTGAAATCACCCACCGCGAAGCTCGAGCCGAAGTTGCTGTCCGTCCCCTCGCCCGTCATGTGCCGGTCGTTCGTGGTGTAGAAGTAGAGCCGGCCTTGGAACGTGTTATAACCCGTAGCACTAACCAGCAGATCAGCCGTCCCGTCGTTGTTTATATCTCCTGCTGCTAGACTGTTTCCATAATTTCCACCTGACACCTCACCAGTCAATATCGCATCAGCTGATGTGGCTGTGGTGGTGCCGGTAAGAGAAACTGTATTGAGTACGTAGACCCGACCTTCCCCAGAAGACACATTATAACTGTACGCCCCAACAGCAACTCCAAGCTGGCCATCCTGGTCAAAATCCGCAACAACGATCGTAGAGCCAAATTCACTACCCGTCGCTTCACCGACCACAGTCGCATCTGCTGCAGCGAAAGACGATGGGTAGCTTCCGTCATTCTCAAATAAGTACACAATGCCGGTGGTGGAATCATACTTATGGTTACCGATCAAAAGATCATCATCTCCGTCTCGGTCGAGATCACCAGTCGCAACCGCCATGGCATACATTGAGCCTGAAGGCAGGGATACTGATTCATCTGCAGTAGCGGCGGTCGTAGGAATAGATCCGTCATTATAGAAAACGTAGACCGCGCTACTTGTATACGTTGCACCCACCACCAAATCAGTCGTACCATCACCATCTAGATCACCCGAAGACAAGACTTTCCCCAGCTTTGTCGTTACCGACCCAGTGATAGTAACGTCTGCCGAACCGGCCGTGGCAGGGTATGATCCTGTACCGTCATTATGGAAGATATATACCCGACCTTCATTAGTACCAGCACCTACATCATAATCATCGGCTCCCACCGCAACATCCTCCTTGCCGTCGGCGTTAAAGTCGCCGGCAATAACCGCTATGCCAAAACTATCTGCCGCACCTTCGCCGGTGATAGTAGCGTCAGCATCTGCATTTGAAGTTGGTATTGATGTGCCACCGTAAAAGAGATACACCCGTCCTTGTGCTGAGTTGTAGTTATAGGCACCGATGGCCAGGTCGTCGGTACCATCGGCGTTGAAGTCGCCCACCTTCACCTGATCACCAAAATATTCACTAGCATTCTGTCCGACTATTTGATGATCTGCTCGACCAGCTTTGGTTGGGTAGTTGCCGTCGTTGTAGAATATATATATTTTGCCGGTATTCGAATTACCATACGTACGAGCTGATACAGCCAAATCATCCTTGCCATCGTTATTGAAGTCTCCCACACCAACTCGACCAAAATTGTCGATGGCCGCCTCACCGGTGATCTTCAACTCGTAACCCATGAGCGGGTCAACGCGCAGGCCATCAGCCAAGGACTGCCGCTGGATCTCCCAGGCGTAGTCCTCGCGGGTTTCGTAGAAGTAGATGCGGCCGGTGTCGCCGCCGTTGTTATACCCCGGCGCGCCGATCACCAGGTCGTCCTTGCCGTCGGCGTTGAAGTCGCCGGTGGCGAGGGCAAAACCAAACTCATCGTCATCACTGTCTCCAGTGATGGTGATGTCGGAGGTGGAGGCGTAGGCAGGGTATGAACCGTCGTTGAAGAAGATGTACGCTTCTCCTATTACGAGTGATCCTTTAGCGACAAGATCAGAACCAACCGCCAAATCAACCCGGCCATCGTGGTTGAGATCACCGGTCGCTAGCGAAGCGCCAAAAACATCGAATGTATTAACACCATCGATCGTCACATCAGCATTATCAGCGGTAGTGCTCGAGAGACCACCACCGTAGAAAAGGTAAACCCGGCCAGTTGCAGTATTCCAGTACTCTGCGCTGGCTGCGATATCGTCGGTACCGTCGTTGTTGAGGTCGGCCACCGCAACCTGGGATCCAAAGCGTTGTGACGTCCCTTCACCAGAGAGCAAGACGTCAGCCCCTGAAGCGTTCTCAGTCGTGATCGATCCACCATAAAAGACATACACTCGCCCTGTGTAACTGGTATTGGCGTAAGCACCAGCAATAAGGTCGTTGGCACCATCGGCATTAAGGTCACCAATGGCGATCGTACTACCAAAGTAGTTAGTAGTACTCTCGCCGGTGATGGTAACATCAGCACCAGAGGTGGTCTCAGAGGCAAAAGAGCTGCTACCGTAAAAAATGTACGCACGGCCCGTATTGGTGGTGTATGGAGGCGCGCTCGCTACAACGTCATCGATACCATCGCTATTAAGGTCACCGACCGCGATTGCTGTACCAAACTGGTCATAGTTTGCACCACCGGTAAGAGTAGCATCAGCACCAGTAGAAGCTTCAGTGGTGATCGACCCACCATAAAAGACGTACACCCGACCACTATATGTGCTGTATTGCACTGCTCCTACGAGCAAGTCGTCGACACCGTCATCATTCACATCGCCTGCTGCGAGCGAGTAGCCAAATTGCGTGTTGGCTGCACCAGTAATCACCACATCTGCACTGCCGGCCGCGGTTGGGTACGCGCCGGTGTTATAGAAAATGTACACCTTGCCGGTGTTGGAGTTGTCTTTGTACGCACCCACCGCTAAGTCATCCCGACCATCACTGTTGAAGTCGCCCACCGCAAAGGCCGAGCCGAAGTAGTCGTTCGTCCCCTCGCCGGTGATGTGCTCATTTAAGTTCACCTGGCCGGACTGGGAGTAGAAGATGTACGCACGGCCTTGGGAGGAGTTGTATTGGTAGGCGCCGACGAGGAGGTCGTCTTTCCCGTCGGCGTTGAAGTCGCCAGTGGTGAGGGAGCGACCGAAGCGGCTGTTGGTAGTCTCACCAGTCAGGATAATATCAGCGCTGGAGGCGTTTTCAGAGACCATGTCGCTGCCATAGAAAAGGTAGGAGCGGCCGGTGTTAGTAGTGTAGCCGTAGGCACCCACGACGAGGTCGTCGGTGCCGTCGGCGTTGAAGTCTCCGGTGGTGAGAGACCAACCGAAGTTGTCGTTAGCAATCTCGCCAGTGAAGATAACATCCGCTGCTGAAGCGTTTCTGCTGCCTGGGGTGGAGGTACTGTAGAACAGGTAGGTGCGGCCGGTGGCTGTGGAGTAGCCCTCAGCGCCGACCGCGAGGTCGTCTTTCCCGTCGGCGTTGAAGTCGCCAGTGGTGAGGGAGCGACCGAAGCGGCTGTTGGTAGTCTCACCAGTCAGGATAATATCAGCGCTGGAGGCGTTTTCAGAGACCATGTCGCTGCCATAGAAAAGGTAGGAGCGGCCGGTGTTAGTAGTGTAGCCGTAGGCACCCACGACGAGGTCGTCGGTGCCGTCGGCGTTGAAGTCTCCGGTGGTGAGGGAGTAGCCGAAGCGGTGGCCGTTACCTTCACCAGTGAAGATAACATCCGCTGCTGAAGCGTTTCTGCTGCCTGGGGTGGAGGTACTGTAGAAAAGATAGGTGCGGCCGGTGGCTGTGGAGTAGCCGTAGGCGCCAATCGCGAGGTCGTCGGTGCCGTCGGCGTTGAAGTCGCCAGTGGTGAGGGAGTAGCCGAAGTAGTTGTTGGTGGTCTCACCGGTAAGGGTAACGTCCGCAGCGCTGGCATTTTTGCTCGTCAGGCTCCCGCCATAGAAAATGTAAGCACGACCTTCCAGTGAGAAACTACTTACACTGTAAAGATGTGAGCCAACCACTAAATCATCTCTGCCGTCGGCGTTGAAGTCACCAGTCGCGAGGGAGCCGCCGAAGGTACTCAATGTGGTCTCCCCAGTAATGATCACATCAGCTTCAGCAGAATCAGACGGTCGCTCCGATGACCAGAAGATATACACCCTACCTTCGCCAGAGTTCGTGGTGACATCGTAGCCACTCGCCCCCACCGCCAAGTCAGTCTTGCCATCCCCATTCCAATCACCGGTGGTCATACTGATGCCAAAGTCGCTCACCTGTGCCTCCCCCGTGATCACATCCCCCGAGTTAGAGGTACCCGGCGCCGTAAACTGCAACGTCGGGTCAAGGGCAATTGGGTACCCAAGGAGTGGCACAGTGAAGGTCACGGAGAGCACGTAATCACCAGAGGTGTCACTCGGGTCGATAGCACTTTGCGGAGTGACCACCCACTCGTGGGTAGTGTGGGTACCATTAGCATCAATGGTGTATGGCGCGGGGATGGTGAGATCAGGGGGTTGGTTCTCGATGTTAGCCAGTTGGTCTTCGGCAATGACCCGCTGGGCTCTTGCCCAGAGGTCTGCTTCGACCACTCCTCCTCCCTCTTCCCCCGATCTAGGGACCTCGTAAGTCCCTAGATAGCGGACTTCCACTTCCCCCCGGTCGTTGGTCTTGAGGTGGGCGTT
The DNA here is from genome assembly GCA_020632135.1 of Candidatus Nomurabacteria bacterium. Classification (GTDB taxonomy): domain Bacteria; phylum Patescibacteriota; class Minisyncoccia; order Phycocordibacterales; family UBA918; genus OLB19. The sequence goes on along the minus strand of JACKGC010000002.1, from coordinate 66,689 downwards.
AGCGAAGGTGTATGAGGCGGTCTCTTGGCCGGTGCCGCTTTGGTAGATGGTCCAGTGCTTTAAGTTGCGGTAGCCGGCGGCTTGGTCCTTCTGGTAGGCGTAGTACGTGTGGGTGCGGGAGTTGGGGGAGGTGTACTTGAGGTAGGTGGGGGTGTCGTTAGGCGCGGCAGTCTCTGCCTCTAGCAGAGACTTAGGATCGGCCAAGTGGCCCAGAGCGGTCTCTGTCTGAGGCAGATCTGCCGCGCCGTTGGTGAGGAGCTCACTCTGGTAGTGACCTTCCACGTTGTGGGTGACAGTGAAGGTGCGATTACCCGGGAGCGTGATGGTGAGGGGTTCTGAGAGAGACTTTGGGAACTGGAGGGTGAGGGATCCACTCTGGTCAGGTGAAGCGAAGGTAGTACTGGCTTGGCTGCCATAGGTGATCTCGACGCCGTCCTTGAGGGTATCGGTGAGGGTGTACTCGTCGTTTAATGATACCAGTGGGTACTGGGTGAAGTCGTCCTCAACTCGCTCTCCGACGAGGTCGAACTGGGCGAGGTCGGTGGTGATGGAATGGGTGGTAGTGAAGAAGCCGCTCCAGTACATAGCGAAAAGCGCGAGGAGGACGGCTCCTACCACCACAAACGTTCGGTACCGAGTACCTATCATGAAGTTAATGATAGCACGCGCTCAGCAGACGATTTTAATAGTTATCCCGCAATATCAGTACCTCAGATCTGGTTGCGGAGGCCTTTCCTCCGCAACTGTCGTATTTGTGTTTGCGGAGGCCTTTCCTTCGCAGGTTGTTGGCTGAGCAGCCGTGTTGCTAGTAATTAGCCAGGTTTTGCTATACTGTCATCTACCTATGTTTGTGATCCAAGTCATCCCCCTCGTCCGTGGCACCCAACTTGAATCACTTTCCTACTTCTCCAGTATTGAATATCCTGTGGGAGCATTTCTCGAAGTTCCCATCCGTGGCAAGAAGCAACGCGCCATCGTGACCGACGCACGCCCGGTCAGCAGTACCAAGACGGCTCTCAAAGCCGCCACCTTTTCACTACGCAAGCTGCCACAACAACCAGACCCGGTGGTCATCCCACCAAGCATTCAAGCCACTGCTGCCACACTGAGCACCCACTACCCCACCTCGCTCGGCGCACTCCTCTTTGCGCTCTTGCCACCGGATATTCGTAACGGCACTCACCCGTACCCACGTACAGAAAGCGTAGTACAAACCGAAGAAACCAATCCACAACTACTTACCGCGCGTATCGACGACCGTTTCACCGCGTATCAGAGCTTCATTCGGAGCACCTTTGCTCATCGTGGGTCGATCATGATCGTGGTTCCAACCGCCGCTGAGATCGAGCCTGCAGTCGCCGAACTCCAGCAAGGCATCGAAGACCGCGTGATCATCTTTTCCCCCAACCAGACCAAAAAACAGCGCGAAAAAGCTTATAATCAGCTGGCTGATACCACCACTGCCAAGCTCATTATCACCACCCCATCACACGCGTACTTGGAGCGCATCGACCTACTCGCCATTATCATTGAACAATCAGCGAGCGGACACTATGTCACACGCCAGCGTCCATATCTCGACCACCGCACCGCACTCATTGCCTACGCGAAACATAGCGGCCGAGCGGTCTTGCTCGGCGATGTGGTGCCACGCACTGAAGATGAGGTGAAGCGCCGTGACGAGCGCTACCTTACCTACGGCGAAGAAGCCAAGCGGATCGCCTTCACCGCGCCGCTGAGTATCATCACTCAGAAAGACAAGCCGAAACCGGACGTGCCGTTTCAGTTGTTTTCACGAGAGTTGCTCACTAGTGTTGATCGGGCGTTAGAGGCGCGAGGCCACGTCTTTTTTTATGCTGCCAGGCGAGGCCTCGCGCCGGTCGTGGCCTGTATTGACTGCGGGCACATTTTTCGTTGTCCAGATTCCAATACACCGTATTCTCTCATACGTACGAAGAAAAGTGGTGAGGAAGAGCGTTGGTTTGTTTCCAGTACGTCTGGCCGGCGGGTGAAAGCGGCTGATGTCTGCGTTGATTGTGGCTCCTGGCGACTGCGAGAGCGCGGGATTGGTATCCAGCAGGTGTATGACGAATGGACGAAGCTGCGACCCGATACACCCGTTACACTCCTTGATAGCGAAACCGCCACCACTCCCAAGCAAGCTGCCACGTTGGCGAAGGAATTTTTTACACAACGCTCTGGTGTGCTTATTGGCACACAGTTGGCCTTGCCGTTTTTGAGTGCCGGTGTGGCGGTGAGCAGTATTATCTCACTCGATGCCGCACGCTCGATTCCAACTTGGCGAGCTGATGAGTCTCTCTTTCGACTACTCTTGCGCCTACGGGAATGTACTGCCAAAGAAGTGATCGTGCAGACCCGCTCTGAGAGTGACAATTTGCTCATTCACGCCACCCGCGGTGCCGTGGAGCGCTTCTATGATGATGAGATCGCCTTGCGACAAATGCTACAATATCCACCATTTAGCACGTTCATACTCCTCACCTGGGTCGGCACCAGCACATCGGTCGTGGAGCTTGAACAACCGATCAAAGTCGCACTAACTGACCTTCCCGTGCAGTTCTATAACAGCCCCAATTCAAGTACTGGTAAGGCACAGCGACATGGACTGATCCGTATTCCAAGTGCCGACACCACTCTCTATGAGGCAGCCTTGCAGAAACTCCGCAACTTGCCGCCGTACGTAAAGGTTGAGATCGATCCGGAGCGGATTGTGTAGCAAAATCAAGAGGAGTGTAGCGACGACTATATTTTGCTAATACAGGCGCTTCGCCATGATTCAGGACTTTAGTCCTAATCCTGAATCTGACGGTACCGAGCTGTAAGGAATTTACTTTTACAATTCTTCTTTATATAGTAGCCCTATGAACAAACTTGTGCCCCAAAACCACCCAGCCCTGCACAGTATCGCTGAGGAGATCACTCCTGAGGAATTTGCTGACGGTACAGTAGCAAAGATCCTTAAGGGTATGCGAAAAGCAATTAAAACGTACAATGTCGATGGCTATGCAGCAGTGGCTATTGCTGCACCACAGGTAGGAGTTGCGAAGCGGATGTTCCTGGTAGAAGATCAAAACCAAGAACGTGAGGATGCGCTACCCACTCTGGTAGCGATCAATCCACACATCATCAGGACCTCAAAAAAGTGTCATGAAGTCGGTGAGGGTTGTCTGTCAGTACCAAACAAATACGGTATGGTGGTACGCCACAAAAATGTCACCTTTGAAGCCCTAGATGAACACGGCGAACCCTACTGCCGCGGCGCTGGCGGCCTCTTGGCGCAGATCATTCAGCATGAGTGCGACCACCTCGACGGCACCCTCTTCATCGACCGTGCCGAGCAGGTGTGGGACAAAGATGATCGACCAAAGGAGTTAACTGAAGCACATAATGAATAACGAAATCAGATTTGCATACTTTGGTGGCGAGCCTTTGGGTGTGCCAGTTTTGGAGGAACTCAAGAGCGCCGGCCTCCGGCCGGCGCTCATCATCTGCAACCCCGACCGTCCGGCTGGTCGCGGCCAGAAGCTCACTCCTCCGCCGGTAAAAGTGTGGGCAGCGGAAAATGGTATCGAGGTCTACCAACCAGAGAACTACAAAGACGGCAGTGCTCAAGAGCGGCTTGCTGCAGAGGACTGGGACCTATTTGTGGTCGTTGCCTATAATTTCATTCTCCCAGAGTGGCTTATTAAGCTGCCGAAGCATCAGGTCATAAATGTCCACCCTTCCCTGTTACCCAAGCTGCGGGGTGCGAGCCCGATCCGCAGTGCCATTCGCGACGACTTACGAGAAGATATTGGCGTAACCATAATGCTGATGGATAAGGAGATGGACCAAGGGCCAATTCTTGACCAAATGGCCATGCCGATAGCCGACGAGCACTGGCCCGTGCCTGGCCCTGAGCTTGATACCGCCCTAGCGCACATGGGTGGCGCCCTGCTGGCTGATGTTATACCGGCTTGGGTAGCAGGAGAACTGGCGCCCCAAGAACAAGAACACGGCGCTGCCACCTACTGTGGCCGCTTTAAAAAAGGCGAAAATGAACTCCTGATCGATCCTCGCAATTTGCCGGGCGGAGAAGCCGCCCGGCACGCCTGGCTCACCATCAACGCTTTTGCCGGCATCGGTGACACTTTCTTCATGCACGAAGGCAAGCGGGTAAAGATCAAGCAGGCGCAGCTGGCCGAGGGCCAGCTTCGCCTGCTGCGTGTCGTTCCTGAAGGCAAGCAGGAAATGGACTTTACTGACTACTTGCAGAGTATTTCATAGGAAAACGGGCGGGGCCTTTGGCCCCGCCCGTTTTTAATCCTCCCTACACCCCAGCCTCCAGCATCTGCTCCTTGGCCGCTCGGCCAGCCTGTTTGTCTTTGGTCTCTTGCTTCTCTTTCGCCTTACGCAGCTCATGATCAAGCTCAGCGCGCACTTTATCGATCGCTTTTTCAAAACTCTCTTCGGTCGCTACCGCTCGGTACAGCGTACCCTCTACGGTAAGATTGACCTCCACCTGGTGCACTTCTCCATTCTGTTGTGGTGCGACTTTCTGAAATTCAACCTCGCACGTCACTGACTCTCCGTCGTGTAAATACTTCGCAAATGCCTCACACTTATGCTCTACCAGCTCGGTCAGCGCCTGCGCTTCAGGCAGATCATTGAATTTGTAATTGATGGTTGGAATTGTCATGGAAATGTATTCGCTTAGACTATTAACCCTCACACGATTCACATACCGAACCGCCCACATGGACACGTGACTTAGCCACTGCCATGGTCGCACCGGTATTCGCGTAGTTTTCCCGGAGATACTCAATGATATCGCTCGATTCGAACATCGCTACCTCTTTCTCACTATCTACCAAATACGGCACTTGTGACCCGCTGGTCTTTACCTCCAATTCTGCCAATGCCGCAGTATCCTCATCGACATCTTTCAGTTCAAGCGCCACGTTGAGATTTTCGGCCATTTGTATCACTCGCTGACAAAACGGGCACGTTGAACGCATGTAAAGTGTTAGCATGATCTCATTCTTCATTACTTAGTAACCTCTCTTTAGTATACTACGCACATGAAGCAAGAACCATGCGCTGCAAGCTAATGTGAAACAATTTAGAACAGTGTCAACCAACTCCACCAAGACAAAACAAATCCCGCCGTGGCGTAACGCTCTTTGAGCGCACGCCGGCGGCGGGTTGTGGGACCGTCTATGGGCTCTACGATGGGCTCAAGGGATGATCTTGCTTCGTGATTGCCAGTGCTGGTGCACAAATCGCAGCAGTCGTTGCTCGCAGTGAGCAACGAAACAGAAAACGCTGTGCCAGAATTGCCTTGAGTAGAGGCTTTTCCAGACCAGAAATGCGAAAGCAAAATAAATAACAGCGATGGCAAACTTCATGTCCATCTTGAACCTCCTTATCTTGGTGGTGAAGTATCAATCCAAGATAACAATATGATACAAGCCATATTGCCTTCAGTCAACACTCATACACAGCACGTCACTACCCACCCAGGAGTTTCTGTACACCTTTTACGATATCAGCCAGCGACATCTCGGCTTTGACCCAGTAGTCAACTGCGCCTAGATTTTTGGCACGCGTGACATTACCCTCTTCGGCCAGGTTTGAGAGAACCACCACCGGAATGCTCTTAAGATGGATATTTTCTTTGAGGATACGAATAAAATCAAATCCATCCACCTTCGCCATTACGAGATCAGTGAGGATGAGATCAGGGCGCGCTTCTTGGATCTGTTCAAACGCACAATCAACATCTGTGCACGCATCAACGATGTACCCCATATCAGACAGGTCTTCAACCAACGCTTCAAGGAGCATCACCTCATCTTCAATAATCATGATCCGTTTGGGATTGTTTTCCATCGAGTAGTTGTTAGGAAGTTATTACAATTTTTACCATACTCTACACTGGACGCCAACGTTAGTACTGTGCAGTGGACCGCTACTAGCCAAGGCGTAAGAAGAACGGTACACTACGCGCAGCAGTACTACACTCCTCTGATCAGAATCCCGTCTGTCTGACACTCTATTTACCAACACCCAAAGTAGCTCACGTCTTGGGGAGGATCGTGGGTCGTTTCGTTTTCATCTTTGTATGATCTTTTACGACCGCACACAACACAGGAAGTACTTCATTCGCACTGGCGCGGGGCTATTGGTGGTGGTGCTACTTGGCTTGTTTGGTATCCTGATCAGGAGTATCCACGATGAACCAATCCCGGTAAGTGCCCACTCAGTACCCGAAGAGACAGCCCACGACAAGCAGATCGTACTCACCTTCGACGATGGCCCACACCCAGACTACACCCTGCCGATCCTTGCAGTACTCGAAGAAAAAGGCGTACCGGCAGCGTTTTTCTTCATTGGTAAAGAAATGTTAGAACATCCTGACATTGTAAAAAAAGTATACGCAGCCGGACACGAGATAGGCAACCACACCTTCTCTCACTCCCAAAACGTACACCAGAGTAAAGAGCGTATGCGCTTTGAGCTCGAAACCACGAACCATATCATTGAGCAACTAACCGGTAAGCGACCACGCTTCTACCGATCACCCTACTTGCTTGATTTTGCAGGGGCACAGACTGAGTTCATTACCAACACTAACTTACCACCAGAACATCCGCTCAACTGGATCACTGAACTCGGCTATGTTGGTGTGAGTGCCTACATTGATCCACAAGATTGGGACCTCCAGAATACCGGCACTCTCTTTAATCGGGTCATTAGCCGTACCGAGCACGGCAGCGTTATCTTGCTTCATGACGGCGGGGTACAGCGACAGGTCACGCTTGAGGCACTTCCGTTCATTATCGATGAATTGCATGCACAAGGGTATGAGTTCGTCTCGCTAAGCACACTCTCAGGAATTGATGCGTACGCCACTGTGTCTAATATCAACAGCAATGCCTCAAATTTAAGTGTTTCGGTCTTGGGCACCCTCTACGCACGACTCTTACAATTATTCGTGGGAGCAACGGCCTTTGTGTTGATCGTCAGTATTGCACGCCTCGTGGTGATCGGAGTGGTACGACTAGCTCCCTGCCCACGCAAACCAGCCGCGTACCATGGTGGAGTGTCCGTACTCATCCCCGCCTACAATGAAGCAAGTAATATAGCCGCCACCATAGCGTCGGCGGCGGCCAGTACACACGAGCGAGTGGAAATCGTAGTGATAGACGATGGCTCGACCGATGCCACGAAGGCTGCTGTGTTGGCCGCCGCCGCACACACAACCACCCCTGTACATTACCTCTACAAAAGTAACGGGGGTAAAGCGAGCGCACTTACTGTTGGCCTTGACAAAGCCCGCCACGAAGTCGTGGTGGCAATTGATGGCGATACGATCATTCACCCTGATGCGATCAGCCACCTTGCCTCACACTTCAATGACCCGCGAGTTGGCGCGGTGGCAGGGCGGGTCTCAGCTATCACCAACCGATCATGGTTGGGTTGGTTTCAAGATATTGAATATACAGTTAGTCAGAACATTGAAAAAACCGCCTTCAACACTCTCTACGGCAGTATCAGTGTCATCCCAGGTGCAATCGGAGCGTGGCGTAAGCAAGCTGTCCTTGCCGCTGGAGGCTACAGTGACGACACGCAAGTCGAAGATCAAGATCTCACCCTGGCCATGCACGCTCACAACTTTCGTGTGACCTACGACCGTTGTGCGGTTGCCTATACCGAAGTCCCCTCTACAGTGAGCGCGTTCATGAAACAGCGCTTCCGCTGGATGTTCGGCACCCTTCAGTGTCTGTGGAAGTACAAACATAAACTAGGCAACCCTCGGCACCCCCAGCTTAGCTTCATTATTCTCCCGTACGGCCTCATTTTTTCCTTCCTCACTCCCCTCTTGATACCGATCATTGACGGCACACTCCTCTACGCCATCTTGACTGACACCTGGGAGCTGCCGATGCAAGTCGCAGCTATCTTCTTACTCGTAGATCTAGCCTACCACGCATTTGGACTCATGCGGGAACCACGCAAACTTGCCTACCTGCCTTTGATACCAGTCCAACGCTTGTTCTATCGCTTGGCTCTCTCGTTTATTACCCTCAAGAGTCTTCTGTACGCCATCGAAGGCACTCGCGCCTACTGGGCCGCCCAGCTTCGTACTGGTGCTGCACATGCTTTCTTTGTCCAACGAAACACAGGATCCAATTCATAGGCCGGACACCATTTACAAACAATGCTTTGTATTGTGAGGTGAATGTCAACAAGAGAAATGGGTCTTACTTCACAAGCCAGGAGGGCTGTGTGCAAAACCGGGACAAGTACCATTTCCAGAGGTATTAGAACACGCGACAATGGAGTCGATCGTTCTTTCTTGTTCTTTAGAGCTTTAGCGGGGAAAGTAAAGAACTAAACATAAAAAATGAAAGGATCAACCATTACACTCTTATTCGCTCTCATGGTGGTGGCGGTGACTTTGCCAGTACTACACGCTGCTGAAGCGCGTTACCGCACCCCAGACACAGACCGGTATCAACATCGTGAAGAGCAACGAAGCGAACGCTCTGCCACGCGCACAGCAGAACAACAACCGGCCGCAGTAGTACCAACTACCAACAAACCCACGACGATCAACAGCACAGTAGTGGAGGTAGCGGACACTACCCCACCGGTTGTGACGACGGCAGTTGAACCGGCGCCAGCGCCGGTGACACCGACCCAGCCACAGACCGATGCACCAGAGCCACACATAATTCCGACTGAACCCACTCCAGAACCAGTACCAGAATCACCAATACCTTTTGATACGTACGTGATACGGGTACAGACGGAGCTGCATCGGCTCACTAACCTCGAACGAACAGCAGCGGGTGTCGCACCGCTCACATTTGACGAGAACCTGGCTGCCGTCGCCACTGCCCACAGCGAAGACATGGCTCAACGCAACTACTTCTCACACACATCACCAGGGGGATGTGACGTTGGCTGTCGATTGCGGCAAGCCAACTACGTGGCCTTGGCGTGGGGTGAAAATATTGCCTGGATAAGTGCTTCTACCCTACCTGATGCGGAGACCCTCGCGGCTGAGTTTATGGAGAACTGGATGGACAGTTCAGGCCACCGACACAATATTCTCAGCGATAATTTCACCCATGAAGGTATCGGCGTCGCCCGTACGGGCGACACTGTGTACGCCACCGCCAACTTCACTCGCCCACGAGAATAGAAAGCCTGAAATTGCGAATAATAAAATGGCCAGCTCCCTTCGGGAGCTGGCCTTGTATTACCACGCTTCATTTCGCACGCGTCGTGAACAACCACACGAGCAGTACAGCCGGCAGCAATACCACCAAATACCCGTAGGTCCACCAAAGCAGGACGTGAGCTATCTCGGACGCACGATCAGTGGCCCCCGAACGTACTGCAGAGTATGCCACAGCGATCCCAAACGGTATCAGGTGGAACAACATGCTCCGCACTAACACTCCAAATCGTTGTACATACGACTTTGCATTGAACGCGGCATACAACAAGACCATCGCCGCCACAGCACCCCCGATCGCCATACAGTCTAACGTAGTGATCCAATCAGGCGTAGTTGGTGCCTGCTCGCCGATGATACCGATTGCGATCAACGCACACAGGCTAACCACACCAAAGTATATGACCGAACGTATAACGTGCCAAAACCGCTTGCGTCTCTGCTCGGCGGCTGCCGCACGAGCCCGCAACTCGGCACGCTGCTGTTTTGTTAGTTGCGGCCGCTCGGTCTCTAGCGGCCTAGACCGTTTCGGGGTACGCAAGTCACGGGGCTGATTAAAAGCTTCCTGGCGTGTTTTTTCGTTTTGGTGCTCCTGCGCACCGATCGCTCCCCACGCCCCACCTATGTCTGTGCCGGTTGCGCGTGACACCTGATGCTTAAAGAACTCATCATCATCCCACATCTCAGTCCTCCTGTAGTACCAAATGATTCCTTCGCCACCCTACCATAGCCACACCGAGCCGACAACGAGAAAAGAAAGAGCATACTGAAAATAGTATGCTCTTGGTAGAGCTAGCGCGTGGGTCTACTTAACCAATCAGCCAACCCCTGCAGACCAACTCCTGCCATGGCCCATAGCTCGCACTCTTCGTAGTCCTCCTGACCGGGCATCTCCTTAGGCTTCATCTTACCAAGCGTGGCGATCATCACGACCACCTCTGTATCGCTCACCCCATTGAACAGACGCTTCACGAAGCAATTGGCGACTCCTTTCGCGTACTGGTGCTTGTATCGTTCGTCAAACTTGCCATCCGCGACCGATTGGTAGGCCATCTCGTAGTACTTTTCGGTGAAAAACTGCTGCATATGCTGCGTCACCGAATCCTTGTAGTAGAACAGCAGCCCCACTCCTATCGCATAGAAGATCAAGGCCGCCTTCACAAAGGACATCGCTTTTTCTTTCACTGCACACCTCCTGTCATAGATCCTACGGACATGGTACCCAGCGAGCTCAGTATGTCAATATATGCTGGGACCGCCAGTCAAGCACCACTACACCACCCGCCACTTGGCTGCTTGGCAGCTCACCGCAGCGACAGCTCACAATTGTTATTTACTATTGTATTTTCACCTCATTTTCATGTGTCATAATAGAAGTACCGACAGGGTAATATAAAGTACGAGATGCATTCATTTGTGGCTCACATATCGCTACTTCACACCTACCCCAAAGGTGGGGTATGTATCGCGAGCAGTTAAACATTTTTTACAAATGCTGTGTTTTCTTGTTGCTATTCTCGCTAATTATGAGCGATGCTGTCTTCCTGTTTAAAGGGATACCGCGCGCTTTTGCAGCACAAGTACAAATTGATGCTTCAGTCAGCACAACTCAAACGGAGCATATGATCGCAGGTGCAGCTACCGTATTTATCTCTGATCAGACCGGGTATAAATTTTATGTTGACAGCACGGGAAGATGTGTGTACGCCAAAACCACAAACGGAGGTGTAAGTTGGGGTGGCGCGAGCATAGTTGATACGCAAACTGATTGTTTCTCACCGATTGTCTGGTACGATCAGTGGACACCTGGAGATACTGGTTCGTATATCCACATTTTAACCATGGATACAAACGAGGACGATCTGTGGTACAACCGCCTCGATACGTCCACCGATACACTGCTTCTGGGCACTACACCGGTAAATGTCACAACCGGCTTAGGGTATCTCGGGTCACTGAGCGCGGGTGGTAATACCGCTGCTATCACGAAAGGTACCGATGGCACTTTGTACGCAGGAGTATCAGATGCTACAGACTCTCTGATCATCGAGTGTACCAACACGTGCCAAACTGCCGGAAATTGGACCGAAACGGGCACTACGCCACTTGATAACCAAAATGACTACATCCTGATGCAGCCACAAAGCGGTGGCAACATCATGCTCATTCGTCGTGACCTCAGCTTAAACGATATTCAGTATCAGATTTGGAATAATAGTAGCTGGCCCGGTCCGACCAGTTGGTCAACTATCGACAGTAACGCGGTCGAAAACACTACATCAGATGCCGCCATGTCAGCTGTTGTCGATGATGATTTTAATATTTATCTGGTCTATGCTGATGCCGCCAACTACACCACCGCTAATCACGATATCCGTACCGCAAAATACACCGGTAGTTGGGCAAATACCACCAATGTGACCACCGACGACGCTAAGGGTATAACCGGAGTCGCCATTTCGTTAGATGAAAATACTGGTGATGTGTATGTGGCCTTTACCGGTCGCACCACTATTAACACAGCTAACACAGCGAATGTGTATTGGGCGACCTCAACGAGCGCCATGAGTACGTGGAGTAGCCAACAAGGACCAGTGAACTCCGCAGCGGACGATTTGTATGGTGTCGATTTAAACCACCGTAACGATGAACGTATTTATGTTAGCTGGTACGGGATCACGTCGGACGATATGTTTGGAGACACCCTAGCCGACATCAGTCCACAGACAAAAGTGAGCGCTACGGGTTCGCAAGTGAGTACTGTCCGTGCTAGTTCATCAGCACAACACATTGGCGGCGCGTTTGTGATTCAAGAGTTTCAAGCCAGTCGATTTGTGAACAGTATCGAAATCACCGAAACTGGCACCATTGATGGTGCAACCGGGGTTGGTGATATTGCACTCTACTATGATCTATCCACCACCACCCCATATGACTGTAGCGAACATTCATTCAATGGTAACGAAGAGCAATACGGCACTACTGACACCAACGGCTTTTCTGGCGCCGATGGTGTGTCTAATTTCACCGATGCTGTCACCATTACTCCAACCCAAGCTCTCTGTGTCTACCCGGTGGTTGAAGTTGTCAAAGCGGCTCCTGACGCTACTACGCTTGAAGTTGCAATTGCGGATCCTGCCTCAGACGTTGTGCTCTCAAGTGGTCAAGCAGCTGTACCAAGCACAGCTATAGAGCTCTCAGGCACCACAAACATTGTAGACGATGTTTTAACACAAACCCACTTTCACTTCCGCAACGACATCGGCGGAGAGGGTACGTCAACTTCACGCACGAGTGGTATTCAAGACACCAGCCTCACTGCCTTACAACAAGAGACTCCAGTGCGTATTCGCTTTGGGATCTCAAACGAAGGCTCGACCTCAACCTTTCCGACCACACTTCGTCTTGACTATGCCACAAGCTCCGGAAGTTGTTCTGTCGATTTAAACTGGATTGACGTTGACGCTACCAGCGACGACTGGGACATGAATGATTCCACTTTCATTAACGACGGAACTAATAGCACCGACATAAGTGTCGGTATTGGAGGTGTTGATAATGAAAACTCTGTCTTTCTCAGTCCAAACGGTGGTTTACGTGACACAACTTCATCTATCGATTCTCTAACCTTTTTACCTACCAACTGGACTGAAGCTGAGTTTTCAATCATCCCCACGGTCAGCGCTACTGAAGGTCAAAATTACTGTTTCCGACTCTCAGATAACGGTGTCCCGATCGAGTCATACGACCAGTATCCAGAGGTGACAATTTCTGCTGACGTGAGAGTTCGCGCGACAAGTACGCAAATTGCGACGACTGATATTCCAACTACAGACTTCTATATTGGTGGTGGTTTTGCAATCATCGAAAACTCAAATTCACGCAATGTCACTAGTATCACTCTTACCGAGAATGGAACCGTCGATGGATCGACAGGAGTCAGCAATGTACGTCTCTACTACGACCATGATACGTCAGCACCCTACGACTGTACCGGAGAAAGCTACGATGGTAACGAACTCCAATTCGGCGCCACCAGTACCAGCGGGTTTAGTAGCGCTAACGGTACGTCGACTTTCACTGACGTAATAGGTATCGCAACCACGTCAGCGCTCTGTGTCTACCCGGTTCTAGACATTACAGCATCAGCTCAACACAGTGAGACAATTGACATTATCATTCAAAGTGGTTCGAGTGATGTGGTGGTGAGCGGCGGTGGATCGGTGGCGCCAGCTACGACACTTGATATAACTGGCTCAACCACACTTGCTGGCGCAGTTATGACACAAAATCATTACCACTGGCGCAGTGACAACGGCACAGAAGTGACAGCTTCGTCTTCAGTCGGCACAGAAGACACGCCTGAAACTGAGTTTCCAGCCGAGAGTCAAATTAGATTACGTTTTGGTCTAGAAAATACTGGGCCAACAACCAGTGTGCCTAGTGCTTTTCGCCTTGAATACGGGGTAAAACTTTCGACCTGTGAGAACATCTCAGTCTGGACCGATGTCGGGGCTACTCCAGACGCATGGGATATGTATGATTCACCCAATCTAACTCATGGCATGAACACCACAGACGTGACCGGAGCCGGTTTTGGTGAAGTCTCAAATCCCGGTGGCAAAACTTTTCTTAGTTCTAATGGAGGTGTCCTCACTACTGACTCAGAAAGCGACGACATCACACTCACTAACACCGAGTTTGTCGAACTAGAATACAGCATCACGTCAACAGCCACTACTTCCTATGCCACTAACTACTGTTTTAGAGTTACTGATGCTGGTACACCGCTCCCCACCTACAGTCAATATGCTGAACTTTCTACTGCCGCCAAGCGTGACTTTCGGATCCAGCGTGGAACGAGCATATTGAATGCAGTCGGTACACTCACGATACTTCCTGGTCCAACCACCTATACAGCACCCGCTTCAACCTCACTCGCATTTGTGCGCATAACCAACATGCACCATACAGGTGGCGGTAGAACAATCGCTGACAATACAGTCGAACCACATCGTGCCACCGTATACATTTCAGATTCGTCTGATCTCACCAGTGGATTCACCCTCGCTCGCAATAATTCGACACAAGAAGCAGTGGTATCTTGGGAGATCATTGAATTCATTGGTGAGCTGAGTACCGACAATGAGATGCGTGTTCGAGATGTGGGCACGGTGACGCTCACTGGCGCAAATACCACAGCGACTGGTACTGCGGTCTCAGGCATCAGTGATGATAGCGATGTTGTTGTATTTATCACTGGTTTGGGAAATGCCAATACTTCAGCCAACGGCTATTACAACAGCCAAGTTACATCGCGGTGGAATAGTGATACCAATGAACCGGTTTTTGAACGCATCGGTGCTGGCTCAAATGCTCAGGTAAGTTATGCCGTGGTTGAATTCACCGGTGTCAATTGGCAAGTCCAACGCATTGAACATGAGTATCAAGAGGCTAACTCAGCTGAAATTGAACTTATTGATGTCGTAACGAGCATCAGTCAAACATTTCTCCATACACAAAAGCGCATGGGGGCGTTAACCCAGCAGGCAAACTTTGGACATGAAGTATGGATATCAAGCATTGGCGCGATCTCTTTTAAACTGTCACCAAACGCCGCTACTTCTAGCGGTCAAGTGTCTGTGGCATGGGTGATCGAGAACACCCAGACCTCAGAAGGTAAAATGAAGGTGCAACAAAAGGCTGGTTCTGTAACCGGAGGTACTGAGCCGCGAACTGCCTCGATATCCATCACCGAGGTAGATGCCATGAACAATACATCAGTGTTTGCGATGTCTGCATTTGAACAAAATACCACCAACTACCCACGAGTACTCGGTGGAGTGACACTTGCTTCTACTACCGCGTTTGAGATATACAACAGCGATATCGTTACATCAATTCCTTTTTTCTACCGCACCGAGATTGTTGAATGGCCCACTACCGGCCTATCAATTCGACAAAATTACTATCGTTGGTATGCGAACAATGACGCACTTGATCCCACCGACCCCTGGCCACTTGGTGCTGCCGACGTTGGAGAAAATACGGTTATTACCGCGCTTGATGAACCTATCGCTGAAGGAGAGATAATCCGCTTACGAGTAACACTAGAAGTGAGGAATGCAGATCTTCCTGCTGGCTTACGTACACATAAACTACAGTATGGCGCCCGCACATCGACGTGTACGGCAATAGAAGATTGGACGGATGTCGGAGCTATTGGTAGTGGTGAAATTTGGCGTGGATATGACACGAGTGTCGCAGACGGCATTGCGGTATCAGAGTATCCAGCACTAGCCGGCGAGCTCAACATAGACTCAGTATCTGAAGTGGGAGGACGTTTCGTGGAGCAAAACCCGAGTCTCGCCAACCCATACGATGTACAGGAAGATCAAGATTTCGAGTACGACTTTGTGATAGAACACAATGGAGCAAATGGTTCTACCTTTTATTGTTTTAGAGTTGTAAACAGCAACGGAGAAACTCTGGACGGCTACAATAATTACCCGCAACTTCGCACCGCTGGTTTTACACCAGTACTTAACCACTGGCGCTGGTTTGGAGACCCAGAAAACGAGACACCCTCTGCCGCATTGGCAGGTGAAAACGTAGCTCCAATCGAGATTGCGTTTGCCTCATCTACTAGCTTGCGTGTTAACGTGTCAGAAATAAAGGGGGTCGAAGGCAATAATACTAAGTTCAAATTACAGTATTCCCAGTTCCCTGATTTCAGCGATGTGCACGATGTGCAAGCCAGTTCAAGCTGCACAGCGTCTTCTACCTGGTGTTATGCCGAAGGAGGCGGTGTAAATAACGCACTTATCAGCACCACAACTCTCACCACTTCTGACTCCTGTATCAGCAGTGTTGGAGTTGGCTGTGGCACTCACAACGAAGACGGAATTTTTGTGGCTGGTGATACACACAGCGCAAACGCTACTCGTGAGTATGAGTTTGTTATCCAACATGCCGGAGCACGAGCAAACGGAGTCTACTATTTCAGACTATTTGATCTAAATGCTGGTGCTGCCGTAGCTGCTAGTAGCACATATCCGAGCCTTGTTACCGAAGGAGCCACGCTCGTCTTTGGAGTCCAGGGAGTTGGTGCAGCAATAACCACTGAGGGCATAACCACTGACGTATTGACGACCCCTACAGAAATCAATTTTGGTTCGCTTCTACCCGATACAGTGATTGAAGCGGCACAGAGACTAAACGTGAACACAAACGCAACACAAGGATATCAAGTATTGCTGGCAACTGATGGTGACATGGTCAATTCCTACAATAACCCCATCCCAAATATCGTCAGCACAAACGCCAGTCCCTCCGGGTGGAATACTGCTTGCCAAGTCGATAGTTCGGGGTGTATTGGTTACCATACTGGCGACGATATTCTTGCTAACGGTTCGACTCGTTTCGCTCCCGACGATTCCTATGCTGGATTTGATACTGTCCCCGCAGAAATAATTCACAGCTCCATACCTATCGCGAATGACTCAGTTGATATCGTCTATAAAATTGAAGTCACCTCTCTACAAGAGTCAGGTGAATATGAGCTCGGCATTACTTACTTCGTTATTCCTATCTTTTGACACATCCAAACTGACCTGAAACTGCACGTCATTCTACAGACATTCTTTCTGTAGCGTACTGATGCTCGTCCGTTATTTTTCGCAATTCTACGTCCTTACTTTGCCACAGTTAGTTCCTTACTGATAAACGCTAGGAAACGGTGTGCAAAGAAAGGGGTACCTTTCACCGCGGCCTAAGCACGTCCATAACGATTGATTGAAAGGATGTGGAAGATGAACTACAAAATTTCGCTGGTTCGCAACTTCAACAATTCACTAATGAGGCGTTTTGATGGTTTCTTGTCATATGGAAAGCGAATTGTTCCTTTTGCGGTTTCCAAATCTCCCAAAAGAGGTTTGAGACCCTCAATAACATTAGGACTAAATGGATACACACCATAGTGATTTTTATGAGCCGCCACAGCGATGAGTGGTTTGCCGTTACGTTTTAGCCCCGGAACCCCGTATGGCATTGCCTTGATTGCATTGGGAGCCAATCTGATGGCGGTAGATAACACAAACTCCACAGCCAACCTTGGTTCTGTCTCTAGTTTTTGTAAGTACTCATTCCATTCATTCATAATTTCTGTGAGGCATTCATTCAGGCATCTTGTGTCGCTTTCGAGACAACGTCATATAGTTTATAGGTGGGGTTGTTGCTCATTTCCAACGCTCAAGTCGCGGAATGCCCCGCGTTAAGAACCAGGCCAGAATTCCATTCCAGCCATCTTTTTTCATCTCTTTCATACAGTACTGCTGAAATTTTTCAGCCGTATCAACTTCTGGCGGACTGAGGAATTGGCCATTCTCATAACACATAGAGCAGTACTTCTCGCTCACAGTACCATCTGCATTGGTGCCACCACCTTTTTTATCCTGCTTGAGTGGGAAGCCACAGCTCTGACACTGTTTGTATTGTTTCATTAGTTTGAGTATACCAAAAAGCACACCCCATTTCTCAGCGTACTTGATCTGCTCCGCGGGCAGGATTCGAAGCTTACAGCTTCAGTACACCTTGTCGCTATTTTGTTCGTCTTTCAGACTCCAAAATAGCTGGCAAGGTCTTCGAATCCTGATGGGATGGTGTTCGAACTTTTTATAAAAAATAAAAGTCCCAGTACATAGTACAGGGACAGAGTTACAACAAACTACCTAATTAGGTGGCTAAAGCCAGATTCGCAGGAAAAAGACGAGCTGCCTGCATGTCAATGTAGATCGACTGATTACCCTTATGCATACAGATCAGGCGCTCGTCTAGAAGCGCCGGCCACATACGTTCGTCGACGTGACTGAAACACTCGCGCAAGCGAAGCAGGGTGTAGTCGTACAGCGCTCGCACCTTCATGCGCATCGCATCATCGTTCTTAAGCAGAGGCGTGTGATGCATATACTCGCCAACCACTATGCTGCAAAACTGAGCATACTCCTCACTAAACAGCATGTGTGCATGCCAGAGAGGATCAACGACATCAGACACCGCATGCCCGTTTGCCGGGTCGAGCATGGCGATGGCATAGTACTGCTTGAGAGCGAAGATTATTGCTTCACGATCGACGTTACCACTTATCAGATCGAGTTCAACTGCCTTGTCGAAGTAGCGACTGAAGTCGCACGAATCGATATAGGCAAGTCGTTCTTGATGCACGGGCATAATGCCTGCGTGAATTGCAGTAAGACACAAACTTTTCATAGGAGTTCTCCAGTTGATACAGAACAAAAGCTAGATCGTCATCTAGCTTTCTGAAAAGTATCACAAGTTAATATTAAACTCAATCCAAACAAAACGTACACACCACAGTTAGGCTTCATCCTTGTGAATCTGTAAATCTAGCAAAACACTACCATTGTCTGAAACTGGCTCTAAACATTCTTTTAGGATTTTAGTATGTTCTTGATTTATTTTGACATCCGGATCACCACCTCTATGCTCACCAGTCGTTTCGTTTAACCCAACCACGTAACTATTTCCATTATGACCACTAAATAAAACAAAAACCTCTCTTGATACATTTTCGTATTCGAAAGTCGCAATTGCTTCTTCTTTTCGGTCACCACTCAAAACTTTAAACCAACTTTTTATGTCATCCAATTTTCCCTCTTTTACTTTAAATAATCTTGAAAAATGCATACACAAAGTATACCTGTTTACAGGATCCGAACCAACTTTCGTTGATAAATATAATTAGACTCGTTTGCTCACCTATGGGATAACGTTCGAACTCACGTAACCAGGTCTTCAGATGGCACATAGACTAGCTCATGGTAAATGGTGTCAGGGTAAATGGTGAGTAAATGGTAAATGGTGTCAGGTACCTTTTTCGAACTGTCTTCTCAGGGTATCAACTCTGAACAAAAAATATCCCTGTTTCTAGGGATACTTTTCTTTGCTCCGCCAGTTGGATGCGTTTCGAACAGTTGATTGGAATAAAGTGTTTGAAGATGTAAAGTTTTTTATTCCCAATTCCCTGTCACTCCCTTCATAACACCCTAAGGGGCGGAACTTTGATATTGTGACTACTTTGATATTTTTTGCTTGGAATACTCAGGAAAAGTATCACCCCAGAGCTCTATAAATTTTTTATCTATGAAACCTTCCCTTTCAGCATGAGCCAGCTCTTTAGTCTCTTCAAAATGTGCCAGGTGAAGCATTTCATGCAACATCGTCTGAACCCAGTCCCGTTCTGAATCAAAAGTGACATTCACGTAAATAGTGTTTGGGGTGTAAAAAAAACCACGCGGTCCATACATGGTAACAACACAGATATAATCTTTAGCATAAAGAGAATCTCCCTCTACTGAGTCGTTATTTAAGGAATTCCATAAGGTCTGCAGCTTTTCACTAGCCACATTAAGCTCGAATTTGTCTACGTCGAGCTCAATTTGCCTGGCCACTTCCTCTGCATCAGTGCTTTCTGTAAATGGGTAATAAAATTCATAACCGTTACGTTCAAGAAAAGGTACAAATTCTTCAACAATTTCTTTACTTCTTAAGACGTCTTTGACGTCGTTGATGAATGTAATATCGGGCTTATGTTTCATAAACAAAGTATAGTATAAAAAAAGAGAGGGTACACCCCTCTCTTTACCTTACCTTAATGGCAGGCTTTTAAGTATTTCAACAACTTCAGCTTCAGAAGTACCATTGTACTTTTTTTGAACTATTGCAGTTATTTCACTGATACTTCTTTTGCCATCGATGTATCTGAGCACCTCGTACGCTTGATCAGTGAGCTGTCTGACGCCAAAATTTTTAAACATGACGACATGACCTTCTCCTTCAGGTCGCGAGTTATACTCGACCACCACAGGAGTGTTGCTCAGTTCTTTTACGGATTCTGGTTTAGCGTAGTGTTGAGCATAGAAAATTCGATGACCGATTTTCCTCACCCGATTGTAGACAGTCTTTGCTATTGCCTGCAGCCAGCTTTCGTCACTTGGCCATGGAATGAACTCATCAGGAGCAAATTGATTCTCAACTCCGCGAGAGACAGTACACCCACCTCCACAAAAAATCGGGCAAATTTTGCAGGATTTTGGCAGATGATCGAGTCTCCACATTCCAGAAAGCTTTTCAGGCCACAACTTTGTAACATCTTCCTCGAGCACGTTACCAAGAATTTTTGAAGTGGCTGAACAGTTTTTGATATTACCGTTGAAGTCGACTTGTGCAAAGGTTACACCTTGTGAACAGTATCCAAGATAGCGCCAATATTTGATTGGCACCTGACACCTTGGAAACGAATCCGCAAGCATTATCTCCACACCCAGATCACGATGACAACGATCGATTACTTCAAGAATTCGATAATAATCATCGAGCGTCAGATTGCTGTAGCGATCATCAGAGAATAGTCTGCTAATCGAAAATGACATAACATCATATTCTTCACACATCTCTCGAATAAAAGCCTCCAGCGTGTCGATATTTTCACGGTTTGGTGTATATGCCACAGTTGGCACCACACCTGATTCCCTCAAGTACTTAATCGCAGCCATCGCTCTATCAAAGCTGCCAATACGCTTGACGACTGCATCATGAACATCTCTTGGACCGTGAATAGATATCGTGCATTCAGCGACCCCATTTCTGGCTAACGCGTCAGCCGCATCTCCATCGATAAGATATCCATTGGAAACAAAAGAAATTAAGAATCCTTTTGTTGATGCATATTCGAGTATTTCTCTCCAGCTCTTAAAGATAGTAAACTCGCCTCCAAAAAGACGTATCTCCAAAACCCCTGTCTCGTGAAGTCTGTCGAGTGTTTTCAGAATGCGCTTTTTTCGAACTGAAATTAATAGTTCGTTTTGCGCTTTTTCAGCACGATCCTGTTTCTCCTGAGACTGCATCATGGCTTCATAGCTAGGTGCAGCATTGAAACAAAAACTACAGCTCAAGTTGCACTTATCTGTTACTTCTAGATTAACCGATATTGGTGCGCTAACACTAGTAAGTTGATTAACTTGCATTTACCCCTCCTCAATTACGTAGAGAAATTGCCTGAGTGACTACCCAGGCAATTTATGTTTAGGCACCAATCGATGCCCTTAGTTACACTTGCACATGCCTGCGCATTGGCTGGATGTGGCCACCAAGTTCATACTCGGACCACCGGCCCGGGTACTGAACTTTTCGACGTGTTTCTTCGACCTTCCGAAGATACGGCGGAGAATTGACATATCTGTCTCCTTTTAAAGAACACAGCCAGGATTGACTGATAACACGACGATACCACAAAAAATTTTATTTCAATAGTTCTAACGATTGAATTTGTCCCGTATTGTCATTATAAATTTTTGTAGTATAAATGTCACAGATAATACGAAGACTAAGTTCCGAGGAGGTTACAATGAAAATGGCAAAGGTAGGCACTGTACTGCATGTGGGAGAAATCGACCTATGCAGACTTAACTCCTTGCAGATCAGTCAGATCAACAAGTACGTACCTCTATATAATCGCTGGGTAAACAGTCCTGAGATTATAGAGTTTCTTAGTGGTTCACACGAGACGATTGAAAAAACTGCTAGACGTTTACATGATCTACGGGAAAAAGTGGATACGGATTGGACCTTTGTTGTAAAAAAACAAGGCGTACCAATCGGCTTCTGCGCTTTAAACAAAGTTCATGCAGTGCAAGGGTATTGTGAGCTTGAAATTTTCCTGGGTGACAATCATTCTCGTGGTAATAAGTATGGAAGAAAGATTGTTTCAAGTCTCTGTACATTTGGTTTTACCCATCTTGAGTTGAGAGGGATTGTATTGCGGGTTCTCGAGCACAACACCGCCGCTATAGCATGCTACAGACATTGCGGTTTCAATGAAGTGTACAGGTACCCAAAAGTCCATAGAAGAAAGGGCTGCTTCTACGACGAGATTATTATGCAGCTAAACGCCACCTAGTATACCTGGGTGGTGTTTTTAATAGATAATACAACAAGCTATAATCGGTTTCTCTGTGATCGACCATGCACAAAAATACCCTTATAAACAAGGGTATTCTTATGAAAGCTCCGCGGGCAGGATTCGAAGCTTACAGCTTCAGTACACCTTGTCGCTATTTTGTTCGTCTTCCAGACTCCAAAATAGCTGGCAAGGTCTTCGAATCCTGATGTGACAGTCTCCCAGACTGTCACTCCCGCGGAGCCGTAAAATCAAAAGCCGCACCAGTGGGTGCGACTTAAGATTTTATTGGCTCCGCTGGATAGAGGACGTTCGAACCTGTGCTGTTTAAGATACTTACGAGTTAAGAACATGTTACCGACCAAAAATCTGCATACCGCATGAAAATCACTGCATTTCTAGAGTGCTTTTGAGTTTTTGTGCACGTAAGGGGCTTTCTGTGATAAGTTTAGTGTAAACATGATCAAAAACCGCACGTGTGAACACTCACGATGCGACAAAGTACTCAAACCTCGGCAAAAGCACTTTTGTTCGTATGAGTGTAAAAACAGAACCCTTACGCCAGGCAAAAGAGGTGGTCGGAGTTCTCTATACAAAAAACGCTACGCTGACAATGATATTTGGGAGTACTTAATACAATGCGAACTTAATACAGCAGAAAGACAGCCTATTAAAAGACAAACTCCTTCTAAACAACCTTTGATGCCAAGCATCGCCGGTTATCTAAACTTCCTCTGGAAAAAATACGGAGTGGTCATTCACAAGAACACATTCAGAAATTGGACAAAGCGTCACCCTCAATTTGAACACGGCATAGAGCTGATTAAAAGTATGCAACACGAGTACTTGATAAATATGAGCCTCAGTGGACGTTGTAATACAACCTTTGCGGTCTTCTTACTAAAAGCAAACCACGGATACGGGGCCGAAAAACAAGATAATAAGACTAAAAACAGAGCCTTGATCAAGGAGATTTACGATCTAGCGGACAAACTCGACAAAACCTCAACAAATACCACACCTTTTGCTGGTTACTCTACTAATCCGACTAGAACACAAGCCTTGATCACGCAGTCTTCTATCTTCTGCCTCCACAGCTAGCTTAATATCTCCTCCGAACTGTTTCTCTGCAATATCAACCACCAGTGCCACCGTTTCAATCTTGAAGTCACAGTAAGCAATGAAAAGGCAGGGGTATGTATCCTTACTATAAACTTCTCCTTTAATGGTAAAACCTTCTCTAAAACGCCTAAAAGCGTCTGCAAAGAAGTCCTCATGCTCGGCTACCGCTTTTCGTATGTCACCATCAAAGAGGTCTCTTGCCGTCTTTCTCACGTCTCTCTCAAGCGACAACTGACCTTGAATGTAATGAGAAAATAAGTCGCTATACAGCTCTTTATCTAAACTCTCTCCAGCGAGCACAAACTCTTTTTTCCCTCTTGACTCAGTAGGCTCACAAGACCCAACATGCTCCAAAATACCTTTTTCGCAGATTGGACACGAACCACCCACTTCTGCGAGATTATGTTTACCACACTCTTCACAAGAACCATTTAGAGATACTTTTGCGTACGGCACAAGATCTTTTTGCTTCAGATCAGTTGGTATGAGGACCTTATGTCTTTCAAAGAAAAACAGATGTTTTTCTTTTGGACCTATGAGCTTCTTTTCCTGTAGGTATTTAAATATGTCTTGTTCAGAAATGTTTTCGTGTTTACAGTCAGCACCCTCAACCAGCGGCACACCATCTTCATATCCATTTGCTTTAAGCTCTTTTTTTACAAGCTTTGCATACTGCCTTTCAGTCAAATACTCTAGCTTCCTTAAGCTTTGGACCACCTGCCACCAAAAGTCCCAATTAACATGACTAACATAGGAATAAACCTCTTTTTTGCAGTTCATGCACCACCTAACACTTCTGGACACAGCACTTACATTGTCTTCGTCGTCAAAGAAACCCGCCGTTCGCCAGTCGTCATACACTTCGACCTCACCATCCTCAGTAATAAAGCCAGGAAACGGAAAAACATCCCTTACTTCCCTGCCACACTCATTACAACAAAGCATCTGACTCATACCCTAATCTATTACATCAACCCATTCGACACAAAGCTTCGTAACTCCAACTGTTGAGTGAAGCTTAGTTGGTTACGAAATACACCCGGCTCGTCTTCAACTTCATGTTCTGTAAGTTTCTCTAATGAACGACAAACTTCCTCACCATCGACCTTGCTCAGAAGCCTTTTTGCAATCTCACCTCTAATCTTCCACACCCGGTCCCATATCTCATCCTGGTTTACATAATACTCATCCAGCAGACTCTCCCAATCTTGCCCTCCATAGCCCAGAACATGACTAAGGTAATCATCTACCATCCACGTAAGTGCACACGGCACCAAGTCGCTCCTGTGGCCTGTAAGCGGTCCACAGATGCCCAACACGTTCTGTGCCCACTCATAACCCTCTGCCTGAAATGCATCCAATTTGTTAAACCAGTCCGATAGCAATACCGGCCTAGCTTCAGCACCTTCCGAACACTTTCTTTCATTCTGACTAAGACAAAACATATCATTCATATATCCATCTGGTTATATAGTTTTATCAGCAAAACTTGCCTTATCTCCTCCATTTCTTGTTTTTTCAGTTAGCCTGAAAAGTTTTTTGATCTTCCTTTTACTACGACCTTGCCGCCATTCCCCCACCGCAAAAAAACCAATAGCCCCTGCTAATAACATAATAGGTATGTACCATGTCTCATTTAATCCAATTACGGAAACAACTAAAGGTACTCCCATTGCCCAAACAATCTGCTTTCGCCTCTCAGCCTCTTCCTTCCATAGTCCATGATGGGTTTTGATATAGCTTTCTACAGTCCCCCACTCGCTGACCTCTGGAACACCAGAGTCAGTAGCTATGCGTATTTTGTAGACAGTTCCTTCATAACACCAAGGCTCATCTTCATACACTAGGTCAAATACACGTTGATAATAATATTGTGCAGGAGAGTGTTTACTATCACTCCATGGGTCTAAAAAGTATTTTTTAGAAACATCTATACCGAAATGCCTTTCCCCTTCTGGGAAAACAACTTCCTTGTAAAACAAGGGTGTTTTTTGGTTACCTAAAGATGCAAAAGTATGTTCTTTGCTCATAAATAACCATTAAAAACAATCCCTCGGGGTGATGGAGTAACTACCAATATGCTCCTTTACCTTATCGAAGTACTTGTAAGTAAAGATAATGTCGCTGTCTTTAGCATCTGTTTTGCAATAATCTGACGTCATCACCCCTTTTAGAACGGGTCCGAACTCGGTCCAGTCAATATCACTCACAGCATAATTCGTGGCTTGGATCGAATACGCTATTTCTGAACGACTTACCGCATGTACATCAAAAACATAAAAACCATTGTCAATTTTGTAAGGAAGTCTGTAATGACTAAGCTCTATATCGACCAACTCTTGTGCGGTAACTAGAGTCGTGCCACCACTTTGCCCAGACCCCACCCTTTCACCTCCATCGTTCTGCCAAATAAGGACAAAAACTATCAAGAGAGCCCCTAGGAGAACAGCAATAACAACGTTGCTCAAGTTTAAATGACCAGAGTCAACACTTCCTGTCTTCACAGACTCCTTATCTTCATGATTATTATTCAGTACAGAAGTGTCAATCACCCGACCTTCCTTTGCTTGCTTCTGTAAAAACCTTCTCTTCTGCTCGACTCGTAATACCGGCATCATAAAGTAAGACAGGATCACAAAACCAAAAAATAGCGCCATCCACGCACCTGACTTTTGTTCAATAACTCCGAAGTATATCCAGTTACTAATCGAGTGGAAAACAATGAGCAGCATCAGCACAAACACAGACCACAAGTGTCCTTTAGCTACAAAATACAAAAGCATAGCGAGTACTGAGATAAAAATTACAACATATACATACTCTTGCAGGTATATCTGATGTACACTCATTATCCCACCCAACAGACCAATCCCTAGTACAGCGTAACCACGGAATGACTTCCAAAGCGGAACCTCATCATAATGTTCAGCTTCATGTTTTATCGCCTCATCACGAGGACTTTTTTTAGTATCCATAATTTTGATCGGTTTTTATGAAGCTGAGATACACAAAGCCCACCACATGGGCGGTAGCTCAGCTACCCACTGCCAGTTTCCCGACAGGACCGATCAAAGTGCTCCCATATGATGGGTTCTCTATCTTTGATCGGTTTTAAACCATGCCGCTATCTCACGACTGCGGGTTAGGCCACTGAAATATTTAGTTGTCTAAGTAGTCTAGCACTAACTTTCCCCATAATGAAGCAACACTATCACACAAACTTTCTCCTTACCCGAAGACTCCTCAAAACCATGCAAAACAAGATAATTAGGTGTAATCTGTAACAATCTCATCCTGAACGCCAATATGAGTAATAATAGTGAACCATCCAAAGACACAACATCTGTTTCAGATCAACAAGACTCAGACGAAAAGCCACATGATCAAGTAAATGAGCTCATTGCGCAAAGTAACGCAATCATTGATCAAATACGATATCGCCACAGAAAGCCCTCAGAAAGGTTTTACTGTGACTTGCATGATAAATACCTTGTATGGAAAGTACATGTATATCAGTTTGTCAGTTATTACAAAGAGTATTTTGGGCCATATTCAAAGAACAAGTTTCTAGACCCTAAATCTACAGACTTCTCTTTCGCAGCTTGTGCGTTAGGCTTCCCTACAGAAGTTGGCGAGCGGCGATGTGCGGAAATATTAGAAGAACTAACTAGACAAAGAGACGAACTAATTGAGTTAGCAAATTTACTTCCTCCACCACTGACCGAACCATTGGAGTTTGATAAAGAAACTGGCGTCCTGAGCTCCGGGTCGATAACAGTCTTTACAATAGAAAGATCAAAACGAGAGTATCTCGCCCTCTCTATGATGTTAGAAGCGGATGTTGGTGAAATTGTAAGATGGGAAGATATTGCTACTGAACTGACGGGCATTGACGAAGACGAGCTCAGCAAAAAAGATAAGGAGGCTGTGAGACAAGTCATTTATCACATAAACAGAAGAGTGGGCGATATAAAAAAATTTCTCCCCGACGATGTCTTTAAATGGAATAAAGGGGACATATACCGAACCTTATAAACTGTTTGGAACATTTTTAAACAGGGCGTTTTTGTAAGCTGGCGACAGTGTGACTTTTTGGTCCCACGAACGCCACCTTATCTAAAGAGACCGTATCTCGCTTAGCAGGAACCGAAGGCGTTCAGGACCTGTTAAGCGAGATACGGTTTTTTAAATCACCAAACCTCGCTCACACGCCACCCACACATGAAGCTTACAGGCCAACACATCGACGAGTTCATAGAGATGTACCGTAAAAGATACGGGGTTGTGTTAGGTCGTGATGAAGCTCTTAAAAAGGGTCTTAGGTTATGTCGATTATTGGAGATTGTTTTACTAGAAAATGATAATGACGAGTATGGAGAAACAGAGACTAGACTACGTAACGGTCCCTCGCTACATAATGAGTGATTATAGAAATGGCAAGATCACAAAACCCGAAAGGAACCTCTTGTTGGTCCTTAGGTCATCGGGCAACCCATATGGCGTAGCTGTTGTGACTCTAGACGGCTTAGCAGACGACACCTTCAACACACACGTCGACAAGAGCTACATCAATAAACTACTCCTATCACTAAAGAGTAAGAGGTACATATGGTATCAAAGCCGAACCGGACGCAGAGGTTCGTTTGAGGTCCATATGGGAGATTGGCTATTGTCTGGTGGGAAGATTAAAACCTTGAACCACTTCTTCACAGATGAAATAGGCAGAGGTTTAACACCTAACAAGGAAGAGATCGAGCCAGAGGTCAAAGTAGAGTTTCATGCCCATAGTCAGAGGTTTCATCCCAAAAATATCATTGTAAACAAAGGTTCAAAGTTCAAACAAGTCGGAGAAATAATCAGAGGTCCTAATAACGATACTAATACTGAAAAAGAAAAAGATAACCGATCGCTCCCCTCTTCACCCCAAAAAGTAAAGCTTCATACAAATCACTTTGTGCCGGAGACTTATGAAGAAGAAAAGTGTCTCAAGATAGCGATGCAGGTAGGTGACACGCAGATTGGTTTTTATCTGAATGTTTACCGGAAACACGGAACAGGAGTACTAGAAGACGCTTTTGATGAGTTTGAGAAATTAGACGGAAGACATAAAAATAACCCTCCGGCATTTTTCAACAGCTTAGTCCAAAAAAGATTAGGAAAGAGGGCAACAACAATCATTCCCTTTAAAGAGGATATAATAGTTTTATGAACGCCGCAGATAAATACTTCATCTATGCTCGAAAGTCTTCAGAAAACGAAGACCGGCAAATGGCGTCTATTGATGCTCAGGTTAGTGAATTACGTGAGCTAGCCAAGGATAAAAAGTTAAACGTTGTAGAAGTGTTTGAGGAGTCACGATCAGCCAAAGCTCCCGGACGACCTGTTTTTAATGACATGCTAATGCGCATTTCTTCGGGTGAAGCTACTGGTATACTCTGCTGGAAACTTAACCGACTTGCCCGCAATCCCATAGATGGTGGAAATATCAGCTGGATGTTACAGGAGAATGTCATCGAACACATACAAACCTACGGTAGAGACTACAAGTCAGACGATAACGTACTGATGATGCAGGTTGAGTTTGGTGTAGCAAACCAATTTATCCGAGACTTACGCACCGACACAAAGCGAGGGTTGAAAGCAAAAGCAGAAAGAGGGTGGTACCCGGCATGGGCTACTATTGGATACATGCACAATCCTTACAAAAACAAAGGAGACAAAGAGATAGTCAAAGACCCTGAAAGATACGACTTAGTCAGAAAGATATGGGACTTAATGCTCACAGGTGCTTATACACCCCCTCAAGTGCTCAAAATTGCCACTGAAGAATGGGGTTTGTTAAACCGCAAAGAAAAGGCTGTCTCAAAGAGTAACATTTACAGGATACTATCTGATCCTTTCTATTATGGCGTATTTGAATACCCAAAAGGCAGTGGTAATTGGTACCAAGGCAAACACGACCCAATGGTCACTAGAGAGGAGTTCGAGAGTGTACAGGATATTTTAGGTGGTAAACACAATACTCGTCCTAAAACTTACAACTTCCCATACAAAGGTCCCATCATCTGTGGCGAATGTGGTGCCATGATTACAGCAGAAAACAAAGTAAAGCGTCAGAAAAACGGCATAGAGAGGCATTATGTTTATTATCACTGTACGAAGCGGAAAGACCCCAACTGTTCACAGAAGGTAATTGAGGAGAAGAAGCTTGAAAAACAGATAGCTAAATCAATGTTAAGCATTGATATACCTGAAGAGTTTTTTAATTGGGCAATGACCCGGCTTAAAGAGGATAACAATCGAGAGGTCAAAGCAAGAAAAAAGATTATCCTTAATCAACAGCAAAAGTTAGGAGACCTCCTGCAAAAGATAGACAACCTCATTGATCTTAGGGCAAGCCAAGAAATTAGTGCAGAAGAGTTCAAAACTAGAAAGGCAAAACTACTTCAGGAGAAGTCTAGACAAGAGTCTCTAGTTAGAAACACTAATGAACGTACGACAGAGTGGTTTAACAATGCAGAAAAATATCTCACTTTTGCCGAGGATGCCTACAAGAGGTTTAAAAACGGATCATTACGAACCAGAAAAGAGATGTTGTTCATGCTAGGTTCGAACCTCAAGCTTGTAGACAAAAAACTCTTTATTATCATGCCAGATATGCTTCAAGCCATTGAAAAGGCTTCTGTTGAAGTAAAGCAAATTCACGATAGGTTCGAACCGCAAAAAACCGTTGACAGGCAACAGTTTTATAGCGATTTGTACTCTCAGAGTTCTGTATTGCTCCGCGGGCAGGATTCGAACCTGCGACCAATCGGTTAACAGCCGACTGCTCTACCGCTGAGCTACCGCGGAATAATATATAGCTCTAGTACTCAGCAAAAAGCTAAGTACCCGCTATTCTACAGATTTTTAGCCACATTTCAACTAAGAACTGTTCATCGCTTGCGGCGGCCTGTAATTCGCTCATAGACCTTCACAAAGTCCACGTGGTCAGCGATCAGTTCACCAATAATGGCAAACGGAATGGCCAGCAAGATCACGATACCGATCATCGACCAGGTAACAGTCTCTCCTGTCGTCAGATGAACTGCCAGCAGATCCTCGGTCACGCCAATTACAATACCAAACAGGAGAAATTCGAACATTACCTCATAGCGTTTCTTTTTGTTGACTTTGCGAGACATGTACAAATTATATGTCCTGCCCGGTCGCAAAAATAGCCTAACTTGGGTACAATGCCGCCATGCCAGAACTCCCAGAAGTAGAGACTGTACGACTGCAACTCTTGCGTAAAGTAATTGGTAAAACTATTGACTCCGTCGAGGTTTTTCATAATAAAACAGTCGCTCATGACGAAGTGATTGAAGAGAAATTACGAGATAAGACGATCGCTGATATAGACCGTGTCGGGAAGCTGATGATCTTTTGTTTTGAGAGTGAAGATGATCTGTTTCTCTTAGCACACCTCAAGATGACTGGGCAGTTTTTCTATGTTGGGGCTGATACGGAGGTGACGGGCGGCGGTCATTCTATGACCGCCGCCGATATGGACCTACCAATGAAGCACACCCGCGTTGCGTTTCACTTTACCGACCACACCACGCTGTACTTCAATGACATGCGGCTGTTTGGATACACTAAGGTAGTGAATCGCTCTGAGATGGAACAAGCAAAAGCTGGGTTTGGGCCGGAGCCGATCAGCGACAATTTTGATTGTGAGTGGTTCGCTGATCGGCTCCGGAAGAGAAAAACTCCAGTGAAAGCAGCCCTCTTGGACCAGTCATTCATTGCAGGGCTCGGAAATATTTATGTGGATGAAGCACTTTGGCGTGCGGGCGTGCGTCCGACCAGGCGGGCTGATCGGGTCACCAAGAAAGAGGCGGCGGCGCTGTGCGCCGCCGCCGGAGACGTCATGAAAGAATCCATCGCCGTTGGCGGCACAACGTTCCAGCATTTCAAAGACACTGGTGGTGAAAACGGTAACTTCACCGACTACCTGAAAGTCTTTGGTCAACACGGCACCAAGTGCCCGCGCTGTGGTGGAACCATTAAAAAGATCCGCTGCGCCGGACGCGGGACCCACTACTGTCCAGGCTGTCAAAAATAGCTAGCGAAGGAAAGGCCTCCGCAAATTTTTGCGGAGGCCTTTCCTTCGCACTTTCCTTCGCAGACTTGTCACTTGGTCTTTACTGGCACCACTGCTCTTCCCCACGTCACTCTTCCCCAGGCGCGCTCGTGGCCGTAGTAGAAAAGTAGCTTGAGGACAATGTCAAACAAAATAAATGACGCGGCTAACTCGTGGCTGCCGGTAAGGAAGTACGTAATACCGGCACCAGTAGCAGTCGCTATGAAGCGCCAGGTGATCCCTTTTACAAAACTTCGAATTCGTGAATCTTTCATAGCTTTAGTATAATCCCCTCATGGAAGTAAAAATTGAGCCGTCGTGGAAAGCTGCGTTAGCTGCAGAATTTGAGAAAGACTATTTCGCTGATCTCTCTGCCAAAGTGAAAGCAGCGTATCTCTCGAAAGTTGTCTACCCCGCTCCTAAAAATGTTTTCAGTGCGTTTACGCTCTGTCCATTTGATCAAGTGAAAGTAGTGATCCTCGGGCAAGATCCGTACCACGGCCCGAGCCAGGCTCATGGACTTTCCTTCTCAGTGCCAGACGGTGTACGCACGCCACCATCTCTCCAAAACATCTACAAGGAGATCAAAGCAGATCTAGGAATCGAAGTTCCAGCTAGCGGCAACCTCGAACGGTGGGCCAAACAGGGCGTACTACTTCTCAATGCCACACTCACCGTCGAAGCTGGCAATGCCGGCAGCCACCAAGGTCTTGGCTGGGAGTTGTTTACTGATGCCGTGATTAAAACCATCTCCGACCAGAAAGAATGCGTAGTCTTTTTGCTCTGGGGGAGCTACGCTCGCTCAAAGGCCGCACTGATCGACACTAGTAGGCACCTCATCCTTGAAGCACCGCACCCTTCCCCACTATCAGCACATCGGGGTTTCTTGGGCTGCAAACATTTTTCGAAGACCAATACATATTTAAAAAACCACCAATTGTCGCCAATTGAGTGGTAAAAAGAATATGACGGCGAGCGAAGCTCGCCGTCATGGGTATTCAGATAACCGTCGAGTCAATACCGTCGATCCGACTGATCTTGTTTGCAGGCACTACCTGTGTACCATAAGAGATCTCATGCAGCTTGTAGTGATCTTCGTCAACCTTATCAATCACCGGGTAGTGATGAAGGCCAACTTTTGCCATACAGTGATTCCCACCACCGTTAGAGCGGTACTGCCACCTGAGCATCCATCCATGAATGAAAGCACTAGCTGCCAACAACCAAGTCACACATTGTGCCGTGTTTGCTGTACAAATGTTCATAGGACTCCCCTCCTCATTTAGGGTCATGCGGAAATTCACCCTACACAATAATCATACTCCCACCACATTTTTTGTCAATAGTCAATGGTGCACATAATATATCCCATAGAAAAAGCGGTGTCCGTAGACACCGCTTTGGTTATTGCTCCGCAAGGAGCGAGAGAGGATCAGTCGTTGTAGAGGCTCCGAGACCAATCGAGCTTGTCGATCGTGGCGGTCGTAACCGGAACTTCTCGATGTTCCTGGAACACTTTCCAGGAACCACCCGGACGAGCCGGAGCTTCCAATGCTTCCGCAGCAAGCTGCTCGCCTTTGAGGCGAATAGCCGGGGTCTGCCCCGCTGCCTTCAGTGCATGGAAGCGACGGATCAGCCGTGCCTCACGAGTGAGACCGTACCACCAGGGTACTTTTTGGGCTGAGCCCAAAACATTTTGTGTCATTTTGACACCTCCTAATTTCTTAAGAACTGTGTTACACACGAACTACTACGCTTCCTGTCCTTCATTCTGTCACGTCGCGATTTCCTGTCAAGTCGTCGGTCGTACGTAGATCACCTTACACATTGGCTTGATATCCTTCGCCCCAACATCAGCACCGCGCGTATCCCAGTTCCCGATCTTGTGCACATGCGTGACAATACCGACCACTTGGATCACCTGCATGAAGATCCCGACAAAGCCCATGACAGGCATGTAGAGCAGGTAATACAACTGCCGACTCCACACTGGTATAAACCTGAATGTCATGGTCATCGCCATACTCAGGAACATGAACAGCGCAGCTTCGATGAGCAAGATATCCCGATCACCGAAGAAGAACTGGTAGAGCAGATACGGAAACACAATGTACACGGTCCCGAATGCCAATCCAATGTTCCCCCAGTAGACAAACGCAGTCGCCCAATGCGCTGGCCGAAATAGCCACCACGCCCGAAACGTGTAGCCGTTTGACGAACGAGCCCACCGAGTCACCATCTTCCGCATATCGTTGAAGTGATACGGTGCACCGGTAAACACAACCGCGTCAGGCGCTAGGATCGTCTTGCCTCCAGCTTTTAAAACAGCCTCGGTAATATGACGATCATCGCCTGCTTTACTAATGTGCCGGAATAATCCAAACCAGCTGAACGAGTGAGAGTTGAGATCGTGGAACACCTCCTTAGTGAGATACTTTGCTCGTACTGCATACCAACGACCCGGCAGACACCCGATCGAACCAAACAGGCTCATGAATGCCTGTGAACCGAAGTTCCTGATCGTCTCAAATATCTGCATCACATGCTGTGCAAATGATTGCGGGTTATCGATATACTGTGCCGTGGTCACTCCTCCAATAGTCTGATCTGCGAACGGACGGTTTAACTCAGAGGCCACTTGATCACTTGCCGGTTTGGTGTCAGAGTCGATCAGATGAATGATCTCCTCCCCGGTCGTGATCAACCCTCGACTGTATGCTTCAAGCCCCATAGCTTCAAGACCAGCCCGTTTTTTCTGAGCATTGGTGGTCATCACGATATCACAGTGACGCTTGGCCACCGGAATCGCTGCTTCAGCGTGCTGAAAGTTGCCGTAGCCATCGATGATCGCTATGAGCACGAAGTCACCCGGTGCCGCTCCAAGCGAACGCCGAATATTTCTCAGACTCCGATCCAAAAAATCTGGATCTTCATCAAAGATCGTCATCATAGCCACCATTCTCTGAGCACAGACCGGGCCTTCCTGCGGCACGATCCGCACATGCTTGGCGTAGTAGGTTGACTGGAAGGTAAACCGAATGATCCGACGTCGGACCGGTGGTGCCACCAGCAACATGCCCACAACCACCCCAGCAAGTACATACCAGCCACTGATCAGCTCTTTGGCCCAAAATACCGTTGGGACAATGAACAACACCAGCGCCAGGATAAGTGCGAGCCCGTATTGCACGGTAAGCTTGGTTGGTTTGGCTGGCCGGAAGCTATAGAATACTCCGGCCCCGAGGGCGCGTGGCAACATTACTGTCCACGCGTACATCACGTAGATCTGAAAATGCGACCACGCGCCGGTCAGTACGGTGACTGACACATACTGGCGCCAAAACTCGATCATAAGACCTCCTAGTGGCGAGTCCAATCGCCGCCGATGTTGAGACCAGCACGTATGCCAGCTTGGGTTTCTCCGTCGCCACGGTAGCGAGATGGTGCGTCGGTGGTGAACTGTCGTCGTTCGACATACAGCTCCACCGACCAACCACCCCAATCGACCGCACCTGAGCGTTCAACCTCCCGGTAGAGCCCGAGTGTGGCACCTAAGGTGCCATGGTTATTCCACCACTGATCATCGTTGGTCGACTCGACCAACCCCACGTATACGCCAGGCCCGACCTCGAAGTCGTTCCCAGCGTCAAACAGCAACCGCTGTTTGAACTGCGAACGCAAGACGAGCTCTTGCTTGCCGAACTCAGTACCCGTGACCGGGTTTAGAGCTGGATTAGACGTTTCCTCAAAGGGATACGTGAGTTGAGCGAACGCACTCCAGGGCGCCCGAAAGTCAAGCGAGGGTCTGGTTTCCCTACCCTTACTTGGTACGAGCGGTAGCTGCGGCCATGACTGCTGCAAGAACGCTTTGAATTGCGCTCGTTCAGCAGTCGATGAAAAACCCCATTGAATAGGGCGGTCGTTTGACACTGCACCGACTGGCACCGTACCAAATACGAACGTCACGGACTCCACCTGAGTAAATGATGAGTCGATAGTTCGAAACAGTTCACGGAACCACGGTAGACGAGCACCACACAACCCTGAAGTCGATGTCTCAGCGACATTGATTGGCTTAGTAGTGAGTCCGAGCAGTCGATCGTAGGCAGGTTTAAATTCTGTCGCGAACGATTGTTCGGTCGTGTACCGCTTCGCGGTCCCGCAGCGGTTGTAGGTAGAGATCGAATAGGCATCAACAAACTCGTTGAAGCGCGGTATGTAGTACTCGGCGTCACCAAGCACCTTACCTTTGCCATCACGCCGGTTGAAGTTGATCTCGATCATCACCGGAGCATTCGCATCACGAAAGCGCGCTGCAATATGTTCCACTGCTGCCACAGCAAGCTGTGGTGAGTTACCTGAGGTATACATACCCCATGGATGCCAATCCCCATCGATCTCATGAAATGGACGCACTACGATCGGCCGACCATCTCGTTTGATCCTCGCAATTAGCTCATCAAGTGCGGTGTCATAGTACCCTCCTACCACTGCCTGTAAATTTCCTACTGAACGCGATTCGGTAGTGCTGTTACCGGCATCAAGCTTTAGTACCAACACAACCCGATACCCAGCGTCGAGGTAGTGCTTGCGCACCCACTCATAGGGATGTTTGCGATTATCTTTGGACATTAGGCTGTAGTAGACCGTGGCACAAGTAATGCCGAGCTCCCGCATACGAGCAGTATGCATGGCTGCATCCCACTCCGCGTCCTTCGCCAAACACGCTTGTGTTACAGCTGATTGTGCGACCCCGACATGCAGCATTGCAGCCACAAGCAAGGCGTACCACATTCTTGCGGTTACCATGTGTTATCCTCCTCTTTTCAAAGAGCAATGAAAGAATCGGCCGGCGCGAAGCGCCGGCCTACCTGTTTCATACCATAACACAAAATGTGTGTTTTGTAAATTTACTCACTCGGATCAATTACCGCCGTGTCTTCCTCGGCTTCGTCCTCCCCTACCACTGGTTCCGCCGGAGTTGGTTCCGCGGTCGGCACTACAGCAGCATCAAGCGACCCTGCTTCTAATTCTGGCTCACTAACTACTGGCTCCAAACCAGCTGCCGACTCGGTCGTGGTTGCTGCTGGCGCAACCAGTTCTTCCGTACTCGATATGGTTGTAGTCGCCACCTCACTTGAGGGTGACATCGTTTCTATTTCAGTGCCACTCG
Source organism: Candidatus Nomurabacteria bacterium (assembly GCA_020632135.1). GTDB lineage: Bacteria > Patescibacteriota > Minisyncoccia > Phycocordibacterales > UBA918 > OLB19. Next base: position 30,043 of record JACKGC010000002.1, on the reverse strand, counting down.
GTAGCTCTAGCTCCACCACCGGCTGCTCCAGCCCAAGTTCCGCCTCTACTTCTGCCAACCGCTCCTCAAGCTCTGCGATCTTCGCTTGGTTGCCGGTCACCGTCTGCCACATTTCCTTCATCCCTTCGACCACCACCGCAATGAGATTCTGGGTATTGAGCGACCAATAGTCACCCCCTTTACGGACCGCTTCCGGAACAACCTTATCTACCTCCTGCGCAATAAAACCGATCTCCATCTGCTCGCCAAATCGCTCTTCATCAAGCCACTGATAGCGCACACCGCGCAGGGCGAGTGTCATCTCGAGCGCTCCACCGATGTCAGTAATATTTGTCTTGAGCCGTCTGTCTGAAGGATTCCGGATAATATTTCCATTGGCGTCTGTCGTGAGCGTCGTCGCACCACCCAAGAGGTCTGACGACTGGATCGTACCAATAACATCCAGCTCACTGTCTGGACTAGTAGTACCAATTCCAATATCACCATCAGTATCAATCGTCAGACGAGAGAGGTTGTTGGTCTGAAAACGTAGCTGATGGTTGGAGAACGTACCAAAGAAACCTTGGTAGTCTTCAGCTCGCATATCGAAAATAACATCATTGGTCGTGTCATGGAACCGTGCGCCAGCCTGCGCCGGTGCAGTGATGTTAAACAACCGACTACCGGTCGTACTGCCAATACTGACTCGACCGTCGTAATACAGTCCCGAGGTGGTAGCAATGAATTTGTCATGAAACAACGTTGGCACCGCTTCGGTAATACCAACTATCCCCGTCTTGAGAATAGAATCCTCCGCGATAATAAAGTGGCCATTACCACCATCATCCTGATATGGTGCCGTCACACCCCACAGCTGCCCGTCCACTTTCACATATGAAGCGTTGGTCACCCGCACTCCCACAAGCGGTGCTAGTGGCGGTGCACCCGCATCATCAACCCCCACGATCTGCGTCAGACCATTCACAAACACCGGAGCTACTTGTGCGCTTGACGTACCAATGACAGCCAGGCCCGCGTACGGAGTTTCCGTACCAGCGCTTGTGTTGGCACCATCACGACGTGTTAAGAGTCCATTAAAAGTGACGGTGGTCGTACCAGTGAGCGAAATGCGAACGCCGTGCCGGTCGTTGCGGTCGGTGGAAAAATCAGTGAACATCAACCCACCATTGGCTGACGACCCATCAATATAGAGACCGGTAAGGCCGTTAAACACCGCACGCGAGTTGTTGAACTTAGTCTCACCAATTGAGGACAGGTAGATCCCGCGCAACGCATTGCCGACTGACAAGAGGTCTTCCACGTAGGAATCATTCAGTGCGGTGGCTCTAAAGCCGTGCCCATCGGAACTGTAGATCGAGAGGCCACGAATGGTAAAACCTCGTGGGTTGCCACTACCGGCACCCACCGCGGCCTCAAAGCCATTGCCCGTCACCTGCGAAATGTCGACATCGGTGAGCTTCCAGTCGCGCACTAGACCCTCAAAGTAAATACCATCGACGTCGGTACTGGCCGAACCGCCGTCTAGGCTCAAGTACTCTATGCGACCACCATTATTGTGATCAACCTCACCAGAGATAGTTCGATCCCGTACATGGATGAGTGCTGCGCCAGAAAATGAACCGAAGTCGGCTCGAATAGAACTGCGTGGTGTGCTGGAATATGACCAGCGCGGTGAGTATGCACCACGCAAGGTAATTGGTCGATCCAGCACAATTGGATTGGCAATGCGGTACTGACCCATAGGGAAATAAACTGTACCGCCATCACCACACGCCGCGATCGCGGCCGCGATCGCGGCGTCGTTGAGCGTTGCATTATCACCCACCGCACCATACGCTTCAACATTACACACCTCACCACCCGTGTCGACGATGCGCGCGGTAGTGGTTCCAGCCGATAGCGTGCCGGCAATGGTGAGCGTATCTCCTGGCGTACTTGTGCCGATCCCCACATTGCCCGTGAGACGAAATACATCACCCGCGACCGCTGACCAATTAGCAGTGCTGGATCCAGAGAGGATAGAACCATTCCAATAGAGATCCCCGCTCACATTATAGAGGCGGTTAGTAATGTTGCTTGGTGCCGCTGAGCCTAAATAGATCGCGCCACTGACCGACAACACATCAGAGGGTGAGCTGGTGCCAACCCCGAACCAGCCCGATGCGTACGTGGTGCCGCTTAAGACTGCGTCAGACAATGTTGGGCTGGTGAATTCCGCCTGCACAAGAATGTCCCGGCGCGCATCACTAGTCACTTCATACACCCGATCGACCGACTTCAGTACGTACTCACGGGTAGATAATCCTTCGCTGGTAGTTGCCACCACGGTCGCCTGGCCATGTGACAGCGAATTGATGTACATGAGCAGCTCAGTGGTACGCCGGTCTAACATTTCAGGGGTCACGCCAGTCTGCTCGATAGTGATGTATTCATTGGTTACGGTCTCGTACGTAATTGGCTGCGATGTACTGGCAAATGCAATCAATTGAGCATCATCTGAGTTGGTTGACACACCACTCACAAATGGCTGATGGCCGATCACTGCCGCCACTTGCGTGTTCTTGTCTATCACCACCTCAACCACTTCAGTGATCTCACACCAACCAAACGGACGCACTGCCCAGCCAAAAAGTGAGCACCAAAAACCCTGACCATCTGCTGCTAATGCCACCAACGGCGAAGTGAGACTCCCAAATAAAAATGCTATCGCGACCAACGCGTTCGTTCGTTTCATCAATTCTATTGTATCAGTAAGTGTGGTCGGGTTTCGTGTGGCTACGCACAACTCTTATGCCAAACCAGGGAAGAAATCGCAGATGATGTGGGCGCTCGGCACCCCTGCATCATGGAGCAATTTCGTGTACGCATTGACCATTGGTGGTGGACCTGAAAGATACCAAACACGCTCGAGATAGTCGGGTACCCGCCGCGTGAGCATATCGACTGTCACATACCCGCGCTCCAGCGGCGCTGCCACTTCCTCCTTGGCAATGACCGGAATCACCTCGAGAGGAAACGCAGTCGCGGCAGCGGCGAACTCATTGTTATAGGCCAGCTCCGCCATCGTATTGCAACAGTATAAAAGCTTCGTATCATGCACTTGTCCACTGTCCGCCATGAACTGGATATGACTCCGGAACGGCGTCACCCCGATGCCGCCAGCGATGAAGCCAAGTTTGACTCCGGAATCTGACGGCAACACAAAGTCGCCGGCTAACTGACTGGCAATGATCTTCTCTCCAACATCAAGTTTCATGAGCTCTCGCTTGTATGAACTCCCTTGCTCAACCAACTTGAATGCCAAACGGACCGTATTTTCTGTCGGTGCCGAGGCGATAGTGAAATACCGCCGCGGGCCCCGGCTGTCCACCGCTTCGTGCGGCAGCATCCATTCTAAGTATTGACCAGCCTGAAACGAAAATCCCTTTGGTTTCTTGAAAATGAATTCCCAGGTATCCTGCGCGATCTGACGCTTTTCCATAAACTCAAGAAACAGTTTTTGTCGCAGGCGCCACGGGAGCATAAGCATGTTCGCCATAACCAGCGCAAGTTCTGGTGAGATGTAGAGCCAAGCAGAAAACATCGAGGTGCTGGAAAGAAACCCGACCAACCCTCCATACAGGAACTGCGGTCCTTTCATGGCGGGCATGGTGAAAGGTTCAGTCAGCATATAGAATGCCAGGAAGAGCGCTGGCCCAGACAGAAAGAATGTTTGGGTCGCCTCATGTAGGAAGACATCATTACTGAACGACTCAGCCAGATACACAATCAAACTAACTCCCAGAAATGCCAGAACCGGTACCCACTTACGGACTTTCATGACCACCAGTGTGCCGAAGATAATCAGCGGAATGAACAATGTCGGGTTTCCCACCCACCAATTAAAAATGTACACCCCTGTGAGGCTCAGCGCGGCTGCACCAAACGCAGCCGGGTTGAGGAAATGTTGCCTCCTGGTAGTGATGAGAAATTTAGAGAGGATAGCAATCACAACAGCCAGCACCAAGGGCCAGTTTGCAAAAATATTCTCCTCTGGAATGGTTAAGAAAAATAAGATCAACGCTGTGATGGCGGCCGACTCGTGATTGGCCGGTATTTTGGTAATAAGCGCGATGACCCAGTTGAGCGACAGCGCTACCAAGAGCGCGAGCGCGAGCGCAAAGATCTGACTAAGGCCACTGTATGCAAGGTCACCAGTAAAGCCAGCCAGAACGGAACAGAACGCCAGTACAAACAGAGACCCAAGTACTAATCGGTACATACCGATGCGGTCAACGAATTGTTGTAGTGAATGAAATGGTTTTGAAAGTAAATGCACCATGTAACGTATGTAGTGTATCACCCCATATACCCTATGAGAATTGACCATTACATCCAATATGTTACGTTACATTGCTCTAAATAATTTCACTTGTATGCCGTATATCATTGCCGTTCTTACTCTCGTTGTGGTTGCCGTCGGTTTCACTTTGTATGAACCTAGCAACACCAAAGACCAGCGCCTTACTTCCGCCAGCCCGACCCTGACGGAACTGAAAGATGTCGTCAGTACTGAATTAAGCGAAGCACACCCAAGCACTACGCCACACCAGGAGGCGGAGCTCGTGATGATTGAAACAGACACAGAACCAGTGACAACACCTGAACCAATGGTGATTGAAAACGAACTGTCAGTTTCCAATACTCCGATCCGCACATCAGTACAAAACCCGACCCCTGAACAAACACCATCTTCTTCCCCAGAGCCAACTCCAGCCCCATCCCCTACTCCCACACCTACTCCGGCACCGACAGTACCAGCGAATACTTTTGCAAACGGTACCTACACCACCTCTGTCGACTACCGAGTCCCAAGCCACAACTACACCATGGGTGTATCCGTGACCATCACAGACGACATGATCACCGCAGTCAATGTGACATATGATTCACGAACAGCGAAGGATTCGTATACTCGACGCTTCGATAAAGCATACGCGAGTTACGTCGTGGGAGAAGCCCTGGATGGAATACAGACTTCGCGCATTGGCGGCGCATCACTCACCACAAAAGCATTCAACAAAGCCCTCGACACCATTGAAGCTCAAGCTGCGGTATAACCACCCACCGCTTGCAATACAAGCCAGGTATATTATCATGAGAACATTAAGTTTAAAAAATAAAGTAATCTAGCTGTATGGCATACATTATTGGCATTATTGTTGTGGTCCTTGTTGCAGTTGGCTTTGCACTCATGAAGTCGGAAGACGCACCAGAGCCGACCATGGCCCAGGAAGAGACCAACTCTCCAGAAGCCTCAACGGACATTCTCGTTGCGGGCGATACCGAAGTGAACACAGAGGTGGTTAGCGCTTCAACAATTCCCGACGGAGCACACACCACTTCGGTGACCTACCTGACTCCGGCGAATAATGAGTACCTACTCAACGTCACTCTCACCACAAATAATGGAGTGATCACCGATGCCAATATTGTGTACAGTCAAGGTGCTGAAGTAGATCCTAATGCGCAACGTTTTGAAGGAGCATACAAGGAAGCGATCATTGGCAAGCAGATCGATGAGCTTGATCTCTCACGAGTTGGCGGTGCTTCACTTACCACCGGTGCATTCAACCGAGCCATTGAAAACATTCTCGCGGAAAGCGCCTAGTAGCTACATGCAAACTGAATTCGAAGCACTTGGTACCAAATGGTGGATCACCATTTTTGATAAAGCTTCGACAGCAACCCTCGAGGCGGCCTTCGGCCGCCTCGAGGGTTTTACGCGTGAATACGAAGCAAAGTACTCACGTTTTTTACCTGACTCACTCATCTCAACTCTTAATCGTGAGCGTGCACTACACCAGCCCGATGACGCTTGCCGCGCGCTTCTGCAGTACGGCAAAGGGCTGTATTTGCGCACTAACACCCACTTCAACCTTCTCACTGGCCACATCCTCGAAGCGCGCGGCTACGACGCTACGTACTCATTCGAATCTCGCGAACCAGAAAACGAAACCCCTGGGAACCCAATTACTGACCTCCTCATCTCTGAAGAAAAGATCGAACTGCTTCATGGCAATGTCGACATTGGTGGCTTTGGGAAAGGATACTTGATCGACGAACTTGCGCGAATTCTGCAGACAGAATTTGCGCTTAAGTACTTTCTTATCAACGGCGGCGGCGATATGTACGCCACAAGCGAGCAAGAGGAGCCGATCGAGATCTACCTCGAGCACCCGACTAAAGCACGACATTTTATTCATCGCACCACCCTCCTCAATCAAGGCTTTGCTGCTTCCAGCCCGTTTAAGCGCATTTGGCAGAGCCACGAGCAAACGTACACGCACATCGTGACCAATGACACAGCGCCGCGAGTAGCGTCATTTATTAAAGCCGACTCAGCGCGCGACGCTGATGCTTTTGCCACCACCGCGCTCATGCTCTCTGAAGCCGAACTCCAACAGCTCGCCAAGACCGAAAGCTTTAGCGTCGCGCGCTTCACCCCCGCCACCAACCAACTCTGGCACACAAAAGAATTCAGTTGATTTTTACTCACAAATATGAGATGACAAAGAGGCACTACAGGAGGTGCTACACATGAGATCTGTCCTACTTGTTCTTTCTCTCTGCATTGCCGGTATAGCTCAGACGGCTGAGCTCACCATCAACAACCAGCTGATCAAGTTCCCTGGACCAGCGCAGGAGATCGACTGGTCGTTCCCTGGCTTGATCACCATTAACGGCTGCGATCTGTACCTGTTTGAAGCCGGGTCAGTCACACCCGACCCGACCAACGAGTACTGTTACGGTTTTACAGTACGAGCACTGACACGTGCGACAATCAGTAATGCAGACAACTTGTAGTATCCAAACACAGCCCGACATACGTCGGGCTGTCTTTTTACTCCTCTCAGTTTACTACTTTCGGTTGTCTACTCAGAGGTCTCCTTCGCCACGATCATCGCCTTCACGCGCATAGTAGAGACTACCGCGTCGCGGTTGCGTTCATCGAGCTGCATGGTGATGAACTTGATCGTGTCATTGAGGTTTGGAATACGTACGTTCTCAAGAGCAGACACGCGCCGACGGGTCTTTTCAATTTCCGCTGCCAAGTTTTCGGCGGTCTTTTCCAACTCTGCCAGTTTCAAAATATCAACAAACACCGCATCGAACTTCACCATGGCGTTATCGAGGTCACCGGTCGTTTCGAGCATACCGTACGAAAAAGCAGACCCTTTCTTTTCAATCTCAAATTCAGGGATCTTGACTGACATGACACTGTTGATCTTGACTCCCAGGTCGATCTTGGCGTTTGGCACCATGAAGGCGGTGTTGAGTGCTGCCGCTGAAGCCATACCACTCGCTCGAGCATATGAATCAAACGCTGAACCGAGCCGCTCCTCCACGCTCTCACGCAAAGCCTTGGTCTCGTGAATGATCGCCATGAACTTCTTCACGAGTCCGTCTCGCTTGTCTTTGAGAAGTTTATGTCCCTTTTGCGCAGTCTTTAATTCCTTCTTGAGACGAAGGAGTGAGACTCGGGTTGGGTTGACTTTGAGGATTGCCATTGAATGAATAAATGCCTGAAGGGCATATTATGAATTTAGTTCCGAATTTTGCTGGAAAATAATGAGCTTGCGAATGTATTTTCTGTATGCAAAGCTCAGGCTTTTCCCCGCCGCAAATTCCTGGAACGCTCCAATAAATACTATATCTTTTCTTCCGAGCTTACAGATGACATATGCTTATCAATTTGCTCTGGCTTCACACGCTTTAGTGAGGTGCGTGGGAGCATAGTGAGGAGCTTCCAGCCAAGGTCGAGAGATTCCTCCACCGAGCGATTTTCAAACTCTCCCTGCCCTACAAACTCTCGTTCGAACGCATCAGCGAACTTAAGGTGAGCACGGTCAGTATCGTCGAGCGACGCTTCACCGAGCACCACCGCGAGCTCACGCACTTCACGACCAGTTGCGTATGATGCAAAGAGCTGGTCCTTGAGGGCCGAGTGATCGGCGCGAGTCTTCCCTTCACCCACTCCGGCAGACCAGAGGCGTGAGAGTGAACCCTGTACATCTACCGGCGGAAAAACGCCCTTGCGGTAGAGTTCGCGCGATACCACGAACTGCCCTTCAGTGATGTAGCCGGTAAGGTCCGGCACTGGGTGGGTCTTGTCATCGTCCGGCATGGTGAGGATCGGGATCTGCGTGATGGTTCCCTGCTTGCCTTTCACACGACCAGCTCGCTCGTAAATAGTTGAAAGGTCGGTGTAGAGATACCCTGGGTAGCCACGACGACCTGGCACCTCCTTACGAGCTGAAGACACTTCACGAAGTGCTTCACAGTAGTTGGTGAGGTCGGTAAGGATCACGAGCACGTGCTTACCCTTTTCAAAGGCAAGGTACTCTGCGGTTGTGAGCGCCATGCGCGGCGTCGACACACGCTCAACCACTGGGTCGGCGGCAGTGTTGATGAAGAGTACTGAACGCTCAAGTGCGCCTGCCTCTTCGAATTCTCGGCGGAAGTATTCAGCTTCCTCAAAGGACACACCCAGGGTTGCAAAGACGATCGCGAAGTCGCTTCCGTCCTTTACCGAAGCCTGTCGCGCGATCTGTGCCGCGAGTCGTGAGTGTGGGAGACCAGCTCCGGAGAAAATTGGAAGCTTCTGGCCACGTACGAGCGTGTTCATGACGTCGATCGATGATACCCCCGTTTGGATGAAGTCGTTTGGGAACTCACGTGAGTATGGATTGATCGGCTCACCGGCAATGTCGCGTCGTTGCTCCGGCACGATCTCCGGACCACCGTCAGCTACCTCACCAGCACCGTTGAACACGCGACCCAGCATGTCCTCAGACACACCAAGCTTGAGGGTTTCGCCACGGAAACGTGCGCGGGTTCCCTCTGCGGTCATACCCGTAGTTGAGGCAAACATCTGCACTACCGCTTTGTCTTTAGCAATATCGAGCACCTTGCCGAAGCGTGGCACATTCTCACCAGCCACATTCACCTCAACCAGCTCTTCATACTTCACTCCCTCAACCCCTTCCACCACCATGAGCGGTCCGGCAATCGAAGAAATGTCTGTGTATTCTTTGTTACTCATATTTCGTACGTTACTTACGCGATTAGAGCGCTGATCTCGGCGCGGAGCGTATCTTGGAATTTCTGATAATCATCCTTTGTCCACTGGAGTTTGTCTTTGAGGCGAGCAATTTCTGCAAAGCTTGGGATAGCGGTCAGAGTCGCAAACTCAAACTCAGGTTGGTCGATCACTTCCTGTGCTACCTCAAATATGCTCACGATCGATCTAAGAATGCCATACTGCCGCTCAAGTGGTGTATACGCATCATCCTTGTCAAAGGCGTTTTGGAACAGGAAGTCTTCCCGGATCATACGCGCCACTTCGAGAATAAGACGGTCACCGTTACTGAGAGACTCCATACCCACGAGCCGAACGATCTCAAGGAGCTTCGATTCCTTTTCAAGCAGGGTCATCGCGGTAGTGCGAACCTCAGCAAAATCTTCAGCGATCTGCTCTTTCCAATACCCCTCAAAGTTCTGGGCGTAAAGTGAGTATGAGTTGAGCCAGTTGATCGATGGGAAGTGCTTCTTGTATGCGAGGTCAGCATCAAGTGACCAGAAGGTCTTCGTGACGCGGAGTGTTGCCTGCGATACTGGCTCAGAGAGGTCTCCACCTGGTGGCGATACCGCACCGATCACCGTGAGTGATCCAACACGATCATCACTACCGAGTGCCTTCACGATACCAGCGCGCTCGTAGAATTCTGCAGTACGTGATGAGAGGTACGCTGGGTAGCCTTCCTCACCCGGCATTTCTTCTAGGCGGCCTGAAATTTCTCGCATCGCCTCAGCCCAACGTGAGGTTGAGTCAGCCATGAGCGCCACGTTGTATCCCATGTCACGGTAGTACTCGGCGATGGTGATGCCAGTGTAAACCGATGCCTCACGCGCTGCTACTGGCATATTTGAGGTGTTCGCAATGAGGATCGTTCGCTTCATGAGCGGTTCACCACTGTTTGGGTCGATGAGGTGCGGGAATTCATCGAGCACTTCTGTCATCTCGTTTCCGCGCTCACCACACCCGATATACACGATGATCTCCGCGTCACAGAATTTCGCGATCGACTGCTGCGTTACCGTCTTGCCTGCACCAAATGGACCAGGAATACACCCGGCACCACCCTTTGCGATCGGGAAGAAAGTGTCGATCGAACGACCACCAGTGCGGAGTGGTTCCGCTGGGAAGATCTTACTGGTCTTTGGACGAGCGGCACGAATCGGCCAGTATTGCAGCATCGCAATTGACGCTACTGAATCGTCATCACGAGTGAGCGTAGCGATCATTTCCGTGACGTTGAAATCACCACTTTGAATGGTTGCAACTACTCCCCCTTCGCCTGGCGGCACCATAACCTTGTGCATGATGAGTGTGGTTTCTTGTACTTCACCGAGCACGTCACCTTCCTGTACCTTGTCACCCACTTTCACAGTTGGCTTGAAGCTCCACTTCTTTTCAAGATCGATCGGCTGCGCTTCAATGCCGCGCTTGATGTAGCAGTCACCAGACGCAGCCTGAATATCTTTCAGCGGTCGTTGCACACCGTCATAGATAGACTCCAAGAGTCCTGGCGCCAATGCAGCTGACATCGTGCGTCCGGTACGATAGACCACGTCTCCTGGGCCAATGCCTGCCGTCTCTTCGTAGACCTGAATCGCCGCCACGTCACCATGGAGTTCGATGATCTCACCGAGCAATTTCTCGTCTGATACTTTCACCACCTCGTAGAGCTTGGCTTCACTCATACCGTTGGCGCGCACCAAAGGGCCTGTGACTCGTTCGATCACTCCCGCTTTGATGTCTTTCGTTTCGTTCGTCATAAATAATAATTTCTTCTAAGTTTAATAATCATTCGATCTTCCCAGAAAGAATGTGATGAATGAATCTCAATGAGATACGCTCATCACATGCTTACTGCATGTGTCTCTGCGGCGGGCCTTCGGCCCGCCGCAACCTCTAAATAATGGCCGACCCAACCGCCTGCTCCGCCAATCGTCGCAAGCGCTCGATCGCAAAGCCGCTACTGCCCTCAGGTCCGGGCAAGAGTACGACTGCCGGCAGCGCACCCGCCACTACCTTCGCATACTCAGCCTGATCAACAAGTGCCACCAAGTCTTCAATAATGCACACGATCGCATACTTCTGCTTTGATTCAGGGTCGAGTGTTTGCTGCTTGATGTGACGGAGTTGCTCAAGCGCCTCTTCAGCATCAGCAGCCGCAAACGGCTCCACTCCAAGCGCCTTGAAGCCAGATACCGTGTCGGCCGGTCCAACAATTGCGATTCTATACTCGTTGTTAGTCGTTGACATAGGCCATGCGTAAATTAGTGCGAATATCTTCCAGACTGAGTCCGTTGTTCTTCCCGACTACGATCGTGCGCACATTGGCAGCTGCCTGGCGGCACTTGAGGTAGTAGAGTACCAGCGAGGCTGAGGAGAACATATCGTAACTCCCTTCCTTCGCCGTGATAAGTAGATACTCAGCTGCCCGAGCGTCGATGCGAGTAAAATTGCCAGTTTCAGTGAAATACTGCAATGCATCCTTCCAGAAACCTTCACCACCAAAGCGATGAAAGAGTGCGAGCGTATCTTCGAGTGTTTCAATATGCTCAGCCACGAACGAACCTCCTTCCACAAACGCCGGAGTGAAACTCACTTCAGTATTGGTGAGGTGCCGTAGTCGACTTTTGAGATTATAGAGGTCAATGAGGGTAGCAAGATACCGCTTCATAAAGTCGTCACCAAGAGTGGCGACAATGCGCTTTGCGGTGATGAAGTACAGGTCATCGAGTACACTATCGATTCGGCCGAGGTCACCGTCTTTGGCCGACTCAACCGCGCGAGCGAAACCAGCCTGCCACTCAGGTTGCAAGAAATCGAGGGAATCATTCTCAACATGCTTAAAGAGATAGTCGGGTTCGTAGATACCACGCTTTGAGAGGTATGGATCACACGCTTCATAGGTGAGTCCGGCGACACGAGCTTTGGCGAACACACGGAGATTGTGAATGTCATACTGTACCCACATGATCCGGAACATGTCCCCTTGTGGGGTGATGCGGTGAATCAACCGCTTCGCATCGATGAGTGTCTGCTCGATCGCGAGCGGCACGCTCTCATCAGGCACCCGCACCACGTACGGCGCCAGGTACGTTTCTTTCAATGCAGACTGGAGCTCCTCGCCAGGGTCAGCAACGAGTAGCCGCTCAATATCCGTCTTGCTGAGCAAGAATTGGGTAAGCGCATTCACGCGGCTAGCACTGTAGATGTACGAGGTTTGCATACTGCTGTATTACGCCATTACGGTTTGGACCACTTCCATCTCGATCTCCACTCGAGCTTCACTCATGATGCGTGCCAGCGTCACATCGTAGACACCATCAGCAGTGTACAGGATGAAGCCTGCACCAATGCGTGCATCGGGAGTCACCTCTGCTACCACGCCGGCTGCCTTAAGTATCTCTGCCGTTTCACTGACACGAGACTCCGGCGCGACAACTTTGGTAACCACGACACCGGCTGGAATGATGCTCGAAGCATACTTGCTAAAGAGATGCACGTAGCCCTCAGCCGCTTGTCCCGCCAGCTCCTTCTCAATGGTCACGAATAGGTCGTCAATCTCAGCGCGCTTCGCGCTCTGCAGGGCAATCTTGCCCGCTTGCTTGGCTTTAGAAATAACAACGAGTTCCTGCTGTGCCAGCTCCTTCTCAAGCGCAACGGTATGCGTCACCCGCAGTGTTTGGATCGCCTGTTCGGTCTCTGCTTCGATCTTGGCCACCTCTGCCGCACCAGCAGCCTTGATAGCATCAATTTCTGCAGCAACGTCAGTTTGGATCTTTTCTAGTAAGGTGTTGTGTGACATAGGCACGAAATAGTGACTCTAGATAGAGATAAGCAAGATAAAGCTGATGAGTACACCGAAGATCGCCCAGGTTTCCACCATTACTGAGAGTACGATTGCGCGTCCCATATTGGCTTCGTCCTTGGCAATAAGAGATACACCAGACGCAGCCACGATGCCCTGGTAGATACCTGAGACAAGACCAGCAATACCAATTGGGAGGCCCGCTACGAGGTACTGGATACCAGTGGTGGTGCTGATGTTGAGTGCTTCTTCGCCACCGCCGAGAATACCTGAGAAACTCAGGATCAAGAACGCACCCACGAGGCCATAAATACCCTGTGAACCAGGAAGTGCCTGCATGAGCAACATCTTACCGAAGAGGTTTGGCTTCTCACCAACCACTCCAGCTGCTGCCTGACCAGCGTAGCCCATACCAACCGCTGAACCAGCAAATCCAAGCACTGCGGTCACGGCTGCGCCGATGAATACGAGTGCGACTCCAAGTAATGATTCCATACTAATTTTTTAAATGTATTAATTTCGTTAATGATTCCCCCTGCCTGGAAGGCATCTCACTGCTCAGATCTACTTAACTGATATGCGCAGTGAGATGCCTTGCGGCGCGCTCGACTATTTTGTGTCGTCGACGACGATCACATGCCTTTCGCTGCGCATGAGCGGCTTAAATTCGCGACCAGTCCCGACAATGAACTTCCCGAAGAACTCCACGAACTGCAGACGTGCACTGTGAATAAAAGCGCCAAGCGTGTTCACTGCGAGGGTGAAGACGTGACCAATAAGGAGCACGAGGCCAGCAAAGATCCAAGTGATAATGGATTCCTTATCAAATATCATGCTGGCGATGAGGTTGACCGCAAACGCGAGTGCGGTGGTCGCGAGACCCAGCGCCAACAAACGTGAGTACGACAGAATATCTGAGAAGTAGCCAATACTGCCATAGAGCGCACCGGCAGCAGACTGGATCTTACCGAAGATACCGCTGCCGTGACGTGCACTGAAGATCGCTACCATCGCAACACCAACATAGGCAAGATTGATAATTTGCTTGGTCGATAGTAAGTCAACATACTCCACCATCTGTAGCACATACAAGATACCGATACCAAAAAGGAAGAGCCACGGCCCCTGATCGAGCACGCCGTCCATGAGACGATTGTTTTTGTATTCACTGTAGATCTTCACCATAAGGCCGACCATAACCTGGAAAACGCCGAGTCCAAGCGCAAGATAGAACACCGGTAGTGGATTACCGATCGGATCAAATACCGCCAGCTTCTGCAGTGCTTCAGGCAATTGCTCTGGCGCCAAACCAAAGTACCCACCAAAGAGTGCACCGACGAGTACAGTCGCAAAACCAACAAAGAGCAACAGTTTCGCAAACTGGCGGATCGGCTTCGCGACCTTAAAGAGCGTGAGAATAATGACTGATGCCACCATCAGAAAGAGACCATACCCAACGTCGGTGAGCGAGAGGCCAAAGAAGAGGAAAAAGAATCCGGCGAGGAATACCGTGGGGTCGAGGTCTTTGTAGCCCGGCATGCCATACAGACGAGTCACCGCTTCAAATGGTCGGACAAAATTGCTGTTTTCGATCTCGACTGGCGGCTCCTCATCTTCAGCCAACTCGACCTCGGTGAAAACCGCTGCCAGGCCAAGCTTTTGAAACTCGGCTTCGATCGCGACCTTTCGATTGCCATTGAGCCAACCATCAAAAACTACTGTGTACTTCGTGGCGCCCGCAGCATCTACAACAGCGTATCGGTCGCGCTGCCACGAGAGCACTTCACCAGCTACTTGCAAATTATGAAAATGCGTAATGGCAAAATGTTCTGCTTGGTCTAGCCAGAGTGCGAGGTCACCTTTCGCCTTAGCAAGCTGTTCTGAGATCGCAATAAACTCTACTTCTGGGGTTTCCACACCAGCTGGCGGAGTCACGATGTTGACACCCACTGTACTACAGACCTCCTCAGCGGCACTTCGTGCTGAGGAGTCGTTTGCAATGGTCAAAGCCACGGCGGTCGCTGATACTTCAGTGAGCGCACTTGGTACTGCAGCTGCTGCCAGTTCACGTTCAAGCTGAGTAGCCACCGACTCCCCTTCAGCAGCTGCCCGACCCTCCACCAGGAGCGTTTTGGTGCGTGGTGTATTGAGTTTCGAGAGCGCAATCGGTAAACCTTTCCACTCAGCCAATAGTTCATGCTGCTCAGTGAGCTCACGCACCCGCTCGGTGAGTTCGGCGTGTTCCACCTGCAACCGCTCGAGATCTTCAACTATCAAGCGCACAGCATCGACGTCCTGCATTTTCTTGACCACTTCCGACTCAGTCAGTTCGGCTCGCGATCCTTCACGTAGGGTTTGCCACAGGCCACGCTCCGGTGCATACGGCGCGAGAAACTGCACCGCGTGCAGGACACGCGGCAAAAGTTGCGCGTGCGGAAACAGTACCTCTGGCTCGACTACCTCAATTCGTTCGGTTGGTTTAAATTCAACTGCCCCGACTTTCTGGACCACATCTAAGGCAGCATCTACATCAGATGTATGTACTACCAATTTCACTTTATGCATCGGGACAACTGCCATACCTAAATTATGAAATGCTACTGAAAGCGTGTGAGAATGAGTTTCTCAAACTCTGCACGCTTACTGGCAAACCGCTGTTTGACCGCTGCCACCTGAGCCTCGGTATCAGTCTTGAACTGACCGATGGTGCCATTGAGCTTACTTTGATGAGCGTCACGCGCAGCTTCAGCTGCGGCAGCGAGTGCGGCGTTCTCTTCTTCTATTCGGGTCTTTGCTGCGCTGCGAGCAGTCGCAATAGCCACAGCCACCTCTTCCTTAGCACTAGTGATCATCTGCACTGCAGCAGCTTCAGCGGTCATGACATCATTGAATGCGGTCATAAAATAAAAAAACGTTGATATCGTTAGTAGATGCCAACGTTACAATGCGTGTTGGCGAGCGCGCAAGAGTATTGAGAGTTCCGCCAGTGTTCCCGGCCGGTCTTGCGACTGCATACTACTACTTTGTTTTGTAGAGTCAAGGGGATAGCTGTGATTCTGTTGATTTTCTGGAATTAGTCAAATATATGATGCAAGGTTTGTTATACTAAGATCATGCAAGTGATCCTTATCGCCATTGGTTTGTTTGTCCTGCTCGCCATCGTCAATAAATTCCTTGGCGGGAATCCGTTTGGATAGTAGACTCACGAGGTGGAGAAATACATCGTCTTAGAAAAGCAAGTTGGTGAAACGCCGCTTGCGTGTGCAGAGGCGTGGCGGGCGGCGCAGCCGCCCGCCTATACAGATGTTCCCCTCGCCTACGCCGGTCGCCTCGACCCAATGGCGTCAGGGAAGCTGCTCGTACTGATCGGAGAAGAGTGCAAGAAACAAGAGCAGTACCATGGACTTGATAAGGAATATGAGTTTTCGGTGCTGTTTGGTATTTCGTCAGATACGCATGATGTGTTGGGAAGACTAGAGGTATGTCTAGAAATGACCGGTGAGCCAACATCTCCTTCGGTTGCGCTCCGGGCCGCTAGGCCAAGTCTAACAACCTCACGAGATATTGGCTCACCGGTCCTTTCAGATGAAGTGCTGAAACGGTTAGTACTTGATTTGGTCGGGGACATCGCAATTCCTTATCCACTATTTTCTTCTAAGACAGTTAAGGGCAAGCCGCTTCATACTTGGACACTCGAAGGGCGGTTGGATGAGATCGAGATCCCGACCAACGAATCGACCATCTATGAGCTCGAGTTGACTGGTGTTGAAACAAAGTCGCGCGAAGAAGTGGCGCGCGAAGCGCGCGACAAAATAGACACTATTCCGCCAGTGACCGACCCACGCAAGGCCCTTGGCAATGATTTCAGGCGGGTTGATGTGCGGAAGGACTGGGCCGAAATTGCCCAAAACAATTTTACGCAGAACAATTCGGGCCCAGTCCACCTCCCCGACTCCTACACCATCGCCCATTTCCGCTGCACCGCCTCTTCCGGCACCTACATGCGCTCACTCGCGCACCTCATTGGTGAACGTCTTGGTACTTGTGGCCTCGCCTGGCACATTCACCGCACCAAGATCGGAACGTTCGACCCAATAACTGCCACCTGGAAGCAAGTATTTTAGACCCGTGGACAGGCGCATTGACACACGATATACAACACGCTATTTTCTGCACAAATGTTCTTTATAGTTGCTGCTTTGCACGGGGAGGACGCAGCGTGCCACACACACCAACTCGAATCACGGTCGTACACTGTATTCGATTCAAACCAGACGGAAGCCTAACCTGCTACGGTCGTGTCTCTTGTGACGACAACCCGGTACACACCACGTTTGGTATAACTCTACCAAGCGAGCACTCTGAGCTTGACCGGCTTCAGGCTGAACAGCGCTCACACCGATCTGCTCGACTCTGGGCGGAGCTTAATTTCACTGGCATGTGCCGCTAATACAAACCGCGCCTACAGGCGCGGTTTTCTTATTTCTGATCTTTCAGCTCGGCCACTTTTTCTATGTATGCCTGGACCGCTAAGACAAATTCGGCATGACTCCACACGAGTGGTGCAGTGGAGAGTTGCTCGCGGGTATCAGGATGCATTTGCTCTGCCAGGACACCACCGGTCGTAGCATGCGAAGCAGTCCACTCAAGGAGTTCCAGCGGATACTTCAGATCTTTGAGTGACTGAGCTTTTTCAATATGATAGCGCGCGATCCAGAGCGTACAGATCACCCACGGGTTCGGTGAGCCAGCCTCCTGGCGGCGGTAGTATCGATCCCCCTCATACCGCACAAAACCCTTACTGTTCCCTGTTACCTCCAGACGCTCCTTAACTACCTCAAACATCTTGGTCACACGTGGGTCATCTACCTCAAACACCCGGAACAGTAACAATCCGTAGAGACTGCTGGAATCAACCGTGCGATCGTACTCAAGCTCTCCATCAGATGTATGAAGTACATGCTTCACAAACACGCCTGCTTCTTTGTCGTAAAGCACTTCACCGATTGCGGTCTGCATTCGTTGTGCCACCGCTTGGTAAATCCGCGATGCGTCATCCTTTCCAAGTAAATTGGCAAACTTTGCTGCAGCCATGAGGCCACCATAGACTGAGGCGGCGGTATATGTAGAAGTGCCATACTTCTCTTCCCAAAGGTCGAATGATGCTTGCGGTAAGCCGGTCAGTGACTCGATGTACTCGCACATGAATTCAGCGGCCGGTTCAATAAAAGTGTTATACAGCGACTCCACGAGCTCAATGTCACGATAGCGCTCAAAATGCTCCCACAACATAAAGAGCACAGTGGCAGTCTCGTCTTCCTGGATTGGCAAATGTGCCTCTCCATTAATGATCCACGGATGCCATGAACTACCCAAGACCCCATCCGCGCGATACTTGTGCATCAGATACCCACTCGGGTCGAGCAGATCGGCCATTAGTTTAAAAAAACGTACGGACACGTCACGGTAACCAGTGCGATCAAACGCATGCGCGATCATGGCGGCGTCACGAGGCCAGACGTAGCTGTAGGTATCGCGACCATGGTGAAGCATGTCCGTATCGCTGGAGGCAATGATCCCGCCACGATTGTCGGTATGGACCCGCATAACCATGAGCGAACGTCGATACAGTGTCTGGAGCTCTGCCGGCAGCAAGGAAAGATCTGTCTCTTCCTTGTCCAACCACGCATGCCAGTAACCAGCGGTCGAACCTATGAGCCGATCTGGTCCTTCACTCAGCACCAACTGGTCCATCGTGTGCACTTCGGCGATAGACGAGCCACATACTACCCAGTAATGTGCATCGTTAGATGCGTGGCCAGAAATAGTAAACGATAACCCCAATACTGAATCAACTGATCCATGCTCGATGGGGTTTTGTTCGAGCACACCATCAACCGCATCAAGATACGTGCCCTCCTTTCCTTCAATACCAAACAAGCCGATGTTGTACTCCTGAAATGATTGCTTACCACTCACTGCGTTGACCAGAATTGTCATGTCTCCCTTGTAGTGAATGATCGCATTCACGCGCGGATCATAGAAGCCCGTATCACCACGACGAGACTCATAAATGCGAAACTGCTGAGAGAGGAATAGTTTGATAGTGCGTGTTTCCTCACGCTGATTATGAATGGTGAAGTGTCGCAAAAAGACGTCGTGCTCATTATGAACCACGTCGCGTGTCGATATGGCAATACCGAGTTTTGCGTGCTCCGCAAAGACGCTGCCAAGACAAGAATCCTCCTCCAGTCCGCTGGTGACCCGCCAACCAGGGTCATCCAGCCATGATATCTCTCCGTCAACAAACACGCCGATACGATGAACGAAATTACCGCTCGCACCACTGACGTGGTTTGCCTCGCCCACGTACGGATAGTACATATCACGAACCTGGCCTCGCGCATCGAGGCCGACAAGCAAGTTGCCGTTTCCGATCGTGACCGAACGAGCCATAGGCAATTACACTGTGTATGTCTTAAGGTGCCGCACCACCACTGTCTTTGCCGACTTTGGTGTCTTGGCTTTTTCGAGATCCACCGCACACGCCTGGTCACAGAGGACATCAGACACCCAATTAGCGAAATCGTTGTGCGCCGTTCCCGCGTGGTAGCTGTAGACCTCCTTCTCCATTTCATCAAGCGCATCTCGCAACGCCACAAGACTATTGAGGATTTGGCCGTTGGTCACCCAAAATGACTTCTGATTATCAGCGTACACCAGCTCTTTCTTACTAGCTACTTTTGCACCTTGCTTTTTTGGCGCTGCTTTTTTCACAACTTTCTTAGAGACTTTCTTGGTCACTGTTTTGGTAGCTTTCTTAGCTACGGGCTTCTTAGTTGTTTTGGTTGGCATAAAATATTAAGAACTTATTCCCTCACGTCGAGGACGACTAAAGAACGGTATTGCATCCAGGATCTTCTCCCACCACCGTCGTGGTGACAGAGCCGGTTCAGGTTCAGGCGCAGGCACCTGTGACCGTTCCGGCATCGGCTCAAGCTCCACCACTTCCTCTTCCACCGAAGCAGGCTCGGCAGTGGCAACCGCCACTTCCTTTGCTTCACGTTCAGCCACCGCATGGCTTACTCGTAATTGTAAATCACTAAGCGCATTCATGAAAGCAATATATGCATCATATGGGGATTGGTACGGAGAGAAGTACGCGTGTACATCACCATCATTCGCCCACTTGGTACACATGTAGTAGAAGTGGTCAGAGGTCTGCAGCTTACGCCAGGTTTCAATGAGATCGCGTTTGCGCGTTTTCATGATGTCTTCCTCAAGACGGTATGTGGCAGCGATCGCGTCGCGCTGGATATCATTACCGTTCCAGGCAGTGAGGTCGCGGTCGGTATCGGCCCAGGTGAGCACGTCCGGCACATCATACTCGCCAGCGACATCGTACGACTGTACGGTTTCGGTTGCAGTCTTAAAGCTGGTGTCCGGATGACGCATGACCATCTCAGGCATAGCACGAAGAAAATCGAAGATGCCAGTATCTTCCCACTGATGCTCTCCGAAACTCTCGTAGTCCATGAAAAGGTTAACCGTTTGTCCGTCACCATGGTGGGCATGGATCCAGTTGGCGTAGGTGTCAGCCGACAACGGCCAACTTTCCCACTGCTTATTACCAAACCGAAACGCAATGTCATCAGAGAGCTTGTAGTTCTTCAGAAGTACCTTGATCTTGCTACACCCCGTTGGGCGGTACAGATAATTAGGGCTCCGCCATCCAAGGTACTTGTCCCAACCTTCCGCCATAATGCCGAGGTAGCCATTGTCTTCGCACCACTTCGCAAGATCGTTACGATACGAAAGCTCAGTGTTGCGGAAGACGCGCGGTTTCACCCCAAAGAGTTTTTTGATCTTGCGTTCATGCTGTTCTACCTGCCGTTTGAACTCCGGCACAGAGTAGAAGAACGCGAGTGAGTGATGGTATGTGTCTGCGAGAATCTCGACGCGGCCCGTCGCGACTAACTCCTGGAATGATTCGAGTACATCTGGTGCGTAGGCCTCAAATTGATCGAGTACCGTACCTGAGAAAGAAAGATTAAAACGGAATTCAGGATGACGATCGAGAAGTTCCTTCAAAACGCGATTAGTGGGACGATATGATTTATTGGCTACCTTTTCAACAATGAAACGATTGTCGAGATCGGTGCCACTCATATCATTGAAATATTCAGTGTCATTTCCGATATCGAACACTCGATATCGCTTCACTCGGAAGGGCTGATGAACGTGGAAATATGGGCAAACAGTAAGCATAACCTATGGTGTAACGTATTGTACCAGACTCTGATAAAGACGCTTGATCTTTTCCGCTGCGAAGCGCCATGACATGCCTTGCATTTGCCACTTTCCTTCCTTGACCATCTGCTCACGTATGACCGGGTAGCGGAGTGCCGAGAGAATCTGATTGGCCATCTCATCGATATCCCAGAAATCTACCTTCAGTACATGTGAAAGGACTTCAGAGACCCCTGATTGCTTACTGATGATCGCTGGAGTGCCGTGCTGGAGAGCTTCCAACGGTACGAGACCAAATGGTTCAGAGACGGACGGCATGACCACCAGGTCGGCGCTCTGATACATGCGGTCTCGTTCTTCTTCCCAAAGCGCACCCGCGAAGCGCACGTGCTCTGAGAGCCTCATCGCGCCGACTTGCTCGATGATCTGGTTGGTCATATCACCCCAACCTGAAACCACAAAGATGACAGTGGGATCGACATCAACCACCCGCCGCGCAGCACGGATGAAGTGGTCAACACCCTTTTGGATGCTGATGCGTCCATGATACAGCACGATCTTCTTACCTTGGCGTTTGAGCTCGGTGAGAGTTTGCGGGAGACGTGGAGGCTCGTTCGTATCACAACCGTTGTGTACCACCTCAACTTTCGCGGCGGGTACGCCATGCTTTTGGACCAAGATATTCTTCGTGTAACCACTCACTGTTACTACTTTGTCTGCAAATGTGAATGATTCTTGCTCGATCTTAAAGATGGACGGATCGACATTCTCACTCGCAGCTTGATCGTATGAGGTGGCGTGGACATGAAGGATAAGCGGCTTCCCGCTTGCAATCTTGGCTGCAACGCCTGCCAGGTAGGAGGTCCAATCGTGCGCGTGAATCACATCAAATTCCTCTTCTTGAGCGATCAGTGCAGCTTGGTGGGCAAAGCGATGTGCCTCTTCAATGATGGTGCGTGAACGGATGATCGGATGACCTTGTTTGTCGTACCCAATAATAGTGCGGATAAGACTGTCTGCCTGCTGATACGGCTTCAGTGAGATGTCAGTGTGGCGGACTTTGAGAAGTCGCTCGTGGTCAGCAAACAAAAAGCGTGCATTGCCGCGCGTTTCTTGAGTTTTAGGAAGCACAAAAATGACCTCTACACCGCTTTGTAGAAGCTCTCTTGTGAGTCCGTAGCAAGCAACTCCGAGCCCGCCATTTTTTGCAGGTGGAAATTCCCAACCAAAAGTAAGTACTCTCATGACGACTTGCACCACACCTACTGCACCACTCGGCTGTAGTTATCCTCATGGTACCACGAGGGGCCTGCCGAACCCGACTCTAAAGAGTGCATAAACTGTTGATTAATAGCGCCAAAATTGACAGATTGACCTTTTTGGTTCCTTTTGCTATCATCGTGCAACTATGTCACAAGATTTACTTGTCAAATTAGTGTCTGCGGGCGACGAAAATGGCGTTGGTAAAGGTCATGTGTACTACACTCGGTTTAACAACAAGAACAAGAAGGACCCGAGTAAGAAGTACGAGACCACCAAATTCAACCCGATCGCTAAAAAGCACACGGTATACAAGCAGAAAAAATAATTAAATGGCCGGCCCCTTCGGGGCCGGCCATTTTTATTCACCTACAAACTTCACCAAAACCAAGCTTCACACACTACCTTGGCGACCGTACAATTCTCAGCAGAATTTTACTTCGGTTTCGACGCCAACTTTTATCCTGCTACCACCTAACGGATAAAAACAAGCTCGGCGCCTGCAAATGCTCGCCAAGGTAGTGTGTGAAAGTGGCCGCTACTAGTTTACAGCTTCCCTAAGCTCGCCAAACTATTCTGCTCGCACGTCTTCACCAATGCCTCCTGGGCAGCCTGGACATTTTCTGGCTTACCACCCCACGCCTTGAGCATTGGCTCTTCGATCGCTCGTGAGAACGAAAACGTGATCGGCCATGGCTGTTCGCCCATCTTGGCGATGGCATTGAGATTTTGGGTGGAGCGCTCTGGCGACTGACCGCCTGAAAGGAATACGATGCCAGCACACGCATGCGGCACGCTCATGTGGAAAGTGCGCAGGGTTGCTTGCGCTACTTCCTCAGGTGAAGTCTGGTCGGAGTAGCTGTCGCCCGCAAGCACCATCGATGATTTTAAAATGAGTCCTGAGAGATCAACACGATACTCCAGGAGCGTCTGGAACAGGATCTGCAAGGCCTTGGTGGTCACCAGCTCAGCCCTCTCAAGTGAGTGGTCACCGGCATGGATCACTTCCGGCTCGACGATCGGTACGATATCAGCTGCCTGCGCGATCTGTGCATACCGCGCGAGCATGATGGCGTTAATTTTCAGTGATTGTTCAGTCGGAGTTTCGTCTTCATCGATCGTAATGACCGAACGCCACTTCGCAAAGCGCGCACCCAGATCGTAGTACTCAGCAAAGCGCTCAGCGAGATTGTCGAGTCCTTGAGTTACTACCTCACCCTTAAAACCCTCAAGGTCGCGCACGCCGAGGTCAACCTTGATGCCAGGCACGATCCCTTTCGCAGTAAGCACGTCAGCGAATGGCATGCCGTCTTTGGTGCTATTACGAATGGAGGAGTCATACATGATGACACCTGAGACATACTTCTCGATATCAGGAGCGGTGAAGAGGATCTCACGAAAATCACGTCGGTGCTCTGGCTCGTTAGGAAGATGCACCATATCAAGGCGCTTCCCTGCAGTCGCATCGCTTTCATCCGCCGCTAAGATACCTTTGCCGGGTTCGAGCAGGGCGGTTGCGGTCTCATATAGTTTGGTGTTCTTTTTCATACTATGGATAGTGTACCAGAGGCGGGGACCCGAAGGGTCCGCGCCTCTGTGGGCAACTTACCCGCGGATCTTCCACCCCCGCCGGAAAAGCTCAGTCACCAGTACTCCCAAACCAACGACCAGGCCAAGAATGATCACAAGCCCAACAGCAGTATCTGCTTCACTGTAGCCGATCATGCTACTTCTAATTCCATCAGCAAAGTAAAAGAAGGGGTTGGCGCGTGTAATAGTGGCCGCAAGCTCTGGTAGGAACGTAATGGAGTAGAAAATGCCGCCGAGGTAAGTCAACGGTGTGATCACAAAAGTATTGAGTACCTGCAGCTGCTCAAAATCTTCTGCCCAGAGTGCCACAATGATACCAAGCATCGCAAAGATCGCTGCAATGGCGGTGACATAGAAAAAGAAGCCAAAGGGATCAACTAGCGTGACCGCACCAAACAGTACACCAACACCCAAAATGAGCGTCCCTACTATAAGCGCCCGAGCCACTGCACTCCCCACAAAACCAATCAGCATCTCAAAGTACGACAGTGGCGCGATTAATAGCTCCTCGATCGCACGTGAGAAGCGCATGAAGTAGAGTCCTGAGGAAGCGCTCGCGAATGACGCATTAATAATTGAAAGCAACAGCACGCCCGGAAAGACGAACGAGATGAAGGGCACGCCAGCGAAATCCTCGATCCGACTGCCAATCACCACCCCAAAGATGAACAGGTAGAGTGTCGCCGAGATAAGTGGCGCCACGAGCGTCTGAATGACTACCGCAAAGGTACGCTCCACTTCCCGTCTTATGAGCGTATAGAGTCCGATCCAATTCATACTGCAGAGTTGTTATTAGCCGCGCGGGTGATCTCTAAGTACGCCTCTTCGACGCTCTTGCCGTCTTTCATAAATTCGGCCTTGGTGCCGTGCGCGACGATCTGGCCACGGTTGATAATGGCAATATCGTCACACAGCGCCTGAATCTCCTCGAGGTAGTGTGAGGTGAGAATGATCGTCTTACCCATTTCGTTTAGCTCGCGCAAGTAACCCCACAAGTCGTGCCGCTGCTCGACATCCACTCCGGCCGTAGGCTCATCAAGGATAAGTAGGTCGGGTGTGTGAATGAGCGCGCGACCAAGAATGGCCCGGCGCTTGAGACCGCCCGAAAGGCGCTGAAAGACTACCTGGCGATGCTCAGTGAGGTCAAACCGCTCTACAAGCTGGTCGATCTTTGCCTTTCGGGCGGCCTTCTTAATACCGTAGTACCCACCCATGTAGTCCATCAGTTGCTCGGTAGTATTAAAAATGTTGACGTTAAACTCCTGCGGTGAGAGCCCCACTTTCGTTCGAGCCAGCTTGTAGTCCTTCACCACATCGACCCCGTCAATCGTTATGGTTCCTGAAGTAGGCTGCGCAATGCCGGTGATACAGTGAATGGTCGTGCTCTTACCCGCACCATTAGGGCCAAGGAGCCCAAAGAAACTCCCACGGCGGACCGATAGCGAGATGTCATTGACCGCCAACTTTTCCTGCTTGCGGTCGCGATACACCTTAGTGAGGTTTTTGATCTTGAGAATATACTCCGACATGCGGGTAAGTATAACAAAATAAAAAGGCCGGCGCGCGAAGCGCGCCGGCCTTCACACCAAAGCAAATCATAGCTGGTGTACCGATCCTTCTTTCGCCGATTGTTCCGCAATCGTATCACGCATGAGCCGCAAGGCACTTTGGAGTACCTCTTTGAAGGCTGATGGCACGATCGGTACCAGTGCCGCTTTGGTACTCATCAGTAGAGAAAGCCAATTCCACATACTTGCCTCTGGGATCCCGAACAGTTCAGCCTGCTTCTCGACCGAGATGAGGTTCATTTGAAAGATAGACCGCCAGAATGTACGAAATTCGTCGGCCGTCAGCAGTGTGCCACCTGGTGCAGTGAGTCGGCACGTCAGGGTAAACTGAACATCCTGACACAGTCGATGTAAGACGCCGAGTGACCGGCCGTGTTTCTTGATCTCAGCGATTATTTGTTCCTCCAATGCATCAATTGGCACATACTGGATGCCGTGATTATTCACCACCATTCTGTCCATACGGATTTCTCCTACAGGTAATTTATTGACGAACACGTTACTGTATCGCATAGTACTAAGTACGTATGCAAAGTCAAGAGATGGCGTGGTTACTGCAGGAAAAATACGACGGCGAAAAAAGCGTAGCTTTTTTCGCCGACTGCAAACGCCTCGCCCTCGGCGAACCACTCGCCTACCTCATTGGCCACACACCATTTCTCAACTGCAAGATCTGGCTCGATTCCAGACCACTCATTCCCCGCCCCGAGACTGAGTACTGGACCGAAGAAGCCATTACTACCATCCGCGGCGGTGCCACTCTCCCTCTCGGGTTTGCCGCCAAGCCAGTGCGAGTTCTCGACCTGTGTGCCGGCAGCGGCTGCATCGGCATCGCCGTAGCGAAGGCACTACAAAACACCCTCGTCGACTTCGCCGAAATTGACCAAACCCACCTCTCCACCATTGAGAAAAACCTAAAGGAAAACCAGATCGACGCAACGCGCTACCACATTTTCCACAGTAACCTCTTTTCAACAGTAGTCGACAAGTACGACTACATCCTGAGCAACCCACCCTATGTCGACCCCGCCCTCGACCGTATTGAAGAGTCTGTTGTGACACATGAACCGTATCTCGCTCTCTTCGGCGGTGAGCGTGGCCTAGAGGTCATTGCAGCTATCGTTGGGGCGGCGCCGCTCTACTTACGCTCCGGTGGCCAGCTCTGGCTTGAGCATGAACCTGAACAATCCGCGGCCATTGCGAAGCTCGGCGCCACCCATCACTTCACTACCACTACCCACACTGACCAGTACGATATCGAACGCTACTCGATCTTGGTGCTACAATAAACCCAATGCTTGACCCCAGCCAACTGAACTTCCCAGAACTACCACTCCACACGGTCGTGCTCGGTACGTTTTACTTAGTCCTCGGTGCATACGCGATCTTTACCGCCATTTTCTACTACCACTGGCGCACATACGGCACCGATGTCAAAGTGACCACCTACACACTCGTAGTGTACTTCTCTACCACCATTCCACTACTGGTCGTCATGGGTGTGTTAGCGTTTATCTTATAGCCTATGTTATACGAACGCATTCAACTTGAGCCAACCGAAAAAATCTTGAAGGTAGTCCGCAAGCACTGGTTCGTGATCATTACCGAACTCTTTGGTACGTTCATCATGCTCTTATTTCCCTTTTTTATACTCTTTTTAGTCGCCCTCTTTCCCCCGGAGCTACTTCACTCCGAAGTACTGACCATCGGTGACTACACCACCCTCCTTACCTTCGGAATCGCAGCTTGGTCGGTCCTCACCCTGATGGCCGGCTTCGCCACCTGGACCCACTACTACCTTGACCTCTGGATCATCACCGATCGTCGCATCATTGTGGTTGATCAGATCCACTTCTTCAATCGCAACGTAAGCATCTTTCGCCTTGAACGACTCCAAGACATTGAATTCTATATTCGTGGTGTCATTCCAACCCTGCTCAATTTCGGTACACTCCAAGCCCAAACCGCAGG
Organism: Candidatus Nomurabacteria bacterium; assembly: GCA_020632135.1. Classification (GTDB taxonomy): domain Bacteria; phylum Patescibacteriota; class Minisyncoccia; order Phycocordibacterales; family UBA918; genus OLB19. The sequence continues at coordinate 2,478 of JACKGC010000002.1, read as the reverse complement.
CGCCCATGAGAGCAATTTCCAGACCAAAGGCCTTCCTGACCCACGTGGCTTGCAAGCCACTATCCAAAAAGCCATGGATGAACGTTTGCGTGTGCTTCATATAGCACCGGATCAAGTTGAGTAGTTGCATATTGTCCACTGTGTGCTTTCATAAGCACGGACCACTCGTGAGGAACTAGTGATGTACTTCCACTCCCTACTGACACTGTCACTCTTCACCACTACTGTGCTAGCCGCCGCACCTGACCCAGCTTGCCTGAAGGCAGTACATAGACACGATGTAGTAATGGTAGCTGAGCAACTCCACCTTGAACCTGACAACACTCTGTTTATCGACTTTACAGACGGCACAGTGATTGTCACACCAAATGCAGTCTTTCCTGCGGGAGCAGATTACCTAGAAGCGCTACAAGATGAACGACGCCGTGGCTACGAAGCAGTGGCAGCAATTGTGCGCTTCAACAAAGTGACGTTCCTAACTCTCACCACGGGCTACCTGATTGATGGTAACGGACAGGCACTCCACTGCGTAACTGCTTTCCTTAAACCACAACATGTTCCCTGATCTTTGCCCGCTTGCCAAAGGCAAGCGGGCTTTTCCTATTGCAATCGCTCCCCACCTCGCCTACAATTCGACACATGTCAGACAACAAACTCTCAACCGATTCGTACAAGGGCGTGCGTGACTTCTACCCGGAAGACATGGCGATCCAACGCTACATTTTCCAAACTTGGAGCAAGACCGCCGAAAGCTTTGGCTTTGAGCGCTATGACGCGTCGATCCTTGAACCATCAGCTTTGTATAAAGCCAAGGGCGCTGAAAATGAAGAGCTCGTCAACGAGCAGACCTACACCTTCACCGACCGTGGGGATCGTGAAGTAACATTGCGCCCCGAGATGACTCCGACTGTGGCCCGAATGATTGCCGGTCAGCGCCACGAGCTAACTTTTCCAGTGCGCTGGTACTCCATTCCCAATCTTTTCCGGTACGAACGCCCGCAGCGTGGCCGTCTGCGGGAGTTCTGGCAGTTCAACTGCGACCTCTTTGGTGTCGACGACGTGAGTGCAGACATCGAGCTCATCGCGCTCGCCCATCAGACCATCATCGATTTTGGCGCCACCCCAGACATGTTCGAGATCCGCATCAACGACCGATCCGAAATGAACCGGCTCTATGGCGAGCTCGGCATCACGGACAGTGATACGATCGCCAAGATCACCCGCCTCAATGACCAAAAAGCCAAGATCGATAGAACAGACTATCAGCACGAGCTCGCCGCTATCGTGGGAGATGAGGCATTGGCACTCGCAGTGATCAGCCTGGTTGAAGACAACAGCGGCAGTAGCCCGGTACTCGAAGGACTGCGCTCACTCGGGGTCACCAACGCCTACATCGACCGCACCATTGCCCGTGGCTTCAACTACTACACTGGCACCGTTTTTGAACTCTTTGATACCGCACCGGAAAACAACCGTGCACTGTTAGGCGGCGGTCGTTTCGATAACCTGACCACCATGTTCAGTGGTGATGCCATCTCTGGCATTGGCTTTGGTATGGGAGACGTGCCGATGCGTGACTTCCTTGAAGTTCACCAACTCATCCCCGAACACATCCGCACTACCGCGCCACAAGTGATGATAATCCCGATGGAGGCCGAGCAAAACCTCTACGCAGAGCAGGTAGCAATGCATATCCGACAGGCAGGCCACAAAGTCGCCACCGACATCAGCACCCGCAAAGTCGGCAAAAAGATCGGTAGCGCGAGCGATCGTGGCGTGAAGTTCGTCATCGTCATCGGCGAAGCAGAAATGCAAAGCGGTGATCTCACTGTCAAACACTTGGCATCCGGCCAAGAGCACACTGGGCCGCTCGATACACTGATGAATTCTCTGGACATGAACTAGATCGAGGCCGCACCCTTCGGGCGCGGCCTTTTGAATATGGTACAATCACCTCCATGCGCTATATTGTTTTTGACCTTGAAACTCAGAACATTTTTCAAGAAGTCGGCTCAAATGATCCAACCGCACTCGATATCTCTGTCGCTACTGTCTACGACAGTGAGACTGAAAAATACACCACCGTCACCATCGATGAGATTGAACAACTTTGGCCGATCATCGAACAAGCCGACGCACTCGTGGGCTACAATTCCAACCACTTTGACATTCCTCTTTTAAATAAGTACTACCCAGGCGACCTCACACAAATAAAGAGCATCGACTTGCTCGAAGACATCAAACTCGCCCTCGGGCGCCGTTTGCGTCTTGATAGCGTGGCCCAGGCCACCATTGGCGCAAAGAAAAGCGCAGACGGCCTGCAGGCAGTCCGTTGGTGGAAAGAGGGCAACGTGAAAGACATTAAAAAATACTGCGAACAGGACGTGAAGGTAACGAAGGAAGTATTTGAGTTTGCCCGCCAAAACGGTTTCGTAAAATTCAAAGATGGTGCCCACAAACGCGAGCTCCCCCTCGATA
>JACKGC010000001.1 GCA_020632135.1 Candidatus Nomurabacteria bacterium | reverse complement strand
CAGCACCTCATGGCCTGGGGCTCACTGCGCGGTGCACTCGCAGTGACCATGGTACTGCTAATCCCGGAAGACCTTGCCATTCCCGGCTGGAGCCTCGAGATCAGCCCGCGGGAGTTCCTGCTTGCCATCACCATTGGCTGTATCGCTGCCACGCTTTTCATTAAGGCCACCACCATTCGCAACATGGTCAGTCGCTTCAAACTTGACCGACTCACTGCAGTTGAGGAGATTGAGTACCAAGAGGCACAAGCCATCATCCATCACCAAGTCAACGGCCGACTCGCCAAATACGAAAAGCGCGGCTACATTAGCGAGCACATTGCCGACGCCCTACGCACACAACACACCGAGGCTTTTCAGATCGCCTGCAAAAAGGCGTGTGCCCTCTCCCAAGAACGCCGTGACGACCTCGCCTTTCGTGTGTTACGCATTTATGCTATTGGTATAGAGAAGCGGCACCTCAAGCTACTCTACGACCACAACGAAGTGACTGAGTCTGTGTTTCGTCGCATTCAGGGCAAGCTCCGCATTCAGCTTGAGGCAATCGAGAGCGGCAACCTCTCGCCTGATGTGACCATTCACGGAGATGATCGAGATATATTTGAACGTATTTTCCGTAATGTGAAAAAGCTCTTAAAGCGCGAGGAAAACGTTCGTTCGTTTGAGCATCGCTACATGTACTACCGCGCCCAGACCATCATCTCCCGCAAGGTTCTCAAGGAGCTCACGCAGCTGGAGCAAGTCTCTGACACCATCTTCACGCCTGAGGCAGTGAAGCACGTAAACGAACTCTACACCTCATTCAAAGAAAATTCACAACGCAAGCTCCACGAACTCAGTGACCAAAATATTGAATTGGCCCGCATCCTCGGAGAATCACTGGCCAAACATGGCGTTCACACCATTGAAGAGATGGTACTTGAGGACATCTACCGAAAAGAACTGATCACTCCGAAGCTCTATATTCTCCTGAAGGAGGAGCTAAGGGCCGCTAATCAATAGTGTACACACAGGTTTTTTAGGTGTATGATTGGCGTATATGCAAGTCAAAGACATCGTAAAACCTGCGGTGATCGTATCTGAGACTGACACGTTTGCCGATGCCCTGCACGCAATGATCACGCAGCATACCAACACAGTACTCGTAACCGATGAGAATGGTGAACTTTCTGGTGAAGTCACTGTCGCTGACCTACTCGATGCAGTTGTCCCTGACACACTCGACGGCAGCGCTGTCATCGATCATTTCTCTACCGATGATGCATTCATTGCTTCAATCGATGTCGTGCGCGACCTCCCGGTATCAGAATTCATGTCATTCGACTACTCGCCGCTTACACTTAAAGACAACCTTATGTCGATCGTTGCAACCGCGATCGCGCACGAGCGCGCACGTATTCCGGTTGTTGATGATGAAAATCATCCGATCGGCATCATCTCCCGGCAAGGACTGAAGCAGATTCTCGCGAAGTTCATGGAGACCTAGTCGCAACTTGGAATGTTTGAGATCACCGCACTTTCTAGTATCGCATACGGTCTCGCTTTGTGTGCAACCTACTACGTAGTGGTGTCGCTGATCAAAAAGCAATTTGTGCGAATTCATTTTCGCACGGCTTTTTTCTATATTACACTCTTTTGTTTGTTTGGCATTGCGGGTGAAGTATTCGTGAACAATATCTGGCAATACGTCTACGGTTGGCCGCTCTGGGAATACCGATTATTCCCTGCCCATGGTGGCGACATTAGCTACTTCTTCCCGCTTATCTGGGGCATGCTAGGCTTCTATAAGTACATTAACGACACCGTTTTTCACCGTTTTTCACCCGATCAACATATTAAACCCGGCATCATTATGGGCGCCGAAGCTATTCTGCTTGAACTCGTATACAACGGCTTGTTTCTCCTACTTTTCGGCGAATACATCTTCTACTATCTTCCGGCTAATATGGGACCACTTTCACACCTGTCTTGCTGGCAAGTTATTCCATTTTACTTTGTCGTCGGGTTCTTTACTAACGAATTGATCATAGAACAAGCTAAAGCCGGCTTCCATAAACGCCTACTGTTACGTATCGCATTCTACTGGATGGTGATAGGTGCGCTGATACTTTTTTAAAATAAAACGGCCGGCCCCTTCGGGGCCGGCCGTTTTATTTTCTTAACTTAATATGATTTCAGTCTACGTGCCTTTTCATGCTGACGGATTTTCTCAAGCGCCTTCGCTTCGATCTGACGGATACGCTCGCGCGTCACCCCGAACTCACGACCCACTTCTTCAAGCGTGTGATATGTACCATCCAGAAGTCCGTGACGCATCTCGAGGATCTTACGCTCCTTCTCTGAGAGCGTATCAAGAATCTCGGTGATCTGGTCTGTCAGAATGCTGTGCGCAACTTCCTGATCTGGCGAGGTGATCTTATCATCAGAAATAAAGTCTGAGAGGCGTGAACGATCGTCATCGTCTCCCACTGGCAGTTCAAGCGAGATGGTGTCTTGTGAGATCTTTTCGATCTGGTAGATCTTCTCCACTTCCACCTGCATCTCAGTTGCGATCTCTTCCGGCATTGGGTCACGACCGAGGTCTTGTGCAAGTCGGCGTGATACTTGCTTGTACTTTGCCATCGTTTCAACCATGTGCACGGGAATGCGGATGGTACGAGACTGATCAGCTAGTGCGCGAGTGATCGCCTGACGGATCCACCACGTGGCGTAGGTAGAAAACTTAAAGCCCTTCGTAAAGTCGAACTTATCAACCGCCTTAAAGAGACCGAGGTTTCCTTCTTGGATCAGGTCGAGGAGGGTAAGATCAGGACTACGACCGACGTATTTTTTTGCGATCGATACTACCAAACGCAAGTTAGCTCGAGCCAAGAGATTACGCGCTTCGTCATCACCTTCCACGATTCGCTTTGCAAGCACGCGTTCTTCATGAGCATTAAGGAGTGGGTATTGCCCAATTTCACGCAGGTACATCTGAATTGAGTCGTATCCACCATCACCTCGTTTGAACGCATTCTTCTGTGCGATCACATCTGCGCTCGGATCATCACCCAACATGCCGCCACTCTGGAGCACATCAATGCCCGCAATCGAAAATCGCTCATAGAGTGTATCAAGGTAATCAACATCTTTCTCGATCTCTGGAAATGCACGCAGCAGCTCATCGTACGTAACATACCCACGCTCTTTACCAAGCTGCATCAGTTCAGCTGATTTCACTTCAAGCAAGCGCTCACTCTTGGTCAGTTTCTTTTTTACAACCCTCTTAGCTGTAGACGCAGTTTTCTTTACAGCTTTCGTGGCTGCTTTTTTTGCAACTTTCTTCACCGGCTTCTGGGTCTTCTTTACAACTTTCTTCGCTACTTTTTTTGACGTAGCTTTCTTTGCTACTTTTTTAGTGGCCACGGCCTTTTTCGAGACAGCCTTCTTTGTGGCAATTTTTTTTGTGATTTTCACGGCTTTTTTCACCGCTTTTTTTGCAACTTTTTTTGTGGCCTTTTTGGCAGCCATAATGTTCCCAACTATACAGAAAAACCTTAAAATGTCTAGTCCTTTTCTCCTTGTATAAAAGCACTATGCCAGAATTAAGTGGCGAGAAAGGTTTCTGTTTGGTACGCGGGTTCACGGAGTTCTGTTTCAAATTCTTTTATAGTAGCAAGCACTTGCTCCGGAGCAACCTCTCCCAAAGTAGCTGCTTGCTCGAGCAACTCTGCTCGCAAGGTAGCTAGACGTCGGCGTATAAGGCCAACCCTGAGTTGATTAAGCTTCGCTACCACGTCTTCCGCGACCGCCAGTGGTGGCATGGTAGCAAACTGCTGCTCGAGAGTGAAGAGCACACCCGCGCGCTCGGACTCGTCTGGTTGTTGTAAATCACCCAACGTTTCAATTTCAGTGATTGCAGCGGTGACTTTTTTTGCCACTGCTGGCTCGATAACCTCAACCGCGGCCAACAGATACACGTACGCCTTCTGCGGCATGTTAGTCGCGGTATTCGGTCGCTTGGCCACTGGCGTGCTGGTACGCGATTCACTGGCAGGGCGCTCAGTCGCCTGCTCGCGCAGCCGCTCGAGCTCAAACCGCACTGCATCAACCGTCGTGTCGATCGCCGTTGCCACCTTTCCCACGAAGTGCTCCTGATCGATCCGGTCAGGCAACAGAAGAATGAACGGGATCACTTCTTCACGCGCGCGTCGTTTCATCGTGCGCTCATCCTTCTCTTCGTGGATAATGACGTGAAGCATGAATTCGATGACATGGACCGAGTGACCAATGACTTTTTTGAAATCAGCTGCATTTTCGACGATCATATCGGCCGGGTCCTTCCCGAGCGGCATTTCGGCAACTTTCACATCAAGCCCTCGGCGCAGCATCACCTCGGCAGCTTTCTTCATGGCCGCAATACCAGCACGGTCAGCATCGAGCGCAAGTACAACTTTATCTGAAAGGCGCTCCAAAAGCTGCACGTGATGCTGTGTCAGCGCAGTACCAGATACCGCCACCGCGTTGTGGTAACCCGCTTGATGACACATCACAACATCAAACTGACCCTCCACAATGAGCGAAAAGTTGAGTTTCCGAATTCCTTCCTTGGCCTTGTCATACCCGAAGAGCAACTCAGACTTTTTATACAGGACCGTCTCAGGTGAATTGACGTACTTCGGTGCTTTTTCATCAGGATGCAAAATGCGCCCTGAAAATGCCACCACCTTGCCACTTGGTTCAGCCATCGGGAACATCACTCGGTCACGGAAGACATCAAACGGTTCCTTTCCGCCTTCAGCCGACTTAATAATGCCAGCTTTTAGTAACTCGTCTTTGGTAAACCCTTGCCCTTCAAGCGCGTCTTTCGCTTCTCGCCAGCCCGCCTTCGGCGGGCCAGGTGCAAAGCCGATACGCCATTTAGCGATAGTTTCCTCTTTCACTCCGCGGCGCTTGAGGTAGCTGACGGCCTCTGCTTCTTTCGGGAGCTGCTCCTCATAAAACACCGTCGCTGCCTCAAGCGCCGCATAGAGCCGCTCTCGTTCACTGCGTTTTTTCGGGTCTTCGGGCACCAGCTCTACTCCGGCTTTCTGAGCCAAGATCTTCAGTGCTTCCTTAAAATCCACTCCCTCCATAGCTTGAATGAAATTGAACATATCGCCGCCTTGCGAAGTCGAGAAACAGTAGTACATGCCGCGGTCTGGTGACACGTAAAAAGATGGGGTTTTTTCAGCCGAAAAGGGCGATTTGCCCTTGAAATTTTTCCCCGCCTTGTGGAGCTCCACATACGGTGAAATAACGTCAAGAATACTCAGCTTGTCTTTGATCTGCTGTACCGCATCGCTCATGGTGGGTCTAGTATACCGAACTCACGACCAACTGAACAATGGTTGACGACAATGCAGGAAGGAGTACAGTAAAAACATCCGCCTCGCTATCCCCGCGGCAGAGCCGACGGGGCATTACGCGGGACTTTTATTTGGCAACAGAGCCATTGACAAAGTAGCTTATGGTCAGTATTGTGCTTTGAGACACAACCCTTGGAGAGTTAACAATGCAACCACAATCAGTTCCTCTGCAGCCGTACACTACCCTGTACCGACACTTCAAACCGGGGAGTTTGCTCCTCACCTACAACTGGCGCGGTTGGCAAAAACCGCTAGACCAAAACTGGACCAACCGGCTCACTTCCGCACAGCTGCAAGACCTCCACGCTGGAGATCAAGTCTGGCTCAAGCGTGACGAGATCGGTGGTGAACAAGTGTACGGCTTTCAATTGATCCAAGTTGTGAGACTGACAGCCAGCACAGGAGACTCACTCGAGGTCTGTTACACCACCGGCGGCGAGTGCGGTTGCCACACGATCATGCTGTTCGACCCTGCAACCTGGCTCTACGAGCTCACCAATGAAAATGCTGTGTACAACTGGACACTCAACCATCGGTACGCGCGCCGGATCGCTTAGCAAAGCTCATACACAAACACCTTGCCATTGTGGCAAGGTGTTTTTTGTTGTCATGTGTATTATGCATCAAACGCGACCACTCCCTTCTCAGCGACCAAGATCTCGCTGAGTGCCTGGCGCTTTGCGGGCGTGGTCTTGGCTTTGATATACAGCGTACGCTCAGAACTGGACACCCGAGAGCGGTGGATATGAACTATCTGTATCTTGCATTCATCAAAGATATCGAGAATATTGTCCTCTGCTGCATCGGTGTTCTTCACCGTTACCATCACCTCAAGGAATTCATACTTACTATCCAACCAACGCTCAATTGGTGGCAAGAGCCAGAGTACTGTAAGTGAGAGCAGCGTCACCGCCGCCACGAGCGGATACTCTTCGGCGCCAGATGCCATACCGAGTGAAGCTACCAGCCACACTGCGGCGGCAGTAGTAAGACCTCCGATGGTCGCACCATTTTTGAGGATCACTCCAGCCCCCAGAAAGCCCACACCAGTGACAATTGCAGCCAAAATACGTGTGGTCTCCTTTTCTTTTCCACCAAGCTCTTGCGCCAAAATGGTAAAGAGTGCGGCACCAACAGCGATCAGAATCATCGTGCGGAAGCCGGCACTCTTATCGCGATACTCGCGTTCGATACCAATAAGCCCACCGACGAACGCCGCTACGAGGACAGGCAAAAACTGCTCCCAAAGTTCAAGTAACATCTCCATTAAAAATGATTCTACCATGTGCAAAAGAGCAGGTTATGCACAGGTGTTGATTTTGTAATGAAAAAACGGGCGGGGCCGAAGGCCCCGCCCGTTTTCATTCACCTAGTCACTATTAATCACGAGTGTCTTGAAGTTCAGCGATCATCTCATACTTCTGACTTCCCTTGAAACCAGAACCAGCGGGGATCAACTTACCAATGATGACATTCTCCATGAGTCCAGCGAGGTCATCATGACTTCCCTTCACCGCTGCGTTGATCAAGACGCGAGTGGTGTTCTGGAAGGAAGCTGCCGAGAGAAAACTCTTTCGTGAAAGCGAGGTTTCGGTGATACCAAGAATGAGTCTATCACCCTTAGCTACCTCCTTCCCTTCTGCTTTGAGTTTTTCGTTCTCCTCAACGAGGATCCACTCTTCTACAACTTCACCGTTGGTGAAGCGGCTATCACCACGACTGGTGACTTTCATACGTGACATCATCTGCTTCACAATAAGCTCAATGTGTTTACGGGCAATGGTCACACCCTGGAGCTCGTAGATCTTGTTTACTTCAGAAATGATGTAGTCTTGTGTCACCTCCTGACCACCGTACTTGAAGAGTTCAGGCAAGAGTGCCGAGCCGTCAGTAAGAAGTTGCCCCCGCACTACTGAGTCACCCTTTGAGACAGCTACCACACGACGGAAATGTACCTCGTACTCAGTTGCGTCCTTCTTCTTTGGCGCACTAGTAGCGCTCATGTCTGGAGCAACAACGATCACTTTCTCACGACCTTCGGTGCGAATTTCCTTGACCACACCATCGTACTTACACACTACCGCTGGGATCTTTGGCTGACGCTTCTCAAAGACCTCCTCTACACGAGGGAGACCTTGCGTTACGTCTCCACCTACAGACGCAGCACCACCGGCATGCTTGGTGTTCATAGTGAGCTGTGTACCTGGCTCACCGATCGCCTGCGCAGCAACAGTACCTACTGCCTCACCGATATCAACCAGTTCGTTGGTAGTAAGGTCAATACCGTAACACTTCTGACACACTCCGCGAAGTGTCTTACAGGTCATTGGTGAACGTACCACGACGTTCTCGCAGGTAGATTCCTCAACCGCAATAGCATCGCGGCGTGAAAGCAAATGCCCTTTCTTGAAAACGACATTACCTTTGGTATCAGTTGCATCTTCAGACAAGATACGGCCTTTGATCGCCTTCGCGAATGAAATTTCAATACCTGAAGCTGAGATACGATTAATGGTCGTTCCAGCCTTCGTCTTACAATCAGCCTCAGTGACAATTGCATCCTGCGCCACAACGAAGAGACGACGCGTAAGATATCCAGCCTTTGCGGTCTGGAGTGCCGTGTCAGCCAGACCCTTACGAGAACCGTGAGTCGTGTTGAAGTACTCGATCGGGGTCATCCCCTCCTTCATAGAGGAAAGCACTGGGAACTCAAGAGTTTCACCTCGTGTGTTAACAATGAGGCCCTTCATACCAGCCATCTGGGCAATCTGACCGAGTGAACCTCGCGCGCCAGACTTCCACATCTCAAATGCTGATCCGTCTTCACTTAAGGTGTCCGGGAGGATCTTCTCGATTTCCGTCTTCGCGCGGTGCCAGATCTCCACGATCATGCGACGGCGCTCGTCGCGAGAGAGCAACCCTTCCTCGTAGTGTTCAATGACCTCACGCTCTTCCTCACGAGCAGCTGACACGATAGCCGTCTTCTCTTCCGGCACGACCACCTCATCAATTCCCCACGTCGTTCCAGACACGGTCGCATAGCGGAAGCCAAACTTCTTGAGTCGGTCAACGATCGGCGGCACCGCTTCAGCACCACGATCATCAATGATGTCAATAATGATCTGGAAGAGTGTCTTTTGGACGACGATGTCGTTGATGAACGAATGGTCGCTTGGCAGCACTGAGTTGAAAAGCAAACGTCCAACAGTCGTCTCGAAGAGCTGTCCATCGAACTGCCGATACTTTTCAGTATCAGTTGCCAATACTTTGATCTTGGCTCGGAAGTCGATCACACCGTAATCAAAGGCGTTGATCGCGTCGTTCGGTGATGAGAAGTACTTCCCTTCACCAGCTGCGCCTTCAACGATCTTGGTCATCCAGTAGGCACCAAGCGCCATATCGAGGAGCTTTTCAGACACTACTGGCTCTGAAGAACCAGGCTTCAAGATGTTGTGATTTGCAGAAATGATCTCCTTGGCTTCCATCTGTGCTTCCTTTGAGAGCGGTACGTGAACGGCCATCTGATCACCATCGAAGTCAGCGTTAAACGCGCGACAAACGAGCGGGTGCACCTGGATCGCATTACCTTCGATCAGTACCGGACGGAACGCCTGAATCCCCTGACGGTGCAGCGTTGGCGCACGGTTGAGAAGCACATGCTTGCCCTTAATGATGTCTTCGAGAATCGCCCACACCTCTGGTACGCCGTCTTCAATAAGACGACCAGCCCCGCGGATGTTGTAGGCCAGCTCTTGCTTCAGAAGCTCTGCGATCACGAATGGTCGGAAAAGTTCGAGTGCCATGTGCTTTGGTAGACCACATTGGTCAAGTGCGAGCTCAGGACCAATTACAATCACTGAACGTCCGGAGTAGTCGACTCGCTTACCGAGCAAGTTCTGTCGGAAGTATCCCTGCTTGCTCTTGAGGTAGTCTGAGAGTGACTTGAGCGGGCGGCGCTGCGCCTGACTCATGACAGAGTACGCACCACCACCATGACGAATCGAGTTATCGATGAGAGCGTCTACTGCCTCCTGCATGATACGCTTCTCGTTACGAAGGATCACATCAGGTGCTTGAATATCGATCAGTTTCTTGAGACGATTGTTACGGTTGATCACACGACGGTACAGGTCGTTGAGATCTGAAGACGCATGACGTCCACCCTCAAGTGCGACCATCGGCCGAATAGCCGGAGGGACAACGGGGATACGTGTAAGGAACAGCCACTCTGGACGCACGCCAGCATTGAGCATCCCACGAATGAGTGCCAGACGCTTATCGAGCTTAGCTCGCTCCATGGCACCAGCCTTGGTGTAGCGATCTTCAAGCTCTTCTACCAGCTTGGCAAGGTCGATCTCCTTAAAGAGGTCAAAAATAGCTTCTGCACCGATCCGTGCCTCAAAGAGAGTGGAGTACTTGATCGAGAATTTATGGAAACTCACTTCATCAAGTACCACACCCCGCTGAATGCCCGTGATCTCCTTTTTGGTCTCTTCAAAGCGAAGCTTCAGTGCATCCCGCGCCTCCTCATTCTGCAGACTTTTAAGCTTGGTCTTGAACTCAGTATCGAGCTCACCAAGGATACGTGCGCGGTCGCTTTCACTCACTTTGGTAATAATGTAGCCAGCAAAGTAGATCACCTTCTCTACTGACGAAGCGGTGATACCAAGGATCATTGCGATACGACTTGGTACACCACGCAGAAACCAAATGTGTGATACCGGTACACAGAGGTCGATGTGTCCCATGCGCTCACGACGCACGATCGCGCGAGTAACCTCCACGCCACACTTCTCACACACGATACCCTTGTAGCGAATACCGCGATACTTCTTACAACTACACTCGTAGTCTTCCACCGGGCCGAAGATACGCTCGTCGAAAAGACCATGCTTCTCTGGACGCTGGGTGCGGTAGTTGATGGTCTCAGGTTTCGTTACTTCACCCCAAGACCAGTCAAGGATCTGCTCAGGTGAGGCTAGCTTAAGGCTAACGCCAGTATAGTTGGTTGGCTGTGGAGCCGGCTTCTTGAAATCAGTTTTTTGGAATGTTGATTCGTTAGACATAGGCGTAAGCATTAAGCATTCTCATAATTACGACGCACTTCTTCCTTCTCAAGCTTCACGTCAAGCGCCAGGCCACGGAGCTGATTAAGGAGCACATTAAAGGCAGCAGGCGTGTGTGGGTGGCTGATCTGCTCACCGCGGACGATCGCATCGAAGGCAGCAGAGCGGCCGACGATGTCGTCAGACTTGATCGTGAGCATTTCACGGAGCGTGTACGCAGCCCCATACCCAAGGAGCGCCCACACTTCCATCTCACCAAAGCGCTGACCACCGATCTGTGCCTTACCACCAAGCGGCTGCTGGGTGATGAGTGAGTATGGACCGATCGAACGCATGTGGATCTTGTCTTCCACCATGTGGTGCAGCTTCAAGATGTACATGTACCCAACCGCTGTCTTCTTGGCAAATTGCTCACCAGTGAGGCCATCACGAAGCTGGATCTTACCATCAGATGGTAGACCAGCCGCTTCGAGCTGTTCCTTCACGTCGTCCTCGGTTGCACCAGCAAATGGTGGCACGATCGCCTGGAAACCAAGCGTGTTGGCTGCCATTCCGAGGTGAAGCTCAAGGATCTGTCCGAGGTTCATACGTGATGGCACACCTAGTGGCGTGAGGAGAATGTCAATCGGAGTACCGTCTTCGGTGTACGGCATATCTTCCTCAGGAAGAATACGAGAGATCACACCCTTGTTGCCGTGACGACCAGCAAGCTTATCGCCGACCGATACGTTACGTACCTGTGCGATGGTGATATGGATGCGCTTGATGACGCCGCTTTCGAGCTGGTCACCATTTTCACGCGAGAAGATCTTCACGCCGATCACGCGACCACGCTTGCCGGCTTCAAGACGAAGTGAGGTGTCCTTCACATCTTTCGCCTTCTCACCGAAGATTGATCGGAGGAGACGTTCTTCAGGAGTGAGCTGTGTTTCACCCTTTGGCGTTACTTTACCAACGAGAATATCTCCCGGGCGTACCTCCGCACCAATGCGGATCACACCAGTCTCATCAAGATTACGAAGCTTCAGCTCAGATACGTTCGGAATATCTGGAGTGGTCACTTCTGGGCCAAGCTTAGTGTCACGCACGGCGACTTCAAGCTCATCGAGGTGTACGGTTGAGAATTTGCTCTGCTTCACGAGACGCTCTGAGATGATGATCGCGTCCTCGTAATTAGCACCATTCCATGACATGAAGGCCACCATAGCGTTTTGTCCTACCGCGATCTGACCATTATCAGTGGCAGTCGTGTCGGCGAGCAAGTCGCCACGCTTTACCTTCTGTCCAAGCGATACCGCTGGGCGATGCATAAAGGCAGAGAAGTCATTAGTGCGCTGAAGCTGTGTGAGTGGGTACTCATCGGTCTTACCGTCTTTCTTCTTGACGACGATCTTCTGTGCATCCACTTCTACCACCTCACCTGGCTCACGAGCATAGAGCACACGACCAATATCGCGTGCCGCCACACCTTCTACGCCAGTGGCTACCAGTGGTGCTTCTTGGATCACACACGGTGTCGACTGCTTCTGCATGTTTGAACCCATGAGCGTACGGTTTGCGTCGTCGTGGTTAAGGAATGGGATCATTGAGGTCGCCACTGAGAATGGCTGGTTGGTTGCGATGTCGATGTAGTCAACATCATCACGCGATACCATTCGTGGCTCACCACGGAAGCGAGCTTCCACGAATTCATTCTTGATCTTACCTTTATCATCAACTTCTACCGCTGCGTGTGCAATGGTATACCCTTCTTCTTCGTGAGCATTCATGTACACCACTTCGTCTTGGAGCTTACCCTTCTGCACCTTCATGTACGGGGTCTCGATGATGCCGAAACGGTTCACGCGAGAGTACATCGAAAGACGAAGGATGAGACCGATGTTCGGACCTTCTGGGGTGTGGATCGGACAGAGTCGTCCGTAGTGAGATGGGTGCACGTCACGCACTTCAAAGCCAGCGCGCTCACGAGTGAGTCCGCCTGGTCCAAGCGCTGAGAGCGTACGGAGGTGCTCTACCTCAGCGAGAATGTTCTGCTGTTGTGAGAATTGTGAGAGCTGGTTGGTCGTGAAGAATTCCTTGATCGCGGCTTGGAGTGGTCGCGGGTTGATGATCTGCATCGGCAGCGACGTCTCTGCTTCGATGGTGGACATACGATCCTGGATATTGCGCTTCATGCGGGTCATACCAACACGTACACGCTGCTGGAGCATTTCACCAAAATAGCGCACCCGACGAAAACCAAGGTGGTCGATGTCGTCTGGCAGGGCTGACGTGTCGTGGTTGCTCTCGATGATGTGCCTCAGGATAAGCTTCATATCATCAGTGGTCACGGTACGGTTGGCGGTTGCCTTCGCGTCGGTAGACAAACCAAACCGACCATTGAAGTGATGGCGTCCGATCTCTGAAAGGTCGTAACGCTCAGTTGCGAAAATGCTGTCGACAAACTCACGGGCGTTCTCCACGGTCGCAAGGTCGCCGTCGCGCAGGCGCTTGTAGATCTCGATGTATGCATCGTCGGTGGTCTTGGCTGGATCTTTTTCAAGAGTAGCCTTGATGTACTCCTCACCACGCTCAACACCCTTCATGAGCTTGATCATCTCCTCGTCTTTCTCGAGGCCAAGCACACGCAGCAGCGATGTGATCGGGAATTTCTTCTTACGATCAATTTTTACGTAAACAACACCATCGGCTTCAGATTCGATCTCTACCCACGCCCCACGAGCTGGGATGATCTTGGCACCGAAATAGGTCTTACCCTTAGATTCGTTCGTGGTGAAAAAGATACCGTAACTACGCGCAAGCTGTGGTACGATGACGCGCTCGACACCATTGATGATGAAGGTACCGTTGTCGGTCATTACCGGAATGTCCGTCATGAAGATCTCTTGATCCTTCTCTGAATCAAAGGTTTTGTTCTTCAGCACGACAGTTGCACGCAGTGGCGCTTCGTAGGTGCGCTTGTTTTCCTTGGCAAACTCCGGTGAGTACTTTGGTGCACCGAGTTCGTACTTTTTAAACTGCAGTTCAAACTTCTTTTCCGAGTAGTCCGCGATCGGCGAAAACTCCTGGAAGATCTCCTTCAAAGCAGTCTCAACAAACCACGTGTAGCTCTCACGCTGTGGTTCAATGAGATCTGGCAATGGAATACGTGGTGCAGACGCTTTTTCAAAGCGCTTCTGCGGCCAGTGTCCGATCGACTGTTCTTGTACGTCTGTTTTACTCATAAGATCACTCTCACGATTATGGTCCAACACACACGAGAAAAGCACGCCAACGGCGCATTTCATTCGCTTTAGTTGTTACCGGATGAATAAAAGCATCACGACTGTGACAATTACCCCCGCGCAACAATCTCTCATTCACAACTCACCCGAGATCGCAATACTGCGTTAGTGGACAAGATTATACAGCAGCCGGCAAAATATGCAAGCATATTTTGCCGGCTGCTACCTGTACACCACCAAGCACCTCTGCTACACTCGGCACTGGTGCACAATGACATTGCGGAGGAATCATGCACTTCAATGACGAACGATTCAAACAAAGCATGGCTGAATTTGGGATCAGTATCGGTAACATCTTTTGCCGCAACTGGCTGGGATCATGGGACGAAGCCCTGTACGACCCACCTCGAGGAGTGTCGTTCTACATGCCGTACCAAGTTCGACATGAGGGTTTTGGCAATTTTTTAGGATCGGTCCACGCCTGGAATGAGTACCAGCCAAAGAACCTGATCGGTGATGCATGGAAAATACTCCTGCTGTTCCGAGTCGTGAGTATGCTTATCCTGAAAAGTATCGGTGTCGTATGCAAGCTGGTTATCGTGATAGCAATGACCCCAGCATGGATACTCACCGCCATCGGGAAAAGTATTCAACATGACGAACCAGCCAGTGCGTCAGCGGCGCAAACACACACGTAAGAAGTGACCCACCACCCCGAAACCCCACGTTTCGGGGTTTCTTTATGTCTGTTTCTATTTTTCAGCAGCTACTTCAACAGCTTGAAGTGGCCCACGAACGGCAGTTGCTTCAGTTCGCCCCGGTAGGCATTGTTGACCCCCATCACAACCAACGCCAAGATCGCCACGATCACAATATGACTAAGATAATACCCCACCGTCATAAGTGCCATAATCAAAAGATTGCGCGTAATGTACGCGGCAATCACTACAATGAGTAAAATAAGCTGTTGGTTGGCATGAAAACGTACAAACGGCACCTTCTTTGACTCATCATCAAAAAGTGGCAAGAAGAACAGAAACGGAAAAATATATCCAAGCACGGCAAAATTGCGATATTCACCACTCTCATCAGTAGCCACCTCCCCTGACTGAGCTGGTTGTGCAGCCTGCGACGCCATTGATTCGGGTGCAGGGTTGCCTTGTAGTTGTTCTTGTGGGTCCATAGTATGTCGGTTAGCTTTAGTTTGATTTTATCACACTCACTTCATGCTACGTCGCTTTTCGATCTCTTTGTGGTGACCACTGAGAAACACCTCGGGCACCTTTAGCTTCTTCTTTTTGAATTGAATTACTTCCGGCCGGGTGTACGCCTCGCCGGTGGTGGCGCGGTCATCCTCAAGTGAATCCTGTTCACCAAGTACGCCCGGGATGTGCCGCGCCGTGGCGTCAATAATACTGAGTGCTGGTAACTCGCCACCGGTGAGTACATAGTCACCTACACTTACCTCTTCCGCCTTCAGTGCCGTTTTCACGCGGGCATCGATGCCTTCGTAGCGGCCACTAATGAGCACCAAGTGGTCGTACTTCTTCGCATACTCTTTCGCAAGCTTCTGAGTGAACATTCTCCCGCGCGGTGACATAATGAGCGTCTTCACTTTCTTCTGGTCACGCTTCCGCCCCACCGCCTTCTCCCACGCTTTGATGATCGGCTCGGCTTTCATCACCATACCTGGCCCACCGCCGTATGGTTTGTCGTCAGCCTTGCGGTGTTTGTCGGTCGTGAAGTCACGCGGGTTGTAGTAGCTCACCTCAAGCTTCTTGCCGCGACTTTTAGCACCCTTACCTTTGTCGGTCTTCTGCGCCCGCCCTAACACACTGGCGCTAGTATACGCTTCGCACACCTCTGGGAATAACGTGATGACGTGAAATTGCATATTTAAATTAAAGCTTTTCTTTGTACTTTTCAAAAAAGATCGGCCACTGGGAGTGCATCGGCTCAGGGAATTCTGAAAGCTTGAACCATTTCATTTCTAAGCACTTGTCTGGCTCCGGGTTGTGTACCTGGTCGCGGTCGATCTCGACTTTGAAATCAAGCGCGATCCAGTGGGTTTTCTCGCCATCGTGCTCGCGATGCACTTCCCGGTAGCCGAGTGGCTCGATATTCTGTACGGTCGCCCCACACTCTTCTTTGACTTCACGCTGAATCGCTTCTTCCAGCCACTCACCAAATTCTACTCCACCACTACCAACCACATCCCATCGAAAATGTTCGTCACGACATTTGTTGCTCCGGTGGCCAAGCAAGTAATTCCCGTGCCCATCATGGCAAATGGTCACTGCTGTCACACCGATGAAATCATGGCCGCGTTTCATGGAAGTAGCGTAGCACAGAAAAGGCCGGCGCCGTACCCCTAAAGCACGCCCGTTTTTTAGTCAACAAGTGTCTCCTTAAAAACTAGGGCGAAGCGCCGGCCTCTTCCTTTCTGTCCTGGATTTGAAAACTAGAAATTGACGAAGAACGAGGAGTCTAAAGAAAAACAGCACGAGTGGGACATAGTAGTCCAGCGAGTGCTGTTTTTCTTGTAACGACGACGTTATTCGTCAGTTTATATTTTCAAATCGTCGATTGCCTGGTCGAGAGACTTAGGCTCCACTGCTGGATTATCATCCTGCATAGCCTCAGCCATTTCATTACTCATCCCTTTACCCCCTTCTGGTTCGTTGATCTTGAGATTAACGCGTGCGTCGTGCTTCATCCCCACCACCCGAAGGAGGGTGCGGATAGCCTTGGCGGTGTTGCCAGAACGACCAATGATCTTGCCCATATCGTCTGCGTGTACATCAAGCGTGAGGAGTACTCCCATCTCATCCACCGTGCGGTTAATATGTACTGCATCCGGATGATCAACAAGGGCTTTTACGAGAGCTTCGAGAAATTGCTTGTCTTCGTACTGTTCCATACATCAATATTGTCTAACTGGTAAGCACCGTCACACAAAAAGCAACGTGCTACTAAAATCATACGAGAGTGTCCCTCTGGAGTCAATGCGTGTTCGTGAAAAAACTACGCTGTTTTTTCGGCTTCTTGTTCTACAGGAGCTTCTGCCTCAGCTGGAGCTTCTTCAACAACTTCTTCCTCTGTAGCTGCTTCGGTAGTTTCAGTAGCGACTTCTGCTTCTTCAGCTGTTGCTGCTTCCGCTTCGGCTGCTGCCTTTTCAGCTTCCGCCTTGGCTGCGGCCTCCTCCTCGGCTCGCTTAATAGCCTCTTCGTCGATGATCGGTGACTTCTTTGGCAGAACGTTGATCTTCTTGCCGTCGATCACCTTCTGGGACACTAAAAGATTGTGCACAGTATCAGATGGCTGGACGCCTTTGTTGAGCCATTCTTTGGCCTTGTCAGCATCAAGCTGCACCTGATTCATCTTTGGGTTGTACGAACCAAGACGGTCGACATGCTTGTCGCTTTTTGGGCCAGTTCGCTTGTCGGTCACCACAATACGATACGAAGGATCGTTGCGGCGGCCAACTCGTTGTAAACGCATCATTAACATAGTGGCGCTAGCATACCAGATTGCAAATAAACGTCAATAGCAATTCCTCGGCAGTGGCAGCAAAGGTATATAGGTTTGAGATTACCTATATAAAAGGTATACTCACCCCATGAACAAAACCCATGAAGGAGCCATTATGATCCGCGGGAAAGGGACCGGATTTGTGGCTCATCCAGACCTTGAGGAAGATATCGTGATCGAGCGCGAAGCCTTAGGCTTCGCGCTCGATGGCGATATCGTAGAAGTTGAACTCAAGAAAAAAGTCCCTGGCAAGCGCCAAGAAGGCAAGGTGGTACGGGTAGTGAAGACTGCCCACCGCGAACTGATTGGTACAGTAAAAGAGAAGGAGGAGGGCGGTACGAACTTTTTCCACCTCGCTCCTGACAACCGCCGCATTCACATCCGCCCTCGTTTACCCGAAGCTACCGCTAACGACCTTGGCATGAAGGTGGTGGTTGATATTACCAAGTGGAGCCAACCCAACCTCGACCCACTGGCCAAGATCACCGAAGTGATTGGCCGCGCTGGCGATCATGAGACTGAGATGCAAGCTATCATTCGCTCCGGCGGTTTTTCGAAAGCCTTCCCCGAATCGGTCCAGCAAGCCGCCCATGAGCTTTACGAACGTAAAGAGCAGATCTTTGCCGAAGCAATCGCCGACCCAAAGAGACGCGACTTCCGCGGGGTTACCACCATGACCATCGACCCGGCCGATGCAAAAGACTTCGATGACGCACTCTCAGTGCAAACACTTGAAAATGGCAACGTGGAAGTGGGTATCCACATTGCCGATGTCTCACACTACGTAGTCGAAGGCGAACCACTCGATCTTGAGGCCCGTGAACGTGGTACCTCGGTATACCTAGTTGATCGCGTGATCCCGATGCTGCCTGAAGTACTCAGTAATGACCTCTGCTCACTCCGACCCAATGAAGACCGACTTGCCTTTTCGGCGGTGTTTGAACTCACTCCTGAAGCCAAGGTTGCAACTGCATGGTACGGCCAGACCATCATCCACTCTGACAAGCGCTTTGCCTACGAAGATGCACAGAAAGTGCTCGATGATCAATCTGGTGACTACCTCGCTGAGCTCAATCAGCTTATGACCCTCTCACGTCTCCTTCGTAAAAAACGCTACCAAAGTGGCGCCATTGCCTTTGAACAGCCAGAGGTGAAGTTCGAGCTTGATGAACGCGGCGCACCTATTCGCGCATACAAGAAGCATCGCACCGAGACAATGCTGATGATCGAAGACTTCATGCTCCTCGCTAACCGCGAAGTTGCGACGCACATCAACCAGAAAGCGAAGAGTCAGAACCGTGAGATGGCGTTTGTATATCGTATCCACGACCTGCCAAACCCAGACAAAATTGAAGAACTTACCACCTTCGTGCACGCGCTTGGCTATGAGTTTGAGGCCCACAAGGGAGTAGTAAAAGCGACAGAGATCAACAAGCTTATGGCAGCGGTCGAGGGCAAACCGGAAGAAAACCTGATCAAGACAGCCAGCATTCGCAGTATGGCCAAGGCGGTGTACTCGACCAAAAATATTGGACACTTTGGCCTCGCCTTTAAGTACTACACCCATTTCACCTCCCCAATTCGCCGCTACCCAGACCTCATGGTACATCGTATGCTCCGCCGCCACCTTGACGGCTCAAGCATCGGCCAAAAAGAAACCGCCAAGTACGAACAGATCTCAATCCAGTCTTCTGAACGTGAAATGGAAGCGGTTTCAGCCGAACGTGACTCGATCAAGTTCAAACAGGTCGAATACATGATGAACAAAGTTGGCGAAGAGTTTGACGCCGTCATCACCGGCGTGGCTGACTGGGGTATTTACGTACAAGATGTAGAGTCAATGGCTGAAGGCATGGTACGACTCGCCACCATCAAGAGCGACTACTTTGAACATGAAGCCAGTAAGTATCGGATCAAAGGCCAACGCACTGGCAAGATCTATCACCTCGGCGACCCAGTACGAGTGAAGCTTGTCCGCGCCGACAAAGATGAGCGACAGCTTGATTTTGAGCTGGTTGAGGAGAAGAAAAAGTAATGAGAAGAAAAAACGGCCGGCCCCTTCGGGGCCGGCCGTTTTCTACGCCTTCTTGTTATCTAACTTAGACTGAAACGCATGTATTCTTGAAACATATTCCCGCTGCTCAGTGTTGTATCCGTCGAGCAGGTCATCGTCTCCAGCCGCCGCAAAATCAGCGATCTGCAAGAAGAGTTCTCGGCCAGTTTTCATATTTTCAACCGATACCTCATCCACGAAACGTTTAAGCATTTTACCGATCAGCGGACCGCCCGCATTGTATGCATTGACCATCAACGGTGCCATCAGTTCTTCCAAAAAAGACTCTTCGGAGGTAAAACGTGAACGCAACGTGTCAATCGCTTCCTTGCCTGCGAAGTGTAAGATGTAGTGATAATTATCCGAAACCAATTCCCCAAACACTTTGATCTGCTCATCCATCCGCAGCGACACCTCTTCAGTACCACGATACTCCGCCCACGTCTTTGGCTTAATTTGCGCAATACCAGCTGCGGCGCTACTACTCACCACGTCACCTTTGAAACGTGATTCTTGAGCCAACCAGCCCGGCATGAGTTTCCGCAGTTCTGCCTGCAACGGTGGCGGTATGGCAGGGCGACCACGGCGCGTATCAGGTTCAGATCGAAACGTAACGGCCTGCTTGGCATACTCCATTCGTGACAACGCTTCATTGCCGCGCACGGGCTTATTGGCGTATTCGAGCGTACCAGCTAGATCGACATCATCGATATCGGCGGCAATTTGCTCCACCTCCGCCGCAAATGCATCCTGCGGCACCGCTTCGGTGCTATGAGCAGTCTCCATCTCTGGATACATTACAGTTTCAAGTGCTGGCTGGTACTGTGTTTCCGGGACTTGCGAAGTTGTAGTGACCGGCTGCAATGGCGGCGCAGTTTCTGTGTCTGATTTTTTGACAAGATCCGCACCGACTGCTAATGCGCCCACAAACGCCCCCACTCTTGCCGCTTTCATCAGTGCCTGTTGAAGTGCTGACACCTGCTCTGGTGTTTTCGGACCGAATTCTGCCACATCGTTAGTTACCCGCTCCAAATGCGGCCCGTACGGTGTTTCTTTCGTTACTTTGAATTTTGGTGCTCCTTCCATATTTTCTTGCTTACTATCATACCAAACGGCGCGTCCTTCGGGCGCGCCGTTTTCACCTACTTCGCTACCGCTGCTGCCTCATCAAACTTTACCGATAACACCTTTGACACCCCATCGCCGCCCATGGTAATGCCGTAAAGGATCCCCGCGCGGCTCATGGTCTCGCGATTGTGCGTGATAAGCACCAGCTGCGAACGCTTCGCCAACGCTTCGATCATATCGCCATAGCGCCGGCTATTAGCCTCATCAAGTGCGGCATCAGTCTCATCAAGAATAATGAATGGCGGTGGATTGACCTGACTCATTGCAAAAATAAGCGCAATTGAAGTGAGTGCACGTTCGCCACCAGAAAGCATCTCAAGCCCCTTCACACGCTTATTTGGTAGCGCCACAGTAAGCTCGACACCCTCCTGTGTTGCAACTTCTTCTCCTCCTTCTTCTTCATCTTCACTGCGCTGCTTGAGCTTTACTCGCTCAAGTGACGCTGAGCCGCCGCCAAACATGAGCGTGAAGAAAGTGTGAAATTCCTTCGTGATCTTTTCTACCCCGACACTGAATTGTTCGTGGAGTTTTTCTTCCATATCGACGATCAGCGACTTGAGGTTTTCTACCGATGCCTCAAGGTCGGTTAGCTCTCGAGCTAAGAATTCATCACGCTCCTTTGCGTCAGTGTATTCTTTCAGCAAATCTTCGGTTGCCCCTACCCCAAGCTCTTCCAGACGAATTTTTAACTTCTCGAGTTCGTGCGCTCGAGTTCGTTGCGCGGCGCGATCTTCTGCCGCGATCGCGTCATCACTCACCACCGCTCCAGTATCGTCTAGTATCTCAAAAGAGTAGTAGTCGCTCGCGCCGCGCCCCAGGAGCGAGACCGCCTCCTGCAGCTGCTGCTTAAAGTCAGTGCGGTCACGTTCGAGCACCGTAAGCTCACGGTCGATCGCATCAAGCTGGCTCTCAAGCTCCCGGCGCTCATTCATAAGTGCGAACATCTCACGCTCGGCTTCTCGATTCTTTTCAGTATCTGCCACGTGCGCTGTGCGGATCGCATCAAGTGCAGCTTGAGTCTTGGCTTCAGATTGCCGCGCATCTTCAAGCGCCGACTGCAATGACGCAACACTGTCCTCAAGCGCTGCAAGCTCTTCTTTATCAGCGATTGTCGTGTCGATCACTTCACCCTGCTCACGCTTGAGGAAAGTGCGTAGCTGATGGAGCAAGTCTCGCAGTGCTCGCTCCAATACTGGCTCGCCACCTTTACTCAACGCTTTCTCAGACGCTTGCTCAATGTCAGCCACGAGCGACTCAAGCTGACTTCGGTCAATGACCGTACCGCCACTGACAACAACCTGTGGCGTCGAAATACGATTTTGCAAAAATGAAATCTGTCCTTCAAGCCTGCTACACTCGCGCTCTAGCTCTTGTCGGGCTTTCGCTGCAGTTTTATGGGCTGCTTCAGCATCCAGACGTTCGGTTGTATCAGGTTTTTCTTCTGACTCTACCAACAACGTCTTCACCCGTTCGAGCCGAACCGCCACTGCTTCAAGTTGGGCTGCTGGCTCACGGCGCCCTGCTTCGAGTTGGTCATGTCGCTTCGCCACGTACGTATCTTCACGCTTCAGGTACTCCGCGTATTTGGTGCGCAGTTCCTGTTGCACCTCCAGCGAGCGCTCAGCCTTCTCAACCTGCTTCTGTAAGTATTTTAAATGCGGGGCTGCTTCACGACGGAGCGACCCCACCTGTGCGATGTTTTCGTGGGTTTTTTCTAGCTTACGTTCAGTTTCTTGCTTTTTAAGTTGGTACACCTTTAGCCCCAGCGCGTCTTCGATCATCTCACGTCGCTCTTTCGGCCCCGCCGCCAGTACGCGATCAGCCTCACCCTGGGAAATGATATGGTGGCCAGTCGAGCCGATGTTGGCGTTTGCCAAGAGCTCATGCACATCCTTCAGGCGCACCGTGGAATCATTGAGTTTGTACTCATTTTGCCCGTCGCGGTGCACAATGCGCTCGATTTTGACTTCGTCAAAATCGAGCGCAAACGTCCGTCCTTTATTATCAAACACCACCTCCACACTCGCGCGGTTACCACGCGAGACCTTTTCCGAGCCGCCCCAAATAAGGTCCTCGCCCTTCTTGCCACGCATCGACTTCACCGACTGTTCCCCGAGCACAAACCGAAATGACTCGGCAATGTTGCTCTTCCCTGATCCGTTTGGACCCACGATCGCAGTAATAGCTGCAGAAAACTCCAATTCGCTCTTTTTAGCGAACGATTTGAAACCGTTGATCGTGAGCTCTTTGAGGTACATACACTACTATCGACACTGACCACCAACACTGTACACCGCGACAGACTCATAAAAATCAGCGTCAGCAACATACCCTGAATCGCAGTGACTACAGTCCGACAATGGAGAGTTATAGATACAACGCGCAAATTCATTCTCAGGCTGTATAGCATCATCATCTTCTTCATCGTCCACCCCGGCTAGACACCGGATCGCAGTGAGTTTGTACCAGCTGGCGTCATCAGCCACAATGTATTCGATATCACAATTACTATTGCGTGAATCCTGATGCGTGGGGAGCGACCCGATGAACTCAGGGATAAAGTCATTATTTGAATCATCTCCAATGTAGGCAATAACACCACAATCCCGACTACTTGCACTGAGGTAGTCACTTCCGGTTTGTCGACAGGCTGTGTTAGGAACGCCTGGGTACTCCCCATTCTGGGCTTTATAGAGCTCGAGTGCGAGCTGTACCTCACGCAACTCACTCCGCAGCGCTTTGTTAGTAGCTTTGTCTTTTGATTTATTGAAGTTTGCACTCAGGATCGTTGCCAAGATACCAATAATGGCTATCACCACCAGTAATTCAATGAGAGAAAAACCTTTTTCTGTTTTGTGCTTAGCGAAGAATGTCATCATGATGGGTCAATACAAATTGTTAATCCTCTTCCATAATTGAGATCACGTAGGGGTATGTAGCATTGCTTGAGCCATCTTCGAAATAGTAACCCTGATTGTTACTACCAGTAGCACTACACACCTGATCACGGTTGGAGCTACCCTCAAGTTCCATACCACCATACACCAACCACTTATTTGGTTCACCACCACCACAACCATGATAGTCGAAGTAGTAGAAGTAGCGATCATCACCCGGCCCCAGTGGATCGTGTGGTGTCTGTTGGAAATAGTCAGAGATCGTGTCCTGGATCAAATCTAGATCATTGCAATTTGTCGCAGCACCTGTACCAACATTGATCTCATCAACCCCCCCTTCAATTTTAACGCCAGCACCACAGTCGACCGTTCCGCCATGATCGATCAACATCAGTTCAAACGCCTCGGCGATCATCTTTAGCTCTTGGATTCGTTGGGCGTCCCGAGCCTGTTTCCGCGCATCATTGAAATTAGCAAAAGCAGCAGCAGCTAGAATACCAATGATCGTGATCACTACCATGATCTCGATCAGAGTGAAGCCTCGTTGGCTAGTTTGTTTCCACATACTTTTTATGATAGCACCTGAGCAGACTTAATAATGGGCGTGTACACAGCTAGTTTGGAATGCTGCAGACGATATTCTCGGTGTATGTAGTGACCTGAGCAGCGGTCGGCATATCGGCATAACCACCCCATACTGCATATGAGATTGGGTAGTATGATTGAGTGTAATAACAAGGCAGATCGTCGTAACACAACATGGAAGTGTCAGCGGTCCACCAGTGCTCTGTCTCACACAGCTTAAAGTCACGGAGGTCATCATCGATATGGTCCGAAGAACCATCGACCACACTCATTTCCTCGACTGTCCGATACGCTACGAGCTTATAGACCGTGCCGTCCGCATTAGCCAGATACACGTACCCAGAATTATCACCATTTAACCTCGGGTCAACCGGCAGCACTGGAATAAACCCAGGGGCAAAGTCCTGGATGCTCGAGTCTGCCGGATCGTGCTTGACGATATACTGACCCGTCCCGGCATATCCCGCATAGGTACCCGCGTGATTGCACTCAAAATCTGTTCCCAGTTGACCCGACCAGACACCAGCACCATTACACCCCGCTGGATACCTCCCGTACTCTAGCTTGTAGAGCTCAATAGCCGCCTGTAAATTACGCAGATCAGCTTGGCGTTTAGCGTCCCGTGACACCTTGAGACTATCAAAGTAATTGGCCGCCAACACACCAACCAAGATGAGTGCCACCGTAATAGCAACCAAGATCTCAACCAGCGTGAAGCCGCTCTGCTGTGGTCGTTTCATTAGAAAAAGTATAGCACGCCAGTTCAGCGTGCTATCTGGCTATGCAGTGTCCCAACCTTTCTCCTCGATCGCTTGCTCAGCTGCTTGCTGCTCTGCCTCTTGCTTGGAACGACCTTTGCCTTCCGCGATCAATTCCTTGCGGAGATATACACCAACCGTAAAGATCCGATCATGGTCAGGGCCTTCTTGGTCAATCGTCTCGTAAGTCGGAGTGACTGATGCGTGCTCCTGCGCCAGCTCCTGGAAGCGACTCTTGGCGTCCTGCCACAGGCGCTTACGAACGATCTCATCAGTGCGCGGGAAAAGCCGAGCAGCAATGAATGCTTGCGCCGCATCATAGCCCTGGTCAATGTAAATAGCGCCGATACAGGCTTCAAACGCGTTTGCTAAGATGTATTGTCGAGCGCGGCCGACATCCTTCGCTTCACCTTTTGACATGAGTAAAAAATCATTAATGCCGAGCTGCTCAGAGGCACACGCCAGTGAGATGGTATTCACGAGCGCTGCCCGCACGGCAGTTAACTCACCTTCCGGCTTCTCAGGGTATTTATGATATAGATAATCCGTGACCACTAGCTCAAGGACCGCGTCACCTAGAAACTCCAGGCGTTCGTTATGATCCCAATTTGCTTCTCGATGTTCATTTAGGTACGAGCGGTGTGTAATCGCCGAACGCAATATCGCGATCTCAGCAAACTGCACACCGAGCACACCTTGAAGCTGGCTAAGGTCAGCATCGATATTTCGTGCTTCCATAGTTGCTTTGTGTTAGGGGTGTATAAAGACAGTAGCACTATTTTCCGCTCCTGCCAACCAATACCGTAACCGCCTTGGTAACGATCGGGAGAATGTCCTCATAAAAATTAAGCTCCAAAATGTCGGCTACCTTAAACCACTTGGCGTCATCGAGGCCTCCTTTCTTCAGAAGCTCAATGTCTTGGTACGGCGCTTGGGCCAAGAAATAGTGGACCTGCTTGCGCACCTTGCCCTTCTCCGGCTGCGAAGCGACATATTCGTTATTACCGAGCTCGGTTTCAATCGTAACAGGAAGTCCGACTTCCTCCAGCAGCGCACGAGTCGCACCTTCTTCGGGTGTTTCTTCTTCTTTCACCTTACTCTTAGAGAGCGTCCAGTGTCCGAAGATATCGTGCACAAGCGCGAGGTACATCTGTCCTTCGTGTTCTGCATACACCACCGCACCAGCTAGTCGCTCGATTGGCATTTGATCAAATGGCACATCTCGTTTCTTACGCTTACTCTGTTCGTCCTTGCCCGGCTCGCCGATCTCTTTATAGACTGCACCTAAGACGCCGTTGACGAACCGGCTACTGTTGTCGCCACCAAATTGCTTCGCCAATTCGATCGCCTCATTAATAGCCACTTTAGCCGGGACCTCACCGCGATCCGCAAACAAAAGCTCATAGAGACCTAGACGCAGGATGTTACGATCGACTGGAGAGATACGATCGATCGGCCACTCGGGGGCCGCTTTTTCAATGATAAGGTCAAGCTCAGGCTGCTTAGCCATGACACCATCGAGGAGTTTTTCCATAAATGGCAGATCGGTCTTGTTTGGCGCAAATTCGGTGACGTTGCGCTCCAATACTTCTTGCACTGCTTTTTTCTCAAGCGCGTTTAAATCCCACTCAAAGAGTGACTGAAGAACGATACTGCGCGAAAGATGTCGATTTGCCATAGGAATGTACTAAGCTATTACTGCGTCTAGTGTACCACTGCAGTGTGGCAGCGGACCAGCGCAGAATCCACAAAGCCCCGCCTAAGCGGGGCTTTGTGGTACAAAATTATTTCTCAGCCTTCTGCTCTTCAACGTCAGTTGCTGCAGGTGTGAGACCTTGCTCAGACTGTAGAGCTTCACGCTTAGCTGTAAGGCGAGCTTCGCGAGCCTTTTTCTTAGCCGCAAGATCAACAACCATACGACCCTTGTAGTGTCCGCACCCCTGACACATATGATGTGGGCGGTGCTTCTCGCCACAGTTTGCACAAGTCGCCAAAGTCGGCGCCTGGAGCGCATGATGTGAACGGCGGTTCGCGGTGTGTGACCGCGTGTGACGCATTCGAATTACCATAGTGGCGAAACTATAGCAGAAACACCAAAAAACGCAATAGAAAAGCCGATGTATCGCTACACCGGCTTGAAATTGTGGTCACCATTGACCAAAGAGCTAAAAAAGTCCGCCGTCCTCATCCTTTTTCTTCTTGCCGAAGAAAGGATGGTGCTCGCAGTCGAATGGGTCAGAGACCTCGGTCTGCGGCTTCGACAAACCTGATTGTGTCAGGCAATTAATAAACAGTGAGCCGCCCTGGCGGCTATACGCGCCATCGTCTTTGTGTTGCGTACACTCGTCGCACGCACCGAGCTCTTCCGGCTGCGCAAACAGTTCACCTCTTGCCTTTCCAAAAAACGGATTGACGTTGTCCTCTTCTCGATTAGGACGAGTACGCCGTTTCTTTTTTCCAAACATGAATCCCTCCCTTGGGTCATTTCATGCGTCCACACCCATTTGCGGACACCACATACTACAACGATTTTATATTTTTGCAATAGCTGACCCGATGGATCGGACACTTGCCGTATCTAGCGATCGCTTCGCGGTGTGCCTTGGTGCCGTAGCCCATATGCTGCTCGAAGCCATACTGGGTGTAGCGGCGCGCAATGCGCGTCATATATCTGTCACGAGTGACTTTGGCGATGATCGAAGCAAGACCAATGGCTGGCTCGGTCGCGTCGCCTTTGATGATGGTTTCTTGGGGGAATGGGGACGGCGCGCGAAGCGCGCCGTCCAATTTAATAAAACACTCCAACGGCTCAAGCTCCAAGCGCTTGAGGCAACGCGCCATCGCCAGACGGATCGTGTACGAAATGCCTTTTTCATCAATCACAGAAGAACCGACCATCGACACGGCAAAGTTAAGCTTCCGGTGATGACGTAGGTCTTGCGCACACCGGAAAAGCACTTCGCGCCGCTCCGGCTTGATCTGCTTACTATCCCCCACCCCTTCAATCTGCCTCCAGTCAAACCCTTCCGGCACAACCACCACCCCTACACTCACTGGCCCTGCTAAGGGACCCCTGCCGGCCTCATCGATACCCACTAGAAATTTGGACATAAGCAAGAAATACTAAAAGCGGCCCTCTCCTTACAGGAGCTGTACACCTTGTCAATATTTTCTTCCAGGTATTCAGAAAATACCAGGCAAGGTCTTGCGAAAGCCTCCCAGGCTTTCTCACCTGCCTCATCCAATCCCACCAGCCACTTCGATTTCATGTGGGTAGTATAGCAAATTTGACTTTATATGAAAATTAATGTATTATAAAATAAGTTTTTGCACCCTTCCCAGGAGAAGTTCAATGGCACAGACTCTAATTGAGCTACTAAACGAAACTGGCCTTGAAGTCGAATCTGTAGACCAACTAGCAGTTATGGTTGCGCGTGGATTATCGGTAACCCTGATAATGAACCACGAAGACTACCCGAGTGTAGCCGTGATGAAGGTGGACATGACATTTGACGATGGTGATGGTGAATTCGGACCTTACCTACGCCTCAAAAGTGGTACTATACCCGAACTGTCAACAAATCCGGCAGTGAGATGTCTAAAGGTCGGCTGTTTCGGCAAAAACCAATCTGAACCGAAACCAAGGTGGTACATTTATGATGTAGACGACAGACTTCAAGTAGGTAACAAAAGGTTAATTTATAACCTCGAAGTAACCTGGCACCAGACCTAACCAACCGTCCAACAGAAAACCGTTCTGCTGGACGGTTTTTCTGTTGAGAAATATCCCCCAGACAGCATTGCAAGAATATCGTTTTAAAGAAGTGACACGGTCCAGCTGACTGACCGGGAACGAAAGCCCAGCGGCGTGGTTGTCTAGCGAAGCATCCCGCAGACTGACTTGGTTTTCAGGGAGGACGCCCAGTCCGACCATGAAAACAGGAAGGCGAGGACGCTGAGTCAGACAACCACGCCGCTGGGCTGCTCTGAGCGATTTCTGCTATAATTCCCCCACCATGGCAGAAACCGACCAATCCTACCCACCCATCAAGGCCGACTTCGTACACCTCCACGTACATTCAATGTACTCCCTCCTCAATGCCGTACCCACCCCGAAGGAACTCGTGAAGGCCGCCAAGGCCGATGGCCAGGACGCACTCGCCATCACCGACGCCGGCGCGCTCTACGGGGCAATTGATTTCTACAAAGCCTGCACCTATGAAGACGTCAAGCCGATCATCGGCCTCGACGCTTTTCTTGCACCGCGCACGCGCTTTGATAAGGAAGTAAATATCGACAAACCACGGTCTCGACTGGTGCTCCTTTCTAAAACTTTTTTTGGCTACCAAAACCTGATCGAGATGGTCACCCGTTCCAACATTGATGGTTTCTACTACCGCCCGCGCATTGACGACGAGCTCCTAGAAAAACATCACGAGGGACTCATCTGTATCATCCCTTCCTTTGCCGGCGAAGTCGCCCAGGCCCTTAAAGACCACAACCCCGACAAAGCCGCCGAGCGCCTCGACTGGTACAAACGCGTCTTTGGTGCTGACTGCTACCTGGAAATTTCGCACCACCCAGAGATCTTTGGCCATCAAGAAGTGCAAGATCAGATAAAGCAGCTGGCTACGGACACCAAAACGCCACTAGTCGCAGCGCAAGACATCTACTATATGAGGCCTGGAGACCGTCTCGCGCGTGAGACGATGGTGAAGATCGGGAGCGGTGGTGTCGTAGACACCACCGCTGACCATGACACCGCGGAGGATTTTTCTTTCAAGACCCAAGCGGAAATGAAAGAGTGGTTTAAGGATGTGCCTGAGGCGATCGAGAACACAGTAAAGATCGCCAACGAGTGCAACGTCAAGATCACACTCGGCCAAGAAGCCTGGATGTTCCCTAACTACATCATCGAAAGTGGTCGTACGTCTGACGACGAACTCCACCACCGCGCCTGGGAAGGTGTGACTTGGCGCGGGCTCGATCCGGAAAATGAAGAACTCAAACAGCGCCTCACCTTTGAACTCGACGTCATCAAGATGAAGGGCTACGCTACCTACTTCCTCGCCGTAGGCGACCTTCTGCGCGAAGCGCGCGAGCGCGGTATCTACACCACCATTCGAGGATCGGTGGCGGGCTCGCTCAGCACCTACGTACTCGGCATTACGAACGTAAACCCGCTCGAGTACCGCCTCCCCTTCGAACGTTTTCTCAACCCTGAGCGTCCTTCCGCCCCTGATATCGACATGGACTTTGCTGATAATCGTCGCGACGAGATCATTGCCTACGCGCGCGAGAAGTACGGCCAAGACAATGTCGCCCAGATCGGCACCTTCGGTACCATGATGGCGCGCGCTGCCGTGCGCGACGTGGCCCGGGCCCTTGGCCACAGCTACTCCACCGGCGACACCATCGCTAAGCTCATTCCGATGGGCAGCCAAGGCTTCCCAATGACCATCGCCAAGGCGCTCGAGATCGAACCCGACCTCGCTGAGCTATACAAGAAAGACGCAGAAAGCCGCGAGGTGATCGACCTTGCTAAGCAGATCGAAGGCCGCGTCCGACACCTTGGGGTGCACGCGGCTGGTGTCGTGATCGCTCCCCAGCCGCTCAATAATTATGTGCCGATCCAGATCGACTCCAAGACCGGCAAAGCCATTACCCAGTATGAAATGAAGAGCGTCGGCGAGGATGGCGTTGGCCTCCTGAAGTTTGACTTCCTTGGCATCAAGAACCTCGCCATCCTCGCCGACGCGGTGAAGCGTGTGAAGAAGATCCACAACGTCGATATCGATATTGAAAACATCCCCCTTGATGACGAGAAAACTTTCGCCATGCTCGCCGCTGGACAGACCATGGGGCTCTTCCAGCTCAACGGCTCCGGCATGACCGCCTTTCTCAAACAGCTCAAGCCTTCGACCATTCACGACATCAACGCGATGGTGGCCCTCTACCGCCCAGGCCCGATGGAAATGATCCCTACCTACATCGAGCGCAAGCATAACCCGGCACTGGTTTCCTACCTCGACCCCCGCCTTGAGCCTATTCTTGAGCGCTCGTACGGGGTAATCACCTACCAAGATGACGTGATGATGATCTCAATTGAGCTCGCTGGCTACAGCTGGCTCGAGGCTGACATGTTGCGTAAAGCGATGGGTAAGAAGATCCCTGAGCTCATGGAAGAGCAGAAGAAAAAGCTCTTTGCTGGCTTTATTGAGCACGGCCTATCCGAGCAGAAGTCTGAACAGCTCTGGAAACTCATTGAGCCGTTTGCGGCGTACGGATTCAACAAAGCGCACGCAGCATCGTACGGACGCGTCGCCTACCAGACCGCCTACATGAAGGCCAACTACCCCGTCGAGTACATGTCAGCCGTACTCACCGCTGACTCTGGTGACACTGAAAAGATCTCTGAGATCATCCACGAATGTGAGCGTATGGGCGTGCCGGTGCTGCCGCCAGACATCAACGAATCTTTTTCCGACTTCTCAGTGGTACCAGACAAGAACACCATCCGCTTCGGACTCACTACCATCAAAAACTTCGGTGAAGGTATCGCTGATGTTATCATCGCTGAACGAAAGAAAAATGGGCCGTTTGCATCAATGCAAGATTTCCTTACTCGTATTCACGACCGCGGTCTCAACAAAAAATCCCTCGAAGCCCTCATCATGACTGGTGCATTTGATAAGTTTGAGGAGCGCGGCATTCTCTTTGCCAATCTCGACAACCTCCTCGCGTACAACCGCGAACACATCGCCGGCAAAGAAACCGGCCAAGACTCACTCTTTGGCGGCATGGCGGAAGTAAACGGTCTCGTACTTACTCCCGCTGACCCTGCACCCGTTGGCCAAATGCTGCTGTGGGAAAAAGAGCTCCTTGGCGTGTACGTGTCCGGCCACCCACTTGATGCGGTCGCAGCCGAGGTAGAAAAACGGCCGCGCATCGAGCAGGTGAAGAAAAGCTACCAGGGCGTGACGGTCGTCACCACCGGCTTGATCGAGAGCGTAAAGGAGCTTCTCACCAAAAAAGGCGACCGCATGGCCTTCATCAAACTCGCCGACCAGCAAGACAGCATCGAAACGGTTGCCTTCCCGGAAACCTACCACGACAACCGCGAGCTGCTCGTGCCCGGCACCTGTGTGGCCATCAAAGGCAAGTTCAACCTCCGTAACGACGAGCCAAGTATTTTGATTGATAAGGTGAAAAAGCTAGGGAATGATGAGTTGGTTGGCGAGCCAATTTCAAACCAGTGATTTACCGATACACATCTTTACGGTGTTTAATTGTCACAATTGTTATCAAGGTGATAATGTTATCCTCGTCGATGATAAACACCGCCCGATAGTCACCAATGCGATAACGGTACATTCCCGAAAAATTTCCCTGTAGCGCTTTTGCTCGCGTCAAAGGATCGGTCATTGCTGCGTTACTTGAAATCTTTTTTATTATCCGACCTGCAGTAGACTGATCTATTGCGCGCAGTTCTTTCAGAGATTGCTGGGTATACAGCACCGATACTGACCGACTCATGCAATCCCTAATTTCTCCATTACTTCAGCTTCGGTGTATACTCGGCCGGCGGCCATGTCGGCTTCACCTTGTCGCACACTCGCTA
Organism: Candidatus Nomurabacteria bacterium; assembly: GCA_020632135.1. GTDB lineage: Bacteria > Patescibacteriota > Minisyncoccia > Phycocordibacterales > UBA918 > OLB19. The sequence continues at coordinate 618,966 of JACKGC010000001.1, read as the reverse complement.
CAAACTCATCAGTAAACTCGCCATTTTTAAACGGCTTGATTTCAAACAAAGGCTTGTTTCGATTCATCACCACAAAACGACTCTTCCCTTGCTGAGCTTTTTTGGCATAGTCAGAAATATTCTGGCGAAACTCTTTAACCCCAACAAATTTTGTATTCATACTAAAAGTGTACCTAAAGTGTACACTTCGTGTCAAGTAGTTTTGAACCAAAGGACCTAGTATTTTGATAGATAAAGTGAAGCGGCTGGAAAATGATGAGTTGGTTGGAGAGCCCATCACCTAATAATCATCCTAAGTAATCACACCCAAAAAACAGCACCTTCGTGCTGTTTTTAATTTGAAGCTAAATTACCAGTACTAGTTTGGCTGTGAAAATTTTATAATTCCATTATTTTCAAGCTCAATGATAAGAGAACCCCCAACAGCTGGAGGCTTTATTGAAACTTGTCCATTTTCCGTAGAAGTGAAGCGGGAAAGATTTACAGCAATATCCTGACCATCTGCTGAAAGCGTCACAAAGGCTGTTCCGCCTGGCTCAGCCATGACTGACTTCACTGTCACCTCACCTCCTGACATTACTTCAGTAAGCGGGTGAGCCATGATTCGGTCGATTTGCTCTTGCACAAATAATGGCGTGAGTTCGTGCAACATTTCATCTGACTCACCACCATACAAAAAACCCTGTTCTTCAACGACCTGTATCCTCGGATCTTGATTCATTTCTACAGTCCCCTCACCACTATCAATCGCGTCTGTATTTTCTTGCGAACCAGCATCAGCAGTCGCCGACATACCAACCAGCGCAGCTGCTCCAATTGCTTTTGCTTTGTTACTCATACCCTTCTGCTCATCATCAGGATTTTGTTTGAATGTTTCCATATAACAAAAGTATACCAAAAAGCTGCAGACTTGACCTGGACAGACAAAAACGAACTCCTCCAACCCGACACTTGTGTGGTGATCAAGGGCAAGTTCAATGTCCGCAACGACGAGCCGTCAATTCTCATTGATAAAGTGAAGAAGCTCGGGAATGATGAGCTGGTCGGGGAGCCGGTGACAAAAAATTGACATATCTAACATTTAGTAGTAAAGTTTGCTTTCAGCAAAACCCTGTTCCATCTCAACTCAGGAGACGTCAAATGCTAGATGGCATCAATATTTCTGAAAGATTTCAGAAAGAAATCCTCCCTCAAATTGAACAGTTGCGCGAAGCTCAGCAGTCTACCCTTGAGACTGTCGCGACTTTCAAAGCCAAAGATTGTTTCTTTGTGCCTAGTTACCCCAAAATCTGTACCGGTGAATTTTTGGTTGAAGAAACGCTCTCTGTAGTTAAAGACTATCTACAGCTTGTCAAAGATGCCTCTCAAGGAAAGCACTATTCCGGTGAGAATGGCATTGAAAAGCAACTTCGCTTTGTTATCGATTTCGATTTCGATGGAAAAATCGATGATCTTACAGCAATCTCCGAAGCTGAGATTGTCAAAAGCGAAGCAGAGTGGGGAAGAAAAAGACAAGCATATAGGATTAAGAGGGACCAGTTCTTATGGAGAGAAGTGCCCGGCCTACTTACCAAACTTAAGGGGCTGTAGGATCAAACATCAAGATGCAAAGTCACGCCTTATTTGGCGTGACTTTTTGTTTGACAATATTTTGAAGCGCGCTAGGATTGTACATACAGAGATTGTGGCGGCCACCAACCGCTGGACGGCGAGCGCAGCGAGCCGTCATGAGGATTCACCTCCCTTCTAATCTGTACTAATGAAGCGCCCTTCAGCATACTGAAGTGGAAACTCGGTGGAACCGCGATCAAGATCGTCCGAGTAGGCACACGAACTTCGTGTATCTACTCGGACGTTTTTCTTTTATTAACCACCTGGGTCGTCAGTACGACCACGGGAAGATTGCACTTTCCTAACTTTTGACAGACATTGCGCAGCTCGATTTGCTCGGTCGCACGATAGTGCGAAATCGAGCGAGCATAGCGCCGAGCCCGCCGGAGGCGAGGACGCGTGTCTGGAAGAAGTGAGGAAGGTGCAATCGCAACTAAATCAAATCATGGAACAATCACTCGAACACAAACGACACACGCTCGCCCACCTCTTGGCCGCGGCAGTACTACAAAAATACCCACACGCCAAGCTCACCCTCGGCCCAGCGGTCGACAACGGCTTCTACTATGACATCGACTTCTCTGCCGGCGAAGCTCCCGGCGACGCCGACCTCAAAGGCCTGCAGAAAGACATGAAGAAACTGCTCAATAAGTGGACCGAGTTCACGCACAAGGAAGTGACTGCTGATGAAGCGCGAGCTGCTTTCCCCGGCAACCAATTCAAACTTGAGCTCATCAGCGAGATCGAAGCCAAAGGCGAACCGATCACCCTCTACACCTGCGGTGGGTTTACCGACCTTTGCCGTGGCGGCCACTGTGAGCACCCTAACAAAGACATCAATGCCGATGCCTTCAAGCTCGACAAGATCGCCGGTGCCTATTGGCGCGGTGACGAGAAAAACCCGATGCTCACCCGCCTCTACGGTCTCGCCTTTGACACTACAGAAGAACTCGAAGCCTACGAAACACAGCAAGCAGAAGCCAAGGCTCGCGATCATCGCAAGCTCGGCAAAGAACTCGACCTCTTTACCTTCTCTGATTTGGTCGGCCCTGGCCTCCCCCTCTTTACCCCCAAGGGCACCCTCATGCGTGACTTGATCGTGGAAAAGATCATGCAGATCCAAGCTAAGTACGGCTACCAGAAAGTGACCATTCCACACATCACCAAGAGCGATCTGTACAAGACCTCTGGCCACTGGGAAAAGTTTGGCGACGAACTCTTCAAAGTGAAAGGTCAGTCTGACGCAGAGTTTGTCATGAAGCCGATGAACTGCCCGCATCACACGCAGATCTTTGACGCGCAGCCACGCTCATACAAAGAGCTGCCGATCCGCTACGCCGAGACCACTATGGTCTACCGCGACGAGCAGGCCGGTGAGCTCATTGGCCTCAGCCGCGTGCGCAGCATCACGCAAGATGATGGACACGTATTTTGTACCGTCGATCAGATCGAGCAAGAAGTTGAGAATATCGTCAATGTGATCAAGGAATTCTACACTGCCCTTGGCATGTACGAAGACGGCAAATTCTGGGTCTCACTTTCGGTAAGCGACCCAAATGACCCTAGCGGTCGCTTGGGCGATGATGCTGTCTGGGACAAAGCAGAGGGTACTCTCGAAGCAGTAGCCAAAAGACTCGACCTGCCATACAAGCGCGTCGAAGGTGAAGCAGCCTTCTACGGACCAAAGATCGACTTCATGTTCTATGACGCCATCGGTCGCGAACGACAACTTGGTACCGCCCAGCTCGACTTCGTCATGCCAAGCCGCTTTGGCCTCGAGTACACCGACAGTGAAGGACAAAAGCAAACTCCAGTCATGATCCATCGAGCGATCGCTGGTTCGCTCGAACGCTTTATGGCTGTGATGATCGAGCACTTTGCGGGCAAGTTCCCGCTCTGGCTCTCGCCGGTGCAGATGGCCATCATTCCGGTCGCTGATGCGCACAACGCGTACGCAGCGGAAGTGGCGGCGGCGCTTCGCGCCGCCGCCTTCCGAGTCGAACTCGACTCAAGCAAGGATAGTATGGGCAAGAAGATCCGCGCCGCCAAACAAGCCAAACTCCCCTACTTCATCGTCATTGGTGATAAAGAAGCTGAAGCAAGATCAGTCACACTAGAAAGCCGTGATACAGAACACTCAGAAACGTTGACGTTGGAGGAATTGCTGGTGAAATTATCTGCGGAAGTAAACGTATAAACAAGTAGATAGCACGAAGCCGCCAGCTCCATTGCAGCCGGCCGCTTATCTAATAATCAATAAAAGCCGCGCCCACTTCGTGGGCGCGGCTTTTATTGGTTAGCAAGATGAACTTACGCCACCTCCTTCACCGCCTTCATGATCGCCATTTTCACTGCTGACGCTTCGTCGGTATACGTACCGTCAAGTGCACCAGTGAGTGCAGTGATCATATTCTTGATCTGCTCATCAGAGAATTTTGCGGTCTCGGCAGTCAACATGTCTGACACGGTCGCGCTACCGCCACGTCGATTACGATATACCGCATCGAGGTCAGCCGCAGCGTCTGCGAGAGCAAACATCGGACGATTTCCGATCATCTCGTAGGCCGCTACCACGTTCCCGGTCACAATCGCTTCAGCAAGTGAGCCAGTACCATCCGGGACCACTGTCGGAATATACGGTTCAGTCATGGATGCTACCGAAGTAATATCACAGGCATCACACAGGTTCTTCATACGCGCCTCATTGATCACGATCCAGCCGTCTTCAAGTGGATAGTGCTTCTTTGCTTCAGCGATCAATGTGTCGAGTTCTGCAGTACGCGCTGCTGCTTCGGTACTACTCATAAAGTAACGGATCGCATCGCTTGAAAGGAGCGCTTTTTGTGCATGTGCACGATTCTCAAGATCGGTCACCTCCTGGTCGCTGACCTCTACAACGTCTTCCACTTCAGTATCAAGGCTCGCGTAACCGATCACCGGTGCGCCCGTTGGAAGATTCATCGGTGCAGCCTCAGTCTGTACCGCAGACACCACTGGAGTAGTTGCAGCCATAGATACTTTCTCATCAATGATCTTTGGCTCTGGAGCCGGAGTCGTTTCACTTGGTGTAAAGAGAGTAAGTGCACCATTACCTGACACACCAGAACGGTTACGGATCACGAGCAAGTAGGTGATGTACATCGACCAGCCAATAAGCAGCATGTAGAATAGCGTGGTCAAGATCGGTCCTGCCTCAAAGCCAGTGTATGGCACCTGACTCAGTGAGATACCGGCCACCAGTGGCTGTTGGTCACGCGTCTGAATTACCACCACATCATCCTCTACCCGCACCTTCACGGTACACTCACGGTCACGCGTACCACGCTCAGCGAGCAAGGTGTACTCAGTATCACGAGTTGGTTTTAGAGTGATTTCGCCATCGTAGTACCGCTTCTTATCAGACGATAGGTAATCATCAGTGGTGAAGATGATTTTGCCACGATCATCAGTCAGCGTTACTTCAGTTGCGTTTGAAGTGTCCCACTCAAGTGTAATCTCATCACCACGTGAAATACGGGTGTCTGATATATCAAGCTCACAACGTGGCGATACGCTTCCGCCGCCACCGCCACCAGAAGAAACATCGATCGAGATCGGACACTCTACTGACTCATCGCCACGTGTTGCAGTCAGTACATAGGTTGTATCACTAGATGGAGACACTGAGCGACTGCCATTAAGCGAGGTCGCATCGATCACACTAATAGAAACTGAATCCACATCAGTCGTGCTCCAGTTGAGCGTACTATCATCACCTCGTGAAATTGAGTAATCGGTCGCAGTGAAAGCAACATTATCAGCACAGGTCAGTGGCGCTTCTGGGTCAGGCACGGTCACTGGTGCCACACAGCTCACTTCATCGCCTGTTGCATCAACTGCCGTAAGTGTAAAGGTCGTTGATTCAGTCACTGAAACTGAACGCGAGCCCACGAGTCCAACCGTACCCACGGTCGGCGCAATGGTCACATCGGTCGCGTCAGTCACTTCCCAATCAAGCACGACACTACCACCACCAACTGCAAGCGTGCTTGGAGTGGCGCTAAAGTCGACACATACTGGCACCGGATCTTCTGAGACTGTTACCGGCACACTACAGGTATCGGTCTGATCTTCTGCGCCGATCACGGTCAGTTGGTAGGTTACATCTGCTAGTGGTGTCACTGAGAGTGAACCATCAGCCGCGACCGCACCAATGCCATTGTTCAAAAATACTTGTACCGCATTTGTGGTCTCCCAGGTTAGCGTGACGCTATTGCCACTCATCACCGCATTCGGTGACGCAGTGAATGCATCACAACTTGGCGCAGGCGTTTCTGGTGTGTGTGCATTCCACGCCACACAATAGTAGGTCTGGTCAGCTACCATACCGTCGATATAATCGCGGTTATCGTAGTTGATCACATCTGTATCACAGTAGAATTCTGCTGACACCGCATCAACGTTCGTGCCGCCGTTGAGGCCATGGGTAAATGGAATGTAATCTGGTTGCAATACTTCACGGAACCACACTTTGTCATTAGCAAGATCGGTCAAATTTATACTGGTCTCTGTCTTACCATTCGCACCAGTTGGCCCAAAGGCGTTCCAAGGAGCACCCGCCTTGCCGGTCAAGGTGTCACCCGGATCATTCGACTGATTATCAGTCCATTCGAATTCCCAACCAGACGCGAAGCTACAGCTGGCGTGAGCAGCCACCCAGTCCGTTGCCGTGTTGACAGTGATGTTTGGTCCGCCGGTACCATAGTTTGGCAACTCAGCTTCATCAGTACACACGATCTTGTGCGCCACTACCGTTGCGTATTCATCTGCTGGCTCACCTACTTCTACGTCGGCAGTACAGGTCACCTGACCACCCGCACCGATCGCGGTCAGTACATATGAAGTGTTGGTATAGAGCGGGCCATGATTGACCGCACCGTTTTGACCAACGGTACCGAAGTAACTCAAGGTCACGTCAGTGACATTCTCCGTGGTCCAGTTAAGACTGGCAATACCACCATACTCTACCACCTGGTGACTTGGGGTCAGTGTACACACTGGCGCAAGCGCACAGTCATTATCAATAGTGGTACGCACCACTGGACTGTATGCCCAGCTCATAAAGTTATCGAGCTCAAGCGCAGTAGCCTTGGCCTGGTTGGTCACTTCAAAGTCGCCGCACTGAGTTGGATTAGCAACTTTGCCCCACCACACGATCGTGCCAGACTCACCCGGGGTAAGTTCATTACCGTTGAAATGCAGAGTGCGATTTGCAGAAGTATATACTGCTTTTCCTGGATATCCTGCACCAAAGTTACTAGTTACCGTGTGTCGGAGATAGGTCAACTTATCATCAACCACATCCTCGATCAGCACACCACTACCGGTACAATCTTCATCACCAACGTTGGTCACCTTAATGGTGTAGGCGAGCTCATCACCTGGCGTTGCGACTGCCTTATCAACTGACTTTTCAACCTTAAGTTCACATGAGCCGGTTGGTGGACAATCATTGTCAACTTGAGTTTTTACTGTCTCGCTGTAAACCCACGTCTGGAAATTATTGAGCTCTTTGGCGGTTGCCTTTGCTTGATTACGAACCTCAAAATCGCCGCACTGGGTTGGCGCAGTCACTTCACCCTTCCAGGTAATAGTGCCAGACTCACCGGGATTCAAGGTATTTCCATTGAAATGGAGCGTGCGGTCGGCACTAGTATACACTGGCAGACTGCCGTAACCCGCTGTGAGATTACTCGAGATCTGATGGCTCTTATAGGTGATGTTGCTATCGACAACATCCTTAATGCGAACCCCGCCGCCGGTACAATCAGCGTCTCCCGTGTTCTTAATAGTGATGGTGTAGGTAAGCACGTCGCCAGGGATAGCTGAAGTCTTATTGACCGATTTGGTCAGGTCAAGCTCACATTCCTTTGGCTCTTCTTCCTTGGGAGGTTCTTCAGGAGGCAGACAGGTCACAAACACCTTCTGGGTACACGTAGAACCACTGTCACTCACTGCCTCGAGGGTAAAGAGTGTGCTCTCACGCAGATCCTTTACGGTCATAGAACCAGCTTCTCCAGAGTGTTGATGTCCGTTGATCTTGATGTTATCAAATCCCTTCGCGCTCCAGTCGAGCTTGACATTGTCACCGACTCGCACCAACTCCTTGCTGGCACCAAGCGCACATTCAATAAAATCATGATTGCCTGTAGACACAACCGTGTTCGGCTCATTGCTACTGCCGCTGGCAGAGTTATCTGATGAGAAGTTAGTATCAAGACCAAAATCATCATCCAGACCAAGATCGGTATCCAATTCGAGATCGGTATCAAGACCAAGGTCGGTATCGAGGTCAAGATCAAGATCAAGATCAGTATCAGTATTGAGGTCAAATGATGGGTTCAGCCCAAAATTGGTATCAAGCCCAAAGCCCGAACCCAGATCAGAGTTAAGCTGTGTGAAGGCAACAACTGTGGTTACGGGTGGTACAACGGTAGAGATTACCATCGCAAAAAGTACCACTGCTCCAGCAATAGCTTTGAATTTCTTGTTCATAGTAAATTTGTTATTCATAAAATCCATACTCTTACCTACACCAATTTGTTACGCAAGAGTAGCGGAGCTAACGAATACACGCTGTAAGCGATTTGAGAACGATGTGACACGATGCCACGTGGAGAACAATGATGGCAGAATATTATGCCACAAAATTTATAATGTCAAGTCCTATTGCCTTTTGACGGCAATCTGTTTGGCCTCAACGATGTAACGGTCATCAACACTGCCAAAACTATTGCAAGTAGCCAAGGTCAGCATTTTGCCAGTGTTCGCAATCGGCACAGTCACATCTTGCGCACGAGCGCGGTATACCTTCTCAACACGGTATACGTAGACCGCTGTGTCTGAAGTGACCTCGATAGTGTCGCCCCAAGCCAGATTCTGGATGCCGTTGAACGCTTGGAAATTGCGGTTGAACACGGTCGGCAAATAACTGGAGTGGCCCAGAATGAACACGTTACCTGTTTGTGACAATGTTGCGGAATCAGGATGACGCACCACACCATCCAACAGTGCCGCATCAAGATCAGTGATTGTTCGTGAGGCAGGATTGAGTACCGCTACAGTTTTATTGAGTTTTGGGATCGATAATTGAACCGGCAGCTCGCCGACGGCTGGAATCGATGCGTCAGACACCTCAGCCTCAGTGTGTGCCACTAATACCGGCACATCCGCTGTATCTGCCGCAATCACCGCGACATCCTCTTCAAGATCATCAATTACCACCGGCGTATCAACCGTCTCCTGTACCGCCATCGGAGTCTCGTTTGGTGGTTCAGGCAAGAAATCTAGTGCCAGCAAGACAATATACGATAATGTGAATACAACAAAGAACGTGCCCAAAAATACACCTTTCTGCTGCCAAATGCGATTCATGATCTCCTCCATAAAAATAGTAGCGACTTTTGCTAGTTTTTAAATTATAACACTTTTATTATTTAAAGTCAACATTTCCCTTTTCTGTACCCTATCCTGTTGCAGACTACGAAAATTGTCGCCCCTTGTACATTGACAATTTGTAATGATCGTGGTAGTTTGTCGCTCACTATGAATAACGTGTCAGAAAAGAAGAAGGACTCAGTCCTTAAGACACTCGCGGTGGCAGGTTTTATTGGTATCATTATCATCATCGCGTGGCTGTCAGTGCAGTTGGTACATATCGTTCCAAGCGCATTTTCTTCCCTTGCGTCGCTTGCGCAAAGCATCAACCAAGACCGGGTGGAGCAAACTGGGACTAAGGTCGCTACACTTAATGTTTCGAGTGACCGAACCCTTATCAATAACGGCGAGACTGTCACGGTCATGTGGGACACGGCCAGTAAAGCTGGTAGCTACACCTTTGCGTACCAGTGTGCAGACGGCATTGCCGTTGACCTCGTGAACGTCGACGGTCTGCAGAGTATCGCCTGTGAGACCAACTACAACATTGGTAGAGTGGACTCTGTAACGCTGACTGTGGATTCCGAAAAGGATCGCTATGCTGATCTTCGCTATACCGTTTCTTTCTTGGCTACCAATGACACCGAGCCACGAGCAAGCGGTATCGCCTCTCTCACCATAATCAATACCGATATACAAAACCTCTTGGCAACCAGCGAGTCTGATGACACGACTGACGAAGCTGAGAGTGACTCCACATCTGAAACCACCCCGACCACAGCACACCCAGATACACCAGCAACGACGTATCAGCAAACCTTCACTTTTGCGGTTCCGACCTCAGACCCAAATGGTCGCACCGACCTCAGTGTACGATACCTCTCATCCGGCACGATCGTGAACGACACTTTCTTTACGGGCGGAATCGTCTCTGGTGAAGCTGGCGCAATCCAGTTTGAGATCAAGAATTACGGCACCAAGACCTCCAAGGAGTGGAACTACATCATTACCCTCCCTGGCGGGAACGAGTACACTTCACCAGACCAACAACCACTGAAGCCAAACGAGCGTGCGATCCTCACGCTTGGTTTCCCAGAAGCAGTAGGCAGTGGTCACACCTTCACGGTACATATTGATGAACCGACTGACCGGAATGCACTCAATGACAGCTTCATGCAAAATGTGAACTTCGTGCGATAAACGCTAGTAATGTAAAACCGGCCGGGCCCCGAAGGGCCCGGCCGGTTTTTACTTGCCTCCATCACTACACCTCTAGATATCCAAGTTTGCCATTTTAGCGTTACTTTGTATGAATGACTTGCGGCTAGTCACATCAGTACCCATGAGAATATCGAATATCTTATCAGCGTGCTGAGCATCCTCGACCGCCACTTGCTTCAGGATACGGTTATCGATATTCATCGTGGTCTCAGCGAGCTCCTCAGCATTCATCTCACCCAAGCCTTTGTAGCGCTGGATACGAGCCTTACTCGCTTTCTTGGTTGTCACCTCGCCCTCACCCTCCTCTTCAGACTCATCGGTTTCTGGCACATCCTCATTCACTTCTTCACCCATATCTTTGAGGATCTCAAACTTCTCTTCATCGGTAAACGCATAGCGCACGTCTTTCCCTTTTTGGATCTTGTAGAGTGGCGGTTGTGCGATATAGATATAACCGTCGTCGATCAGTGGTCGGAAGTACCGGAAGAAAAGTGTTAGCAGGAGCGTCCGGATGTGTGCTCCGTCCACGTCAGCATCAGTCGCGATGATGATCTTGTGGTAGCGGAGCCTGTTAACATCAAACACATCACCAATCGCAGTACCAAGTGCAATGACAAGGTTTTTGATCTGTTCTGATGCGAGCATCTTGTCAATGCGAGCTCGCTCCACGTTGAGGATCTTTCCGCGCAAAGGCAACACCGCCTGTGTCTTACGGTCGCGACCCATCTTCGCGCTACCACCCGCTGAGTCTCCCTCTACAATAAAGAGCTCGGAATCTTCCGCTCGCTTACTCTGGCAGTCAGCCAGCTTACCCGGCAGCGACATACCTTCAAGCGCACCCTTTCGGAGCACGCTGTCCTTAGCAGCTTTCGCAGCCTTCCGCGCTTTCACTGCCAAGATAACTTTATTAATGATCGCCTTGGCATCATCGGGGTTTTCTTCTAGGTAGGCAGCAAACGCATCACCAAAGACAGTCTGTACGGCGCTCTGTGCTTCAACCGAACCAAGCTTAGCCTTGGTTTGCCCTTCAAACTGAATGTCGGGCATTTTGATCGAGATCACTGCGGTGATACCTTCAAGCACATCATCACCAGTAAACCCCGCTTCTTTGTCTTTCACTGAAAAGAAGTTCCCTTTCTTGGCGTAGTTGTTGAGCGTACGCGTGAGCGCGGTTTTGAAACCAGTTACGTGCGTACCCTGTTCCGGGTTGTAGATGTTGTTCGCAAACGCAGTGATACGTGGCGAAATGTCATCTACATACTGGAGCGCCACCTCAACTGACTGCACCTTTTCATCAATTGCCTCATCAACCGAACCGCGTTCGACGTAGAAGATGTTCTTGTTGATCGGCTTCTGGTAGTGGTTGTTAAAGGCCACCAGCGAACGCAAACCGCCTTCGAAGTAGAAATGTTCATGGAGTACTGGCAGGTGTTCATCGGCCAGATACACACTCGACTCGAGCGACTTCGGATCCAGCTTAGCCGTACTTTCGCGCGCATCGATCACCGAGAGTTTCATCCCTTTCACCAAGTATGCCTGCTGGCGTAAATGTGAGACTACTTTTTTCCACTCAAACTTGATCTCCGGAAAAATGGTCGGGTCAGCCTGGAAGACGACGATCGTGCCGTTGTGCTTAGTTGCACCAAGCTTCTTTACCTTCGCCTTAGCCTTGCCGATGTTGTACTCCTGCATGTACTGAAAGCCGTCTTTATGGACATCAACCCGCATGTGGGTAGACAGTGCGTTTACCACTGAAGACCCCACACCATGAAGGCCACCAGACACTTTGTAGCCAGAGCCTTCACCACCAAACTTACCGCCGGCATGGAGCGTGGTCATGATGGTCTCAAGCGCTGACACTTTGGTTTGCTTGTGGATGTCGACCGGAATACCGCGACCGTTGTCGACTACACGAATGTAGTTGTCAGGTAAAAGCGCTACCTCCACCCGGTCGGCAAAGCTACCCATCGCCTCATCACGCGCGTTGTCGAAGATCTCCCAGATCATGTGGTGGAGCCCCTCCAAACCGGTCGTACCGATGTACATACCCGGGCGCTTACGCACCGGATCGAGTCCTTCGAGAACCGCGATCGATGATGCGTCATAGTGATGTCCGGACCCGTTCTTCTTGGCTGGTTTCTTAGCTGGCATACAGAATAAATAATCAATAAATTAGGGCCAATTATACCAGAAAAACGGCCCAATTTCCTGTGGAAATTGGGCCGTTTTAGGGTGTAATTTGGTTGACTTAATGCGAAAAATGTGATATTGCATTTCAGGACTTAACACAAGTGCGGCTAATCCGCAAGGAGCTCCCTTATGCCTAAGGTAACCTACCATCTTGATCCGGCCACAAAGCTGGAGCATCCCATCGACAAAACACGGGCTCGTTGCCCTCACTGTAACCAACCTCATGAAATGTCATTCATCAGAGCAAATGTTTGCAAGACACAACTTGAAGCAGAGCAGCGTGCTGAAGAGGAGTTTGTTCGTAATGAAATGGGCATCTGGAGTCACTACAAGACACTTCAGGTAGTCTGGCTGTTAGGGTTTATTGTCGTTATGGCGCAAATTTTGCCGGCGGCATCGGACTGGTTGTACATCGCAATCATCCTCGTTGGCCCGACTGGATTCCTTGCAATCATTTCGATGGCGGGTCGCAAGCGTACGCTGGCGATCAAACGATACCGGTCAAGCAACCAAATCTACGGCCAGTATGTGGCACTGCTCAAATCTCGTTTCATCAGTCCACGGTCCATCTGACCTGAGACCACCACTGACCAAAGCCCTGCATGTGCGGGGCTTTCTTTATCTCACTTTCCAGCCCCAGCCCTGCTCAATGTTGGGTTTACGAAACCCAACAATATGAACGGGTTTGAGTGTAAAATGGAAACGCCTTTAGTGTAGCTTACCGATCGTACACAGAATGATCACCAACCGCCAACAATATGGCTGATTGTTTTGATTCGTACACAAATACAATCCTGGTTTGGTAGTTAACAGAAAAACTGTACCGGTTTTTCAGTCGACCTTTGAGCTTGTGAACTTTGAGTTGCTGATGATTGTTTGCATCAGCGAACAGTTCAACCTTCTCTGCCACCTCTTCGCGCAGTGCTGGTTCTAGCTTGTGATACTGTTTTAAAAACTGCGGTGCAAACGCTATTTCCATAAACCTAGCGACGCAGCACATCAGTGATATTGCCGCGTATAACCTTCCCTTCCGCCACTTCCTGTTCTGCTCGCAATACTGCCATAACAGCCTCTTCTTCTGCTAAGAGTGTGATGGCATGCCGAACTACCTCAGCCTTGTTTGAACCTCGCTGGCTTGCTAATTGGGTGACAAACTTTTCGAGTTCCGGACTCAATGGTACTGAAAGTGTAGACATAGATGTATTAAATTATAGTATGATATTATCATACACATACCACTCCTGTCTACTCAGTGACACTACATAGCTTGACCTAAAGACCTCTATCGTACTTCCCACCCCTGCTCTTTTGCCACTGCGTACACACCGTCCATCACCTTGTTGATTTCCTCATCGGTGAGGGTTTTTTCTGGTGATTGGAAGACGAGACGAAAGGCGTAACTGGTTCGACCGTCTTTTTCGAAGGTATCGAAGAGGTCGGTACGGATCAACAGTGGGCCGGCGGCGGTCGTAAGTTTGTGGGCTATCTCATCAGTCTGGTCGCCGCCCTGTACCCACAGCGCAATGTCACGCGCAATGGCTGGGTACGGCACGATCGGCTTGAAAGTGACCACCGCGGACTTTTCGTATGGTTCATACGCGGTTGGTGCTGGCAACGTTTCTAGCACAGCACTGAGGTTGAGCTCAGCGACACCCTTTTCAATATTCCACTCTCCTTTTTCTCCCAGTACTGTTTCAGCAGCCGCGATGCCTGCCTGCAAAACCTTATCGTCCTTTGGGTTGTAGCCATTGCCTTTAGTGCGTGCACCAAGCGTCAACACCACATGCTCCCCCACCCCATCTGTAGTCTTATCAAACACCGTTCCGATCTCGAACACGCGCACCTCCGGCATGCCCAGCAAGTCACAGTGAGCGAAATTAGCATCAAGCACCGCTGTGATGTTCTTTTTGATAGTGTCGCGAACATAGCTCTTATCACTCGCGAGCGCGTTCTGGAGCTGGATCGTGGCCTTTTTGAGGAATGATGAAGTAATGACCTCAGAGTACCCAACCCCGACCAGCGCCTGACGGATCTTTTCACTATAATACTGTCGCGTATTCACTTCACGCAGTGATGCTGGCACTGGCGGTGCTGACGCAATCTTTGACAAGCCATGGATCCGTCCGACCTCCTCGATGTAGTCAGTCTCGATAGTGAGATCAGTTCGCTCCCACGGCGCCGTTGCCCGTAAGGCACCCTCAACAGCTTCCACCGCGGCACCAGTTCGCTTGATGAGATGCACTATTTCTTCCGTGCTGAGCGACAACCCGAGTAGGGCATTTACTTTCTCAGGCCGTACTGTGGTAATGACCGGCTGCCACGGCGCCGGGTATTCATCCACCACCCCCTCACACTTGCCACCAGCAATATCAGAAATGAGTCTGATGATCTCTGCCTGTGCATAGAGCGGCAACTCACGCGATGGTTCATTTTCAAAGCGCTTGCTCGCATCGGTAAGGATACCAAGACGGCGGGCGGTTTTGCGGATAGTGGCCGGACTGAAATGCGCAGCTTCCACAATGATATTCGTGGTCTTGGCAGTCAATTCCGCAAACCGCCCGCCTTTAATACCAGCCAAGCCAACCGGCGTGTCATTCGCACCGCCAACAACTAGGAGCTCGTCACCGCGGAGCTCCACCTCTCGCTCTTCTTCTTTACCGCTCTCAGCCAGTAAACTCACCGTCTCACCCTCATAAGCAAACCGCACGCCAAACTGCCACTTCCCATCTACTTGTGGAAACTTGTCTGCATCATACGCATGCATCGGCTGTCCAAGCGCAAACATCACGTAGTTGGTCGCATCAACAATGTTGTTGATCGGCCGCTGACCGAGCGCCTCCAGACGCTTTTGCAACCACTCCGGCGACCCCTTCACCGTAACACCAGTAATGAGCGAAAGTGAAAAACGAGGACAGGCTGCACTGTCGGCAATACTGATCTTGATCTTATCGGTTCCCGGCAGCTCTGGCTGCTCAGCGAGCGGATCATGTACGAGCGATACATCAAGCAGCGTTGCTAGCTCACGCGCCACTCCACGATGAGAGAGGCTGTCGCTCGAGCGATTTGGCAACACATCCAGATCGAACACTGTCTCCCCTGCCCGCTCTAAGATCTCTTCCACCTCGTAGGCGTGGAACGTCAACAGATCATCGATCTCGTGTGTTGGTGGCGTATGCGGACCAAGGTAGTCTTGAAGCCAACTGTGTACTATTTCCATATCCTAAAACTGGTTAACAAATCGCAAGTCGCCACTGTAGAGATCACGAATGTCAGTAAAGCCGTACTTCATAAACCCAAGCCGGTCGACCCCTACACCAAACGCAAAGCCGGAATAGACATCCGGGTCGATCCCGCAATTACGTAGTACATTTGGGTGCACCATGCCGGCACCGAGGATCTCGATCCACTTTCCCGCTCCCTTTCCATCCTTGTCCTGAACCTTCATATCGATCTCAAATCCGGGCTCCACAAACGGAAAGTAATTGGGGCGAAAGCGTATCTCGGGATCAGTGCCAAAAAAGTGTTTCAGAAAGTATTCTATAGTTCCTTTGAGGTGCCCCAGATGAATACCTTGATCGACACAGAGACACTCAAACTGGTAGAACTGCGCCTCGTGCGTAGCGTCGGTAGACTCATTACGAAACACCTTGCCAGGCGCGATGATCCGGATCGGCGGCTCGTGCGATTCCATGTACCGCACCTGCACATCTGAGGTTTGTGTACGCATGACCATTGGCTCAGCAACATCCTTAGCCTTAAAGAAGAAGGTGTCCTGCATGTCGCGAGCCGGATGATCCTTTGGGACGTTGAGCTGATCGAAGTTGTAATGCACCGTTTCCGCTTCCGGCCCCTCCGCAAACACAAAGCCGATCTCGGCAAAGATACCGTTGATCTCAGCGATCATTTGCGTCAGCGGATGTTGGTGACCAACAAGTGTTTTCATAGAATGTTAGTGTAGCATAAGGTTAACTGGGTTCAATTTCGGTGATGAGTTCATAGTAGTATTCTCCCTCCTGAATGTAGATCTCGTTATTCTCCACCACTACCCGGAAGTTGTCTCCTGTGTACAGTCGCTGCACATTTTGCCAAGCTCGATCGTCGATCTCAGTGACATACAACCCGTCTTCTAGTTGCATGATAACCAAGTCGCGACTATTTGGGAAAAAATCATAGAAGTACACGTCCTGTCGGAGGCGATTAAGCTTGATCTCAGGCCGACAAACTCGGTTGCTGTCATAAAAGATCGGGGTCGTAGTTGAAACCTTCAAGACTTCGATCTGATCCGCGACATGCTGTCCATAACGTACTGCGATACTAGAGGATGCACCATCGCTAACACAGAAGTAAAACGGGATATTCTCGAGTGTCCCGAGCCAGCGCGCATAGAGCTCGCCGTCACGCTCGATCACGCGCATATCTCCCTGTTCAGCAAAATCTTCCGTGGAGGTGCTGATGGTAAGTCCAAGCGGCGATGTAGTCGCAAACCGGAACCGTTCTCCCTCACCAAAAAGTCGTTCAAACACTGAGCGCGTAGAAGACGACGTGCTACTGAACAAACTTGTAACATACACGTACTCTTCGTTCTCCTCGTAGATCGTCGTGCGGCGACTTGAGGTGGCATATACCGGAATGGTGGTGCTCACGCCACGAAATAGATCAGTACCAGACGCCACACCAACGTACACTGGTGCACCAGCAACAGTGATAAATTCTGTGATCGGTCTGACGTGCGGCACCACCGGCATATTGAATGCTGCAGCTTCGATAACAATGTGCGGATCCACCGGTAGTTCTTTGACCCACGTGTCAAGATCAGGCCGTTGGACAACGATGCGGTGTTGGCCTTCTGCAATATTTTGAATGTAATACGCACTACGGAAGAGTCGCGGTTTCTCAACATACTCATCATCAAGGAACACATCCACTTCGAGATTGTCAGTGGTCACATATATACCGCCAGTTGAAACGATACTCGTCTCCTCGTTTTCGAAGCTGAGTCGGTAACCAGTGGTATAAAAAATGAGCGCCGGTAACACCAATAGAAAAACAACTACCAAAAAGAGAAAGAGGTTTTGGCGACGTTTGTATGACAGGCCTTTGATCTGCGGTTCATCCATGATCATTTCTTAAGTCGTTTGGGTGTTACCCAAAAACCCATATATGCACCAAACATTAGCCGAGTCTGAGCTTCCAGTCCAGGAACGGCACTAAAAAGCACCATTGTGATCGGCACCATCACCCACTGCAACGCCATCACCACGTACCGGAAACGACTGTGTCCATCTGGCCGCGGTGGCGTAAGTGAAAGCGAGATAATGGATGACACAACCAAACCACCCATAGCGAGAATGAGTAAGTTGCGTACCATGAACGGCAACTCAAACGAGAGCACCGTGCCATGAAATTCACGTGACCCGAGGAAAATAGGTGCCCAACCAAGCATGAAGAGCACGAGCGGGTGTGTCGCCAGCGACCAGTACCCTTCTCCTTGAATGAGTCCGATGGCCCAGCGCTTCTTCAGCGGAATGGCTTTATTCTTTACAAAGTGGTAAATGATGTAGCACCAGTTCTCAACTCCGTAGGTCCAGCGGCGATGCTGCTTGTAGATGTTTTTGATAGTCCCCCAAAAGGTTGGTGCGGTGGTGGCATCCATCGCGATCGGGTACGAAAGTGAGACCACTTCAAAATTACCATTGTTGGCCACTAGTAAGTTCCAGAAAATGCGCGAGTCCTCACTGACCACATTGGCTTGCCCGTACCCGATCTCGTAAAGTGCCTGAAAGCTCACCGAGTGTGAAGAGAAGGTGGCTGCCTTTTCTGGACGTTCCTGCATGATCATTTGCCAGAAGGTGCTCGACATTGCCATCACACGAGAAAGCGCAGTGGCTTCCCAGAGATTATTGGCAAAGAGCGGCACCGGTTGGAAGGCGCTCTTGTATGGATTCTCAGCGGTCATGAAGTGCCACATGAGACAGTTGAAGTAATCCGGGTAGATGACAGTGTCAACATCGAAGATCGACGTGATGATGTCTTTATGCGGGATCTGATGCACATCGATCACTTTCTTCTTTACCTCATGGAGGGCATGGTGGGTATTGGAGCCTTTGCCCGCGATCTCTCCGACTGTGTCAGCGGGGTGTACGGTCACGAGAAAATGACCAAACTTACTCGCATACTCGGTTTCGAGTGTACGCGCCAACGATACTTGCTCAGCCCCGGCTCGTGCCTCAGCCGCTAGTACCACGATGAGCTTCTTGTGGTCGTACTTAGACCCCAATAAACCCTTAAGTGCCCCTTCAAGTACTTCGCGCGGCTCTTCGTAAAACGGAAAGATGACCAGGTGGTGGAACTGATCATACTGGAAACGTTCAATGAGCTGTTGCCAATCGAGCTCCATATGGTGCTTAAGACGCTTCCAGTTGTGTCGAACGTGATACGACAGGAAGACGGTCTTCAATACCCAAAAAATAGAGAACGCAATGATGAAGTACGCCGCAAAAAATGAAGCGTAAATGGAAGCGAGCAAGAGACCGATCAGAAAGCCCCAGGATGCGACTCCAGGTACGATCTCCAGGAGACGATAAAAGACCCGATCTCTCCCTGAGAGTTCGGTTGCGCGCGCGACCTTAAAATCTGAACGTCGAGCGTATGGCAATAAATGTGACTGGTCGTCTCCCGCCATGCGTATGGCGAGTATATACCCATTTGTATAGAAAATAAAGGTTTTTTACGCAACGAAAGACTGGGTGGGCTGGTAGTGAAAAAGAGCGGGAAAGCTTCGCTTTCCCGCTCTTTTTCACACCTTCCGTCAACGTAAAAAGCTGCGAGCCAGCTATCAGAGTGACCTAGAAATTAGCGAGAGCTTGCTCGTGCATAATTTCGGAAATACTCTTGTGATGCGAACTAATGACCTACGGGTTACAAATCTTTAAAACAGTCCCCCAGACTGTTTTAATTCTCCCAACTAAACTAAGCTGGCAGGTTTGTAAAAAGCTGCGAGCCAGCTATCAGATTCGAACTGATGACCTACGGGTTACAAATCCGTTGCTCTACCAACTGAGCTAAGCTGGCTCGCAGCTTTCAACACTGCAAGTGAGGCAAATCCTACCAGACTCCTCCACAATTTACCAGCCACTAAAACCGCTCTTCGAGCTTCTTCTTGCGTAACTTCCGTTGCTCGGCGGGTGTCAGAGCTGTTTCCTCTTTATGCTTTGTCATCTGTCGCAAGTGATTAAGCTCGCTGAGTTTACGCTTTTCGTTGCGCAGTTGCTTTGTGCGCTCACGATTTCGCTCAAACACATGCTCAAAGTATGTATACACCGCGACGATTGCTCGCAAGAACGTGCGCAGGACACTGTGAATACTGTAGTACCAGTTGAGCTGGACCATGTACTTCACAAAATGATCGATACTCTCAGTGGTCCCTCGTTCCAGTCGGTCAGCCTTAGCATCACACCACTGTCGCACACTACCCGCAAAGAAACGCCGACCACGTCGGCGTTCCTGAACAGTCACTCCAACAAGCACCACGAAGGTACCCAAACTCACTGCAAGTGCGGTCAATGCGGTTGGTAGCATTAGTGACTATTTTACCGAAAGACGAGTGATCTGTGCAATTGAGACATTCTCACCAAACTTCTGTACTGCACCAGTGACCATTTCACCAATAGTAGTTTCAGGATCTTTGATGAAGTCCTGCTCGGAGAGGATCTGGTCTTTGAAGTATGAGCTGAGCTTCCCTTCCATGATCTTCTCTTTCATCTCTTCTGGCTTACCTTCAAGCTCTGGTGCAAATACTTCTTTGGCTTTTTCGATCGCATCCTCTGGAAGCTCATCCTTCGAGATGTACTTCGGATCAGTCGCGGCAACATGCATCGCAATATCCTTCGCCAGCGCGACAAATTCTTCATTCTTAGATACGAAGTCAGTCTCACACGCAAGCAGTACCATCGCTGCTACCTCGTTGGTGTTGTGGACGTAGTATCCTACCGCACCAGCACCAAGCTCACGGTCAGCCTTTTTTTCAGCTGCTTCGCTGCGCTTCTTCTTAAGGATGATCACAGCCTTGTCCATGTCTCCTTCAGCTTCTTCAAGCGCACGCTTGCACTGCATGACCGAAATACCGGTCTTGTCTCGTAATTCCTTGAGTTGTGCAGATGTAATTTCCATACAAAATAATAGCTAAGAACAAATAATTTGGTGGGTGCCACTTAGGCACGAGTACGTGCTGGACGGCGCGTTTCGGTCGGTGGCTTTGGCACGTAGGCGGCCTTTCCTTCGCTATACGCTGCCGCAAGTTCTTCAAGCACGAGTGACACACTGCTCTGGAGTGAATCATTCGCTACTACGGGGTACTGGATCTTTGAAGCATCGCAGTCAGAACTCATGATGGCGACTACCGGAATATTCTTCTCGCGTGCTTCAGTAACCGCGATCGCATCATGACGGGGGTCAACCACAAGCATGAGGTCTGGGAGTTTTGGCATCTTTGAGATACCGAAGAAATTAAAACTGAGCTTGTCGACTTCGCGACCGAGTACCACCCGCTCCTTCTTGGTGTACTTGCGCTCAAGTTCACCTGACTCCTTTTCATGGGTCAGTGCCTCAAGACGATTGATACGCTTTTTGATCTCGCTCCAGTTGGTGAGCATACCACCGATCCAACGGTTGGTAACATATGGTGATTCAGTTTTTTCAGCAACTGCCTTCACGAGCTTTGTCGCTTCGTCTTTCGTTCCGACGAAGAGCACGGTCTTACCATGAAGACCAGCTTCCTTCAATACTTCCTTGGCTGCGTCCAGTAAGGTGGTGACCTTCTCTAGGTCGAAGATATCATTGCCATCCTTGGTGGTGTACAAGTATGGTTTGACGGTTGGGTGACGACGGCTCTTCTTGAAGCCGAAGTGTGATCCAGCCTTAAAAAGCTTGTCGATGAATGTTGGGTTATTGGTTGACATACATAATTATGGGCGACTCATGTGAGGTGTCACGCTGGCAATGCGGGTTAGAAATAAATGCATTCCTGGGCGACGCAACCTATGCACAACCGATAAACAGATGCACATGGCCTGAGTCTATGAAGCGCAGCGACCAGCTAATAAATATAAGGCCGCACAACGCGTTAGCGGCGAGATAGTACCACAGGGACGAGGTGAGCGCAACTGACCTGGACACCCTTGTTACTCCTCTTCTGTGCCTATTTCTCCTCCGGCAGCTACGGTCTGCAGCGCCTCCACGATAGGTGTCAGATTCCCGCCGAGCGTCGCTTCGATCGTGTGCCAACTCTGCTTAATGCGGTGGTCAGTGATGCGGTTTTGTGGAAAGTTGTACGTGCGGATCTTCTCCGAACGGTCGCCGGTACCGATCTGATTCTTGCGAGTGTCTGCATGTTTCTTAGCTTCTTCTTCTTCGTGGATACTTTCGAGCTTAGCGATCAGCATTGTCATCGCTTTTTCACGGTTCTTCAACTGCGAGCGCTCACTCTGACAACGCACATCAACACCGGTCGGACGGTGAATGAGCCGAACAGCTGTTTCTACCTTATTGACGTTTTGACCACCTGCTCCTCCCGAGCGTGAAAATTCCATGTCGATATCGCCTGGATTGATTTCGATACTCGGCTTTTTTCGGAGCGGCAAGATAGCGACTGAAGCGGTGGAGGTATGAATTCGCCCCATCTTCTCTGTAGCAGGCACTCGTTGTACCCGATGCACGCCCGTTTCGTAGCGGAGATCTTCGTATGCTTTCGGGTGTAAGATCTCAAATGCTGCTTCCTTATAGCCACCAGCTTCAGTTGCCGAGACATGCTCGGTCGTTCGTGGCCAGCCATTGATCTCGGCGTACTTGAGATACATGTTGGCCAACTCTCCTGCAAAGAGCGAAGCCTCGTCGCCACCCGCGCCCGCTCGCACTTCAAGAACTACGCCGTATGGCCGAGCTTCCTCTTCCCTACTTGCCTCGATAATGCGGTCCATTTCGTCCCACTGGCCTTGGAGTTGGTCGGTAAGCTGTCTGATTTCTTCTTGTGCAAGTTCAGCCATCTCGGGGTCAGACTGCACGAGGTCTTCGGCCTCGCGCAACTTCAGAAGCTCACGCTCAAACTGCGACGCCAAAAACTGCGTTTTCTGATTTTCCTTAAATGCCGCTAGTTTTACTTCGTCAATTTCCATGTGCGCTCAAGTGTACTCAATATGCAAGCAATAGCAAGCACGTATGGCAATGCAGCACAGTGAGGTATACAGCCTTACCTACACTGTCCTAAATAAATACTCAGCATCTTATCATATATGATAAGATGCATGCATATGAAGAAAAAGATAGATCAACTTTCAGAACAAGAACAAATAGAAACTCTCGATATACTGTACACCGCCGCGTCAGCCGTAAAAGGACGCGAAGCAACCAAAGCATTCTTGCGTGATCTACTAACTCCTAGCGAACGAATAATGCTCGGTCGCAGGATCTGGATCGCTCGATTATTGCTCCAAGGATACACTCAAGCAGAAATTGGCGAAAAGTTGCAGGTAGGGCCAAACACCGTTGGCGAGTGCAACGTTGGCTGAACGATCAAATGCCAGGGTATGAGCAAGCTATCAAGGGTCTAGAGTCAGAGATCGATAAAAGAAAAAAGCAAAAAATCGATCCTTTTAGCTTCGCCGCTTTAAAGAAAAAATATCCAATGCACTTCCTGTTATTCCCATCAGATAAGAAATAAAAAACCAACCATATCATATATGATATGGTTGGTTTTTTATTTCTTGCTTCGCTGCCGTGACCGTTACTTCTTCTTGCGAGCTCCTGCTTTAGACATACGCTGCTTGAAGCGGTCCACGCGACCAGCAGTGTCCATTACCTTCTCCTGTCCGGTGTAAAACGGATGTGAAGCACTGGTCACATCTACCTTTGCGAGTGGGTATTCCTTACCATCGGTCCATTTATCGGTCTCTTCAGTCTCGATGGTTGAACCAACCAGGATTCGCTCGTTAGATGAGTTGTCATGGAAAATTACCATGCGGTAATTCTCTGGGTGAATATCTTTTTTCATATTACAAATACTTCGGCATGCCTCGTGTGGCGGGCAACATTTTCCGGAGGAAAATGTTGCCCGTCACTGGAATATAATAAGCGGACACACCTACTTTTTGTGGCGACACTATAACAGATGTTTGCCATTTAGCAACGTGTCTGATACTTTCAAAACAGAACAAGCACTGAACATATAGAGACAGGAATTGAAGATGAAACCAAAAAGCTGTTCTTTTTGTGGGTACCGTTCGAACGAAACACCCATCCTTGTTGAAGGACCTGGTGTAAATATTTGCAGTCACTGCGCTCTCATCGCCATTCGCTTTATGATTGATAAGACAAAAGCATATCCGGAAATGATGGAGGAGCTGAAAAAGGAGCTGAAAGAACTGTCTGATCACTTACACCATGTCGGAACAGAGATATAATGCCTTACAAAGCCGCGGTCCGTACGGACCGCGGCTGAATTGTGCTCAGACACTAGAAAGAATCCCCATTGCTTTTGATACTAAAACTACTGCCCCAAGATCTGGATCTCTTGCGCCAGACGCGACTTACGATTCATCACCTGGTCACCATAGAATGCATTGGCAGGATTCGATGCGCCGCCCCAGCCAGCATAGTAGCGGAGCGCCGCGAGACGGTCGCCGCTGTAGCTACCATCAGCACCATTATCACGCATCAGGAGTGCGGTTGCGATGAAGGCGTCTTGGTTATTGAATGGGTTGGCCGGACCTGTACCACCGTTGATGCGACGAATAGCATCAGAGCCTTTGTCGTAGATCCAGGTGTCACCCGCTCGGATGATACCGCCATAAATGGCCCAGGTGGAAGGAATAAACTGCGATGGCCCCATCGCCCCACCCCAACCGACGCGTGAGCCGTTTTGGTAGAGCGGACAGGAAACTGTCCGAGTATACGGATCGAAGCCAAGAATATCAGCAATGGCCAAGAAGACTGGTTCGTCACGAGTTGGATGCATCACCGGCTTATCACTGTGACTGTCGGTGAAGAGACAACTACCTAGGTTGGAGCCAATGTTCGTTTCCTGCTCTAGGATGGCCAGGATGAGCGCCGCATCAACGCCCGTCACCCGCGACGCATACTGTGCTAAACGCACCGCTTCTGGGAATGGAATCCCGCCACCACCACCAAGGAGTTGGAAGAGTGCATTACGCAGCTGCGCTGCAGTCTTGCGTTGTGAATCAAGGAGCGCCTGGTACTCAGCCTCCTCGCCCTTCGTGACCGTCAGAATACGACTTTTCTGTTCTTCCTTTTCTTCGATATCTTGCTTCTGTAGCTCCTGCACTCGCTTCATTTCCGCCTCAGTTTGCTGCTTGTTCTCGAGATCGTTCTTCTGCTCGACTGTGTCGCGGCGAATGCTATGCAGCACAGCGAGGGATTCATTTAGTGATTCCTTGATGGATTGATAGGTTGCAACGTCAGTGAAAAATTCTGAGAAACTCTGCTTGCTGAGCATCACCTCTACTAGTGAGTACTCCTCCAAGAGAGCCGACTTACGCACCAAGTCGGCCAGCGACGCTTGCTGCTTCGCGAGTCGCTCGGCCAATATATCGAGCACTACTGCCTTCTCACCGATCTGATCAGAGAGTTGTTCGATAGCCACCGCGCGCGCTTGGATACCGAGCTGGGCTTTTTTGATCTCACCTTCAATGATGGCAATGTCACGCTCCAGTGACTGTCGTTCTTGCTGCTTATCTTCCACCAAGCGTTGCTGAGTGAGGATCTGTCGCTCGACATTTTGGAGTTCAGTTTCTAGTCGCGCTCGTCGCTCAGCGTCTGTCTCACTAGAAACCGAGAACGGGAAGACAAAAAACGTCGACACTAAAATACCGGCCATGAACCTGTTGATCATGCCGGTATTATAGCAAAGTGTGTCCGCAAGGACAGCTCGACAATTTTCCTTACGCCTCTTCTACTGCTTCTTCCTTACCCTTCTTCTCCACCTCAATCGCACTCATGTCAATCGGTTCCATTGACTCTTCTCCGGCTGGCGTCTGCTTAGCCGCACTCACCACCGCAACTGATTCCTCAGCCTCAAGCTCAATCGTTACCCCTGCTGGCAGTTTGAGGTCGCTCACATGGATCTTGTCTGAGACCTCCTTGAGTACACTGAGATCCACATCAATATGGCTTGGTAGATCAGCCGGCTTACAACTAACCTCAACTTCGTGGTGCACCTTCGTCACCGTACCCGCTCGTGAGTCCTCCACTGGTGCTTCGCCAATGAAATGCAGTGGTACGTGCGCAGTGATCGTCATATCTTTATCGACTGCGTAAAAATCTACATGAGTCACACGCTGCTTTACCGGATTGAAATCCACTTCCTTTATAAGTACCTCCACCGGCTTATCGAGACCAGAAAGCGCAATGATCGTGGCTTCACCCGCATCCTTACGCGCCTTATCGAAAGCTTTTTCGTCGAGCTGGATCTTGGTTGGCTCCTGTTTTGGACCATAAATGACCGCCGGTACACTACCGTTAGCTCGTAAGGTATCGAGGGTCACTGAATCGTCACGCATGGTGACAGCTAATGTCATTGTCATAATGAAGTAGGGTAGCACAACTGGGTGGAAAAGGAAGGGTGGCGGGCCCCTGCGGGGCCCGCCACCCTTGCCCTTCCACACCATCTCAGCCAGTCACCATTTAGCGACATTTGCAATGCTATACTCACTGTGTATGTCACAGCAATACGATTTTGTCGCCATCGGCGATATTCTCATCGACGCATTTATTCAACTTAACAAAGACCAGGCTGATGTCTCAGTCGATCTTGACACTGGTCGCAAGACCCTCCATATGCCCTTTGGTGGAAAGCTGCCGTACGACGATGTCACTGTTGTGCCAGCCGTCGGCAACTCTCCTAACGCTGCCGTTTCTGCCCACCGATTAGGACTCGAGACTGGCCTCGTAACCAACCTCGGCCACGACAAGTTCGGCAAGGAGTGCCTTGATGCGCTTCGCAAAGAAGGCGTGCACACCGACTTTGTGAAAGTACACGAAGACAAGAAAACCAATTACCACTACGTACTACGCTACGGCCCCGAGCGAACCATCCTTATCAATCATGAGCACTACCCGTACTCACTCCCCGACTTCCCCGTTGCACCGAAATTCTTTTACTTCTCTTCCGTTGGTGAGCACGGCCTCCCCTACCATCATGAGATCGCAGAGTATGTAAAAAATAACGAAACCAAACTTGCCTTTCAGCCTGGCACGTTCCAGATCAAGGTTGGGTACGAAGCGATCAAGGATGTCTACGAAGCAACTGAGATATTCTTCTGCAATAAGGAGGAGGCACAAGAGATCCTCGGTTCAGAAGAGCGAGACATTCCAACCCTGGTACGCATGATCCGCGAACTTGGCCCGACTATCCCAGTCATCACCGACGGGCCAAATGGCGCCTTCACCGTCGATACCGATGATCAAGCGTGGCACATGCCAATGTACCCCGACCCTGCACCACCGGTCGATCGTACCGGCGCCGGTGACTCCTTCTCCTCAACTTTTACCAGTGCCATCATCCTCGGTAAAGACCCCGCTGAAGCATTGTCATGGGGACCGATCAACTCCATGAGTGTAGTGCAAAAGATCGGAGCACAAGCTGGTTTACTGCCGCGTGAAGAGCTCTTGAAGCTACTAGAAGAACGACCGGAGGATTATATTGCAACGAAGATCAATTAGACACATCGGGTGCAAAAAAAACGGCCGGGTCCCATATTGGGACCCGGCCGTTTTTCACATCAACATTACGATACCACGCGCTTGGCGGCGGCAACAATGGCTGGCACGTCGAGTCCAAAATGCGCAATGAGCTCTTCTGGTTCACCTGATTCGCCAAAGCGGTCTTTCACTCCGACGCGGGCAAGCTTTGTCGGACAGCACTCAGAGAGATGTTCTGCTACTGCACCACCAAGACCACTCGTAATCTGGTGTTCTTCGACTGTCACTAAAGCACCATGTTCAGCGGCAAATTCTACCAGCGCATCACCATCAAGCGGCTTAATGGTGGCCATGTGAAGCACTGATGCGCCGATGCCGTTTTCATTAAGCTCCTTCGCTGCCATCAGCGCATTGTATAAAAGTGAACCAGTGACCACGATACCTACCTTCTGTTCATGTGCACCGTCGCGGGTGTACAGACGCTGCGCCTTTCCAATTTCAAATGGTGATTCAGGGGTGGTCACGACTGGTGTCGCACTACGGCCAAGGCGGAAATACACTGGTCCTACGTACTTAGCTGCGGCCAAGGTTGCTTTACGGGCCTCATGTACATCAGCCGGCGCGATCACCACCATATTAGGGATCACTCGCATGATAGCCATGTCCTCGATCGCCTGATGAGTAGCACCATCTGGCCCCACCGAGACACCCGCGTGCGCCCCGACCACCTTCACGTTGGCGTTGTTGTAACAAATGGTTGTACGGATCTGCTCCCAGTTACGCCCCGGTGAAAACATGGCGTATGAAGCAATAAAGGGGACCTTCCCCATCGCCGCCATACCTGAAGCAACTGAAGCCATGCTCTGCTCTGCAATACCGACTTGAATGAAGCGCTTTGGAAAGGCCTCAGCAAATTTATGCGTTTGGGTGGATTCTGTAAGATCGCAACACAGTGCCACGATGCGTTCGTCACGCTTCCCTGCTTCGAGGAGACCATCACCGTAGCCGTGCCGGGTTGGTACCTTCTCAACTTCTCCCGTTGAAAGATTTGATTGTAAGTGATCGGCAAACATATTATGAGTCTTGAGCTTCAATGGTATTTGCTAAAGTGCGGAGTTTTTGGAGCGCGACATCCGCTTGCTCGCTCTTTTCGACACGGTCTTCAGGACCCTTGCCCGGCGGATTTCCGTGCCAGCGGAAGTCGCGCTCAAACACATCTACGCCCCGCGATGGGATCGTGTGCGCAATGATCACCGACGGCTGACTGTACACCGACTGCGCCTTACCGATTGCGTCATTGAGCGAGCGGATGTTGTGCCCGTCCACTTCCTGGACGTCAAAATTAAATGATTCAAACTTCTCTGCCAGCGGTTCCAGCGGCATCACATCCTTGGTATAGCCATCGATCTGGATACCATTACGGTCAACGATCACGATTAGGTTGTGGAGTTGCTCCTTACCTGCCTGCATAAGCGCTTCCCAGATCTGACCTTCATTAAGCTCACCATCTCCTGTGAGACAGTAGAAAAATTTCGAGGAGTAGGGATTGTCGATGCGTTCTGCGAGCGCCATTCCGACAGCCTGCGAGAGTCCAGAGCCAAGCGGGCCTGAGCTTGTCTCAATCCCCGGCAACGTGCCACGGTGTGGGTGGCCCTGTAGGCGCGAACCAAGCTTACGCAGCGTAAGCAATTCTTCCACCGGAAAGTAGCCTGCGTGCGCTAAGGTGGCGTAGAGCACCGGACAAATGTGGCCATTAGAGAGGACCAGCCTATCACGATCCTCCCAGTCAGGGTTCTCAGGATCATGCTTGAGAATACCGAAGTATAGTAAGGTAAAGATGTCAGCCATGCCAAGCGGGCCAGCAGTATGACCGCTCCCTGCTTCGGTCAACATCTCAATGACACTCTGACGAATACTATTCGCCTGTAGCTCGAGGTCTCGAACTTCTTCTGAAGTAAGGTACTGCATATTACACCCGTAGTATACCAGGCTCACACACCCGGCATAGTGACTAATCGTTAATAAGTGCCGAGAGGGCCGCGTGTGCTGCCTCAGGATCAGGTTGTTGCACGATCGCCGAACCACAAATGAAGCGATCTACTCCTGCGTCACGCAAGCGTTTGATAGTGGTTTGATTCACGCTTCCATCCACCGAGATCATCTTTTGTGGGAAGCGACGTTTGAGTATTTCTGCTTTTTCAAGCACCCCTTCATCAAACGGTAAGCCCTGCGCCCCGATCTCATAGATACCCATGAGTTGTATATAGTCTGCCCGCTCAGCATACTCAATGAGCTGCTCAAGCGACGTTGCTCCGTGTGCGCTTACCCCCACCGACACACAAGTACCTTCAGCAAATCGGGTAAAGTCCTCAAGAGAAAGTGTTTCAATATGAAAAACAAGCATGTCCGCTCCGGCGATCACCCAGTCAGCGGCAGCGCTCAGCGGATCAGCTACCATGAGATCAACCTCAAGCGTATACGGGTCAAGCTGGCTCTTTACCGACAACGGCTCACCACTTGGCTCATACGGCCACGAGACACTCGACACGAATTTTCCATCAACGAGGTCGAGTTGGAGTTCACGCGAAAACGTGAGCTGCTTCGCATAGGTGAACACCGCTTCCCTACTTTGTGGAATAATGGCCGGTACAATCGGGTAACTCATGGCTTGATAGTGCGCGTTATCTGCTCGATCTTTCGGTTGCGGCGATGGTACTTCTCTTCGGTCAACGATTCGGTGTGCAGCCACTCCCAAATGATCTCCTTCGTCTGATCAAGGGTTACAAACCGCGCACCGATCGAGAGTACATTAGCATCATTGTGCTGACGTGAGAGTGCGGGGATTGACGTATCGCCGCCGTAGTACACGGTTGCGCGGACATTGGGAAAACGGTTGGCTACCATCGCCTCACCCTGCCCCGAACCACCAAAGATGATACCCTTGCTCTCCTCTGGATTTCGACTCACGGCAGCGGCTGCAGCGGCGATGAAATCAGGGAAATCATCCTCTGGCTCATATTCGTGCGCACCATGATCCACCACTTCAAATCCTTCTGACTGCAACCACTGCGCTACTGCAGTTTTGTGCTCAAAGCCGGCGTGGTCTGTAGCCAGGTGAATGATCATGATACTTATTGTTTTGCTTCGAGATGACGCGCACTGGCTGCAACATGCTCAACCAGGGTCTGCGTGTAGCTGGTTTCGTTGTCATACCACGCCAACACCTTCACGAGGTTGCCGCCGATCACTCGCGTAAAGGAAAGATCAGCAATAGACCCAACACGCGAACCGATAATATCAGAAGACACGATCGGCTCATCAGTGGCCGCAAAGATGTGCGCCCACTTCTTGTCCTCCGCCGCCTTACGCAGCGCTTCGTTCACCTCTTCTACGGTCGTATCTCGTGAAGCAATGAAGGTCACATCAACGATCGATCCAACCGGCACTGGCACGCGCATCGCAATACCATCAAACTTCCCTTCAAGCTCTGGATGTGCCTTCGTGGTTGCGATCGCTGCGCCAGTGGTAGACGGAATGATATTGAGCGCAGCCGCTCGTGCCTTACGCACATCACCCGAGCGCACCGGGCTGTCGATCAGCGATTGCGTAGACGTGTAGGCATGGACGGTATTGAGCACTGCCTTCTCAATGCCGATCGCTTCTTTCAGCACCGCGATGAGCGGACTGGTGGCATTGGTGGTACACGAGGCATTCGATGAGACCTGACAAGTCCGCAGCTTATCGTCATTTACGCCCATGAGTACGGTCGCACCCTCTACCCCAGCAGCGGCCGGATCATCCTTGACCGGCGCGGAAATGACCACCCGTTTCGCACCCGCAGTGAGATGCTTCTTCGATCCCTCATATGAGGTGAAGAAGCCGGTTGATTCAACGACGATGTCGATGTTGAGGTCACCCCACGGCAACTTCTCCGGGTCACGTTCCTGAACGAACGCCACCTCCTTGCCGTTGACCATCAGCTTCTTGCCGTCGGTCTCTACCGCAAACGGACAGTGACCATACACTGAGTCATATTTCAGGAGATACGCGAGATTCTCTAGACTTCCTAAGTCGTTGATCGCCACCACTTCAAAATCTGGGTGCCCGACTGCCGTTCGCATGAACGTACGACCAATCCGCCCAAAACCATTAATAGCTACACGTACCATATATAAAAATATTAATTAACTTCCTCTAACTATACCGGCAATCGGCAGACTCTTCATCACCCTTTATCCTCAGTTCGGCGACGGAAAAACAACAGCCAACCTAACCAGCCCAAAAAGGCGGTCGTGATCGCCAGCGGCACGACTAGTAGGTACGGCTTTGCTATAAGAGTGTCTGGAAATAAGACTGACACTGGCTCATGATCTGGAATGAATGCAAACGTGAGCGGAGCCTGGTAGCGAGCAACCACAAATGCCTCATAGTCGTAGATCTCTACTTTGATCTGTGACTCACCTACCACATTGAGCGGCGTCACGATCGCTTCGTATGCAGTACGATCATGATTGATCCTGAGTAAGTACGCATACGTCTGTCGGTGATCAGTCGGGTCGGTGATCGTAGCAATGATCGATTTCAGGTTGCCTGCTACGGTGGCCACCGGAATAGTAATGGTGAACGGTGACTGGCTATGAAGCAGCATGTCATCATCAGCCATAGTGAACACACGTACACCTTGCGTGATCGCAATCTCAGAAGCGTCCGGCATATGCATATCAACCGTCACCCGTTCTTGCATGATGCTCGTAGTGGCTTCTTGCACGAGCAAAGACGCTCCGCTCCCACCCGGCACAGCGCCGGCATAACCCGCACCACCAACCGCGTAGACATATGCCACTGCCCCCGAAGATACGTTGCCCTGCACATCGTACATAAAAGCAGTGTAGTACACCGGTGAATACTGACTGAGAATGAACTCATCGACAAATGCCTCTTGTAAGCCCTGGTACACGATTGCGCCGTCTTGTGGGTGAAGCGGGAATCCAAGGTGACTCCGCACTACTCGAACATATGAGAGGTTTTTGGTCTCTGGCATGACCCAACTCAACCGTACATCATCTCCGACAGCGAGCGCTGAAAAACGATTCACGTTCGCTGGTGGATCGATCGGAAAATGCCACAGTGTGGTAAAGCTCCCAGTACGCAGTACTGATTGAGAACCATACGGCGTGAAACCGATGATCTCGTACTCATAGGTGGTGCCCGGCTCAAGATCAGTTAGGAGAATCGCGTGGTCTACTGTATATGCTCCACCGACCACATATCCAAGCTCATATGAAGCAGTTCTGCCCCATCGCAACTCGATTCTCGCTGGTCGAGCAGTGACAAGCTCAATGCTCGTAGTTGAAACTCCCGGCACCACCATCAATTCATCTACAACCACCCGCGCAATCGTTGCTTCAGGCGGTTCAGGGATGACTGGGGTTGGTGGCGGTGGCGGTGGCTCCAGAGTAGTAGCAGAAAGCTCATTTGAGGTGGACGAATAATTCAAACTCGTGTCAAAGGCCTGAACCATGTAGTCATACGTCGTGCTGGCGATCAATCCGGTATCAGAATAACTGGTCAGACTAGTGGTCGCCACCGGGACGAGATCTCGATACACAACATACCCCGCAACGACAAAGTTGTCCGTTGATGATGACCACGCGAGGTCTATCTGCGTCGTGGCAACCGGTGTCGCACTGAGTAACGTAGGAGTACTGGGCGGCGTCGTATCGGTACCACCGTATACTCGGATATTGAACGTGTCAGAAGCAACCTGAGCAAACGTTAGTTGTGGCCCGGCAAATATACTCAGTAAGACTGCAATAACAAATAGTCTCATGCTGACATTATAACGGTAAGGCGGTCACAGTAGTGGTCGCAGTATACACGCCAGCGATCACTCCCGCCCCACTTCCGATACCAACCCGAAAATGCACGGTAGTGGTGGCGCCATTTGGATGATTCGACCCCACACCCTCAGCCATTACCACCGGGGTGGTAGAAAGGCCAGCCCAGCATGCCAAACTCGAGTCCTGCACATCAACATTACACGTGCCCGCACCATCATCCTTAAACGCTTGTACGATATCATCCCCTTCCGGTGTGTACCCAAAATGTGCATCACTACCACCAGTAATGAATGAATAGTCAGTTTCAACCCCTTCGTCATAATCAGCAATGGTATTACCACCACTTTGCATCGCTGGATCATTCTCAGCCTCGATCGTGAGTCTGTACCCCGAAGGACTATCAGTAATAACCGTGAAGGTGCTCGAACCATTTGAGGTACCGCCAGTGAGTCCAGGCAGGTCTGGTGACATGATCACATTGCCGGTCGTTGTGAGACTTACGTACACCTCTTGCATCTGTTGGTAGCCAGCGCGTAACGCATAACTCGTACTGTCTGCCGGACCAGTAGCGATCTCGCCCACCGTACTCTCCTGCTGATACAGGGTTGATGAGGAATAGCCCCCACCAACATTGATACTATCGCTTTGTAACTGGTAGTTAGTACTGGTGCGCACCTGAGCCAAACTTACGTTGATCACAGACACTACCAAAACGGTGATGGTCAGAGACTGAAAAAGTGAACTCGCAAGGACCGATAATCGCATAATTACGCACCTTTCCGCTTAAATTCAAACGTGCGGAAAAATGCTCTTATACCGAAAATAATAATGAACAGACCTAAGAACAATCCCCCGACGATCTTCCAGGGCAAGACCCAGAACGCTACCGTCACCTCATCCACAATGTCATCGTAGCCTCGGTTGATGCGTGCAGTCACCTCATACCGACCAAGCAGGAACTCTCGGTCCCACACAACCTCCCGGACACGAAGCGAATTTGGCAGTACAAACCACGGCTCCAACTCAACAAAACCGACCTCTTCACCAAACATGTTAGTGATCGAAAGCTCACCGTATGGGTTCACATGGATGGAACCGGTGTTCTCATATAAAATACCCAACTCGATCGGGCCAGATTCATGCCACCATTTATCCCCGAGCACACTGATGGATTGGGTGCGTCCCTCGGTGACCGCATCGCCGAGCACACGCAGGAAGAACAGCGACCCAACGCGCGCAATGATCGGTGAACGAGGTGCTGCCGCCGCACCATCTTCATTGGTCCGAATGGTAGAGACCAGCACGCTACCATAGTAGCCGCCTGGCTCCGCATCTGGTGGTACGGTAATAATGACGGGGATACGAGCACGCTCACCAAGGTCCAAATTCAATTCAGTCTCAGGGAATGAGATATAGTCTTTAATACTGTACGGGCCACGCTCGGCACCCATCAAACTCACTGCACTACTACCATCGCGACTACCAGTAATATCCTCGACCTCTAGCAAAAATGAGCGATCGCCGCTGATACGGTTGGTTACTGTCACTTCCTGAATGACTGTCTCACCTGGAGCCACTTCGATCTCAGTCCGACCAGGGCCAACCACAAAGTCCCCGGCATCGATCCGGCCAAAGATTCGTTCAGACTTGTACCATAGCTCAGACTCAGCCTCTGGCTCGACCGCTAACACACTTTCAGTCGTAGTGGCAGAGGTGGTTGAAGTTATTTCGTTCGAATTTTGCTGCGCAAACACCTCTCCAGAGAGAGGTGTAGCGAGCAATATTGAGAGACACGCAACGGTAAGTGTTCGAACTCCAGTAGTCATAGCTGATGACTACAGATTACCTTACTTCACGAAAAGCGACAAGGTTGCGGTAGCAGTGTATGTCTCTGCTTGTGGCACAGGAGTTGCGCCTGATGGCACTGTCACGTTAAAGGTGATGGTTGAGGTTGCACCAGTAGTAGCAGCAGAATCACGGTCTACAATGACAATTGGGGTAGTACTTGGAGTCATCCAACAAGTATTAGCTGACTGGACTGCGCCCGCACCACAAATCGTAGTGTTGTTCAAGAATAGGGGGCCAGTATCGCTTGATGTCGTAGAAGTAACTGTGTACGCGAACTGCGCAGCAGTACTCGCGGTGTAGCCGAATGATGGTGTGCTGGTTGCTCCGCTGTAGTTACGGAGTGATTCGCTGGCAGTTTCATCACCAAGCATTGCCTCAGAAGTACCGTTGTCAAAGAAGTCGATCTCGACATAATACCCAGCTGAGTTGTTAGACTGGACCACAAACTGAGTGGTACCAGTTGCTTGACCACCCGTCACACCGTTGATCGGGCCGGTCATAGTGATGTTCGATGGATTGACCAAAAATGAACTTTCGTCAGTGATAGACTGTCGTACGTAGAAAGTTGCCGTGTCAGCCTGACCATGACTAATTGCTGGTTCTGCTAAGAAGTAAGCCATGAACACCATAGTGACGATGGTGCAGCTGGCCACCAGCGCGTACAGCGCTGATTGCGTAAAGTGTTTTGTGTGTAAGTTGATCATAATAATTATAATGTTGCGTGTATTGATTAATACCTATTAAGTATAGCAATTTCAGCACCCGCAGAAGCGTTAACGGAGCTCGTACTGTGTATAACCAAATATTATTGTGTGGCTCTAAATAAGGATAAAAGTCACCGCAGGGGGTGTCTTTTATCCTTAGTTGTATCGTCGCACAAAATGCACTCTGCTTCAGTAACTAGATCGCTCCTCCCCCGCCTGCGCCGCCGCCGCCTGCGTGGTGATACACTCGCACTTGGATAGCATCAATGCGGAGTGTATTTGAAGATGGTTGACCGGTTACCCGCACCGCGAAGTTGGCATCACTAAAGTTGGCGGGCACCCAGGCGTGGCCCCAGTTATCACCTGCACTACCAAGGGTGACGATCGCATCAGCGGTGGTCATCGTCGGAGATGATTTGGTGCTCGTCCAGCTACTGCCACCGTTCCATGAGAGGTCAACAGCAATGGTGCCCGCAGCAGTGGTACCAGAAACCTCAAGCTTCACTTCAATACCAGTGATAAGATTACCGCCCGGCACAGCGAAACCGTGATCTTCGAAAGAAGTGGCTGCATCAGTGGTACCAGTCGTAGTATAAGTACCATCAACTTTGTCGTACGCATTACCACCGTTACTCCACGCACCAGAGTGGGCAGTCGGCCAGAAGTAATTGGGGTCGTCACCGATCTGCTCACCCCCCTCATCATCACCCCCCTCAATCACCTCTCGACCCGGTGGCGCTTCGGTCCCCACCACAGATGCATTTCCCCCGGCTCCTTTATTGTTGCGGCGGTGTTGCACCCGATCGACATCACCGAAGATCAGTTGTGTACCGCCATCGTCAATCGTAGTTACACCACCACGTTCAAGATCAAGAGTGATAAACGAGCCATTATCTGGTGCATTCCAATTAGCAATGACCACGTAGTTGGCAGCGGTGGTGATAAGGAAGTCCGTGCTAAAAGTGATGGTGCCTGACTGCCCAGAAAGACTCATCACGCCGGCACCACCCACCTGGGTGTCACCGGCATCGTAGGCGGCGTCATTGTCGTTGTCTTGGTAGAGGCGAATGTTTGAGAAATCACCAGCCTCAATCTTCTCAGCACCAGAGAGAGTAACGGTAAGCTCAGTCACGGTGGCATTACCACTTTCGGGGGTAAGCCGGAACGCGTAGAGTGCTTCATTGGTCTTATTTTGGAAGTTGAAGGCGTTACTGACTTGAGTGGCGGTGTGGTTGCTGATAGTGGAAGAGCCAGCTGCAACTAGTACAAACTCTGCCAATCCTTGAATACAGTCATTATTCCCATTGCTATCAACGCTGTTGGTAGTCCAGATATCTCCACTGGCTGACGCACAGGCATTGGCATCATGGAAGTACACATAGTCAGCCGTCGTGGTACCAGACACATCGACATTCCACTGGGTACCACTCGCCGTAGAGAAGAGGTAGACATAATCCTCGGAATCACCAGCCACATTAATGTCAGCCCAATCAGTTGCTGCACCGGCTAAAAACTGCACCATGACACCCGGCGTATCAATGTATAACTGTCCACCCGAATTAGACGCAGCGTTAAAGATGACACTCGGTGAACTTGAAGCGTCAGTTCCAGCGGTATTGGTAATGACCACATTATTAAGTGACGACGCACCGGTGAGCGTACCACTAAGCGTCTGGAGTGATGTACCATCAAACGTGGTCGTACCGGCACTAGGGAGGTCAAGCGTGCCGTTGTTGGTGAGGTCTCCCGCGATCGAGAGCGAGGTAGACGCAATGAGCGTAGCACCACTGACAACGGTGAGGTCGTTGGTTCCAAGCGCACTAGTGAAACCGAGCTCTCCCCCGGTAAGGGTGAGGTCAGCCAAACGACTGGTACCAGTGAAATTGCCAGAGAAAGTAGGCACATCAGAGACCGCGATAGTCCAGATCTCGGGATCGTAGGTACTTACATTCGTTGTGCCTGCAATGAGATCCCCGTCATATTCTGTGATCGATTTAATGTACTGTTGAGTACTAGTCCAGGTATCATTGACACTATCACCCGCTATTTTATTCCAAGAAGAGCTGTTGTACTCCCAGATCTCGGCATCATTATTGCTTGTGCCTAAACCAGCATACAGTTTGTTACCTGAGGAATAGTACAACGACATAACTAGTTCATAGGTACTGTCAGCCCAAGAGCTGTTCACGCCGTCACCGCCGATCTGAATCCACGATGAACCATTGTACATCCACACTTCGGCATCGCCAGCACTTGAGCCGAGGCCAGCGTAGAGGTTACTGCCGTCGGTTGCGAGACTATTGACCCGCTCGTAACCACTCGACCAAGAAGAATTCGTGCCATCACCACCGATCTTGGTCCAAGTAGAGCCATTGTATTGCCATACTTCAGCATCGCCTGAACTGTTGCCTAAACCGGCGTATAAATTAGAGCCGATCTCTTCGAGCGCAAAGACATATTCATAACTCGTTGACCATGAAGAGTTTGCACCGTCACCGCCGATCTTGGTCCACCCTCCCACACCAAGGGGATACCGCCACACTTCGGCATCGCCAGCAGAACCACCGATCGCGGCATAGAGGTAGGTGTCATTAACCAGCATATCTTCTACATACGGAATTGCGCTCGACCACGAACCCCCTACACTACGGCCCCCCAACTGACTCCACGTAGACCCCCCATTGTTGGTATACCATATCTCGCCGTCACTATAGCCAGCACTTGGAGCGGCCACCAACGACCCACCAGGGGTTTCGACAATATCACCAATGTACGCATACTCAGACCCACTCCAATCAGCCTCATCACCGATTAAAGACCAGTTAGTACCATTAAATTTAGCCACAGCGGCACCAGTGAAGCCAGAAGAATCCAACAAACCAGCATATAGGTCGGTGCCGTTCGCGTAGAGCACGTCAACTCCACCAATACTACCTGAACTCCATGAGCTATTAACCCCATCACCGCCGATCTTAGCGGAAGTACCGATCGTCCCGGCACCACCCACCAAGAACAGGTGCCCACCGTTGGCCGTAAAGGTGCCGTTGTTGGCATATGTTTCACTGACCGTCAGCAGTGGTGGTGCCACCAGCGTACCGCCCGAGTTGATGGTGAGGTTGGTGGTTGAGGCGTTATCGCTCATGGTGTATGAGCCAGTGATGACGATGGTGCCTAAGCCAGAACTACTGCTCGTGGTGCCGCTGATCGTTTCACTTGTACCAGTGAAATACGCCGTGCCCGCAGCGGTGTAGCTACCTTCTACCTGGAGTGAGCCAGCGTAGGTGGTCGAGGCTGGTGCGGTGAATGTCGTGCCCGGCCAAATATAGAAGGTGTTGCCGCTCCCTACTAAGAGCGAGTCGTCAGTAGATGAGGCAGTCATCTGAATGTCAGCATCATCGCTCGAATCATAAAAACTCAGTTCGTCTACTCCAACCACACCCGCTTCCTGACTGCGCACGATCACATGGTCTTTGTAGAGATGTACGTCTGACATGGCCAAGGTCGTAGAGCTCACCGTGTATGACGTATAGGCTTTAGTACCGGCTGCGCCGTCGACGTAGAGCGCAAAAGGGTTCCCAATCAGTACCGGAACGTCAGTGAAGGAATACACGCCGCTTCCATTGGCGGTGGTGCTGTATACCGCTGGCGTAGAAGTTGCCCCCACGAGCTTAATGGTCGGGCCAGAGGTGATGGCTGTTGAGCCGGCGTCGCTGTAGATCGTGCCCGAAACCGTCGTGGTAGCTTCAGCCTGGTACACCACCTGGAGATACACTTCGTCAAAATGAACAGACTGTGAGCCATCAGTAAATGAGTCATTGTTAGTGAAATACACCTCCATGTTGGTAAGTTCACTTAAGGTGTCCGCAGCCGCGCTGTCGTTATCGGAGATGTTGTATGAGGCAATGCTCCAATTATCAATGTCTGAGATGTTGATCGCGTTTTGGAGCGAAGCTGAAGAATTGAGGAACTGCACCGAGTTAGTTCCATCATAATTATCTTCAACACCATACACCACTACTAGATTAACTGAGTCAATGAGAATCCCTTCTGGCAGACTACTAGTGTCGAACCCTGAGTAGTACAAGACACTGCTCTTCTCTACCGTATACGCACCATCTGAGGCGGTCGCACTATTAAGAGAGTCTGGGTCTATCCCACTATCTGTAGCGATCACCTCAGTCAACGCTTCGCCAGTATCATCAGAGCCATCCTTGGTATCAGGATATATCTTTGTGATCTCAGCGCCAGCTGGTAGATCGTATTCCACAAGCAGGGCTAGCTGATCAAAGTATATTGACTCAGAGGATACAGTATCGTTATTCGTATAAGTAACCTCAAGTCCCGCTATCTCCGCAATTGTATCAACGGCTGTAGGATCGTTGCCGTAAATATCATACGAGGCAGCTACCCAGTCAGACACATCGCTGAGCTGGATCGCGTTGTTTGAATTGTACTGGACGTAGTTACTCGCATTATTACCATCCTCGGCTCCGTAGACGATCTGCAGCTCAACGCCAGTGATCTCAGCGTTACTTGGGATCAGACTTGTGTAAAAAGCATCAAAATGGAGCGTATCCTCATCAGGAACTCGGTATGTATTACCGGGACTCCCACCTAGATCAGGGTCGGACGTCACCACTGCGTCAACGTACCAAGCGTCATTCAGAGTATTATAGCTAGGTGTATCATCACTTGAGCCAATCGAGCTTGGGTATACAAACACCACTCCATCAGATTCAGTGTAGGTCACTTCAATACTGACATAATCAACATCAACATCGGAATTTGCCTCTGTCGCTAACATGCCGAGTGCCACGCCAAAGTCTGCGTCTTTCAGCCACGCTGGTGTGAGGGCATTGCCCCAGGTGTCACTTGAACCGCCAAAGGTAATGACGGTGGAGTTGGTGGTAGTAAGAGCGGTTGGGGTACTACATTTGTTGGTACCCACCTTTGCACGTGAAGTATCAAGGAGCTGACAAAGATCGATCGATGCGGCACCTTGCCCACTCCGATACCAAGCATTGACCCGCACCGTTACCCCAAGGATGGTGGCAGAATCGGGAATTGAACTGAAATCAAAACCCGTCGCTTTGAGAACGTAAGTCTGATCATAACTGTCGAACGTCGAGGCGGTCACGTTGGCGGTCGCAGCGTTGTCGGTGTAGATATTGGTCGGAGTGGTCCATGCATTATCAGACCACGGAGATTCCGAAACTGAGGTACCGAGTGTTGGATACACCTGTCCAGTTGACTCAAGTGCGTACGCGCTGAATGGAGCGTAACAAATGGCCACTACAGCCAACACGAAGCCCTGCGACAATACTCTCTGCAAGAGGTTGCGTATATTATGCGGTTGTGAGGTGAATGAGTTTTTCATATTTATGAGTTAGGTTCGGTGGCTGGTAATGGGTCTTCGGTGGTGTCTGGTTCTGGTGGTGAGTCGGTTTCAGTTGGTTCTTCAGCGGGGGTCGGCGGCGCGGCTGGCGGGTCTTCGGGAGGTGGAGGTTCAGCACTGTCGGTGGTGTCGGTAGCAGACTCTGCGGATGCTTCGGAGTCAGCCGCGCCGCTGGCTGTTTCCTCATTGTCATCTGTCGCAGCTGCTACCTCCTCAGCTGCTGGAGTAGTGGTGGCCGCATCGCTTTCCTCCTCTACTACGTCCATGCTGCTTGCAGCGTCCTCTTCTGCAGTGACCGCAGTAGTGGTGGCGTCTGGAGTTGGTGTGCTCGAGGTGGCAATGCTCGCGTCTTCTTCTGTAGAATTTTCACCATCCCCTGTCTCGTTGGTGGCACTGTTGCCGCCGTCTTCCACGTCTTCATCTTCGTCTTCGTCAGCGACTGGTGCTTCAGGAGCAGTTGAGGCCGCAGCGGCGGCTTGGCCATTTAGGAGTGCGCGCAGGTCGGCTGCGGTGATACACACATCGTCTACACAAAGCTCCTCTGCTACCTCCACCCGATCGGCCTTGAGCGTAAAGACAGACAGTACGCCATCGACAAAGCGATCGGCTAGTGCGACGAGACGATCAAAGAGTGTTTCGGTTTCGTCCTCACCAAAAGTACTCAGACTGGCAGTACCCATAAGTGCCCCCAATGTCGCAAGCTGTG
Organism: Candidatus Nomurabacteria bacterium; assembly: GCA_020632135.1. Classification (GTDB taxonomy): domain Bacteria; phylum Patescibacteriota; class Minisyncoccia; order Phycocordibacterales; family UBA918; genus OLB19. Next base: position 577,326 of record JACKGC010000001.1, on the reverse strand, counting down.
AATCATCAACCCAGCGGTATGAGAGATCGACAAAGACCACGATTTGCCCCACCTGCACCTCAGTATCTGCATTAAGGACAACTGTCTCGCTTTCAATTTCGCGCATCTCTTCTAGTAGCTGCGCTACTTCCTGTTGCTTGATATAGTCATTTGCTTCTTCGATCTGTTCATCTGTGGTTGTCGCAGCTAGTGGCACACAAGGCTCATCACCAATTGCACCACCACCACTGTAGTAGCAGCCATCGTTGATCCGTGGGTCAAGCACTGAATTAATTGGCTCATAAACCGGATGTACCAGATCGTCACCAAACTGATTGATGAGCGTGTCTGAGTACATTCGAGTATCATCAAAATCCTCAAGCGCAATACCGATCGTGGCACCGGTACCAGTCGCCTTCATCGCCACACCAGGTAGCGACGAGAGCATAAGCACATCACCCTTCTTAATTGGGCCGTTCTCTGTTGAGAGCTTTACCGGGACACGTCCGGTAAGCGCTACTGGGTAGCCGCGTTCACCCTCTACCAGCGACTTATCGTCGGCACCAAGCGTCATACCTGGTTTTGTTGAAACGATACCAATGACCGGTGTATCTGCTCCTGGCAGAGCACGATCGATCGACAATCCGCCAGCCAACATAACCACTTCACCTGTCTCTAACTCCGTTCCAGAGAAGTACATTTCCGCAAGGTCAGAATCGCCCGTGTGGTAGTTGATAGCACTGATACGACCGGTCGTTGACGCGTTACACTCACCATCATTATCGACACAGAGTCCGCCATACGGAATTTGGAGACCAGCTTGATTACTTGTGTTTCCATCGTTGCGACCAATCGTAGTTGTACCAAAAGCAGATACGGTGAAGACTGAAGTACCAGCGTTTTGGAAATCAAGGTACTTAGAGGTGGTTGATGAGAACGAACCAGTCGTGTTACCAAAGTTCATCTCCAAACCAGTACCTGCAAAAGCACTCGTGTCTTGGAAAAGGCTGAGGAGAGTCGCAGTGGTAATGGTGTCAGAATAGCCACGGATCGCGTTACCTTGCGCTGCTCCTTCAGTCTCGAAATAGCCGCCCGCCGGCTCATGGGTGCCGCCCGCATCGCCTGACGTCACACCACGCACACCAAAAGTGCGGGCAAAGCCAGAGAGCGCGGTGTTTTCGCCGTTAGTGTTCACTCCCTTATTACTCTGCACCTCAAGCCCACGTACGGTATTGCCATAGGTAGTGTCATCTTGGATGCGGAACATGCTGCCCACGATCGTGGTGGTAGCGGTGTTGTTGGCATCGAGGTAAAAGCGGTTGCCATACTGCACCGCACTAAGAACACTGTTCTCAGTTTCGTAGTATTGGTCCATACCCACGACGCCGGCGCCGCTGAAATTAAGATTTTCGACAGAGAGCTTAGCGTTTGGTGACGAACTACCCACACTCACATAGCCGGTGGTCTTATCGACCAACAAGTCGTCTGAGTTAACCGTCCAGTCCCCGGTTACGTTGAAGTTGGTTGAAGCTCCATCGAAGTTAATACTTGTATCGGCAATGCTGAGATTAGCGGTATTGAGGTCAAGTGAAGTTCCTGAATCAAAAGTCAGGGTACCTGAGGTGTATGAATCGCTCGCGCCTGAGAGTAAGAAGCCGGTACTGTCTACCCCATCAAGAGTACCGGTCCAGCTACCTGTGGTGTCTAGGGTGATCGCTTCACCGGAACAGTTGATACCAGTACCTTCGACCTCAGAACAATCGAAGCCGATAGCGTCACCACTAAAGAGGATACCGGTGCCAGCGGTCGCATTAGTATATGAAGAGAAATCGATGGCACTGCCGTTCCAGGTGGCGCCAGTGATGGTGCCGTTGGTCACGTCCCAGGTGTTTGAAGCGATGTCGATACGATCACCGCCGTCACCGATGGTCAGGGTGCCACTGGTAGTCCAGGTCACGCCAGAGCTGATGGTGTTGGCACCAAGAGTACCACCGGAAACAGTGATGGCGTCATTCACATAGGTATCATCGAGCGTGCCACTGAAGGAGAGTGAATCAAGCGCCAAGGTACCACTCGTGAGGGTGCCAACGGTGGTGAGGTTGCTTGAGCCCGCCCAAGTGGAGAGCGCGGTGTTCTCCACGTTATTGAGTGAGAGGTCGGTCTTCACCTCACTGGCTGAGCGCCAGGTGAAGTTGGTGCCAGTGCTGTCGTACTGGAGGTAGTCACCATCGACAGCGGCCACATCAGCATCGAGATCTGGTTCGATGATAGAGCCAGCAGCGATGCTGGTGGTGATCGAGGTGGCGCCTGAGCCGGTCACGTCACCCGAGAGGGTGATGGTCTCGTTGCCGGTGAGATATGAACCATCGAGGGTACACGTCGTACCGTTGCAGGTGAAATCACCAAAGTCCTCAGACGCGAGCTCGGTCACATTGATGGTGCTGCCGAGGATCGAGGTGTTGGCGTTGTATCCTTGCACCGAAGAACCGATGTCAGTGGCGGTGAGCAGATCACTATCGAGGTAGGTCTCATCGATCACGCCACCCTGCCAGGTACCAGAGGTGATCGTACCAACGGTCGCCAGTGACGCTGCTGCAGTGAGACTACCGAGGGTGTCGATCGCCGCTTCGATGGTGCTTTCAGTCGTACCGTCGATGGAATCAACACCGTTGAGCGCACCGGTACCAGAGAAGGTCAGGGCGCCGGTGATACCGAGGGTGCCATTGATGACCAGGTCGCCATCTTCATCGAGGGTAAGGAGGGGGGTGTTGGCAGCCTGGGTACCCTTCGCTACCCCGAAGACCTGTTGGTCAGCGGTTGGGGTGGTACCCACGAGGAACTCGACCATTGGGTCGGTGGTGGCAATCGCGCTGGTATTAGTGGTCACAAAGAGGAGCTGGTTGTCGACCGCTTCGTCATACTGGATCTGCCAGTCACTGTTTGAACCGAAGGTGAAATTGATGTCATCAGCCACCGTCCAAGCGCCACTGATGGTTTCCGCGTCAGCGTCAAAGATGAGTGCTTCGATGTTGTTTTCTCCGGTAGCATCAAACGAGAGCGTGCCGTTTAAGGTCGCGCCCGAGAGGGTTGGGTTCGTACCAAACACCAGGGCACCACTACCGGTCTCACCGGTCACGGCCGCCGCGAGGTTGGCGCTTGATGGGGTGGCGAGGAACGTGGCCACGTTGGTACCAAGACCAGAGACACCCGTACTGATCGGCAGACCAGTGGCATCCGCTAGGTTGAAGGCTGGAGTGGCATCGCTGCTGCCGAGGGAGACCGAGACCCCACCGTATGAGACCGAGCTATTGGCGAGCATGGCGTTGCTGATCGCACCAGCATCAACCGAACAGGTGGTGCCGTTGCAGGTGAAGGAGCCGAAGTCTTCAGCGTTGAGCATCGCCGCGGTGACATTATCGACCACGAAGTCGATGTCGTTGGTACCGTCTTGGTAGGTGACGCTGATACCGCTCTCGGTACCACCGAGCATGCCCCCAACGAAGTCTTCGACCTGCTCTTCTGAGAGCTGAGTATCGGTATCCCATGAGGAGGTCGCGGTGACCGTCCAGGTGGCGCCGTTCCAGTATAGGATGTCGCCGGTGTTTGGACTGAAGGATGCCACATCCTGAAGATCTTCGATCGAGTTGTTGGCCAGGTTGTCATCATTGAGTGCGCCATCGGTATTAGTGAAGACATTAGAGACGTCACTTAAAAACGCTTCTAATCCAGCTTCGGTGTTCGATTGCAGCAATGTGGATGATCCGTTGATGTAATTTGCAACGCGAGTATCAGTATAAAAAAGGTTGCTGCCCTCAGTGAGATGGTCAGTATTTATATTAAGTGCAGACGTGGCCACCTGCGTCCACGTATTACCTGCACCCCCGATCAAGAGTTCGTTTTGTGTCACAGTACCCAAGCCTGTGCCACCTCGCGCACCAGCTAATGTACCTGTCCAGCCCGGCGTAAAGGTGTGGGTTGGGCCAGATGAATTTATCGTGATCGTCACGTTGGTGTCGCTCGTGGTTGCAAACGCCTGTGTGGCGCTGGTCAGTCCATTGAGTGAGGTCAAGCCACCACCCGCGCCTGGCAAATTGTCGTACGCTACTTTGTATGTCGTACCGCTATTATCTTCGTACACGAGATAATCACCACTACCAAAACCCGCATCCGTCGTGAGTTCTCCAATGTCGATATTCATCGTATTACCCGTCCACGACAACGCATCACCGGCAGTAATACGACTACTCGGCGTATCATAGAACGCATTCCAGTTGGTGGTGGAAGCGGTGCGCGGGATCGTATATTCCGCTGCCAACGCCACCGCATCACCAGAAAGCGTGAGGCCGGTAGCGGTAACGGTGAGATTAGTGTCGTCAGACACATCCAGACCCGAGATGGAGGCTGAGGTGAGGTTTAGTGATGACGTCGCAATATCCGCCCACGCACTCCCATTCCAGTAGAAGAGGTCGCCGTAGGTGTTGGTGATCGAGGCAACGTCTTGGAGGTCTTCGATGGAGTTGTCGGTGAGGTCATCACCAGTGCCATTGATGCCGAGGGTGGAGGTAGCGACCCACTCAGTGCCGGCGCTGGTGCTCTGAAGCACCATGCCGGCAGCGCCCGCTGAATCGTTCACACTGTCGTAGAAGGCACCGTCAAGCTCCAAGCTACCAGCAATGAAGGCGGAGTTGTACCGGACACCGGTGGGAAGCGCACTGATGGTACTGGAGCCCACTGCCAAGAGAGCATCTGGTGAGGTGGTACCGATACCAAAGCGACCAGCTGTATCCAGGGTGAGACGAGATGCGTTACCAGTGATAAAGCGTAGGTCGTGGCTGGAGACCGTACCGATGAAGCCTTGGTAGTCTTCGGCACGAGTATCGAGGGTGACGCTGTTTGATTCATCGATGAAGCGAGCACCCGCGTTGCTGGTACTCGAGACCGTGAAGAGTCGGACCGAGGTGTTGCCGATGCCGACGTAGCCATTGTCGGTGACGGTGAAGACCTCCTCGGCTCCATCAAAGAGGTTGAGGATGTCACCGGTACCACTCTGGGTGATGGTGAGGAGTGTACTGGCGGTGGTCGCCGCCATGGTGTCGGCGGTGTCAGAGCGCAGGAAGCTTGATGAAGCCACGCCACCGAGTTGGTAGGACTCAAAAGCGGCGGGGACGGTACCAAGTGGCTTACGGGGACTCATCTCCCCATCCCACGCAGGAGCACCAGTGCCACCGATCTCGACGCCAAGGTAGAGGGGTTGGTTGAAGTCGACGCTCGTGAGTGGCGACGTTGAGCCGAGCATGACACTGAAGAGGCCGTTAGTGACCGTGACCTGGTTGCTGCCAGTGAGGGACTCGGTCCAGACGGCGCTGGTGGTAGCTTGCGCTTCACTCTGCAGGAGCCAGAAGCGCATGTTGTATGAGCCGTTGGTGACGGCGGCGCCGGTGGCATCAGTGAGTTTGCCTTGATAGTTGATGTGGGGGGTGGGTTGGGCGACGACATTGGTGATCGGCAACAACAAAGCAAAAATACTTACTAACAGAGCAAGTGTTTGTGCGACGTATGTTGTTAATCGAACCTGACCCATAAAGAACTATTCACGCGAAGATGAAACTGGCACCACCACAAACGGCACCGAATTACCAACCGGACGACCAGCGGCATCGACCCGTACCACCACTCGTGTACCATCAACCAACTCCTGCACGACGACAGCATCAGAAAAAAGCATATTCACCGTCGACGTTGCCTGTGGCAACAACAGAAAACCTTCGTTGATATCACCCAATTCATGCATACTGCTACTGGCCGCACCTGACCACTGTCGAACCATCGGCGTTTGAGAAGCAGCGCTTTCTAACTGAGTAGAGTGCACTGCTTGCGCAGGCAGCAAAGAGTGCTGGTTTTCTGAGTTGGGCACAAGCGGCCAGGTCGACATCGACTGCAGCGGGAGCACGAGCTGGAAACCCCAGCCGCCCAGCAGACCACAAGCCAAGACGAATGACGCTGTGGCCACGGCTCGAGCGTGTATCGTACGTGCCTTCTTCTGTTCCCGTGCACGCTCCTGAGCGACTTGTTCAGTCATTTCTCGTTCACGTTTTCGCTCCTCTCGAAGCTGTTTGCGCCTGACCTCTTGCTCAAGCGCTGCGGAGTCAGCATATGCTTTCAGTGACCCAAGATCTACAAACCACTTTCTGCAAATATATGAAGCAACGATTCTTTTCTCACGAGCCAGGCGTGTAATGTAGTCACGAGAATAACTCGTTTCCTCGGCTGCGACCCTGATCGGACACAGCTGATTACCGTCAATTTTTAATGCGCCTTCCATATCGATTTAACTTTAATTATAAAGTTAAATCGGTGAGTAACACAGAAAAAACTGTGTATAAGATCTTGTGAATTATAGACGAGTTACTGACGTAAGATCTCGAGCAAATTCGCGACCTGCAAGACCACCTTCGCCTGATACGAAGAGTCAGTGACAACCGCCATGCCACTCGCAGAGAAAATCGCTGCAACACACAAAATCGCAACCACAGTAGCGATCACCGGAGAGAACCGCAAAAACACATTCACTCGTTGTAGCCGAGGCACTCGCAAAGTAGTGACAGGAGTGAAGTCAAGCGAGGGTTGAGCGAGAGCTGAACCGCTAGTACGAGTTACTGACGCATTCCCACGCACATCGTCAACACGCGTTTCAACGAAGGCAGTCTGTTGAGACCTCTTACCATCACCATCCATTAACTTACGCTTAGCAGAACTATCCGAGATTTTATTTAAAATACTTTTATTTTTAGGGTTATCTCGTTTATCAGATAAATCATCCTGTTCGATCTTTTTTGGAGTTTCCGGCTGAGCCTGATAGGTAGTCACCTTAAGCTCTCCAGACAACGCGACTTCTGGGACGTCAGTGGCAGTGAATGTGGTCAGCCTGGTTGGGCCACCGACACGTACCTTTTTAGCTCCCGCGATCTCCACACGAACGACCTTCGGCTTCATCAACTTCTTCTTGATGAGACTAGGTAGTAGTGCCTCTTCATCACGTTCATACGAAACCGCCAGCATGCGCTGCCTCTCTGCTTGATGCTTCTGCGGCTGAAGCGCCTGATGGATCGTCTTCGCATTGGGCACCGAATCAACCGTGATACGAGATGGCTTTATTTTACTACCCACACCGAGGTCTTCAGTGTAATCAATGCGACTCTTCCCAGTTGTCTTCATGTGTCGATTCTTACGGTGCGTCTGGAGTGAATCAACATCAACGAACCATGTCCTGCCAACCAATCGTGCATTTACTTTCCCGGTTCGGCACAGTTGGCCAATGTAGTCAGAGGTATACCGAAACTCCTTTGCGGCCGCAGAGGCTTTTACATAATCGACACCATCGTATGTCACGGTCTCCATAATGTAATTATTCTACCAGATGAAAACAAAATACACCTCATGATGAGGTGTATTACTGCACGGGTAGACGAGATACGTTTATTTTAAGGCACGCTGTAGCATCTCGTTCAGCACTGCTGGATTGGCCGCACCCTTACTCTTCTTCATCCCCTGGCCAACCAAAAATTTCAACGCAACCTCCTTCCCAGCCTTGTAGTCTGCGACTACAGTTGGATTCTCAGCAATAACCTCATCTATAAATCCCTGGAGGGAGGATGTGTCTGATACCTGAAGCAATCCCTGCTCTTCAGCTAGCGTCAGAGGCCCCTTAGTGGCGGCAAACATCGTTGACAGAAGATCCTTAGCCACACGAGAACCAATCTTACCCTCATATAACATGGTCATAAGCTCGATATAGTGAGCTACAGAGAGCTGCTCAAGAGAGTACTGAGGATCAGCTAAGAGTGGCACTACATCCGAAGTTAAGTAATTAGCTGCCAATGTAAGCACTTCCGCATTATCCTTCGCATTCGCATCAAGAAGCACTGCAGCAAAAAAGCTATCTAGTTCGGGTTGAGAGATCATTGTCTCGATTGACTCTCTCGTTAAACCGAGATTTTCATACTCAGTCCTTTTATTGCTCGGTAATTTAGGCATTATCTCGTTTAGGCGAGCTTTACTGAAGTCGCCTATTAGGCTGATGTCCATCTTCGGTATATCCGGATCTGGGAAGTAGCGGTAATCCTTAGCTGTTTCCTTTGATCGCTGCGAGAAAGTCTTGCTGCGGTTTTCATCCCAACCTCGTGTTTCCTGAGCCACCTCACCCCCACTCTCTAGCAACTCGATCTGTCGAGCGATCTCGTACGCAATCGCTGCCTCGACCGATTTAAAGGAGTTTAGATTCTTCACCTCAACCTTCGTACCCAGAACACCCTCTTCCTTGCTCACAGATATATTGGCCTCAACGCGCATCTCTCCACGTTCCATGTTTGCATCTGAAATACCAAACGTGCGAAGAAGCAGCTGTAGCTCACGAGCAAATTGACCAGCGGTCGCTTGATCGTGAATAACAGGTTCGGTCACGAGTTCCATTAGTGGTACTCCCGAACGATTGAAGTCAACTAGACTACCTGTTCCTTTGTCATGTTGATTACGTGCAGTATCTTCTTCCAGGTGTACGCGGGTCAGCGCTATTCCTTCGAGCTCACCCCCACTGAGAAACGGGAAGGCATACTGACTGATCTGATACGCCTTCGGGATGTCCGGGTAGAAGTAATTTTTTCGATCAAACTCCGAATAAGTTGCGGCTGTTGCCCCCACTGCCTCACCAAACAAAAGTACTTTTTTTATCGCATGCTCATTTGGCACTGGTAGGGTGCCTGGGTGCGCAAGACAAACTGGACAGATGTTACTGTTTACCTCACTGCTGTGTGGATCATTCTTGCAACCACAGAACATCTTACTCTCTGTTTTCAGCTCAGCATGTACCTCTAAGCCGATGGTAGGGGTGTACGACATGATCATTGTAGGTTTAATTCAATAAATGCGCTACGTATTGTACGTATCTCGCAAGTGACTGACAAGTGAATCCTGTAGTGTCTTATACGATTCTGGGTCATCTTGACCTATTACAAGCACACGATTCTCAGTTTTTGCAAGCTCTTCTGCTACAGTGTCAGTAAAGCCTTTTTCTACAAGGTCTTTTTTAGTTAAAATAATCCACTCTTCTTTATCGTTAAGTGTTTTACTGTACTGAGATAGCTCTTCACGAATTGTATAATACTGAGAAACAGGGTCTTCGTGATCGAGGGAAACCAGGTGAAGAAGCATTTTAGTACGAGAGATATGTCGAAGGAATTTGTGGCCAAGCCCCTTCCCTGCTGCTGCGCCTGTGATGAGCCCAGGGATGTCAGCGATCACGAAACCGTATAGGTCTCCGAGGTGAGGCTCAACGGTAGTGAACGGGTATGCACCGATGCGAGACTTTGCGTTGGTCAGTTGGTTGAGCAATGTTGACTTTCCAGCATTTGGAAAACCGACCAACCCAACGTCGACCATGAGTGACACCTCAACAGCAATGTTTCCCGCCTCACCGGCCCGACCTTTGGTTGCCTGTTCAGGAGCTCGGTTAACCGATGACTTGAAGTATTCATTACCCAGGCCACCGCTACCGCCTTTAAGAATACGTTCAACTGCCCCCACCGTGGTGAGTTCAAAAGTTCGATGACGTTCTGTGTCAGTGATACGTGATCCTACTGGCACATCGATGTACAGATCTTCGCCGTTCCTGCCTGCCTTACTTTGGTTGGTACCCGCTTCGCCATTCTCGGCGTAGAAGTGGTTGTTACCGGTGTACTTAGACAGACGGTTGAGATCTTTCACGGCCCGTACGTACACATCACCGCCATTACCACCATTGCCTCCAGCTGGACCAGCGAGTGGCTTAAACTTCTCATGTCGCCACCGAACAACGCCGTCTCCACCGTCGCCTGCCTTTGCGTAAATTGTAAGCTCATCAACAAACATACTGTGTGATCACAGAACAGTACCCTACTCGGTCAGAATATGCAATTAATCCTTTATTTCTCGGTACTTTACCGTCTTTTGCCCTTTCGAATTTATCCAACGATTACCGATCGTACTAAAGATACTCATGAGAACTGAGCCCAAGAGCGCGTACCAGAAGTTAGCCACATCAAAGCCATCAATGAATGAGGCAGCAAAGAAAAAGATGCCGGCGTTGATCACAAACGCAAATAAACCTAAGGTGAGGATGGTGATTGGTAGTGTAAGGATGAGCAGTATTGGGCGAATGATGAGATTGAGTACACCGAGAATGATCGCGGTAATGAGTGCCGTGTAAAAGTCATCGACGCTAATACCATCGACCAAATTAGCGATGAGAAGCAGGCCAAGTGTATTAAAAAGTAAACGTAATATTAAAGTCATAGAGACATACATTGTAAACATGAAGTATGGTAATAGCAATGCAGGGCGGCCGAAGGCCGCCCTGCATTGCTATTACCTCATTAGTTCACCTGACTCACTTCACGATCGACCAGCCTTCATCCAAAAGTGGTTCAGCTTTTTTATATTTGATCTCTTTTCGTTCTGTACCGTTACTGACCGTCACGAGATCATTGCGACCATACGATTCTGTCTTGACCACCGGCGCACGTTTCTGAGCCTTCGTCTCAGTTGTTTCTCCGGCAGCAGCTTGAGCTGCCTCTGCTTCTTGCTTACGTTGCTCCTCTTCTTTAGCGACTACTTGCGGTTGGACTCGAGGGAGCGTTTCAGCCAAACGAACATACAGCACTTCCTGCATTTCTTTAAAGAGTCTGTTTCCTTCCTTGCGATACTCGATGAGTGGATCGCGCTGTCCGTACGCACGCAAGCTCACGCTCGAACGTGTGTAGCCCATCACCTCAAGATGCTCAACCCAGAGCATATCGATCATTTGAAGCACTAACCGTCGGAACACATCCTTGAATAGCGTCTCTCCAAATTCTTTTTCTTTCGCCACGATCACCTCCTTGGTGTCAGGGAAGGCTGCATACAACTCCGTGAGGACCTGTTCTACTTCAGCAGTATCGCCCGCTAGTAACTTTCGACGCTGATCGTACACGGCTTTGCGCTGCACATTCAACACGTCATCGTATGCGAGCACCTGCTTTCGGGCATCGAAATGAAAGCCTTCGATCTTGGTCTGTGCACTCTCGAGTGTGTTTGAGATCATCTTCATCTGGATCGGTTGATCTTCAGGGATCTTGAAGGTACCCATGAGTCGTTTCACTCGATCGCCGCCGAACACACGCATCAACGCATCATCCATGGACACGAAGAACTGTGTCTCACCGGGGTCGCCTTGGCGACCTGAACGACCACGAAGCTGATTATCGATGCGACGGGCTTCATGTCGTTCGGTACCGAGCACAAAGAGCCCGCCGAGTGTGCGAATTTCCTCTGCCTGCTCCGGCGTTGCATCGGGACCACCGAGCTTAATGTCAACACCGCGCCCGGCCATGTTAGTAGCTAATGTCACCGCCCCCTTTCGGCCGGCAGCTGCGATGATCTCTCCTTCTCGCTCGTGATTCTTCGCATTGAGCATTTCGTGAGTGATCTTCGCTTTTGTGAGCGCAGCTGAGAGGCGTTCATTTGACTCAATAGAAGCGGTACCGATAAGGATCGGTTGGCCAGTTGCGTGGACAGCCCGCACCTTTTCGATGATGGCAGCAAATTTACCGTTCTCATTTTGGTAGATGAGATCCTGTCGATCGAGACGCTGAACCGAGCGGTTGGTCGGCACGGGTATGACCTCGAGGTTGTATACGGTGAAGAATTCCTCCTGCGAGGTGAGTGCTGTACCGGTCATACCTGACAGCTTCTCGTACATACGGAAGTAATTCTGGTACGTGATCGACGCGAAGGTCTTTGATTCCTTTTGAATCGACACCCCTTCCTTCGCCTCAACAGCTTGGTGAAGTCCTTCGGACCAGCGTCGCCCAGGCTGGAGCCTGCCAGTAAATTCATCCACGATCACCACTTCACCATCGCGCACCACGTACTCCTTGTCTTTCGTAAAGAGCGCTTTGGCTCGTACGGCGGTCTCAAGGTGATGCACGTACTTGATACCCTTCTCAGTGTAAATATTCTCGATACCGAGCATCTTTTCAGCTGCTTCAATGCCAGCGTCGGTGAGGGTAGCACTCTTGAGTTTTTCATCGATAGTGTAGTGTTCTTCTGGACGCAGCTGCGCTGCAATACCAGCAAACGTCGGGTAGAGATTCTCTATATCGGCTGCGGGGGCAGAAATAATCAGTGGGGTGCGCGCTTCATCAATGAGTATCGAGTCGATCTCGTCCACAATCGCGTATGCATGATGCGGCTGCCGCAAACGGTCTACTTCGTACTCGATGTTGTCGCGCAGGTAGTCAAAACCAAACTCACTGTTGGTACCGTAGGTGATATCAGCAGCATACGCTTCTTGTCGTGTACATGGACGCAAGAAGTCGTACACCACTTTAAACGATCCATGTTCGTCTCGTTCCTGGTCTTTCTCCTGATGACCGGGGTCATATAGGTATGACGCTTCGTGATTGATCACACCGACCGAAAGACCAAGCTTGGCATACACCTGCCCCATCCACACCGCATCACGGCGTGCCAGGTAGTCATTGACCGTTACGACATGTACCCCTCTCCCCATAAGCGCATTAAGTGTCGCAGGCAGTGTTGCCACTAACGTCTTACCTTCACCGGTACGCATCTCGGTGATCTTGCCACGGTGCAGGATGATCCCGCCAATGAGCTGCACATCGTAGTGTCGTAATTCAAGCGTGCGACGAGAGGCTTCACGCACCAACGCAAACACTTCAGGTAGCACATCTTCAAGCGACTCACTCGAAGTGATCTGGGTTTTTAATTCGGCAATTCGCTCTTGTAGACCCCCATCAGACATCGCTGTAATTGCTGCTTCACGAGCATTAATATCAGTAACGAGTGGCTGAATTGCCTTAAGTTCCTTCTCGTAACTTGGTCCGAAAAATCTATCCAAAAATGACATAATGGCCGTAGTATATACGTATTTTTGGCAATTACAAAGCAAAAATCGCCCGTGCGGGCGATTATGCAACTAGTTTTACACGAAGGTGTCTAACCACCTCCGCACCAACTACTTTTTTCGCTTCTTGGTAGTCTTGCGAGCTGTCTTCTTTACGGCCTTCTTTACCACCTTCTTCTTGGCAGCCTTCTTGGCTGGCTTCTTCTTAGTGGTCTTCTTTGCCGCCTTCTTGGTAGCCTTCTTGGCAGTCTTCTTGACGACCTTCTTTGCTACCTTACGTACAGCTTTCTTGGCAACCTTTCGGGTCGACTTCTTAGCGACCTTCTTTTTTGCTGCTGGCATATGTGATGAGAGATTTAGCATGGATAAAGTTTCGACCGCAACACCTTCCCGTTGTCAAAGAACTGTCATCCCCTGAGAAGATTTTTGCTTACATATATTATGGCGCGTTATGAAACGATACACAATTCTTTTTTGAAAAAATTTTTGGGGATAAAAAATACACGCAAAAATTTTTCGTACGAAAAATTTTTGCGTGTATTTTCTATTTACACCTTTCTCACCTCACGTTCGATGCTGATACCAGTCTTATCAGCGACACGATTCGCTATGTGGTCGGCAAACACATCAATCGCGTTTGCGTTCTTCGCCGCTACATTAACTAACACCAATGCTTGCTGCTCATAGAGGCACACACCGTCTTGACAATACCCACGCAGATGACACACATGATCAAGGATCCACCCAAGAGACACCTTTACCTCACCAACCGGCGTTGGGTAACCTGGCAACTCGGGATATTTCTCGCACAGCTGTTCATACTGTGCACGCGAGATAATAGGATTCTTAAAAAAAGAACCGGCCGTTCCGACGATATGCCAATCAGGAAATTTGCCTGCCCGGATCGATACAACCTTTTCCCGCACCTGACTCGATGAGAGGTTTGTTTGCGACTGTAGCTCCGCCAGCGCACCGTAGGTGAGCTGTGGAGCTGGTGCTTTACTGAGTAATACAGTTACCTCAACCACAACCCACGCGCGCCCTTCACTGGTCTTAAAGAATGAGTCTCGGTACCCGAACTGACACGCAGCAGTACTGAAGACTTTTTCTTCAAGCGTATCAACGTGTACTGCACGCACCGCTGTGACCAGCGACGAGACTTCAACCCCATAGGCACCCACATTCTGAATCGGGGTGGCGCCGACCGTCCCTGGGATAGCACTGAGGTTCTCGAGGCCCCAGTAGTTTCGTGCAACTGTATCAGCTACCACCGCATCAAGTATCTCACCCGCGCCACAGGTGAGCGTAACGTCATCTCTTTGCTCTGAATACGCACGCCCCATGATCTGATTGATGATGACGAGTCCGCGGTAGCCAGCATCTCCGATAAGTACATTTGACCCGCCGCCCGTAACTCCTCCACGCTCCCCACCTCCACCAAATAATCAGCAACACCACCTACATGTAAGGTGGTGTACGCTGCCAATGGAACATGTTCCCTGATCTGCAGTGACATGACTACTGTGACTGACAACCCTCTTGTGGATCACGTCCATTCTCCAGGTTATCAATGAAACAGGTGGCTGTTGGCTCGAAACTAGGGATCTTGCTCATCGCCTCCTGCAGAACTGCAATGGCTTTCTCTGCTTCGTCATTTTGGTAGTAGAGATACGCAAGTGTCGCCCAGTTTTGCGCATTGTCTATCCACTCTTGCTTGCCACCTGTTTCTGGACGTACGCGATGCTCAAAGAGTTGTGCAGCAAAAGCGTACTGGCCAAACTGATTGGCTGACGAGATCAAGAAATCACTGGCGGCGAAGCGCTGTAAGATCGTCTCATCTGTTACTGATTCATTATCACTATGAAGCAGTGCGGCAGCAGCCTCAGGCTGATCGACGTAGAAGAGTGACGCCGCGTAGTACTCACGAGCCTCCAGGTTGCGAGTATCAAGCTCGTACGCTTCCTTGAAAAAATCGACTGCTTCTTGATTTTTACCCTCCGAGAGAGCAATGAAGCCTTGCTGCAAAATGATCGCCTGCTTCTTTGGTGAATTCTCTCTCGCTATGGCCATGTGCTCGGCAGCTTTGTCTAATTGTCCGATCGCACGATAGTAACTACCAATGAATACCTCAATCCGTGCATCTCCTGGCTTATCCTCTGCGAGTCTCACCAACTGCTCTTCAGTAAACGCAGCGTACTCACGACGCACTTCCTCTGGCACCTGCTGGTTACGGACCATACTGATGGTCTGCTGCGCTAGTTGCTCAGTGACCTCTTGCTGCGCAAACGAGTCACGTGCTACCGCCTGCTCAAAAGCCTTCAGTCGCAACGCTGGATCCGGTTCACGAAACGCATCAATAATGTCTCCCGCTGCTTGCATACCTGGTACATGGAACACGTAGAGACCCACCACTAGGAGCACCGCCACGACTGGTGCCGCAAATTGGGTAATGATGACCCGATCAACCTTATAGTTTGCTACCGCAGGCGGGATGAGACCAACACGAGCATTAATAAGCCCCAAGATGATCGCGAAGAAGATGTAGCTGACGATGTTATCAAACACCACAAGATTATGTGTGAAGTAGCCAGCCAGGATACCCAACAAGACACCACGCTCCATCACGTTGAACGTTTCGTCTTCAGGCTTAATGAGTGGCCCCACCAAGAGGTACCACACACACCAACCAAAAATACTCAGGTAGGCAATCAGGCCAAGGAAACCGCCAGTAATAAGCCAGTCCATGAAGATGTTGTGGGCACGATCAAACCACTGCTCTTGCGCATACAGACGTGGATCGTAGTTTTGGTTAAACACGTAGTTGAAGTTACTTTGGCCATATCCGAGCAGCGGTCGTTCCATCACGCCATCCCACGCCATCCCCCAGATGATGCCACGGATCTCGAGGTCTTGGAGCGAGATGTTGGCAATACGAGAGAGGTTGTAATTATTTTGCACAAACGCTGAGTCCCGCCCCATGATGAATGCTCCCGCTGCTAGTACAAGCAAGATGAGGCCGCCGATCGCGTACTTGCGATACTGCACAAACCGCTTCCCAAACAGACCAATATACGCCGACATCACCATCACTCCGACCACCAAGCCGATAGCTGTACCTCGAGTACCAGTCTCCAAGAGCACAAAGGTAAAAATGGCAGCCATGGTGCCGTAGAACAGCTTCAGTAGTACATTACGCGTCTCCACAAAGAGCCAAAACGCCACGAAAATATGGAAGAGCATGTAGACTGCCATGTAGGCAGCATTCCCAAGTCGGCTGTCGATACGATTGCCTCCTTCGATCATGCCGCCATATTGAGCGAGACCATAGAGCGCAACCACAAACGCTACGATGAGCGATGTGTTAAGTAGACGCTGCCACTCCTGTTTTGTTTGCAACACACTCCCCAACACAAGCATGTACATGAAGGTGTGGATGAGCGAAACATATCCATCCATACGCTCAAAGTTGCTCCAGAAGCTCGACTGCGGATGGAGACCAAACACATTAGCGAGGAACATGATGATGAGAAGGACGCCAAAACTCCACACAATTCCCGATACGCGCGGGCGATACTTTACTTCATACAGCGCCAGAAGTATCCAAGCTGCAAAAAGAATATCTACAATGATGCGAAACCCAAAGTTTTTACCAGTAATAAAAGGGAAAAAATAATCATTCTCGACATAAAGGGTGAGGAGCGGGACCGTGAACAGGCCGGCAAATACTACCCATTTCAAAACATCTTTCATATGGGTGAAACTATACCACGCCCAACACCAGGGGAATCTCTAGACGGCAGGAAGAATGGGAGGTATAGGGTGGAACAGAGATTCTACCAGTACACAAGACGCAAAATCAGCGGGGCGCCCTTCGGGCGCCCCGCTGATCTTCACTCCTCTTCACCTCCTCCTACAACTCCTCCCGCAGGCTCTCCCGCAATTCTTCGATCACCTGATTCAGTGACGCACACGACACCTGCTTGGCCGAAAGCAGCACCTCAAACACCCGCAATCGAATCAGTGCTATCCCCTCACGTCCTGCATCAACCGCATCAAAGATGCGATTTGCTTGACGCGAAAAGAAACGCTGTGTCGCGTTTGACTCATCAGCAGTTGCTTCTGCAACCAACGCAACAAACATGTCTCGTGTGAACTCTTCTGGCAGCACCTCGCCTTCCCAACCAGCCGTCCCTACCTCAGACGGATGCGGCGATTTGATTTGGGCGTGGAGGGGGCACCGAGTTGTCTCTGTTTCTACTACTTCATATGTGACTTCAATATATGGTCGAGTGTCAGGATTAGAAGCGTCAGCGCTGGCAAATTCTAATCCAGATCTATCCCACGAATTTGTAGCCCAAGAACCGCCATCTAAACTTATCTTTTCAGTTGCAACGTTCTCGATATCATGTCCTTCACGGATACAGAGTTTGGTGTACCCCCCTTTCATAATCCAGGTCACCCCAGTGTTGTTAAGAACAAATTCTTGGTATTGATCCAGCGTCAAATCTGTTATATCAAAATCGCTTGAGCCTTTGGAGGGGTTTACCAAAACATCCCCACAAGTTTCAATATCATCTGCAACCAAAAAATCTGTAGACTGTTGGAAACCTTGCAAGACCGACACATAACCATACTGATCATTGAACTGATCAAATTTATCGGTAACAAATAATCCAAGTTTAACATTTGTAATCTGCGCAGTTTGAGGGATGGTTGAGGTATCAAAGACAAGGAAGCCTCTATCGATAGTTAGGTAACCCGTCGGTGAGTAAAATGCGCCAGATTTTACATGAATAACGTCTTGCGTATATTCGACCAGCCGTCCAGTTGTATCAGCGTGTTGCGTAACCCATGAACCTGGGTATGGGCCAGTCCCCAACCTGCCGTCTCCAACCTCCCCGTAAATTCTTACCGTTTCTGTGGCCGCATTACTAATGTTCGGTCCTGTTAAGCTTCCTATGACTAAAACTCCCAATAAAAGAAACTGCCTGACATTCATGCTCAATATCATTAATAAATAATACTAAGCATGTTAACTCTTTAATCACCACAACCACGCTATCCACACGTTGATAACTTGATCAAGAGGTATACCGATTATTGATTTCACGCAACAAACTTTCAGCGCATTGTTCTGCCGAGAGTAGGTCTGTATTTAGGGAGATGTCCGGCATTGAAGGTGCCTCGTATGGATCATCAATACCCGTGAAGCCTTTGATAAGTCCCTTACGGGCCTTGTTATACAATCCTTTAACATCTCTGGATTCACACACAGCAAGTGGAGTAGAAACATGCACCTCAATAAATGCGCCATACTGTTCAACCAAATCTCGCGCTCTTGCTCTAGCAGATGCATATGGTGCAATCATGGCACAAATAGCAATGCCCCCATGCTTAGTAATTTCGCTTGCCACATAACCAACCCTTGCAACATTCAAATCACGATGAGCTTTAGAAAAGCCTAATTCACTGGTTAGATGGGTGCGAATCACATCACCATCAAGCAGTGTCACTTCCCTGTCTTGCACTTCTCGTAACTTCGTAGCCAATATGTTAGCAATAGTTGACTTGCCTGAACCAGAAAGACCGGTTAAAAAAATCGTGATGCCACGCCTCTGCTGCTTTTGCACCCCTCGACGCAATTCCGCAATGCTCTCAGGGAATGAAAACCAATCAGGGATCTCTTCGCCAGAAAACAGACGTCGGCGAAATTCCGTACCAGAAATACCCTCAGTTTCTTCATTTTCTCCTACCTCATCTAAACTTGCATACGCACCCCGCCCTTTAAGGTATACAAGCTCAGCGCTAGGGACTATCTCAATACCCACCTCATTGGCATATCGCTTTGCGATGTCACGTGCTTCGTATGGACCGTAAAATGGTTTACCGTCACTATTTCTTCCGGGACCCGCATGATCTCTACCAATAATGAAGTGTGTTGCTCCATAATTCTTACGGATGAGCATGTGCCAGATCGCTTCACGCGGACCTGCCATGCGCATGGCGAGAGGAAGCAGCGCTAAAAAAGTAAAATCCTTACCATAGGAATCACACACAACCTGATAGGTGCGCACGCGGGTAATATAGTCGATATCACCTTCTCGTGTCATACCAACCACCGGGTGCACCAAGACCGGTGCTCCTGTTATTTCGTGTGCACGTTTAACCAGCTCAAAATGTACCCGATGCATCGGGTTACGTGTTTGAAACGCTACGATTTTTTCCCAACCCCTTTCTTTAAAGACCTCTTTTAATTCTTCTGGTGTATACCGAAGCTGCTTAAAGTCGTGCCGTGCTTCGAGTTGGAGCTTGTGGACTGTCCCTCCTAAGTACGTACCGTACATCTGATCCAACAGATATCTTACTCCTGGATGAGCTGTGTCCTCTGTACCATACACGCTTATTGCCTCTTGCCGTTTATCTGGCTGATAACGACTCTCAATTTCCATCACCGCTATCGGATTACCATATGGATCACAGAGGACAATTTTCTCACCCACTTCAAAGTCAGTATCATTTGAAATATCGAGCACTATCGGTATTGGAGATAGTGCACCGTTCTCAAGACGCATATTCAAAAGAACTGACTCATAATCACTCTGGTTCATAAAGCCATGGAGCGGCGCAAAGGCGCCCACGAGCAATAGTTCCAAATCGAAAAGTTGTCTGTCGCGCAAATTGAGGCGACGAAAATTAACCGTTGACTTGACAGAGTACATGGATCTCGGATGGTGAACACATAAGAAGCGCACACAGTATAACAAAACTAATTAAATAAAGGTTTTGTTGTACGAGGTATAATGAATCGTCATTTTATACGATGGATCCAATTATTCGCTTAATTTCAAAAGGACTGCGTACAGACGGAAGATACTTCCTCTCTGGCGGTTTCTGGTTACTCATCGCACAAGCATCGACAATTGCTGCTTCACTCATAACCGCAGTATTTTTTGCACATTACTTGTCTGAAAATATCTATGGGACATATAAATATATTATTGGACTATCAGCTATATTGACAGCCTTTTCACTCACCGGCCTACCACAAGCGATCCTGCAAGCTACTGCAAAAGGGTATCAAAATTTTTTACTATCCAGCCTACCCATCACCATTAAGTACAGTTTTGGAATTTTCTTAACTTCTCTGACCCTTGCTGGATACTACTACCTCAACGGGAACGCTACTCTCGCAATAGGGTGTGTGATGATAGCGATCTTGCATCCTGCAACCAATTTATTTTCAAATATTAGCTCTTATCAGACTGGACTGGCACAGTTTAGAACTGTTTCAAATCTCCACACCATCAAATCAATTGCCGTATCAGGTGCAAGTTTAGCGGCGTTATATGTAACAAAAGACCTGTTGGTCTTGCTATTTGTCTACTTTTTAGCGCAAGCTCTTGTTTCTGTTCTTTCATACTTCCTACTAAAGCCAACAAAGGCAGACACCACTGTGATTCCTGCGAAAGTATGGGTTTCTCATATTCGCTACGCTAAACATACTTCACTCAGAACAGTACTCTCAAAGATCGCTAACGGGTTAGATTCAATTGTGATTTTCCAGTATTTAGGCGCAGCTGAACTGGCGCTATTCTCAATCGCAACCTTAATTCCAAACCAAATTAAAAGCAGCTTTAAAAACTTGCAAACATTGCTATTGCCTAAATACTCAAGACACGAATCACTGGAAACCCTACGACAATCAATTCCTGTGCGCTCATTTCAATTCCTTGCAATCCTACTCACAGCAACTTTGCTGTTCTTATATTTTGTCCCATTACTGTACGAAGTACTATTCCCCAAATACCCTGAGGCTATTCCCTATGCACAGCTTCTTGCCCTAGCCTTTCCTGCTTCTGTGTTCCATATACCGATGGGGGCGCTCATGGCCCAGAAAGCTGAACGGTCTCTTTATCAGTTCGATATAGTAACAAGTATCATACAGATACTCTCCCTTATAGCTTTAACCTATTTTTTCGGATTATTGGGCGCCGTGCTTTCAAGAGTATTGACCCAATATTCGAAAGCAATTCTGAGCTACTGTCTGTTATTTAAAAACTAGTCCTCTTCTGACTACTTCGCTTTTTTAGATTTTTCTAATTCTCTAATGTGACCCTCACTGAATAGGTAGGTGTAGTAACCGTTTAGACTTAAGTATTTTTTGAAGTAAAACAATGCTTCTTCTTGCCTTTTTTTGTATTCTTCCTCTGTCATGCCTGTAAAAAAGTTCTCAATGTAAGTGCTTACTTCTTTTCTTTTTTGATACGGCACACGAATAACAAACCTCTCATAGGGAATCCTATCCTCAAAAGGTAGTTCATTATCAGTATCAATAAGAAGAGGGATTCGGCCAAGGCTGAGTACTTCATAAAACCTCTGTGATCCATTACCCTCGCCGCGGGGAGAGAGGGTAATATCTGACTCTAGAATATTTTGTACGTATTCTTCTCGAACCCTTTTAACATCCTCTTCACTTAAATCCCCAGCGTGGCCAGAGTACCGGTCTCGAATGACAAAATTAGCCTGAATTTGATCATTCTGCTCCAGTAGTCTCATCATTTCTTTACGCAAGTACAGTCCTTTACGTTTTACTCCCAGAGGCCGCCATCGCGTGGCCCAGGAATGAACCTGGAGTAATAGCTCCCTCGTGCCTGAACGCACTGCCTGATAAACAGAATCAAACCCAGCATAGCCGACAAATCCAACTGATGGCACCTCCGGGAGCTCCTTTGGAGAAAAGGCATACTCTTGCGAGAAGTCTTCTACGATATACGGCAACACAAATTCATTCTCAAGCATCTCAGATTTGTAGGCAGAAACTCTGAAGATAATCGCTTCAGGCCAATCAATAGGCTTTGCATCGTCTTGAAATGCGAACACCAATATTTTTTTATCTAAAGTGTTAGCCAAGTGGTTTAGTTTTTTAATATATTCAGGATGTCTACGCGCATGACTACTGTGGTGAGGAATCAAAAGATAGTCAGCTTCCTCTGGATTCTCTACCTTCTGGACAAATCGTTCTCTTATCTGATCTAAAGCTTTTTTTCGATATGGAAGGTCTTTGAAATTTTCGCCGGCACCAGCATGGTTGGCATACACCAGAGGAACAATGCGTAGACCATCAATTAGTTCATAATAAACTTTAATCATAGTTTAATTATCATACAATCTCATCTCTTAGGAGTAAAATGCTAATTATAAAATATTTTACTTTCAAAGCTTTTATAGTATGTTTAACGAAATAGACAGGCGTTTTGTAACAATCTTCCAAACTATCTAATGAAGGGACATTTATTTGAGCAAGTATTATTCGGGGGGCGCATTGACGATCTGGTGCCTCAACTAAGGACACAGCGCGCGCGGGTTGCCCAATTCATGACGGAACAACCAGTGCACCATTCCCTCTCCCAATTCAATAAAATTCAATTAGCAGTCGTAGAAGGTGAAGAAAAACTAGAGAAACATTTTGCATTACTTCCAAATGAAAACAAACTCGCTTCTTTAAACTCGATTATTGAGGAAATTGATGAAGTTACCACGACCCCTTTCTTATCGGATCGAAAGATCAGAGAGATCCTTGCCAACCATCCACCTGATGCGCTTATTCAATTCCTAGCTTCATACCCGCAATTACGAACTCTTTCCCCTCGTGAAAAGCTTTCGTTAACGCGTTTTTCGGAAAACAAAGAATGGCAGAGTCGTTATCACGAGATTTTGGCGGAAACCACCCTCAACGACTACGAAATGCGGCTCCCAAAATGTGTCAATATCGATGCTGTTGGATTTGCAAAACTTACAAAACATAGCGGCCAGGTCTTGAAACCGTGGGGCGTCAGCCACTGTAAGGAAACAGGAATCATCATCCTTTTTGAAAACTTCTCTCCAAATGTACCAAATCCTCACTTTTTGATGTTTTCGGTCTTCTTGCACTATCTTTTTGAAGTGCACCATTTTTCATCATTCATCCAGAATCGCCCACACTTAAAGACTGGTCAGTTAGTAAAGAACATCATCCGCAGCCGTGAACCAATGCTTCCCTTCTTAACTGACGGTAATGCACATGACGAGACTCTCTACTGGCAAAAAGCCGTTGAACACTTAACTGGTTATGTTGATTTGGATGAGGAGATAACAAGCACCCATTTCCGTTCTGCTGCTAGAGAACAAGACAAGCTCGTATCGTTGAATTTGATTGATGTGCTTTGGAACATGAATAATATCTATCCTGATTCCAATACCATGTATCACTTACAGCAAGAACTTTGGTATGGTCTTCTGGAACATCTGAGTCCGACCGAGAAGTTTGAAGAGGTTGTTAAGGAATCGCTGATATTAGATAATGTGTCTTTCCTGGACAGAGTATTGTAAAAGTCACAGAAACGACATATAGTCCTCTTTATGTTAAGAGAAGATCAGAAATTTGCGTCAAGCAACTTATTAAAAAAACTTCAGAGACTACAACCACTCCTTACTGCACGAGTAGTCCAGCTAGAGACTGATCTTTTTGTTATGCTTGGAGCAGAGTGTTTCTCTGGTTCACTAAAAGGACTTTCTGCTTATAGCTCCCTGCAACACACACTACAAGAGCTTGGGGAACAAAACTTTAAAGGGAAGACGTTATTGGATGCGTCTAGCGGAAATTTTGCTCGAGCGTTGTCTCATCTTGGTGAATACCTAAATCTTGATTGTGAAGTTGTCGTCAGCACAAAAGCAACACAGGCAACCCTGGATCTCATCAAGGCACATGGTGCAAAGGTGACCATTGGTGGAGACACAACATTAGAATGTTACGAAAAAGCAAAGATGCTGGCCAAGCAACAACCTGAAAAATATATTTTGACCGCTCAATTAGACAATTGGGGCAACCCTCAAGGTCACTACGATTTCACTGCACCTCAAATATTTAAAGAAGTTCCGGATGTGCAGGAGATCTACATGGCCATGGGGTCCGGAGGGGGCGTCTCAGGAGTCACTCGATACTGTGCAGAGCATGTACCCGGCACTAAAGTTTTTGTCACCATAGCTAAGCCAGGAAATAAAATCGTTGGAACCTTCTCCGATGACCTAGATTACGAAACCCCCTTCATTCATGAGGCGCGCGTCAGCGGCTGGATTGCTGGTGAATTACCCCTTACTACAGAAGACGCCAAAAAAGGCATGATTGAGATGCGTAAAAAGTATGGTCTATTAACCGGTTTTTCTGCAGGAGGAGTATATACAGCATTTAAACGACGAAAGGAGGCGGGTGAAACAAATGGGCCAGCCATTATATTAGCCTGGGATGGCCATGACCGATGGATAGAAAAATTAAATTAATCTGAAAATGTAATCTTTTAAAGCGCAGTTAGTTGCTATCAAACAGCCTTTGAAACTCTAATTCTCTTTCTGGGTAAAAATTCGCATCATACCAAACTGCCACACCAAATAAAAACATCAAAAAGAAACCTGGTTCTGGTTCATGTTTTAAATGCTTTTTAAGAAGGTTAAAATCGTATAATGAGCTTAACAAGGTAGAGCCTTCAACGTAATGCAAAACCTCTTCAAAATGTGCGCCAAAAATCTCCGTATACGGAACACCGATTGAACGAGCAATATTGTCATATAAGTGTTCAGGGGTATAAGGTTTAAAAATATCGCGAATCAACTGTTTATTCCAATTATTTCTTTTCCTATGTTTAACTGGCAACCTGAAAAATACCTTTACAAGGCGTAAGGAATCAAAAGGGATCACTGGTTTTACTTTGTACCGCCTAGCAATTGCGTTCATGTCTCTATATTGCATGTAATTTACCCAACTCTTTACATACAATCTTACTAAAGCATCATATATGCTTAAGTTATCACTGAATTGCACAGCAACCTTATCCCTCACATGATTCATGAAAGCAGAACTTTCTTTTGTCATGTACTTCTTAGTCCAAGGATAATATGCGCTGCGCACTATCATAAAACGACTCACCCAATCATTGCTTGCCAGCAAAAAACGCCTCCTGTTTTCTGAGCCCGCAACCATGCTCCCAATAATTTTGTAGAGCACCCTTAGTATAGGATCAGGTATATACTTTTCATAACGAAGTTGATTAGCAATCTTTGATAATTTCATACCATTCCCCAATACCATCTCAGCTCCAAAACCATACACGACAGTGTCAGCCTGTGCTTGCTCAGCCTTCTTATTAATCAGTGAATACGCAAAAGATGCTGCTGCCTGTACTGGTTGTGATAAACCAACTGAATTCCCCCACATATCTTTCATGTCATCGAAAGAAGGATATAATTCATGCTGTTCAACATTATGATATTTAGCAGATTTTCGCGCACTCAGTAAGTCAATCGTCTGTGGTCCCTTGCCCCCAACTGATATTGTAATTGGCTTAATTTTAAGCTTACTAACACACATTCCTAACAAACCACCTGAATCAACTCCTCCTGATAAAGCTACGGCAACACTATCTCCACAATTCTTTGTCAGTGATTCTTTTAAAGCCTCATCACCAAGCTTAATTAGCTCAGGGTATGATTCAAGTTTACCGTTTAGCAAACTATCCATATCCCAATACTCAACTATTTCAATTTTATCTTCACAGATCGACAGATAACTACCTCCCGGCAAACAACTGATTCCATCATAAACAGTATCGGGGGGTAATACATTCTGAAACACAAAAAATTCATATAGATTCTGCGTAGATATGTTGAGCATTTCTTTCGGTAAAGTAAACACACTATCAGTCACAAACACACAGTTACGATCCTTGTCCTTTTTATAAAAAATTTCTTTACTACCGAAATGGTCATTGTAGATTGCGAAACGACCTTTTTCTTCATTTTTGATGAAGAAAACAAAGTTATCAAAATCTCCTTCGTTTAAATAGGATGTTAGATTATCTGCAACATATGCTTTGATTACATTCTGCGCAACATTTTTATTAAGACCTTGGTAATACAAAGTACAGGAACCTTTTCTGAGATATTCAAAATCAGTCTCTATTTTTACTGTGTTATCGGAAGAAATTTCAATTAAATACCCCATAGATGTTTAGTCTATTCAATAAATTTAAGTTAGTATACACCAATTCTTTAGTTATAATGAACACAAGATAATTAAATGAAAATCTCAGCAAAAAAAATCGCTATATGTGTTGGTTCCCAAAAAGCTGGGACCAGCTGGCTCTTTAAGTGCCTGGAAGAGCATCCTGAGGTGTGCGGAGCCAGAGGAAAAGAAACCAATTTCTTTACGAAAGACACTTCGGACACTAGCGACTATTATCATTTATATAATGACTGCAACCACAAGCCCGTCTTTTTTGAAGCCTCACCTCTATACTTGTATGACAAAGACGCTCCCCAAAGGATCAAAGCCTCTTTCCCTGACGCAAAAATCATCATTCTTCTCCGAGACCCAGTCGAACGTACCCTATCTCACTTTCGCCACATTAAAAATAACGGCCATCTCAAAGAGAGTGTGCTGGTCGAGAGTGCAGTTGTAGAGTTTCCTGAATTGATTGAGTATAGTCTCTATACTAAGTGGACAGGAAACTATGCTGAAGTATTCCCGAAGGAACAAGTCTTATTCATTGATTATAAAGAGATCTGCAACAAGCCCCAGAATGTAATTGATAAGGTCTGTGATTTTTTGGATATAGCAACTTTTACCCCAAATTTTCTACACACCAAATATAATACGAGCGCTTGGCGAGCGAACCCACTATTTAAGACGATAACCCGTATCTATTTGTTCTTAAACAAAAGCGAGACGGGCAAGAAAATCATAGACTTCCTCAGGAAGATAAATATCAAAAGTGACACTGTGGAATCATTCCTCTCAAAAACCGCAAGGAAGAATCGTGTAGAGACCGATTCAGAGAGGGTGTTCTTGAAAGAAAAGCTGCAGCAGGATATTCTTTACTACCAGACACTTTTTTCAGAGAAAATACAATGATCACCAAGGAAAAGGCTAAGTCCATACTACACAAGATGATCCCGGATAAGTATTTTTATTCGTTGCTCCATCTGAAAAAAAAGTTTTCGTTGCAAAATTTTAAATCTCTATCTTACTCTGGCGACGGTGAGGACATTCTTTTACAGAGAATTTTTAAAGACACACACAAAGGCGTCTACGTAGACGTTGGCGCTTTCCATCCACATTACTTATCCAATACTTATCTATTGTACAAAGCAGGCTGGAGGGGCGTAAATATTGATCCAAACAAAAACTCAATAAAACTTTTCAATAAATATCGTCCGGCTGATTTAAATTTGCTAACAGGAATAAGTGAAGACGAAAAAGAGTTGACTTACTATAACTTCACACACTCTGGGGTTAATACTTTCGATAGAGAACATGCGAACAAAAAAGAGAATGCGAATGGAAACCGTCTCGTTGATACTCAAAAACTCCAATGTGTTCCGTTAAGAAAGATACTTTCTGAACATCTGGATAATACTGAGATCGATCTCCTTGATGTCGATGTTGAAGGTATGGATCTTGAGGTTCTCAAGTCAAATGACTGGAAAGTGTACCGACCGAAAGTGATACTCGTTGAAGACAGGGAATTTAGAGAAAAAATGACAGGGAGTAAGATTTACACATATTTGGTCGATAAGGGCTATGCTTTTTACGCTTACCACAACATTACCCTAGTGATGATGCAGAAAGGTTATTTGCAGAAATAGCGAATAGTAAAACGATTGAAAAGACTGCGGTCTATAATCTCTGTAGTATACTAAAGCCTACTATGTTTAGACGAATTATACATTTTGCTCAATTCTTAGCACTAAAACCACAAGCGATTTTTTCGCTGATCAATATAAGGCGCATACGCGGTTACACCATGCAAACAATAGCTGGTGTGTATCAAATGCAAGACCACATTGAACAGGTCAGGTCTAAAGCAGTCGTCGGGGCAATCGTGGAAACTGGTTGTTGGAAAGGCGGTCTTGGTGCATACATGGCCCAATTTGGTCGAGAAGTGTGGCTCTTTGATTCATTTGAAGGCTTGCCTGAGATGACAGAAAATGACGCTGAGTTACTGAATGCAAAAGGACTACCCTTGCACACAAAGACTGGTTACATAGCCGTGTCAGAAGATACCCCACGAGAAATTGCAGAGAAGCTTAAAGTAAAACCACACATCATCAAGGGTTGGTTTAATGAGACACTCCCAAAGCACAAAGAAGAAATTGGGCAAATAGCGATCTTACGTTTAGATGGAGACACATATGACTCCACCCTTGATGCGCTCAACACACTCTACGATTCAGTGTCAGAGGGAGGGATAATTGTAGTTGATGATTACTACGATTTTGGCGGGTGCAGAAAAGCTGTCTATGACTTCTTTTCGAGTAAAAATATTGCCCCGTCAATTTATCGCTACCCCTTTGGAAATGCCTATTTCTACAAGGAAGCGACTGCTACCTAAGAAGACTCTTTCACCAAAAGTGCAATTAGATTGTTAAGGCTGTGGTTCTCTTTTACGTTGGCTACATTACTTGCAACAAAAAAGGCCGGAGGGTCTGACTTCAGTATGTTTGTCACTTCAGTTACAAAATCATCCTTAGTACGTACTTGCCTGGTTTTGAGAAAAAGCGATCGTGTTCCCTCCGCCATGGAGACCACCGGTAAGCCACAAGCCATGGCTTCTAGCACTGCCTTGTCTAAACTACCGTTTTGAGCGACCGTGACAAAAATCTTCGCGCGATTCAATGTCGTGGGTAGTTCTGCCTGCAGGATGCGACCGGCAAAATGAACTGCTTTTACTAAACCAAGTGACTCGATACGTGCTTTTAACTTAGTCTCGTAAGCGCGCTCACCTTCTGTGACGACACCACCCACGATGGTCAATGAAACTGGGTTGGTCTTACGAACTTCTTTAAGGAGATCTATGAGTGTGGTCAGATTTTTTGATTCAGTGATGCGACCAACAGTAATGAGATCGATGTCTTTCGGTGAAGTTTGTGGAGCAAATCGTATGGTATCAATACCATGACCAGTGATCAGCACCTTATCGCTTTTCAGCCGAAAGCTCTCAGGCGAGCCAGTAAATATCTTATGCGTCAGCTTCTCTGCTATACGAAGCGAAATCGACACGTGGCCGTGCATATACCAGAGACCGATTTTTTTACCCATCAGCCGCCAAAGCAATCCCCCAAGCACCACGTAAATCTGATTCATGTGCACAAACACACTGTCATACTCATGACGTAGCTGCCAAATGAGCTTATAGGAGCGGTGGAGGTATGCAATACGATCTCTACCCTCCTCTTTGCCAAGTGAATGGATCGTGACGTTGACTGGCAGACTATGCTTACCTTCCTCTAAGCAGATCACGTGTATCTTTTCACAATGTTTGGCAAACTCTTCTATCCAACGATGAAAAAA
The DNA here is from genome assembly GCA_020632135.1 of Candidatus Nomurabacteria bacterium. Lineage (GTDB taxonomy): Bacteria > Patescibacteriota > Minisyncoccia > Phycocordibacterales > UBA918 > OLB19. Next base: position 548,029 of record JACKGC010000001.1, on the reverse strand, counting down.
GCCAAGAATGGGGTGTTCAGTGTCGACCGCTTGCGTAATAATGAGCAGTCTCATATAAACTACCGCTTTGCAACCACATCAAAATGGGTGGCGCAGTAATACTTTAGGAACTTAGGTGTTATGATCTCCAGCAGTTTATTGATCGGGTTAGCGATCACGAGCCGCCACACACTATCCAACACCCGCGGCAGAAAGATCAGTGATTTTGGAATGACTGCATATCCAGTTGGCTTCAGTTCGACCTCGGTAAAGCCATCGAAAAGATGCATGATCTCGCGCCGCCAATAGTAACGTACTGGCCCATTTTTAAACGGTCGGCCGATGAGGTTGAGTAGCGCTTGGTACGCCAGACCCTGCATGCCCATAAGCGTTGCAGCTCGTGGAAATGACGAGTAGACAAGCACCCTGCCCCCCGGCTTAACCACGCGCTTGATCTCAGCCACCGCCTGTTTCACCACGTCTTTGTGATTGTGCAGAAAGACTGCACAGACGATCGCCACATCTACACTAGCATCCTTAAGCGGCAGCGTGTGAATGTCTGCATTAAGGAGCAGGAGCGGCGTTTGTTGCTCCGCCTTATTGAGCTGGTAGCGCTCCTTAAACAGCGACAGCATCTGATATGCGCTGTCTACCCCAATGTAACCACCAAGTGGCATGGTAGGTAACAGGTACTTTGCCACTCGGCCATAGCCTGCACCGCAGTCAAGCAGCACATCAGTATCGTGGAGATGGATCTTGATATCGTGGATCTGGGTAGCAGACTTACGCGCTGCGTCAGCCTCGTCTTTAGCTGAAATAACCGCATCAGTTGGATTTTCTAACGCCAATTTATCCCAAACGGTCTTTTCAGCAATCTCTTTAGCTACTAAAATACCATCACGCTCGATAGTTGCCCTGTCTTTGACCAAACCTTGTAGTACGTCCTGCTCCATGTGTCGGCCTATCATATCATCATCTCAGTTTCAGGGCTAATAATAGTCTTCTTCATCGTCTTCGTCGGCAGTCTCAGCTTCAATAAAAAATGCCTGCTCGATACTCGTACGGTACGCTTCGCGGTACTCACGCGGGTCACTATGGAAGTGCTCACGAATGATATCTTGAGCATTGATCGTAAACTGCTTGCGTAAACCGATATTGTTGAGCAGGTCGTTGATGCGGTCGGTGAATGCCTGCGTGTCACTTGCCTCACACAAGAAGGCTGACTCGCCGTGTTCGAAGACATCTTCACGGGTATCAGTACGAGACATGACCATAGGAATACCAGCGGCCGCACCTTGCAGGACCACTTCCTCACTATCGGCATCAGTATCACTAACTAGGAGAATGTGCCCTCCGCGCAAATATGGCATCACTTCCTGCACCTTGGTCTCAAACACCACCTGCTCCTCAATACCCAACATCTTGGCCCGTTTCTCAAATTCCTTGCGAGCGGGCCCATCTCCGATGACGATCAGCCCCACACGGCGATTCTGAAGTACAAAGCGAGCAGCGTCGATCATCCTGTGGAGTGTACTTGGGTGATCAAGTCGGCCAACAAAAATCATGAAAAAAATGAATGGTCGGTACTTGTCTTTAAGATCGATCTTTGTGTCGTCGTCGATCATCGCGGCGTAATCCTGGAAACGAGGCAACACGTCGATGTCTTGAATGACATACTTCTTTTGTAGGTAGGCACGCATAGTACTGGTCAGGGTGCGTACACTTGAAAATTTTGGGATGGTGAAGAACGGCAAAAAGAGCCGCCAGAAATTATGTGGGCTACGCTGGGTAAATTCAGCGGTTGTATAGTCATCAACAATATGTAGCTGGGTCGGGCGGTTATATTTCTTGCCCAACTTGCTAGCAACCAGAGCTGATTCAAAGGGGTCGCGAGCCACGATGAGGTCGGGTCGAAACCCAGCAGCAAATTCAAGTTGATTCTTGGCCATCGTTAAGCCTGAAAAAGGAGTGAGCCACCAAAACTTCGAGGACGCCGTATACAACCACACATTATGTGCCACACGAAGCGCGGGATTCTTCGGCGGAATACCAGCTCGTAGAATAAGAATATGCACCTCATCAAAGAGATCGGATATATTGACGTACCCATCGAGAGTTTGTTGCGTGGGATTGAGTAATTCGGTGTTGTGTGAAATGAAGAGTACGCGCGTGACGTCTCGGCTGGAGTCGGTTTTGATGACACGCTCATCGCGCATAGCATCAGCCACACTGATCGTTGGCACGACGGGTTCACTGGTGCGCTTTTCGCTCTTGATCACATATTGCAACTCAGATGCCGCGTGATCGGAAGCGTCACGTTGAGAAAGATCTCTTCTTGCCATTACCAGCTAGTATAACAGGCTTTTATTGCCCACATGAAGCAAAAGATTCCACTAATTGGGCGAGATACTCTACTTCACTGGGTGCCTGCTGTCGCACCGAGACATACCCTCGCTGGCCCTGTGAGGCGATCAGTTCTGGTCGGGCAGCGTAGGTAGTGAGTGCGTCAGTGTATGCTGATTCGTCGCCGACCGGCACTACCCGGCCATTCTCTTGGTCGATGATCCGCTCTCCGGCACAACCGACATCAGTGGTCACCACTGGCATGCCGGCTGCACCTGCCTCGAGCAGCACCATCCCCCAGCCTTCGTGCTGCGATGATACACACAACACGTCATGCTTCGCCATCACCGCTGGCACAGTATCGGTCCAAGGGAGCACACGTACGCAGCCCTGTAGCTGATGGCGTTTGATCTGCTCTGTAACCTCATCATGCAACGGACCATCACCGAGCAGCGTGAGCGAACATTCTGGATATATTTTTACCAGGCTAGCAAATGCATTCAGGAGGAGACTGATGTTTTTTTCAGCAGCAAATCGCCCAACGTATAAAAATGCTGGGGCTCGGTGCGGGTTGTACACGCGATGCTCACCGACTTGCAAGAACTGCCGTAGGTCGGACTGTATCGGCAACACAGTGACTTGCGCAGCCTGGACACCGAGCTGCACCAAGGAACGTTTGATGCGTTCTGAAACCACTCGGATGCACTGCGTGCGGCGGACGACATACCGACCATACAATACCCTGAGTCGCTGTACCCATGAGTTGTGGTAGCTCTGTGGATTAAAGACGTCACCGTGAATTTGTACATGGTGGGTCGCGCGGTTGCCTTTGGCAACCGCGCGACCCACCAGCGCAGTCTCAAACGGATCTTGACTGGTCACGATGAAAAACTGATCATGCTTGGCTAGGATCTCTTTACTGATCTGATACGCTCGCCACAACATACCAACACGACTACGCGCATTGGTCGCATATAGATACAAATTACCACTCTGTTGAAAGTCTGGAAAACCCTCAGCAACGCGGGTGAAGACAACTAAATGGTAGCTGCCCAACGCGTCTGCGTACTTTTGCATCCGCTCCCGATCGCGTGTACCTGACTCCAATGCACGCTTGGCGTAGCCGATGGCAAGGATATTGCTAGACATGTTTGAACAATGTTTTAAAGAGTCCATCAAATCTCTTTGCGGTAAGTATTACGTCAAACTCTTTTACTTTCTTGGCAGCAGCGGCCACCCTCCCTCGCCAAACCTCTGGCTCCTCAACTACAGTTTTTACTGCTTTGACAAGCCCCTGCTCATCATCAGGCTCAAGCAACAGTCCTTCTCGTTCACTAGTAATCAATTCTGGAATACTACCAACTCGCGTTGCTATGACAGGAACTCGAGCATCCATGGCTTCAACAATTTGATAGGAAAAGCTTTCAAAGTGTGTGTTCAGTACAAAGACATCCGCAGCATGACACCAACTGTACACATCAATACGGGACAGGTTACCGGTAAAATGTACTCTTCCCGACAATTTAGCATCTGTCACCAACTGTTTTAATTGTTGTTCCATCGGGCCGTCACCAATAATGAGCAGGTGCCAATTGGGAAGCTGCGTCAGACACATGATTAGTTTCTGGAAACCTTTCCACGGAACTAACCTGCCCGAACTTACAATCAAACGGGGCCAAGGTTTTACAATAGTTTTTGGTTCTATGTCTAAATCAACGCCATTGTAAATAGTTACGACCTGACTCGAAGGTACACCCCATCCAATCACTAGTTGCCGAAAGTACTCGCTGGGGGTAACCACTTTATCTGCAAACTTAGTGACTCGGTTTTGAATCCACCTTAGAAATTGCACTCGCCAGCCGTACTGCTTAGTCTGAAATTCGTCAATTGAGTCAGTCACACCAAATCTTTGAGTGGATTGTTCCCAAGCAAAATCACCAGGAACTCGCACAACAAATTTTTTGCTTGTTATCTTTGCAACAACTAATGCAGGGAATCCAACCGATGCAACATCCTGGGCAAATAAAATACTACTACCAGTACTTGCACGTAACAGTCGAAAGGTATAGTGCAGATGACGTAAAATTTTCGGAAACTTCTTTGATTGTCGAAAGGGCACCACCACCACTTCATATCCAAGTTTTGGTAGCTCTTGCTCAAGAAATACTGTATGGGTAGCCGGGCCGCCGATTTCGGGAGGGTATAGGCCTGTTGCGACGGTGATTTTCATAATTCTCTTATTTTAGCATCTACGTCGGCCAAGGAATGCACCACATCAATACTTCGTACTGTTTCAGCCTCACCAATCACTGATGGGTCACGCACCATGAGGAAACAGTGTGCCTGAGGTACAGTAGCTTTGACCGAGAGGCACTGCTCGATCTTGTCGTCGATGAAAATGATGGGTTCAGAGGGCGGAAATCGCGAAGCGATTTCCGCCGTCTCAACCCCCTTCTCACCCGCTGAAAATATGATCTCAAACACCACTGCACCCAACTTACTACACCGCAACTTTTCCTGCTGGTATGCCATAACCACCTTTCCATCACTGGTCATGGCGGCAGTGAGAATAAACAGATCCTCTTGCTGCTTGCTCGCGAGCCAGTCTACAGTGTCTGTATGCAAGTAGTCTTGCACATCATACAGTTGCCAGATCTCTGGAGTAAATAAGAGGTGCGCTGTACCATCAGCTGCTACCTGTTGCTTAAACCGTTTCGCGTCATACAACGTATCATCAAAATCAAGTACGTACTTCATAGTAGATCAACTAACTTACGCGCTAACTTACGAGAATCATGACGGATCAAACTCCGTTTAAGCACATCACCACTACTCTTCTGCACCACGGCCTCAGCTAAGAGGTCAGCTGGTATCACCCGACATGCCGCCGATTCACAATTGAAGGCAACGGGGAACTCACTATCTTTCGCATACCGCGCCACAAGATCAGCTGGGAGCGGACTCGTATTCACCAAAACAGCATCTGGTGTACGCCTCGTATATCGTTCGATCTCAGCGACATGCTCGGCCACACCCATTCTGGAGGTTTGCCCTAATTTTGTCATGAGGTTCGCAATATACACCACCTTGCCCGGCGCATGACGGATCGCATCAGCTACTCCTGCCACCACACAATTGGCCAGGACGCTCGTATAGAGATCTCCTGGCCCAAGGACAACGAGATCAGCATTCAAAATGGCCGCCTCAGCTCCTTCGGTAATGGTAGCCGCCGGCGTCACAGACAAGCTGGTGATGTGATGCAAAGCTCGATCTGCGGTTGGTTCATCGATACTATGCTCCCCAACCAGCTCAACACCATCATCGTACGTCGCTACCAAGTCAACCTTATTCGTGGTCACGGGGATGACCGTCCCCTGCACACTAAGCAGACGGGCAGCTGCTCGGATCGCCGCTTCTTCAGAACCGAGAATGTCGGTCAGTGCAACCAGGAGAAGGTTACCGAAATTATGCCCCGATAGACCATTTCCTTTATCAAACCGATACAAGAACAGCTGACGGACGAGCTCCTCGTGTTCATCGATATCACTTGCCAAAGCCGCGAGTGCCATTCGTACATCACCCACCGGTAGGTAGCCAAACTCATCACGCAAGCGGCCGGTAGAGCCACCCGAATCGGCCATGGTCACCACTGCAGATACTGTTAGTTGCTTCTGGTATAGCTTTAGCCCACGCAGTACTGTGTGTGTACCCGTACCGCCACCAATGACCACCACGCTCTGTTTTTTCATTACCTGAATATAACAAGATATCGCGACGATGTGTTTCTTTACTTAGTCGTAAAAAGTGGCGTAAACACCTTGGCTTGCATCGCTGCGGCAACTGCATCCCAGTGGAACCTCTCTTCGACCAACCGGCGAGCATTCTGTGTGACCCGCTGTACCTCTGCTGGGTCAGCCAAGATCGTCTCGACCGCAGCAGCGATCTCAGCTGGCTGGTCGGGCGCTACTTCCCAGGCTGTCTTTCCATATGAACTCTTGCTGTCGTCACCAAAGACGTACTCACTCATGCCTCCAACCGTGGTGCCGATGAACGGCAGCCGCGATGCCATGGCGGAGAGACCCGCATTCCCTAAGCCCTCAGTGCGGCTCGGCATCACGAAGATGTCAGCGGCCCGGCGGTAAAACGCCACCTCATCACTACTCACTGCGCCCGTGAAGACCACGCGCTTTGAGAGCCCTTGTGCAGCGACCCGCTCGCGCAGCGGACCTTCCTCCACTCCCCCGCCAACAACCAACAACTTCACCTTTGGTGGCAATAACGCCAGAGCGTCAATCGTGGTGTCCCAGCCTTTCTGAGGAACCAAGCGGGCAGTATTTACCAGGAACACATCACCAGGCTGTTTACCGATGCGAGCACAGATCGGCACTAGGCGCTCAGATGAAAAGAGTGCATCATCAAAGTCCATTAGGTCGGCCCCATTGTGAATGACGTGAATTGGACACTGGGCATTTCGAGCCCGTGCCCAATCTGCTAGGTAGGTTGAGATCGCTTGGATCACATCGGCACTGGTGAAAGCGCGTGTAAACAGCGGCCACACGGGGCGCATGGCGCGCTCAACATGCTCGATCGGATCGCCTTCTTGGAGAGAGAGAATGAATTTTACGTTTGGGTGCAGCAACTTAAAAAGTGCTCCCGGCACACCAGCTGAATGCGCCATAAGCGCCCACACCCCATTGTAGTGGTGTTTGAAGTGTAGCCAAATTGCCTTCCATGGCGCGAGAAACTGGAAGAGGAATTTATTCAGGTGCAGTGGAAACTTGCGGAGATCTTCCGGCTTTGGCGCCGTGATGCCAAGCCCAATGCGGTAGACCGTCACGTTACCGATCTGCTCAACGCGCGGAAACCGTCGGTCGTAGCGGCAGGTAATGAGATCGAACTGTATCTCGCTAGGGTCGATCCGTTTGGTGATCTCGTGGATGGCCGGCTCTGCACCACCAACATTAAGTGGTAGATACGCCATTGAAAACACCAGCACGCGCTTCATGGTTATTTTTTCTCTACCAGCACAATGAGGTGCCCCGCGAACTTCTGGTGCCACACTTTTTCATTGAGACGCTCATCAAAGTGCTCGAGTTTACGCGCGCACCACGAGCCAAGCTTAGGTGAGATCTTATAGATGATTCGCAACGGCGCAAACAAAGCAGAGGCCGTCTCAGCATCTTGATTAAAATGCTGCTTGAAGTATCGCCGCATACCGGCTGGTGTCACGGAGTCACAGTAGTTGATGATCTGCTTCCCAAACAGCTTCTCCATGAGGAGCTTGGCTTGGTATGAAAATTGAAAGGCATCAAGTGCGTAGCGATTGACGAGTGTCACCACCATGAATCCTCCCGGCTTCAGTACCCGCAAGACTTCTTCATAGCCCTTTTTGATATCTTCGGCCTCCAGGTAGCGGAACAGCTCCACTGACACGACCGCATCAAACGAATTATCCGGGAACGGTAACGCATTCACGACCCCTTCTTTGATCTCAACTCCTGGATTCTTCTCCTTCGCACGCGCACGCATCCCTTCAGCGGGCTCCAGGCCGGTCATGGTGTATCCTTTTTCACGCAAGTGCTTGAGGTAGTATCCAGTTCCGCAAGCCAACTCGAGCACCTGCCCCTCCCCCTTGAGACGATCGTCGATCATTTTGTCCATTTTGGCAAACAGTTTCTTGCGCCCGTAGGCAAACGCACTCGCGTAGGGATCTTCGTCAAGCACCGTGTAGCGGTCAAAGAAGACTGGTGAATTCATATCGTGAGACGCCACCGCCTTTTTCCGGTAGACCAGTGTCTTTTCGTTGATTGTTTCCGTGTTCATTATGCTTACTATACTATATTTTTACTGATCATTTCCATGGTCGCCACCTGCAATTTTCCTTCCCGTCGACGCTCTGCCACATACCGCAACACATCCTCCAGGATCGCGAGCTGCGTGTCTGTGTCATACGAAAAATTTGACGGATGAAACCACAAGTGGAAGATCTCTCCCCGATCACACGCTTGGTCGATACCACGCTTGATCTTGCGCTTCATTATTCCTGGAGTGACCAATCGTCGCAACCCATTCCGCCCGAGCAGGAGCAAGCTGTCGGGAATATTCACCAGCCCCGATTCATGACGCTGTGGTAGCACCGTTCGAGCAGTGGGTAGTACATAATCGAGCAGCCGTGCCAGCCGTGCCAAAGGGCCGGGAAACCTCATGTACCAGAATTTACTTTCTCCTCGAAAACACTCTACGCCAATGTCGCATAGTTTTTCGTGGTGCCCCTCCATGTTGCGCGGAAAAATGAAGGACGCGAGTGGTATATCGTACTGCTGATGAATGCGTTTGATGCCAGCGATGTCTGCCTTAACTGCCGCCTCCTTCAGTGCTGGGTCACCATACAGAATGTGAGCGTAGGAGTGACTTCCGATCTCCTGTGGCACCACCGACTCGCGCACTGCCTGAATGACTCGTGGACCATCAAACCAAAGCGGGTCGGTGGTGTCCCCGGCGGGCGGGTGCGCGGCAAACCAATCGAGGTTGCGGTCTGAGAATATCTGCTCTGGAAAATCACTGTGCACCCGCCCGCCGGAGACCTGACAATCGGTTTCAAGTAAATGACCTACAATTGCCCAGGTAGCTGATACGTCATAGGTCTCGAACAACTTGAGTATGCGCCGAGAGACCGCCGCCTCTTCTTTGATCAAACGCTCTCGTTCCTCAGATAACACCGCATCGGCATACCCTAGTGCATACTCAAAGTCGATACTGATCGTAAAGGTTCCACGTTGCTCCGTAGTTGGTGAGTAAGTGGTCATACTGTATCTGTGTGAGCGAGTCGTTTCCTAAAGAATTCGGTGTACGTGAAGCGCACCTGGTTGGCAAATGCGTCCCCAGCACCAATCGAACGAATAAGCGCAGTGCGCTTCGTGAGCGAGATAGCCGCCTGCGCTTCATACGTATCCATAGCATAGACCTGATCTGCCTGACCAAGCACATGCCGAAACACCACGCGAGCATACCAAGGGATATTGGCCACTTTTTGGTCAGCCAGCGTCACCAAAAGCGGCAGCTTCTGTGCGCGGCCTGAGAAGAGAGCGGCTAATGCACCATAGCTTGCAAACAACGTCCACTGAAACATGTATGATCGCTGCCGACGCAGCTGACGACTGATCCTAGCACCCAAAAACGGCAGCAAGTATTTATCAAACGTATGTCCATACCCTACGCGGTGCAGAGTGACATTCGGGATCGTATCGTCTTCCTCCATTGCATCTTTAGTAAACTTAGTCGTGATCACGTCAAACTGGACGTTCGGCAGTGCTTTGATCAGATCACGGAGCGCCAGCTCTGCCGCTCCGGCATAGGGGAAGAAGGTGGTCGAGTACACCAGCACCCGCTGCTCGGCGCTTTGTACCGTACCGATCTCTGCTTTCACCTGAGCGATCCACTCCGGCAGGGTGTGTTTCTGTTTCCAGCCAAGTGCTTTTACTTTAGCGTTGTCAGCACCAGCGGTCATGCGGTTTCCCTTTCGTTCTGGCATCATCACCACCTCCCCGCCAAATAGTTCTGCAACATCAAGGACCGAAAACTGTTGGTCGGCGCCGATGCCGTAGCCATCACCCTGCCCTTCCTTGGCCGCCAAGATAATACCGTCGACAATATCGTACACGTGTGTGTAGTTGCGTTTTTGAGTGCCGGGCGCTGTGACTGTGAGCGGCTGTCCATTACGATAGAGCTCGGTGAAGATACGAATGAGCGTACCAAACGAGCCAGACATCTCCCGCGGGCCATAGACGTTATAGAAATACACGATCGCATACTCAAGGCCAAACCACGCTGCGTAATTGTTTACCAGTTCAGTGTTTGTCGCTTTGGTCCAGGCGTACGGACTTTGGTCGCGACCATCACCACCATCAGCAAACTTAGTGGAGGAGCCGGCGTATACAAGCTTCGACCCACGGCGGCGGCAAAACTCTGCCACGGCAAAGGTGCCGGTCTTGTTGAGGTCCCAAACCAATTCAACATCTTCAAAACTCTTTTCCGTGCGCGCGTACTCACCCAGATGAAAGACGATATCTGGCGTTTCAGCAATGAGCGCTGCGATGTCTTTCGTGTGACCGGTGCGGTACGCTACTCCCTCAACGTGATTCTCGGGCGTGCCCGTGAAGTAATTATCGAGTGAGATGACTGCATACCCTTCCTTGACGAGACGCTCACAGAGGTGTGAACCCACAAAACCGGCTCCGCCAGTCACGACCGCTAGTTGTTGTGTGGAATTTGTCATAGTTTCTTATAGTACCAAAATTTACGCGTCAGGGTTACGGCGCGGCGCCACCAAGACACTCAGAGTGGCAATCAGGAGTACCGCCGCTAGCGCCACGTACGGCCACCGCTCCGAGCGCGATAGCGGCGCCGCGCCCACACTCGCTACCTGCTTCTGCGCCGCTTCAGCCACTGGTACCGACAATAGACCACTCGCCAACACTGGCTCAGGCTCACTCACTTCGGCAAAGGTAAACTCACCGACCAGTGGCGCGACAGACATGACTTCGGTCGGTTGTGGCAGCTGGTATCCAAAAGCAGTACCCTCCCCTGCTACACTATTCGATTTAGTGGTCTGATACGCGTCCGGCAGTCGCGCTGCCACCAACTCCGCTGCTGCGTCGTACACACCCACCATTCGCTGTGTGGTCTGGCCGATCTGCCGCTGCGGGATGGTAATGGTCTGACCTGGCAGTAAAACCGTACGTGGCGGAAAGGTAAAGTCACTATCCGCTTTCACTCGATAGCCTGATAGATCGATCTCGTACGGAGAATCATTATTGACCTGCACATCACCAGCTTGATTCATGGTGACCGAGACTGAGACGGGTAAAATGGTGATCTCATGACGAGCCACCTGTTCCTGACGTTTGTAGCCGCCAGAGACCACCACAGCATATGTGCCAGGGTACGCATACGCGTGCGTCACTGTTTCTCCAGCCGCCAGTGCACTTCCATCACCAAAATTCCACTCATACTGCAATGAATCAATCAGATGTTCACCAATATCAGCCGGAACCGCCGTCAGAGTGATTGACTGGTTTACATACCCAACTTCAGGACCGTTGACTGTGAGTGTCAGCGACACATCTGGCAGGCTAAGCTCGATCACCGGCCGCCTCACCGGCTGGAGCAAGGGGCCACCGTTTTTTGCGGTGGTCGGGGTCGTTTCGTCGGCCGCGGCGACCGCCACCTCATCTGGTGTGACACCACGGCCGGGGGTCGCCGCGGCCGTCACCCACCCCGCACTCGTGTACTGTGCAGTCTCTTTAGTAACATTATCGCCGCCGATGTTCCCCCAGTCTTCTCCGCCACTGAGCTGATCCTCTAGGGTGCCGTCCGCACGCACAAGCTGCAACGTTGCACCAGTATTCACCAGCGCGCCGGTATATATCAAAAACGCCGTACCTACCGCAGACGCATCCGAGGTGCGCTCCAGTACCACATACGCATTGCCTGGGATCACCCCCATGAGCTCAACATCTAGATTCGTGCCGTCCCGCAGGTACCAGCCAGTCACATCAACTGCTCCCGCATCATTATGCAGCTCGATCCACTCATGATTCGCAGAATCAATTGACCCCATCCACGCCACCTCACTAATTGATATTGCGGCATGCGTCACCGTTGGCAATACCAAAAACAGACCAAGAAACACCCAACGCATACTAATCAATTGAACGGGGTGCGATCACTTTCGTTCTGACGCAAGATCTTCTTTACCTCGGCCACATCGGGGCCAGTAGAAGGTGGCGCAGTGAATGACTGTGTCTGGCGGCGCGGCTCCCCTACTGGATTTGCGGAAGGCGCCGCTGGAGCAGGTTTCTGTGTCGGTGCTTCGGCCGGTTTTGCGGGTGCTGCAGTTACCTTCTGGAGCGCTTCTGCTAAGGCATTTTTGAGTTGGTTATTCTCTTGTCTTGCAGGTGCTGCATTCTTCGGCTGATCGTTTGGTGTGACTGGCTCTGAATTTGAGGTACTACTGGGCAGCGGGGGTTGTTCTGGTACGGATGTGTCTTTTTGAGCCAACTTCGCCAACACTGCACGGAGATCTTCTGGTGTCTTTTGCGGCGGCGGTTTAGGTCGGGAGTCTCGTTCTCCATTTCGGCCATTTCGCTCCTCCCGTTCAGCACGTTTAAATGAACCTTGCTCCGATCGGCCATTACCATCCTTACCAGACCCTGGCTGACCATGCTTCGGCTTGAAACTATTGTTGTTCGATCGTTTATCAAAGGATCGCTTCGGTGCCTCTTTGCGCTCAGGCATATGCAGATCGGCCACCAACTTCTCTACCCCCAGCCGCTCCTTCGCGTACAGTTGCCGGCTCGCAGCGAGCACCATATCACGACACGATACTGCCGGAAGTTGTACTGGGGGAAGGGTCTTGGCAGAAAAAGGCTGCGAACCAATACCGTCGATCATGAGCGTGAGGTAAATTTGTGCAAAACCAAGATTTACTAGGTCAGTCGCTTCAAAGCGCGGCGCGAAAACAGTCTCGAGCACCTCCGCATCAAACGGCCCGACTCGAAACGCAATCGTCGTTCCCACGTTGCCAAACACCGCATTGCGCACGTCTTCTTCCATCTGCTCGATGTACTGGTGCGCAATGATGAGATTGAGGTGATACTTACGTGCCTCAGAGAGGATGTTTGCAAAGGTAGCATTGGCGAAGCTCTGGAATTCATCAACGTAAAAATAGAAATTCGGCATGAGTTTCATCTTCTCGACCGGTAGATCAGCGCGACTCATCGCAGCTAAATAAATACGTGTAGTGAGCATTGAGCCAAGCAGGTTGGCATTAGTCTCCCCGATGAGCCCCTTTGAAAGGTTCATGATGAGGATCTTCTGGTTATCCATCAGCTCACGAATATTAAAACTCGAGTGCGGCTGACCAATGATATTACGGATGAGTGGATTGCCGGTAAATTGCCCGATCTTATTTTGGATCGCCGGCAACGCCTCGGCTGTAAAGCGGTCGGTGTAGTTCGCAAACTCATCAACCCAAAAGGCTTTCACTGCCGGGTCTTTGATGTAATCCACCACTCGTTCACGAAACTCCTTGTCGACGAACAAGCGATTCACCGATAAGAGGGTTGTGTCAGGGTACTCGATGAGTGCGAGCAGGGCGTTGGTGAGGATGTACTCCATACGCGCACTCCACGCATCGACCCAGATCTTCTTGAAGGTCGACATAAGTCCGGACACCACCAAGTGTCGCTTATCCGGCCCCACATCTTCCATAACGTTAAAAGAGATCGGGTGGTCAAGATCAAATGGCGCAAAGTACACCACGTCTTTGATGCGATGCTCGGGCACGTAGTTCAAGAGTGTCTCTGCCGCTGAGCCGTGCGGATCAATGAAGGCCATTCCCTCCCCGTTGATGATGTCCTGCGCCGCCATGTTCTCAAGGAGCGTCGACTTTCCCATACCAGTCTTCCCCACGACGTACATGTGTCGCTGTCGATCTTTCGCCTTAATGCCAAACGACACCTCTTTCCCGCGCGCGTCGGTCTTCGCAAAAAACGTGATCTTATCTGGATCAAAAGTTGTCATGTCACTTCAGTATACCACTAGCGGCCAAATCGGTTTTGGACGTAGGAAAGCAGGGTCTTAATGTCCTCGGTCCGACCGTCTGAGCCGAGCATAATGACAGCCAACACACGCTCCTCGCCCTGAATTTGCACTTGGTGCAGTGAGACTGAGGTCTGCCCTGCCGCGGTGGTCTCGCCCACCTTACCACCCACGAAGCTGTCCATTCCTTCTACCTCATTAAAATTAATGAGTCCGGCAAACTCACCACCAACATACGCACTTGGCAACTCCGCGTTGGCAGTGATCTCGAAGATGAAACTGCGGTTCTCATAGATATACTTGGTCAGGCGATAGAGGTCACCAACAGTCGACACGTTCTCAGCACTGAGACCAGAGGGGTCAGCAAAACGCGAATTAACCATTCCCAGCTGCTGCGCCTTCTCATTCATAGCGGCAATGAATTCTTCACGGCCGTACTCTCCCGCAATGGTCTCTGCGGCTTCGTTTGACGACTCAACCAAGAGAAGCTGTAGTAAGCTGTACACTGACACACTGTTGCGCTCCGCCAGGCGTGGGATGAGCGACGAGACGAACGTTGGTGACGAAACCCGCACGCGGCCATCAAGATCAATATGCTCGGCCGCTACTACAGCAGTCATTAACTTGGTGAGGGAGGCGATCGGTGCTGGTGCATTGAGATCGGTTGCCGCGAGGATCGTGCCATTGTCCATATCAGCAATGAAGTAGTGCGGCGTGTCGATCTCTGGCACTTGTGGCTCGTATACAAACACGGCACGCTCTTCGCGCGCAGCAGCACGCACAAGGACCGGTGTACCAACCTGCACGTTTAAAAAGAGATCTTTGGCCGCATCATCGCTAAGTCGGATACCACCACCAACATACTCGGCTGGTACTGCATCCCCGTCTGGGTACACGGGCCAACCATGGATCACATAATTCCCTTCAAAGGTGAGGAGCCACGGAAGAAAGACCTGACCGACCGTGGTAAAGTCTTTTTCATTCTTTTCTTCAACTTGATACAGCCCTGATGGCGTCTCCCACCAGGAACCGATCTCACCCGCACCAAACACCTCGATACTCTGAAGCAACACCCCTTTCTTAAAGAGCCGCAGCTGTCGCGTTACGAGATCAACCTCAATAAAGGTGATTCCTTGGTCAATGAACGAATCGCGCGTATCAGTAAAGAATGAATCCTGACCCAACGCCGCTAACGGACCATATTCGATGACCGACGCACTTTGCGTGTAAGGGTCCACCAACGTGACCATTGGTGGCGTGAGGTCGGCACGCGCCATATAGCCGTATCCTACCCCACCAAGGAGCACGAACATGAATGCTGCCATTACTACCACAACCACCCGCACCAACACCGGCGACTGTACCGGAAGGGCACTCTGGGGAGTAAACATATGCTTCGTGCGCACCCGACCCCGCCGCGGAATGAGCATACCCTGGCCGTTGCGAGGCTGATCGTCAGCAAAACTGAACAGTCGAACTGAAGTGCGGGACTTTTTTAACATACGCTAATGATACCGTACTGATCTGAGGAAAAATGCAATAGCTCACAGTATGAAAAAGCCCCCAAAACGGGGGCTCATACACTCATGCTGTGTGGTGCAAGCGACCATTCTCAGTAATGCTGCTGCCGTACTGTTTTCGATCGCGCAAGATCGTTTCGATCCTTTTTCGTATACTGGCCGACTCAGTGGTCTCACCATTACGACCGAGGTCGCGGAGCATCCGCTCCAACGCTGCATCAGAAGCATCGTCCAAGCTGCCTGTAATACCGTATACCATGAATCACCTCCGGGTACTGTTCCTCTGATAGCATAGCCTACCTGCCGTCGGCCGCCAATCTACTGGGTTGGTTCAGCTGGTAATAACGCCGCCTTGGTGTAGATATTTGACGGTGCCCAGATCATCCAACTATGAACCCCCGCATCATAGCTGGCCTGGATCTGTGCCCGCACATCAGCTGCGTCGTAGTCTCCCCCATAGTCAAAGTCTTGGATCCAGGTACGGAACTTGTCGGCAGTATAGACCGGCTTGTGGTACATACCGGTGACAGTGACCGTGCCGCTGGCGTTGGTGGTGGTGATCGGCGTGTGCAAGAAACCTTGCATTGGAGTGGTGCTTGCAGTCATACGTTCGACTCCTACGCTCATCGCATGATGTACTACGGTGTACGGATGATCGTTCGGGTTACCCAGTCCTAAGAAACTATTGGGGTAATGTGAGGGATACACCATCGGCGCGATGAAATCAAAATACGGAGCAGCGCGGTCTTGTACCTGCCCAATGGAAAGATCGTCGAAATTGGTAGTGGTCATGCCGAAGAGGTCGGCCGATGTCCACGGTGTGGACGTCGGTCGGCCAGTATTTTCATGCCGATACGCCGCAAATCGCTCTGGCTCATCAAGTGCTTCACTAAGATATTTAAAAAACGCTTCAAGGTTGGCCTGCCGATCCATTCCATATTCCCCGGCCATGCTCTGCGGATAGTACGTATCTTCCATATTGCCATCAGAAGGATACCGCACGTAGTCAAAGTTTAGTTCGTCAAAACCGACGTTGTATGAATCTACTGAGAGATCGATGATGTGGTCCCAGTAGGGCTGCGCCGCCACGTCAATGAATGAGAGCCCTTTGTGGTCGCGCCAGACGGTCGTTTGGTCACTGCGCTGGACAGAGAGCTCAGGATGCTGCGGTGCGTAGTGCGGGTCTTGGAAGACCGTGATCCGCCCGATCACGAACACATTCTGCTCATGCAAGCGCGCCACGAGCTCACGCATATCTGCAGTGCCGCAGCGGGCTGCCTGCCATGCAGGCTTCCAGGCTTCTGTCTGTGGCGGGAATGAGATGGTGCCGGAGTAGTCTTTGATGTCGATTATCACCGCATTGATCTCAGTCTCCCCGATGAGGGCGATGAGTCGATCACGAAATGAGGGGGTGCCGGCCACACATGAGGTCATGTAAATGGACTTCACCTGCTCTGGCAGGGGGACATGCTGCACCGTCGGCCGAGTATCAACCGGCGGTACTGATTTGACTGGTTCAGACCCCACCTCTGTCTGATCGAGCGCCGCTTCTGTGTGTGGCAACGCAGTCGTTTCAACGTCAAAAGAGGTCAGTGGCACAAAACTCAGCACCGCGAAGAGGATTGCGATGGCCACGAGTGGTGTACCGATCTTGTGCATATTTTTATTCTATCGCACCTTCATCAAAAAGCTTCTCCGTGGTCTCAACAAATGAATCCGTGCCGCACTCGCCATTACCTTTGTCGAAACGGTGGAGATATACTCTTCGACGCAAAATATAACCAATGAGGATGAGCACTATTCCAATCCCGAAGACTGTATACTGCCGCCATGCGTGCGGGATGCCCATAAAGGGAATGACGGTCAGCAGGATACCAGAAATGAAAACTAGTGTTTCTTTGCTCATGAGTGGCGACATTCTACACTATGAGCTTTGACTTGCACAAACGGGTTGAGCGTGCCCTACTTGCAATGTACCAATACAACGAATTCACCTTTTTGAGTAACCGGTTCAGCAGTGAGAGCGACATGAAGCTCGGCCGCCGTGCCGATGTGGAGGGTTTCGTGGAGCTTCGTGAGCTCACGCGCAAGGTATACCTGCGCAGTCGGCACGGCGGCCGACAGTGCCTCGAGCGCTTTCATAATGCGGTGGGTAGATTCAAAGAAGACGACCGGCTGAGCAGCATGGGTCGGCAAACGTTCGAAGAACGTTTGCCGACCTTTCTTCTGTGGCGCAAAGCCTAGGAAGGTGAACTGGTTACCAGGAATGCCCGCGAGCGAGACCGCAGCCGTGACTGCAGAAGGACCAGGGATGACCTCGACTCGGGCGTGCGCTTCGCGCGCGCCCGCTACGAGCAGCACCCCTGGATCGCTCACTCCTGGCGTGCCGGCGTCGCTTACGAGCGCAATGTGCTTGCCAGCGAGCAGGTCCTCGATCACCTGCTCGTGTACCCGCTCGCTTGCGTGCGCATCATACCGACGCAGCTTCGCATCTATCTCATACCGCTGGAGCAGTTTCCCTGTCACCCGCGTATCTTCACATAGTACGTAATCGACCTCGCTCAAGATCCGTACTGCACGGTACGTAATGTCTTCGAGATTTCCGATCGGGGTCGCGACTATATACAGTGTCCCTGGTTCCATAGTGTCACTACACTACCATTTCCCTATCATTGACACAATCGTGTTTTGTATTATTGTGAGGCCAGTTGTTCATTTGAAATACTGGAGGTGGTCAGTGACTACCACTCTTTTTTGGCACTACTTACTTCCCTGCATACTGATGGGGGCGGGTATCGCCATTGATGTTGCGATCGCAACACTGGCTCGGTTTCACCACACTGACCTCTCGTTCCGAAACTGGACCCTACCCATCACCATCACACACATTGCGTTTCCAGCCATTGGCTACTTCATTTTTTGGGGTGCGCTGGCGGTCGGTGACTCGTCCGGCCTCCAAGCTTTCCTTGGTACCATTGGCGGCGTTCTCGTGGTTCTACTGGTGTATGAGGTGCTTGCTGAGGCCACGGGACACAAACCCATATTCGAACTCTCAGAATGTATGGGTAAGCTGCTACCGCTTGAAGGAAGAACCTTACGTCGATTCTTGGCCGTACTCGCGGTAAGTTGGGACGCACTCTTAAGCGGCCCTGCCTTGGCGGCACAAGCCAGCGCCGCGAAGTGGACCACCGGTGAAGTGGTGGGCGCGATCTTGATTGCTGGGTTAGTTGTGGCGGCCATTGCTGAGACCGCCTTAGCGCTCACCCTCCAATTACGGAAACGTCAATCGTTAACCGTAGAGCCGTACGCTCGCTTCATGTTCTGGGGTGAATACGCTGAACTCTCCGTCATTGGAGGTTTTGGTATCTTGTCGATCTGGCACGGCTGGCTCGGGAATGGGGATATCTATCGCAGCGTCGGTCTGGCAGCGGTCATCATCGGTGCCGTGTTCTGGCACCAGCGCCATACGATCATCGCTACCGCACGACACGACGCTGCGGTGGTACTCGGGACGTAACCAATCCGCGCCGGACGAAGTCCGGCGCGCTTTTCTTATTCTTAATTCGTCAGCCGCTTCGCCAACTCCGTCACATCCCCTGCTCCCATGACCATTAGTATATCTTGGTCGGTGATAGTCTGCCTTAAATACTGCTCGGCAGCCTCAATGGATTCTACATATCGTGCATCATCAATATACTCAAGCGCTTTCACGGAAAGCTCACGACTTGAAACACCGCTCTCGTTCTGTTCGCGTGCTGAGTAGATCGGCAGCAACACCACTGCATCAGCCTCACCAAACGCTTTGGCAAACTCAGTAAATAAAGCCTTGGTGCGTGTGAAGGTGTGCGGCTGAAACGCAATAACGAGCTTTCGGTCTGGGTACAATTCCCGAGCCGCATTGATACTTGCACGAATCTCGGTCGGATGATGAGCATAATCATCGTACACCACTGCTCCATTGAGCTCACCTTTGAATTCAAATCGGCGCCACGTACCAGCAAAGTGCGTGAGGGCATTAATAGCCACGTCACTTGAGATCTTTTCCCGTTTTGCCACTGCTGTGGCAACGGCCGCATTAAGTCGATTATGCATACCCGGCTGCTTTAGCGGCAGCTGGAGATCGACATACTCCAAGTAGTTAACGACAGGCACCGTCAGGCCGTTCACCACCGGCGCAATGCTTGGGTTGGTTGTGTCGGTGACGATCACCCCATTCTCATTCACCTGCTCACAGAGCGCTCGAAAGGCTGACTGGACATCTTTGAGGTCTTTGTAGTAGTCAACGTGTTCGTGCTCAATGTTTGTGATCACCAAAATATCAGGCCGCAAACTGAGGAAGTCTCGCTTGTACTCACACGCCTCAACGATCGCATACTTGCTCTTGCCGGCGCGATAATTACTTTTTGTCTTGGCGCGAAGTGATCCAATGACCGCCGTCGGGTCCTTCCCTGCCGCCTCAAAGACATCGGTGATCATGGCAGTTGTGGTGGTCTTGCCGTGTGTACCCGCCACAGCGATCAGGTAGTAGGGATTCATCGCCAGCCCAAGCGCCTCGAAGTAATTCATCATCGGTACATCCAACTCTTTGGCAGCCATCATTTCTTCGTGGTCTTTGGCCATCGCTTCGGTGTACACAATGAGCTCGATGTCGTTTGTAATATTACTCGCCACTTGCTCACCAAACACCTGAATTCCTTCAGTATCAAGTTGCTTCGTAATGTTTGATAGAGAACGATCCGAGCCGCTCACCACCTTCTTTTCAGTCTTGAAGTGCCGTGCCAAAGCTGACATTCCAATGCCGCCAATGCCAATGAAATGAATGCGTTGTATCTTATCTATATCGAGTCTTGACATACAGTGAGCGTAGCATAATATCACATTCTAGAGTGTCTTTTCAAAGGAGAATTTACGATGCCAAGTGTTGTGCACACCGAATACGATGAAGAACAAATGTTGTTTACCGTGGCCCTGTATGGACCACAGACCAGGCTATCACAAGAGGAACTCACGGCTCAGCTCGGTGCCAACCCAGAGTTAGTGTATCTGCTCCGTTCGGCTAGCGATGCGACCAAGTTGGGCTTTCGAGAGATCTGGACGCCATACAGTGACTCCAGCAGTGACGAGTTTGACGCCTTTGCTGACGCCGGCTTTATCACTGAACCCAAGCAAGCGATCATGCACTTTACCGCTGACTGCCCCGTTATCGTCGCTTACGATAAAAAACATCATCAGCTGATAGCAACCCATGCCGGTCGCCCAGCCATGTCACCAAGTAACGAGAAGGGTGAACCGATCAGTAATATCGTAACCGACTGCTGGCAGGCGTTCGATGCAGACCCAACCAATGTGATCGTAAAGATCCTTGGTTCAATTGCACCCAAGGACTTCAAACACGATCTGCCTGAAGCCAGAAAGCTAATTGAACCCTTTGAGCAGTTTGGTGAGTACGCTTTTCACGACTACACGCTTGGCACGCTAGATCTCGCCGCCATTACAACTGAACAGTTTGTTGGCTTTGGTGTCCCGCGCGAGCAGATACAGGTAGTTGGACCATACACATCTGAAGTGGACTGGCTCACAAGCTACCGGTACGCGACAACACCAGAAGAAAAACTGCTCCGCAATCGAATCGTTGCTGTGTTACAAGACCGGTAGTGCCATTTGCAAACGCGGCCCATGAAATGGGCCGCGTGTTTATATGTCAGCTTGATTGATACACTGCACAAACGCATCATTGCGTTCATATTCATTTTTAAAGAGTCCAAAAGAAGCAAAGCCAGGTGAGAACAGAAGTACATCGCCGGGCTCGCCTGCGGCGAGCCCGGCCGTTACCGCCTCCGCCATACTCTCCACCACATCTGCTTGAAGCTGTTTTTTGATGAGGTCGGTGCCGGTACCTGGGAGCAACACCACCTTTTTGCAATACTTCGTAATTTCATCGAGCAATGAAGTCGGATCGATATTCTTATACGCCCCACCAGCAATCAGAATGACGTTCTGATCATCTGCATTTCCCACCGCTTGGAGCCCGCGCACAGTCGCGTGCGGCGTAGTGGCGTTGTTGTCGTTGTAGATCTTCACCCCATCTCGCTCACCGAGGTACTCAAGCCGCCCCGGCACACCCGGGAAAGACGCTAGTCCGGAAAAGATCTCCTCATCACTTACACTCATCGCCCTCAGTGCCTCGTAGGCCAGGGCGGCATTAAGCCGATTATGCTCGCCCGGCATAGAAAGCAATGAGTCTTCCGAGATACTCGAGGCATCAGCGAGAATAACCTCCTGACCGAGCGAAATCCCTTTCAGGGATTTCGCTTGTTCAAATACCTCAGGCGTAGTCACCAACACCCCACTCTCTTCTTGATAGCGAAAGATGTTAGCTTTGTCTTCGAAATAGAGTTTCATCGCTTCTGCTTTACTCCTACCACCGGCTTGATAATAGTTGAGATGATCTTCCATGAAGTTGGTAAAGACCGCGATCTGCGGACTGAGCTTCGCCCAACCAAAACCCTGTAGTTGCCACGAGTCAAGCTCCATCACACAGAGCGAATCTTCCTGCACTTCTTTAAGGAGCTGCAAGTTTGAAACACCACGCACATTACCACCAAGGAGGATCTTCTCGCCCGTTACCTCAGAGAGCACATGGTGGATCATGTGCGTGACAGTACTTTTACCGCGTGTGCCAGTCACGCCGATTATCGGCACATTAGACAACTCCGCAAACCAAGCAGCACTTTGCTTTAGGGGCACGCCCGCGACACGCGCGGCTTCAAGCACCGGCATTTCCAGTGGCGCACCAGCACCTACCAACACGCAGTCAGCTTCGGTAAAATACCCTTCCTGGTACGGACCAAACGTAAAACGCACATTGTTATATTCCTTGAGTGCATCAACCGATGGCTGCATCACCTCTGCTGGCGCGTCGTCAACCACATGGACATCCGCTCCCATCTCAGCTAAAAATGCAGCATCACCGACCCCCCGACCCAAGAGGCCAATGCGCATCACCGTAATTTTTTTTCCTCGAAAGACTGACTCAAAATGCATATTGAGCATCATAGAGGAATTTTCAAAATTTACCACCGGTAGATAAATCATTTGTCCGCATTACTTGACTGCTATACTAACTAATATGAAAACCAACGGAAACGACAAAGCCCTTGAGTCTTATAGGATCTTCCCGTACGTGGCCTGGATACTCACTATCGGATTCGCCATTTTTGCGTATACTGTGACCCTGCAACTCAAAGCCGAGATCGAAGAATTAAAAGTACAGACTCAGTACTTGCAAGAGAAAGTACACACACCAGTAGAAAAGATCGAAGATTTCGAGTCTTAACACAACAAAACAAGCTGTCTCACTGTCAAATGTTCCCTCTACCTTAAGTCTAAGTAAAAGGCCGGCGCGAAGCGCCGGCCTTTTCATCACAGCAACCACTCCTCAGGAATATGCTTGATTGGTAGATCGTTATCTACAAAGTGCTGATATTCTTGTCTCGCCCCACCTGAGAGTTCCCAATGCGGCATCATATAGACCGCGGTCAGATACCCAGACTGCAGGATCGGTTGGTGGTACTGTTCCATCACCAAGTCTTGCAATCCGTGCTCCTGGATCACCTGCTCATCACCATTATCTTCGAAATAATCAAAGACGGTAAAGCCTCTGTCTCGAAGTGCCTGTTGCGCCTTGATGAACCGCGCCAGGTTCTCTTCGTAGCTATACAATTCGTTTGGCGATATCGGTCCGCTCACCCGCACGACTGGTTGTGGTAGCAGCTTAAGGCGCTCGATCGCCCCCGCAGCCAATTCTTGTAACAAGTGATGTTTTTCGTTCATACCTTTTTCCTGAACTGATCCATGATCATTTAAATCATATATCACTAGTGAATGCAAAAATTACATAGTAAAGACCCTTTTCCACGCTCTAGGAGCGCCCTAGAATTTAGGGAGAGTTTACTCGACCATAAATTCGGAAGTGCCCTTGAGGTGAGCCAGTTCGGGGAACTGGCGCAAGACCCATTGAGAGCTTTTTGAGCTGGCGAAAAAAGATCCAATGAGTGGACAGATTCTGTAAGAATCGAACCTACCTCCTTACAGGAGCAGTACACCTTTTGGCTATTTCTGTTCGCAAGCTACAGAAATACCTCAAAAGGTTCTGAAATGATCTCCCAGATCATTTCAGCCTTTCGAGTGAGTAGTGCTGGGAGCACTACGCAAGACCATTTGAGATATTTTGCGTTTTTTGTCCGCGCTCTAGGATTCGAACCTAGGGCCTTTCGAGTATCAGTCGAATGCTCTAGCCAACCCTTCCGCCTGCTACGCAACGGCGGACCACTTCGTGGACGGGAAAAGTCTGCCGCAGGGCAGACTTTTCAGCTCGCGCAGACTTAAATTCTTTGTCCGCGCTCTAGGATTCGAACCTAGGGCCTTTCGAGTATCAGTCGAATGCTCTAGCCAACTGAGCTAAGCGCGGACAAAGAATTTAATAAGTTAAATCTTTGCAAGTGGCCAGAACTATAGCAGATTTTTTACTGATTTGAAAGACCCATAATAAAAGACCTGGGGTGGGACCCAGGTCTTTCGGGGATGGTGTCACGGACGATACAACGTGCGCCAGCGCTTGGCAAACTCAGTGTAGGTTAACCCAGGCTCAGCGAGCACTTTTGTATATGCGCCACCCTGTGCACTACTGCACGGTCGAGGACCAAACTCCGTATCCACGCCCACACACCGCTCACCATCATAATAGATCTGCGGTATCGGCGATGCCTGCAAGCCAGTCTTAGCCGCCGTGATCAAGACAGTGGAAAGCCCGATGAACAGAGCCGTGCGGATAACCATACGTCGTACACGTTGCTTTTTATACAATAACATCACTCACTCCTTGGAAGAACACACACTTTTGCGACCAGCATTATAAAATACTAGGATCAAAAGTCAATGTGTATCGACGGCCATCCAGCGACCGCGCAATAAGCTATAATGCAGGGTATGAAACAACCAACCATCCTAGCCGCTAGCCTGCTCCTTTTCCCGGCCATTACTCACGCTCAAGACTTCCAAACCTTCCTCGTAGCTTTTACGAACTTCTTAAGCGGGGTCTTTATTCCATTCTTGATCGGAATGGCATTTCTCTTCTTCATTATCAACGTCATCCGTTACTTTGTACTTGGTGGCAGCAATCAGGAAGACCAAGAGAAAGCTAAGTCGCTCGCACTCTACGGTATCATGGCATTTGTCCTTATGATCACTTTTTGGGGCATTGTAAACATGTTAGTGAATAGTATTGGTGGTGGAGGTCAAAGTGCACCAACATCTGATTATATTCAAATGCAAGGTTTCCCAGGCGGGCCAACGACTGACGATCCTTGTGATATTGATCCCACCGCTCCGTTCTGTACTGGCACTGGTAATACGGGTTAACCAGAACCAAAAAGCGCGGCGCCTTTAGGCGCCGCGCTTTTTATGTGTCTATTGAAATTTTCATACTAGATAGACAGTGGAGTTTATGTGCACTTTTGTCTTATCCTTTGGTTAGGTCTTTCCCTAAAGTCTAATACCAGGTTAGGAGATGAGTATTATGCTCCCTGATAGGCTCAATTGATACCTACCAGATCGACCAATTAGCTGTCATTGTGCTGCGTCACCGCAACACGACAACGTGTCCAATTGGAATTAATCCACGACCAGCTTCCGCTAGCCGTGCCTTGTTACGACTTAGTCCTTGTTATCGAGTTTACCGTAGTTCGCCGCAAGGACGACCTTCGGGCACTCCCGACTCCCCTGACTTGACGGGCGGTGAGTACAAGGCTCGGGAACGTATTCACCGTGACGTGCTGATTCACGATTACTAGCGATTCCGGCTTCATGTGGGCGAGTTGCAGCCCACAATCCGAACTGAGGAAAGTTTTATTAGGATTTGCTCCATCTTACGATATTGCGTCCCGTTGTACTTCCCATTGTATCACGAGTGCAGCCCGAGGCATCAAGGGACATGCTGACCTGGCGTCATCCTCACCTTCCTCTCCCGTGAGGGAGCAGTCTCGCCTGACACTTGTAACAGGCAACGAGGGTTGCGTTCGTTTCCCCACTTAAGGGAACAGCTCAAGCCACGAACTGACGACGGCCATGCATCACCTGCCATACACCCTCGAAGGCTACTCTCCTTTCAGAGAGTATGCAGTATGGTTTCTAGCCTCGGTAAGGTTTTTCGCTTATCGACGAATTAAGCCTCATGATCCACCGCTTGTGCGAGCCCCCGTCTATTCCTTTGAGTTTTAAGCTTGCGCTCGTACTACCCAGGCGGTCTGTTTAACGTGTTAACTTCGTCTCGGAGGGGGTCGATTCCCCCCAAAACCAACAGACAGCGTTTAGGGCATGGACTACTCGGGTATCTAATCCGATTCGCTACCCATGCTTTCGTGCCTCAGCGTCAAGAAAGTCCCAGTAAGCTGCCTTCGCATTTGGTATTCCCCTCGATATCAACGGATTTCACCCCTACACCGAGAGTTCTGCTTACCTCTGACTTCTTCTAGTGATGCCGTTTCGAATGCGAGCCTTGGGTTGAGCCCAAGGATTTAACACCCGACTAACATCACCGCCTACGCACCCTTTACGCCCAGTAAATCCGGATAATGCTCGGGGCCTCTGTATTACCGCTCCTGCTGGCACAGAGTTGGGAGCCCCTTATTCATGAGGTAACGTCAATAAACTTCCTCCCTCATAAAAGGTCTTTACGTCCCTAAGGACTTCATCGACCACGCGGCGTCGCTCCGTCAGACTTTCGTCCATTGCGGAAGATTCTCGACTGCAGCCTCCCGTAGGAGTATGGACCGTGTCGCAGTTCCATCGGTGGGGGTCAGGCTCTCACCTCCCCTATCCGTCGTAGCCTTGGTAAGCCGTTACCTTACCAACAAGCTGATAGACCGCAGGCCGCTCCAAAAGCGATAAATCTTTACCCCGAAGGGACCATCAAGTATTATTCCGATTTTCACCGGGTTATCCCTGACTTTTGGGTGCGTACCTACGTGTTCCTACCTCGTCCGCCATGGGTCTAAACCCATTCGACTTGCATGCCTCATCCACGCCGCCAGCATTCATCCTGAGCTAGGATCAAACTCTAATTTAAGACAGGTTCTAGAAGCCGAAGCTTCATAGATCTGCGTTTTGCGAGCGGCGACTCACCGAAGAGCGCGCTCAAAGCAAAACATTTTTACCTAAAGGATAAGACAAAAGTGAAAATAAATTCATTTTGTCTTTAGTGCTGTGATGCACACCATCTTTAAACTGAACTTGTGATTCTGTCGTCCAGGAATTTTTTCTATGAAAGGAAAAATTCGGACGTACATTCACAATATACTCTTCGAGTATTTGTTCATTTAAAAAATAATGTACTTCTCATATCTATAGTTGGGCTATAGATATGTGTATGAAAATTTCAATGAACCCTATTCCCCTTCGAAAGAAGCGGCGAGGAACTTACCCGTCGCGAAGCGTACTGAAAACGCTCTTTACCTCTCCCGATGAACAGTGGCGCTATTATACAGATACGCAAAAAATATGCAAGTACTGTATCTTAGTAACAGATAGTGCTCGGCACCTGAGAAGATGCGTTACTATTCTGAGTGACAAAGTATGTACACAACGTTGTCATTATCATAAGCACATCCATCACCGTTATCGGGCTTTGCTGTGTGACCTGGCCCACTGTTGGCAGTACTATCTGTCCCAATATCTCCATCCAGACCACACGACACTAACGCGGAAACGATGGTGCTCGCATCTGAATCAAGTCCATCACAACCTCGCGCACCTGGCGTGCAGAAGTAGTCTTCATCGAAAAAATAAGGATGGCCCCAGGGATCGATCGCCTCACGCATGTACGGCCCCCGCCAACCATCATGACTCCCGTCGGTGGCCACGATACCAGCTTCTGGGGTTGACAGGTCGATCTCATTTGGTGTATCTGGTGGTCGTGGACCAGGTGGGCAGTATCTATCATAGCCATGTGGGTACTTCCCTGAATCGTTGTAGAGCACATCCATGGCGGTGCGCATGCTACGCAACTGCGCTTCGGCGCTTGCGATCTTAGCCTCATCTTGTGAGTCGTTAAGTGAAGAAAGGGTGACAGCGGTGAGGATGCCAATAATGGCGATTACCATCATGACTTCCATTAACGTAAAACCAGCTTGCACCTGCGCGAAGATTTTCTTCATAATTAGATTAAGTATATACCAGCTTGTCCTTGTATACAGTCCCTCTTCCACAACCACTGCGGATACAAAAAAGCCCCAGCGCAGATATGCCGCCGGGGCCTAGATACCTCTGAGATCGCCGTAGGGCGCTTCGATCAGAGTATTTATGTAAGAACAGTTAGTACTGAAAAGGATATCAATTGAGCAGTTGTACAATGGCGGACTTTCGGTAACGTTTCAGACGGGTTAGGTCGTAGTCGGTCACGTAGGGTCCATAGCAACTTCTCGCATGATGCATGCCGCATGATCAACGTAACGTTTCAGGCGAAAGGGCCGTACTTGGTCTGATATGATCTTACGTCATGACAACATTCATTGAGAGATATTTAAGGAACTCTCACTCCTTGGTCGCCGGCCGCTGTGCGGCCGGCGACCTCCCTGCTACGCAGCCTTGAATGGTCGCGCGTTTGACGGAGATGACATGCCATCCTGCTTGACCCGCCCACTCACCACCGCCATAGCGATGGAATCCAGGAGGTTTTCTGGCTTCACTGGGTCGACCAAGAGCTTACTGGTCGGATGACGGAGAACGTCGGGTTGCAACTTGCCGTTTCCAACATGCCAAACCGGCACCATAAAGGGCTTACCTTTCTCGTCACGACCACGGTAGTACACCGCATGTGCTTCACCCACATTGAGCTTCAAGAGCTCTTGTGGTGGTTGGTTCCGCTCTTCAAAAACGACATTGGCGGCCAACGCACGCTGCGCTTCACGACTGAGTTTATGTGCCTCAGTAGCAAGCTCGCGTGTCGCCGATAGACCTGACTCAGGATCGTGAACCTCTTTTGCGAGATTCTCGTGAGCTTCAGTCAGTGCCTCGAGCTTTTTAACCACACCAAGATCCTTACCGGTTCCATCCCCATTAAGGGTCTGTTTCAGAAGCTTACCAACATCAGACGTCAACTTCGACTGATACCAACCAATGATCAGCAGTATCACACCAAGACCGGCTACTCCGATCACGACCTTCCAGATCAACCCGTTGAGTCGATTGACACTTCCTTGCGCGTCCAAGGCTTTCTGACTGGCTTCTTTTGCCAACCGTTCAGCGTTAACCGCTCGGCCCGCAATGCCAGTACCATCCAGATACTCACCAAACAACGCACTCAGCTTCGCTTCGGCTGCTGCACTGAAGTTACCTTCACTCAGCTCCCGCTGCGCCGCCTCAACCTTACCCAACAACTCCTGCACCTGTTGCGTTTGTTGTGAGGTTTCGGTCACCGACTGCATCGTGTCATTGAGCGCTGTCCGGATATTCTCCAACGACAGCTTCAGCTCCCTGTCACGCTTGGCACCCAATTGCTCCTTGCGGTCGAGTTGTCGTTGCAGGTCAGCCATTGCGGCTTGCACCGGATCAACAACTGCGGGAGCTGTGCGAACAGCCTTTGGCCAGTGTAGCCGTATGCCGGGCGTGACCACCTGTTGCATGAACCACTTCGCCGGCACCACCCCATTTTCACCGATCGGCTCACGAATAAGCCGGTTCTTGGTAAACACGTGGTTGAAAAAGCCGAGTGGTATCTGTTGTGACTCCGGCAGTGCTGCAAACTGTGCCGCGCATTGCTGCTTGGCACTATGCACCATTACCGAACCGATACTCATGACGGAGTAGTCATCGACATACTCAGTTGTACCAGCTAATACCTGGTGAAGCGTCTGTTTCTGTGCCGCTGTAGGATTTTTTCCCCATAGCATTTCACACGATGCATGTACGGTCGATACTGCAAGCAGCCCAACCGCAACGAGCATCAGAAGGTGTCCTCGTTTCTTCATTGAGAGTCTCCTGTTGTTGAAGTTGACCGAGGGTGCAGTTGCACCCTCGGTGTACTACTTGCCTTACCAGGCAGCCCCACCACAGGTGGGATCGTTGCCACAGCTCGCGCTAGCCTTGAAGTCGAGCAGCGACGCCGCATTTGACGACGAGCCCGAAGCTGCCCCAGCTGAGCTGTTACCACCGGCATTGATGAGGGTGGTATCCCCCGCACAGTTGCCGTCACTACAGCTATCCGCACGGATCTCCGCCGCCCAGGCACCGTTGACTCCGGCCGCCAGGACCTTAAAGCCGCCTTCAATGAAGAGTCGGCCCAGGCCTTCCTGGCTGGAGGTGTTGGTGAGAAGTACCGTTGGTTTGAGAACTCCCCCAACCTGCTGCGTACCGATCTGCCCATGATCATCTGCCATCGTCACCGCACAGAGCGATGAGTCGATGCCAGTGAAGCCGGTGGTATGCCCTTTGCAGAGCGCCACTAGATTCAGCCGCTTATTCCACTGCAAGGTGAAGCCGTCATTCGGCAGCCCATAGTGGACCGGCAATCCAGCGTCGTACTCGGCAGCCTTCTTCAGCTCCAGAGCTGAAAAGTTCTGTTGCATTTCACTCCGATACGCTTCTTGCGCCTCCGGGCTCATGCTCAAATACTCTTTGTCAGACAGCATCGGTGTGCTTTGACACGCTCCCAGAAGGAGCGCTCCCACTGCGATCGAAGACCGCATGATGACATGACGATTCATGATTAGTTCCTCCTAGAGAGCGGTTTCATTCCCAGCCACACACTTCGGTGTAGCCAGTAGATTGCAAGGTGTTACGAAACGAAAGATCGAGTTCAGGTGTCACTGATTCAATACCACAACAGCAGTTCTCGCTGGTAATACTACCGAGCCAGTCTGGCTGTCGCGTTGAGAGCCAACTGGTATTGACCGGAACCATCTTGCACACCCACTCCGCATGCGGTGTTGGTGGCAGTGGTCGAAAAACGAACCCAAGGTTATTACAACTCTTGGCGCCGTCTCCGGTAAACCAGTAGCTATACAGCCCCTCGCTCAGATCACACAGTAGTGCGCGATCGGAACGGCCAGTCTGTTTCTCCATATTGAACCAGGTATGTGGTTTGCTGTGTTGCAAACCGTTTAAGAGTGAGAGGCGGATACCATCGGGCACCCACACTACTTCACACTCACCAGCTTGCAACTGCCTCACGAGCCGGTTGCACTTCTCTTTCATCAGTGCATCGACTGGGCTAATGGCTGCATTCTGTTCACAGACCTTCCGCACCGTGGCGATATCTTCCCCGTATGATTTGGGGATCATGTTGAGCCACAGTCCTTGCGGTGCCTCCGCGGAGGAAGGCAGTTTCGGTCGGACGCCTGCAGGCTCTGCTGCAGACAGTCCGGAGACACACAACAGCCCGAAGGCCACTGCGCAACTCCAGACATGCGCCCACAAGCGCATTGGTTTCATAATTGATTCCTCTTCAGTTGTAAGGAGCAAGGACTCGTTACCGCAACACCACTAAAAACAATGATGTCAAGATATAATCCATGGGCTGCTTTATAGCATACTTTTCTTATAAAATCAAGGGTTTTGCGTTGAACGTCGACACTTCCCCTTGTCTTGCTAAAAAGAAAACCCTGCCAGTTGGCAGGGTTATGGAGAACACTCGGAGAACAAACTTGAATTTAAAACTGAAGAACAGAAAGCCTTGATGGGCCTGAGTGGTCCGGGCCGATCGGCCCGGACCACGGTTGCGTCGGCTTAGTTTCCCAAGCCCTGAAAGATCAGCTGGAAGCCGATCCCCGTCTGGGCGGCCGAAGCGTTCTCGACGCCGATGGTCTCACCCGGCTGAGAGCCGGTGGCGGAACCATAGGTCTGGATCATTTCAGCAGCATAGCCACTGAAGTTGATCTTGCCGTCGCCGCAGTCACCACCGGGGCACATGTCAGACTTGTAGTCGACATTGGTGTGAAGCTGCAAGTCCGAAGACTTGTTGACCTCACCCCAAAACTCGTCGCCGTTACCGACGACCGCACCGATGCCGTTGGTCAAACCCACAGCACCCACCTCAAAGGCGAGGCCGCCGCCGCCACAGATCGTCGTGTCGTGGTCGCAGGCCAGAACGGCGCCGGAGGTCATCATGGCTGCAGCCACAGCTGCGTATGCAAAGATCTTATTCATCGTTCATCCCTCATTGGATGTTTGCTGTAAAGCCGGACGCTGCCGGCGGTTCTTGCCTCACGAACGTGAGGTAGAAAAGTGGTTTGGTTCATTGCTGAATTTGGCCACATCCGCCGACGTCCGTGAAGACACGAATAAGCTAGCACACTTTAAAAATTTGTCAACCCTGCTCCAGGGACGTTACTCAAGGCGGAGCTCTTGCGCGCGTTCCTTGAGTTCCTCATCGGTCATGTGCTCAAGTGACTGCATATCTTGCATCTGAATGTCATTTAAACTCGCG
Source organism: Candidatus Nomurabacteria bacterium (assembly GCA_020632135.1). Lineage (GTDB taxonomy): Bacteria > Patescibacteriota > Minisyncoccia > Phycocordibacterales > UBA918 > OLB19. The sequence continues at coordinate 516,106 of JACKGC010000001.1, read as the reverse complement.
AGCGATACTGCTACACCAATTCCAATGATCGGCAACAACAAACCAAGCGCAGCTAGCAGCTTGTACTTGGTTCGTGCTTCAGTTGGCACAAAGGCTGTGGTTGGTTGTTGCTGTGCACGAGCTTTATACAACGTGTACATACCGAAAAGCATTACGACTGCTAGTACCGCATTGATCACTTGGTATAAAAGCTCAGCCAGCAGCGACCCTTCTCCCAGCAACACGACCAAAATCGCAAAAGGAATCAAAACTACTATGTACAGGAGCAAACCAAAACCTAGTAGCCGTCCAAAAATACCCCACCAGCGCCCAAGCACCAATTGTCGACTACGAAGTAGTGCATCAAGACCGCGACGACCCTCCGCCACAAATACCACCTGACTAAACGCAAGCAAGACAGAAAGGATAATGCCCGGGACAACGAACAACACCATACCACCGTATACAATCAAGACAGTCAGGATTGACACCCACAAAAACGGAAAGATGTTACTGGTCGCCCAAGCCACAGCGTGACCGATACTTTCTTCTTGTTCACTAGTGATGACCTTGATGATCGCTAATGCAACAATAATAGATGCAACCACACCCACTAACACGAGCACTCCCGCAGCCAGACCGGCTTCTATGCTCTGCGGCGAACTGTACTCTAAAAAGTACCCGCCCAGGAACACAGCGATCTGCGGGACTGCTATAAGTAGCATGAGGTCAACCCGCTGTCGTGCTGACGCAAAGGCGCCCTTGAGGAGCTGCATTACTCCTGGCAGCGACTCTTCGCCAGCAGTGACTGGCTCAGGTACCGTTCCGCCCTTTACCTGGACCAGCACCTGCTCAACCATCTCGTCAGTGTAGCCGGCACTGCGCAGTTCTGCTTTTATCGATTCGTCAGAGTGGCCAAGTTCGAGCCGTTCTTTTACGGCTGCGATCAATTCAGGATTCATAAACGTAATGCATTACTTAACTAAAACTTATTCGTAGCATACCATTTTGCAGCCTGGCGCGTTTATCGTACAATGCACAGCAATATGACACACGAAACGATTGTTATGTCGGTGGGCGGCTCACTCATTGTGCCAGGAGATATCGATATTGATTTTCTCAATACCTTGCGACAATTTGTTGATGCAGAAACGGCCGCAGGCCGTCGTTTTATTATCATTGCCGGCGGCGGCCGCACAGCGCGCAATTACCAAGAAGCGGCCGCCGCCGTGACCAACCTCACCAACGAAGATCTCGACTGGATGGGCATCCACGCCACGCGCCTCAATGGCCACCTCTTACGCACTATCTTCCGCGATAGCGCCCACCCGGTCATGATCACCAACCCCGATGACATTCTTGATGTCCCGCCATCGGTTCCAGTCGTGATCGCCGCCGGCTACCGCCCTGGTAGTTCCACTGATCTCCGCGCCGTACAGATCGCCGACCGACTCGGGGCCAAAAAGGTCATTAACCTTTCTAACATCGACTACGTGTATACCGACGACCCACGCAAGAATCCAAACGCACAGAAGATCGAACTCGTTTCTTGGGCAGACTTCCGCGCCCTCATCCCCAGCACCTGGGACCCAGGCCTTTCCTCACCGTTTGACCCAATTGCTGCTAAGGAAGCGGATGAGAAAGGCATTGAGGTCGCCATCATCAATGGCAAACGTCCTGATGCACTGATCGACTACCTCCACAATCGCAAGTTCACAGGTACCAAAATCAGCTAGAGACTAAAAAGCGCTGGCCCTTTGGGCCGGCGCTTTTTACTTTTCCTACTGCAACCCTTGAAACACCTCCTCCTGTGCGGCATGTAGCCGCTTAACTGCTGCTTTGCAGTACGGATTGAAATTGTAGACATCCTCAAATAGCTTCTTGTCATCCTTCACACTCTCCACCGCGTCCATGAGGAATTGGAATGAGAGTGTGTCGATCTTGGTCCGCTCGAAGCCCGCCTTTACGATCGACTGCCCAATGTAATGGGTTAGAAAGAGTGTCTCCGCCAGGCGCTCATCATGTTCATCAGCGGTCATCTCGATGATATTGAAACCAAAACTCGCAAACTTCTCCTTCAGGAGCTGGTACGTATTGTTCTTGAGTGCGTAGTCTGTCACTACGATCCGGAAGCCATCAATATTTCCTTTATGCTTCTGGTAGCTCACCGGACCAAACATCGGGTGGGTTGAAATGTACCGTCGACCATCACAATACTTCTGACACAAATCACTCGTATGTTTCTTCACCGTTGCTACATCAATAAGAATGGTTTCCGCCAAGGCATGCTCAAGAACTGCTTTCATACGCTCCTCATACTCGCTGATTCCGTCACACAAGATCACCACATCTGACTGCGCAGCTGTCTTTAGATCGAAAAAGGTTTTGTGGTCAGGATCAAAACGACGCGAATGCACTCGAAACTCCACCCCCGGGAAGAAGCGTTGCCCAAGCTCGTAGAGAAACTTACCAAAGTTTCCGTAGCCTATGATACCGACAGTGTTAACGTTTGAATACATGAAGAAATTCATCTAGTTTAGCTTGTAATGACTCAACGGACTCGGTGTTCATGATGACATGGTCAGCCAAAGCAATCACCGCTGACACGTTCTGTTTAGTCGGATCATCACTATGCATCTCGCGTGCTTCTTGCGCCTGCCACTGCGCAAGAGTGACGTGGTCCGTCTCGCTGCCACGATTCACGATTCGCTCATAGCGCACTTCTGGGTCTGCATCGATCGCTAACAGTACTCCCCCGTGCGCTTTTAAGTACTCTACCTCAGCAATCGCGCGCACACTCTCGATCACCACGTCACCGCCAGCTGCCTCCGCTGCAGCCACCAACTTCTCAAACAGGTATGCTGGCCCCCCAGCTGCACGCATTTCATTTGCAGTGTTGGTCATCGTGTCACGATTCACTGGCAGGCCACGGCGCTCCACTTCATCGGTTATCAACGCTCGGGCTGAAAAATGTTGGAAGCCCTTTTCTTTCACTAGGTAGCTAGCGGCCAACCCTTTCCCTGCCCCAATTGATCCCGTGATGCCAATGATCATACTTACTTCTTGGTTTTGATAGGTGACGCTTGCTGGGCTTTATACGCTGCATAGGTCACCACGAGCGGACTGGCAATACAGACGGATGAATATGTTCCCGCCAACACACCGGCAAAAAGGATGAGGGCGAAGGTCTGCGTCACGCTCCCACCAAAGAGATAGAGGGCTGCGAGCACTATCAAAGTAGTGACCGACGTGTTGATCGAGCGGGCGAGCGTGCCCTGCACTGCCTCGCCAACGAGTTCGTCGTACGGCCGCGTGAGCGTGTAGGTCACTTCTTCACGCTCCAAGCCGCCAGGCTCCGTGTGCTTTTTGCGGTGCTCGGTACGGTTTTGTTTGAGGTTCTCCCGCACGCGGTCAAAGACCACGATAGTGTCATTGACCGAGTAACCGAGTACCGCCAAAAGCGCCATCACAAAAAGCACATCCACTTCGATGCCAGCAGCATAGCCAAGGATGCTCATGAGCGCGGCTGGCACAAGAACGTCATGCACCAATACAAAGATGGTCACAAGACCGTAGGTCCATGAACTCACCGGCACACCAATGCCCGCAAAAGCAAACGCGACATAGATGACAATGATCGACACAACGCTAAAGATGGCCCAGCCAGCTTTGTCGCGTAACTCCTGACCAATGACTGGCCCAATGGAGGTGAAGCGCTCGATGGTGCCAGAACCCTCAGCCACGATCGCCCCATGGAGAGACCGGCGCTCTTCATCAGTGAGATCACGGGTACGGATCAGGTACGCCGCACCACCAGCATCCACTTCCGAAGCGCGTACTGAGAAGCCACCCAAGTCAGTCACCGCCTCATTGACCACCATTTCCAATCGTTCTTGAGTGGGCGGCTCCTGGTAAGAGACCTCCGTGAGCGCCCCGCCCTTAAAGTCGATACCGAGCTTCAAACCAAAGATCGCGATGATCAGCGCGCTTCCGATCATCACAACCCCCGCAATGGCCAACAGTACTTTTCGATACGTAATTGCAAACATACTTATTTCACTAGACCACTACCGAGTAAACGTGCGGTGAGTTTGGATTCACTGTGACGCACTTCAGGCAACGCAATAAGGAACGTACGCGTAATGACAAGTGCCGAAAACATCGATACTACCACTCCCATTCCAAACACCAGGGCAAACCCTTTCACCATCGACGTGCCAAACCAAAAGAGAATAATGGCCGAAAGCAAGCTGGTAATGTTACCATCGCGAATTGCGCTCCAGGCGCGCTGGAACCCAACCTTGGCTGCTTCGCGGCTGGTTGCGCCGGCGCGGTATTCTTCCTTCATACGTTCAAAGACGAGCACGTTGGCATCAACCGCCATACCGAGCGAAAGCACGAAGCCAGCCAGACCAGCCGCAGTGAGTGTCACCGGCACCAACTGAAAGAGCGCCAGCATGATGGTGATGTAGGAAATGAGTGCTACTCCAGCCACAAGTCCCGGCAAGCGGTACCACACCAACATAAAGAGGATCACTAACGAGAGACCAAGCACTGCAGCCTCAATGCCGTGTTCAAGCACTTCAGCACCAAGTGAGGCCCCAACGGTCTGCGTACTCTGCAGCTCGATCGGAACTGGCAGCGCACCGAAGCTAAGATTCTTCGCAAGTTCCCGCGCTTCGTCTGGGGTGAAGCTGCCAGAGATGACCGCGGTGCCACCAGTAATTGGTTCATTGATAACCGGTGCAGAAATAAGCTCACCATCAAGGAAGATACCAAGCTGCTCACCCACGTGTGCGCGAGTAATATCAGCGAAGAGTTCTCCGCCTTCGGCAGTAAAGCGCACATTCACGAGCGGCTCATTCGACAACTGGCCACTTTGCGATCCCGCAAAAGCCAGAGTGGCGGTCTCAAGGTAGCGGCCAGTCAAACCAGTATCGACGAAAGGTTGCTCAGGCAGATCAGTTTCAAGATCCACCACTTCCCCGCCAACTTTCACGTTGCCAATAATAGCGCCAGACGAAGCGTTTGTTTCAGTGAGTGAACTGATGCTCTCGCGCGTCGCGATCGCTTGCGCGAGCGACTCATCATATAATTTGAACTCAAGCAGTGGTGTGCGACCAATTTCCGCCACCGCCTGGCTCACATCGGTCACACCCGGCAACTCAACGACCAAGCGCTCGATCGGCGCTTCCGTTACAAAACTACTCTGCTCAACCTGTACGATCGGCTCAGATACACCAAAAATATTTACACGGCGCTCGATCACGTCTCGCAGTACGTTCATAAGCTCTGGCACCTCAGCTGGGTCAATTTTTGAAACATCCGCTTCGTAGACCAAGTGTGAGCCACCAGCTAGATCGAGTCCCAGTCTAAATGGATGGGTGGCATCGGGTGCAATGGCATTATTGTAGACAGTCGAGGTCAGCCACCCGATGATACCGAGGACAACCAGGGCTCGAAACCAGCGTATAAACGCAAGTGACTGAGCCGACGACTGTTGCGTGGATTCAGACATATATATCAATACAAAACTATGGGTCTTGTTATACCACAACCCGCTCCCGGATACTATCAGCGCGCCAGCTGTACCAAATTACGTAGCAAATACGCAATGGTAATTGGTCCAATGCCACCTGGAACCGGAGTGAGTAGAGCTGCTTGCGCAGCCACTGCCGGATCGACATCGCCGACCAGTACTCCACCGTCTTCCGACGTACCCGCATCAAAAATGACCACTCCCGGCTTGACGAGGTCAGCCGTGATGAAGTGAGGTTGGCCAATGCCGCTCACGATAATGTCAGCCGGCCGCAGCGCTGCAGTGTCGTAGGTATCTCTCGTGAGCACGGTCACCATAGCGCCGCGACCGCGCGCGTACGCTGCGGCCGGCTGCCCCACGAGCCGTCCTCCACCAAGTACCACTACTTGCTTCCCTTCCCACGCCACATCGTGGCGCCGGCTGATCTCATCAATCGCACCCACCACCGGTGAGAGACAAGCCTCTGGGACTTCGCCGTAGCGAAAGCCGTCGGGATCCTTAGAGACTGGAACCGCAGTGAGCACTGCCTCCCGGTCGATCTGTGGCGGCAGTGGTAATTGCACCACGATTCCGTCTGATTGTGCGGCCACCTGCCGAATACATGCAGCGGCCATTTCGGTCGTGGCTCCCTGCGGTAATTCAACTACGTTAAGAACCACCCCCACTGACGCGGCTTTAGTGCGTTTCATCTCCAGGTATTTTTGGGTCTCGAAATTGGGAGCACACGTGATGGCAGACAGTCGCGGGGGGCCCTTCGGGCCCCCCGCGACTGTCTTTGCCACCTCCGCCAAGATCTCCGCCGCGATCGTTTTACCGTCTACGAGCATAGTGTCGGCAGTATAACAGCAGAAGCTATATCAAACCAGCTTCTTGCTTGAGTTCTGCTACTCCTTCGGCCACCGTGATACTTGGTTCCCATTGTAGCCTGGCCTTTGTTTGGGTGATATCGGCCATGGTGTGCTTGGGCTCGAGTCGAGCCGGTACGTACTCCACCTCACCACCAACCAACTTCGCAATTTCATTGATTGAGGTCTGTACCCCTGCCCCCACATTAAACACCTCGCCTTGGCCAACCGTCTCCAGCGTGCCAGCATTTACGATCGCTTTGATCACGTCCTTTACGTGCGTAAAGTCACGAGTTTGTTGCCCGTCACCAGTAATAGTGAGTGGTTGACCAGCTTTGACCAACTTCAAAAATCGCCCGATCACTAGTGCGTATGCACCATCAGGGTCCATGTGCGGGCCGTATACATTGAAAAATCGCAGCGATACGGTCTTGAGTCCATACACTACGCTCCAGGTGCGCATCATTTCTTCACCCACAAACTTCTGCAGCGCATATGGGCTCTTCGGCTGTGGCGGCAGATCAAGTGAGAGCGGGAGCGTCTCTTGGTCGCCATAGGCAGAACTCGATGCCGCATACACAATGCGCGGTACTCCTGCGTGCCGGGCTGCCTCTAAGACCGACAGTGTCCCGTTGATATTCACATCGTGTGTCTCGAGCGGATGCTCGATCGAGAACTGCACTCGTGGCAACGCCGCCAAGTGCACGATCACATCCACGCCTGCACAAACCCTAGTTAAGCCTGCAGTATCGCGGATATCTAACTTATGAAAATCGACCGCTTCTGGCAATCTTGCAGTGTGGTCTCCCGCGCTAAGATCATCTACCACTACGACCTTATGTCCCACTTCAGTCAAATGGATCGCTAAATTGGTACCAATAAAGCCAGCGCCGCCGGTGATCAAAAATGTTTTCTTATTCATATTACAAACATCTAACCAAAGCAAGGTGAGTTTGGTTACTCTCCTGCACAGCCCACTACCGCCAGATTTCCCTTCTCTTTCCCGAAGGGAAATCTGGCGGTAGTGGGCTGTGTAAACAAAAATTAGTCGCAATGTAATTGCTCGTATTTTTGTTCATTAGGTTCCGGTGCGCATGATAATGGCCGCAATGGTCTTCAGTGCAATATGCATATCCAAGAGAAGCGACCGACGCTCCAAGTAAAAGAGATCATACGACAACTTTGTCGTAGTGCGCTCCACATCAATCCCCCCACGTGGCACATCAAAATTGTTGATCTGCGCCCAACCAGAAAGCCCTGGTTTTATAAAATGCCGAGTGTTGTAGTAGAGAATCTCTTTTGCATACACCGCTGCAAGCGCGGGCATTTCTGGCCGCGGTCCCACAAAGGACAGATCGCCCTTAAGTACATTAATGAGCTGGGGCAATTCATCAACTCGGGTTTTGCGCAAGATCGCACCGACCCGGGTATCGACCAGAGTACTACTGAGTGCCGCCGTACCAACATCAGACCCATTCTTGGTGCGAAACTTATAGATCGTGATCGGTCGATTGAACTGCCCAACGCGAGTGGTGGTGTAAAATAGCGGACCGCGGTCATCCAACTTGATTGCCAGCGCTACAAATGGAAAAAGCGCAGCCGCTGGTATCAACAACGCCAGTGCCCCCACCATATCAATGCCTCGTTTGACCACGTCATAGATCGCCGTCTTCGATTGTGAGATGTTAGTAATAAACCATTCATACTGCAACATATTGACTGGCACCCGATCGAACGTGTCCTCATAGAGACGGTTGAAATCTAGGAAGGTCACCGCAAAGTGTAAGAACGACAAACTGAAGAGTGTCGGCAAAAACGTGCTGATGGACTTCCCGCGCGGGTCAGCCACAATGAGCTCAACCTTCTCCCGTTCCATGAGCGCAGTCAACTTCTGTTCAAAGTCTGGCGTATCGCGCAAGGTCGTCTCATCAATGATGCGCACAAAGTAATAGTTGTACCGGTCGTTGTTATTGATCTCATCGACCAGCTCAATGGCTTCAGGCCCATCAGCGATCAAGATCGCTTTATGTCGCTGCTTAGGTGAAAGTAATGGCACCACCTGCAGCCGCCAGGCCGTCAGGAGTGCACTTGAGATGAACAGATAAATAACCAAATTCGTCTTTGGAGCGATGCCAAACGGAATGATGAAAAAGAGTAAGCCAGCCACCACCACATTGATGAATTGCGCGGTCAGGATCCGATTGACGAGTAGTTTCTTTAGGAGATTAGTGTGTTTATCATACAACCCCAGAATAAAGAATATACCCAACCAGACTGCACTGATGGTCAAGAATGGTGGCACGTGGTCGGCGAGCCGGGTACCAGAAGGTAACTCAAAATACCGCACCAAGAGTGTGACCCAGAGCGCTAGAATGAAAATGATGATGTCGCCGATTATGAGGACTGATAGCTCTCGTGCCCGCTCTCCCATAGAAATACTGTGATTGTGTCAATCCTACCCGAGTTTTCAGGATTAGCAATACAGATAACCGTTTTCATGCTACTTTAGTTGTACAGTGACTATGGCAAAAACTCAGGGAAAACAGCCTAAGAAAGTCCTCTATCTCATCACTAAAAGCAATTTTGGTGGCGCTCAGAAGTACGTTTTTGAGTTGGCGGTCGCGGCGAAGCAGGCTGGATATGCAGTGGTGGTAGGATGTGGCGGCACCGGCAAAGCCGGTGCCGCCACTGGCCGCCTCGTCACGAAGCTGCAAGAAGTGGCCATTCCCGTACACTCCATCTCCCACTTCATGCGTGACATGTCTTTCCTGAGTGACATCCGAGCGTTTTTTGAAGTCTGGCGTCTACTGCGACACGAGCGCCCCGAGGTACTACACGTGACGAGCTCAAAAGCCGGCGGTATCGGCGCACTTGCTGGCCGCCTGGCGCGTGTGCCACGCATCATTTTCACTTCACATGGCCTGACCGTCGATGAGGTCTGGCGACCACGCTGGCAACGCACCCTCATCTACCTGGGTACCTGGATCACGCTTGCCCTTGCGCATCAGAGCATCATGATCACGAGCGAAACGTACCAGCGCGCCCAGAAAATGCCTCGCATGAAAGATCGGGTGGTCCTGATTAAAAATGGTGTAGCCCCGATCGACTTTTTGACACGCACTGCGGCGCGAGCTTCGCTCGCGCCTCACCTCCCACCCCGCGCACTCTGGATCGGCGGCATTGGTGAGCTGCATCCAAACAAAAATTGGTCAGCTGCCATTACTGCCCTGCGGACACTACCCGCACAAACCCACTTACTCATCATCGGTGAAGGTGAAGAACGCCCGAAACTCGAGCAGCTCATAACGCAAGAGCAACTTCAAGAACGAGTACACCTACTAGGCTACCTTGAGGCGGCACCGCACCTCATGGCTTTCGATATTTTCGTCTTGAGTTCACAAAAAGAAGGCCTGCCGTACGTGCTTTTAGAGGCCGGTCTCGCCGGACTCCCGATCGTCGCAAGTGACCTGCCCGGGATCCGCGACATCATCACCACCGGCGAGACTGGCCTCCTCGTAACCCCGACACCCGAACTCCTCGCTACATCTCTTAGCATGCTCATTCGCGACGAAGGCATGAGACGGCAACTGGGACAGCGCGCCCAACAACACATCACAAGCACCTTCTCGATCACTCACATGTGCACAGACACCTTTAAGCTTTACGACTCCAAGACCGCATCAGACTGATACTGCACTGGTGCATAGCGTCGCATACCAAGCACCATACCAACCGCCAAAAATTCCGTGAGTAGGTGTGACCCGCCATAACTCAAAAACGGAATGGTCGTTCCGGTCACGGGGAGCAAGCCGATATTCATACCAATATGCACAAAAAAGTGCGCCACAAAGAGCATGCACACTCCCGAGGCAAATAACCGCTCGAAATTGGTCGCCGCCTCAACCGCGTGATGCAACAAGCGCCATACCACTAACCCAAAGAGTCCGAACAAAAGTCCTACGCCAATAAGGCCCCACTCCTCTGCAAAAGCCGCAAAGATGAAGTCGGTCTCATACTCTGGCAGGAACAGTAGTTTTGACTGGGTACCATACCCGATCCCCTTTCCAAACAATTCTCCTGAACCGATCGCTACTGTAGATTGATACGCGTTGTACCCCGCCCCTTGAATATCCGACAGGGGATCAAGGAAAGTCATGATACGTTCTTTTTGATATTCAAAAAACACAAACTGCCACATGAGTCCAAACACGACCGCCCCAAGCAGGAAGACCGTGAGTAAGTGGCGCAGCTTGATCCCTGATACAAGCACCATGCCCAGCCACACGAAAAAGAGGATGATCGCCGAACCAAAATCAGGCTGAATGAACACCAGCCCAAATACCCCGAGCGCATAGACGCCCGACACAAGAATATGTCGGAAGTCTCCGATCAGCTCGTGGCGTTTAGCGAAGTACTTGGCCAACACAATGATCAACACCAATTTAGCTGGGTCCGATGGCTGCAACGAAAAGAAGCCAAGGTCAAACCGACTCTGCGCACCAAGCGTGATCTCTCCGATACCAAGCACCAGCACCAACATCGATACCATCGCGAGGTACAGGAGGAAGGCAGTATTACCAACGCGCAAAAAACGATAATCGGGCACCATAGCCGCAAAGAAACCCAACGTCGCCAGCGCGATCCAGAGTAGCTGCCGATCAAAGAAGGCATTGTCACCAACGTGTGAGTACATCGTAACGAGACCCATGAACGTCAGCCCGAGTACACTCAAGAAAAGGACTGGATCAAAACCAGAAAATAAGGTCCGTAACTGCCCCATAAGGGCTATTGTACGTTATTTATGAGGGACTGCGAAATTAGTGGTCGATTTTGGAATGATATCGATCTTGGTTGGCCCTGCTTCACAGAGTGATGAGGTGATCTCAGCGTAAATACGATTCAGGTCAGCGCTAGTCGGCGCAAAATACGCATTCTCAGCCTCAGACGCAATACCACGAATGAAGCTTGCATCAACATTCTCTCCCAAACCGATCGCGTACACTTCAATATCATCCTCCTGCAGTGTGAATGCGGTACTGATCGCTTCTCCCACAATATCTGCATCGCCAGCGGTCGTTGGTAAACCGTCCGTAAGCATGACCAAGACTCGGCGCGCATCAAGATTGTGCCGGGTGGAATTGAGCTCACTTTGTGCCATCATGAGCGCTGCGACCGTATTAGTGTAACCAGTCTCTTCAGCCGGGTCGATGGTGAGGGCTTCGATCTCACTCACCACCCCCGCACCAGGCGTGGTGAGTGGTGTGGTGATAGCAGCCTTGGTCGCAAACGTGATCACGGCAACCTGATCGTTGACACCGAGCGTATTGGCAAACTGACCGGCCGCAGCTAGTGCGTCAGTGACCGGTTGCGGCGGCTCATCACCATCATTATTCATACTGCCGGAGAGGTCTATCGCCATTGCGACGTCAGTTGGGATGATACAACTCTTCACGGTCTTTGCGATCGAACTAGGCCAAGTGAAGACGATCTCTTTGGTATCACGCGCTTCGATCTTTTCCTCAAGGGTCTGCGAAGCAGTGACCGGTTCACCACGCTCATTAAAGATAGTCGCCACCACCTCAACATTCTCTGCGGTGCGCAGGTCAGTATTTTCTAAGTCTACATCGAGACGCGGCCGTTCATCAGCGTTGGTAAGCTTGATATCACTCGCACGAAATTGATCACGTCCGGTTGAAGCTGGGAGCCACAGATCTGGTGTATCTAACAGCACTAAGGTCTCATCGATGTCTGCATCACCATCAGTAAAGACACGTCCCTCAAAGATCGGGTAGACGCTGTTAGGCGGCAAGATGGTAGTACCAGCCCGCTCGGCCACCACTGCCCCGCCACTTTTAAGCGTAAACGTGTAGTGGAGTTCGGGAGTAGCTGCCGTTTGGTTGGGGTTTTCAACGTAGGCTACCACGTTGTATTGACCATCAGCAATCTTGAAACTCTCTGCCCACACGACCCGTGGCGGCAACACCTGAGCCGGACAGATCTGGACGCAAGCACCGCCACAGTCGACCCCGTCTTCAGTACCATTGAATCGTCCATCGAGACAACTCGGACCGGTATAGAAATTGTTGAAGTAAACAAAGGCACCAATGAGCACCCAGATCATTCCGAATCCAAACCCATACTGCAGTCTCCGCCAAAAGGCCCATGGCCGAAATAGCTTACTCATATATACCTCACATTGTACCAGCTCTAATCTAAAACTACCTGGCCTTACACACAAAACGCCGCCCACTTCGTGGGCGGCGTGCTGTTTCGTGTTCTGTAGTCTAGATCTCCTCGATCACTCCAATGGTTTCGATGGCGGCAGTGTCAGTGAAGGTCTGTCCGGTTGCACCAACCACGCAGCGTAGGAGGTAGGTTGGCTTGCTGGTGATCGGGTTGGTGTAGAGGATGCCTTCGGTCCCATCGGTGCTTGGATTGAAGTTGTCGCCACTAGTCAGGCCAGGGCCAGTGATGGTACATACCATATCGTATGGTTGCTTAGTATCCCAGGTCAGGGTTGAGGTAGCACCGGTCTGGACCACGGTTGGGTTGGCGGTGAGTTCAATGCCAGGGTCGGGGTATTCTGTGGCACCAATACTGGTATCAGTGTTATCAGATACAGATTCGTCACGCTCATCGATTACACCACCCGGGTCCACAGTCGCAATGACAGCGTGTTGCCCATAGCTACCAGGAACACCACCGGTTGGTGAGAATGTGTACGGAGTAAGCGGCGTTGAAGCACCAGCTGCTAGGTTACCAATAGTGATGTTATCGATCAAAATAGGGCCACCATTATTATCAAGATCAAACTGAATTCGCAGAATACTGGATTCGCCGACCCCCTCGCCACCGTTGTTGGTGACTACGTACTGAGTACTCACAGTCTGGTACGTATTAGTGTTAGGGTCGAAACCAGCCGGTGGGAACGTGACCGCACCAAGGGATACTGTGAGGTTTGGCAGAAGCGATACGGTGACATCAACGTGATCAGTCGCTGTGCTACCATCATCTCCAAGACACTGGATGGTGTATGTCACATTGGCAGTGATGCCATTCTTGGTCTCCCCTGTGAGGTTCTGCACCGCTGGAGCAGAGGTCACCATCCATGGCGCAGTACAATTTTGAGTGTGTTCTGACTCCCAGGTCAAGGTCACTGAACCACCTTCTGTGATATTGGTAGAACCTGCGTCACCATTGGCCTCTAGGCTCACGGTCGGCGGTGGCGCGTAGACCGTGAAGTTTACCCAAGCTGAGCGGTTGTTGGTCTCATCTGATTCCTCCACACCCGAACCATCAGTATCAACGTGGAAGCGGTAGCGGTGATTACCAGCTGGTATGTTGTTGTACGTGTAACTGAGTGTCTTAGACTGATTCTGGCTAAATGCTCCGAGCATGCTGCCACTATAGGCATTGAGGTTTACATCGTAGGTACCTTGCGCACCAGCTCCATCTCGATCCCAGTCGATCTCAAGGTCGGCCCAGCCACCTTCAGCGACCGTAGTAACGTTACTGTTAACTGCCTGACCAGTGAAAGTGACATTTGCACCCGGGGTAAAGTTGGCACCACTAGCTGGCGTGAGGTTGTTGGCGGTCAGGTCTGGGTAGAGCGTTTCATTACAATTAGCACCGTCCCAGGTATAGCCAGAATTACACGAGTACTCACACTTGGCAGTGGTATTTGGAGTAGCATAGGTGTACGGCGTATTAACGGTCAAGCCAGTGTTGTCGCCAGTATAGATCGTGCTGTTGACTGGCAAGGTGCCGGTACAGGTTGCCGGTGCACAGCTGGTACCGTTCCAGACGTAGCCAGAGCTACACGAGTACTCACACTTGGCAGCGGTGTTGGCAGCAGCGTAGGTGTACGGGGTGTTTATTGAGAGGCCGGTATTGTCGCCAGTGTACAAGGTGGTGAAGGCAGGTAGTGTGCCAGTACACTGTGCAACACAGCTGGTACCGTTCCAGGTAAAGCCCGTGTTGCAAGCGTACTGACACTTGGTAGCAGTGTTCGCAGCAGCGTAGCTGTAGGGGGTGTGAGCAGTCAGGCCAGTGTTGTCACCCGAGTACATCGCACTATTGGTTGGCAGTGAGCCGGTACAAGCAGCCGCTTCACAGCTGGTACCGTTCCAAACGTAGCCAACATTACAGGAGAACTGACACTTCGTAGCGGTGTTAGCGGAAGCGTAACTGTACGGTGTGTTTACCACCAGACCCGTGTTGTCACCTGAATACAACGTACTGAAGGCTGGAAGTGAGCCGGTACAAGAAGCGGCCGCACAGACGGTGCCGTTCCAACTCAAGCCAGAAGCACAGCTGGCTGTACCGACATCTGACGCGACAACGTTGGTGCCATTGCGCAACTGAATGGTGTTATCTCCGTACGTGTACGCCTGGCTCGTGCCGTTGTAGCCAATGAAGTTACTGGTTGAATATTGTGTGACAGTGGTCTGGTTGTATAAGTTAGGACTACCGGACTCAGGATTAACATACGCGTACCAGATATTAGCGTTACAGGTGCTTTGCCCTTCTAGGATAGTACAGTCAAATGCACGTACGTAATGCTTAATACACCAACCACCATCTCGTGGTTCCCAGACAGTCCCTGGCTCACAGACAGCATTGAGGGTGACCGTATCGAGGACAACTGGCCGATCAAGAAGCTGGATGACATTTGGTCCATACTCGAGCCAATGCTCGTCGTCATCATCACCACTAGGAGCAAAGGAGTAGTCATCGTTGGTGGTGAAGTTATAGACGTTAGGACTGGTCACTAGCCCGTTCGTTGACCACGTAACATTCTCTGCTTTACATCGATAATCTATTGCTGGTATTTCACAACCAATACCACTGATATCACCGGTAGGAATAGCCACTCCGCCAACGGAAATGTACCAGCTGTGAATAGCTTCACCAAACATGGCTGGTGGCAACGCATTCTCAGCGATCACCGTATATACGCCCGGGGTAGCGGGGGCGTAAAAATTACGCAACACACCACTGACCGACAGGTTGAGCTCACCGTTCACACAACCCTGGTCATCAAGGTAATTTGACGAGTCAAGTGGCAACCAAGAGGGCTTTCGAGAAGTGTAGGAAAAATACGTCCCAATACGCCAGGGATCTGGTGGGTTATATGTGAAGTTAGGCGTGTTGTAGTAATAGTGATTATCATAATCATCGACGAGATGCGCCTGCTGACCAAGGTACTGACAGGTCTCGCTTCCATTGTCACAGTTAAGGGTATCGCGCGATGCGCTGACGCTTACTTGAATTTCTTGTCCAGGGGTATATGAAGTACCAGTCAAGAGATTGTAAGTCACCGTCACTGTATCGTAGTCTGCGCTCGCCCCACCATCAAACACATACGTCACCGCCTCTACTTCACCGGCGGGCACCACCAAACCTGAGAACGCTACTCCAAGAACAAAGAGCGCCGCTCCAGCTGCGGGAGGGATAGTGTCCTTTCGTTTGAAGTAGACAACACCGACAACTACCGCGATCAGCACCACCAAGAACAGGAGTACTAGTGCTGGGCCACCGTTAGATCCTGGCTTCGACTCTACCACAGGCGCCGGTTCAACTGGTGGTTCCCCGGTTGAATTAACCGCTAGTTCTTTGGTATCAAGGACCGTGTCACCATCTACTAAGGTTGCACTTACAGTTGGATTGTAACAGTTCTTAAGGATCGGCAGCGAAACACTCGATACGATCCGAGTGCCGCTCAGAGACACTGTCGCCTCCTCGGTACAGGCAGCACCAGCCGCATTCATGATCTGCACGGTGACACTTGGCGCCTCGAGTGTCACGCTGTCGTGACGAGCATTGGCAAAGTATCCAGCCACACCCGACCAAGTCACTTGTACGAGGGCGTTTTCCCCTACTGAGTACTGATCTTTGTCGAGGACCACATTTTGGATTGCACCAGAAAGTCCTTGCACCACAAAGTGAAGCGGGAGAAAGTTTGAGACTCGTTCCCCAGCGGTATTTTGGAAGTATAGGGTAGCATCGTACGCCTGCGCCCCTTGCGGGGTGGTCACTGGCAGCGTGATTTCAAAACTGCCAGCAGCAGGCACGGCAACGCTGTACTCATTCAATGGTTTTTCTGGCACCACCACATCGCCCATATAGGTACGCTTGAATACGGTCATCACGGGGATGAGTTCTGCTGGCACACCCAGGTAGCTGGTAGGAAGACACGTCACTGAGAGGGTTTCTCCAGGAATGAGATCAACTCCTTGCGAGGTAGTATACAATGCTTCGTCGCCCCCGACCGACAGCCGACACCCACTCCGGGTTAGATCAACGTAACCACTGGTACCTTGTAGTTCTACTGTCCCTTTAAGTGGGCCAGTACCGAGCATGAGACCGGCACTGGTCTCAACGGTGAGTTGCAAGCCGTAGGTACCACTCAGGTAGGCTGGTGCGGTATAGCTGACAGTTTTCGTAACACTCTCATTCTCACTCACGGAGAGTGTTTCAGGAAACACATAGGTGTCCACGATCTTTCGATCATCCACTCCCCCGATCATGTAGAGGTCAAAGCGGTAACGAACGTCCGGCTGAGCCCCTTGGCCATTGATGATCGTAAAGGCCGCCTGTACGTCTTGCCCATTTTGAGAAACGATCTGTAGATCATTAAATTCGACCGTTGCGACCACGATCGGTCGCGGCTGGGTTGCTTGGTAGTATGCTCCAAGCTCGGCTTTCTGTTCGTCGGTCAAGGCGTCAAAGTCTGCCTGGGTCTTGATCTGGTCGAGAAAAGCAGGTGGCTCGACCGGCTGTGATGCAGGTTCGCGCATGACATCAGGCGATGCCTGCAGCTCGTCCTCTAGTGGATCCTGAGCACTTACGCCAGTGAAGGAAGTGAGTAATAAAAAGAGCGCAAGGGTGAGGAGTGAGAACTTTTTCATAAAAATACCTACAGAGGCGAAATAATAATGTACGGGTAAAAATTCCGTCGCGACGCGGTTTCAGTATTATTAAAACGTGTTCGTGCTACTCTGACAACAAAAGCACTGTGCAAAACAGTGCCTCATGGTAGTGATAAGTATGCTAAGTGGAGTGTAAATAATCAGTCACTGCTTGCCGGATCGTCTCAATGGTGTGTTGAAACGTACCCTCGTCTTCTTCTAGAAGTGTGAAGCGGAAACCATCGTACGTGGAGTTGAACCCGCCACGCAGTGGCACCACACAGACTCCGGTGGCACCAAGGAGGTAGTACACAAAGCGTTTATCGAGCGGTATCTCAGTGGCTACGAGTGAGGAAATGAGTTGCGCTACTGCGTTATTTTGTATCGGGAGTTGCTGGGAGTCAGTGAGGGCACCGGCAGCAAAGGTGGCGGTCATGTAGAATGCGCCTTGCGGCTTATGGACAGTGAGCTCGGGTATATCAGCCAAGACCTCAGCCGCCAGTTCGGCGCGAGCTTGGTACTTTTGGTTGCGGGCGGCAAGGTACGGGAAGTAGCGCTCATCTTGCATCACTTCAGGAATAAGCCGCTGTGGCAGCGTAGTGGAGCACACCTCCAGCATCTTGGCGTCAATGAGCGACTTGGTGTACCGATTGAAGTCCTCGTCTTTATCACGATTGTAAAACTCCACCCAGCCACAACGACCGCCCGGCCAAGGAAATTCTTTAGATATGCCGCGCATCGCGATCCCTGGCACATCGTCAATGACTGCCGCGAGTTTACAGTACTCCACCCCATCGTAGACCAAATTTGAGTAGATCTCATCAGAAATGATGAAGAGTTGATACTTTTTCGCGATGGCCACGATCTTTTTGAGCGTCTCGGGCGAATATACGTAACCGGTTGGGTTGTCAGGGTTTATGATGAGAATGCCAGAAATATGCTTATTTTCAGACACTTTACGCTCAAGTTCGGCCAGGTCTGGTTGCCAACCGCGCTGTGGATCAAGTGCGTAGGTAAAATGCTGACTATCTGCGTGCGCCGCCTCTGCTGAAGAATGCGTTGGGTAGGCTGGGTTGGGGCCGATCACCCGAGCGCTCGGGTGCAGGTGGTCATAGAGCTTGGAAATGGCATCGCCCAGGCCGTTGAAAAACAGGATATCGTCAGCGGTAATTTGAATCCCGCCCTCGATATTGCGCTCATGCGCGATATATTCACGCGTCGCTAATAGACCTTTGGTCGGAGAGTAGCCGTACGTTGTGTCTTCCTTAAGCGCTTTTGCAACATATTCCTTTATCCAAGCCGGCACTGACTCGCCTTTAGCGACCGGGTCACCGATGTTCTCCCACACGACCGGTTGGCCATACGCCTTTACTTTATTGGCCACTTCCACAATTTCGCGGATCTCATAGATGAGATTGTCGGCTCCTGGGTGCGTGATGATATTTCGCATTTGGTGACAGTATATAGAAGAAATAGAAAAGCGAAAGGGATTGCTCTACCGAGAACGCTGCGGCATATTTTCACACGCTCCGATGTTCACAGATCAACTTAAGCACGGAGTCCCCGCGAGGACGCTCAAATATACCGCAGCGTTCTCTTGACCAAGGCTGGAAAAAAGAAAAGCCACCTTTCGGTGACTTTTCAAGGAGAATTAAATGCTTTAAGTTGGCGCCTACCTACTCTTCCCCTTAAGGGGACAAAACAGTCTGGGAGACTGTTTTGTCGGTGGTAGAAGACTTTATCTTTCGAGCGAACGAGTGAAATGAAAGCGGACGTCAGTCCATTTTCATTTCCGAGTGAGCGCTGAAAGCTATACTGCCGTGTTCGGAATGCTCAATGTTTGCAAAAGAGCTTGCGATTTTATGCAAACATTAGTCCTTTAGGGCGAACGGCCTAAAAATAAAAAAATCAAACCCTTCAAGTTGGCGCCTACCTACTCTTCCCCTTGCGGAGTACCATCGGTGGTAGAAGACTTTACTGCCGTGTTCGGAATGAGAACGGGTGTACCCCTTCCCCCAAAGCACCAACTTGAAAAGTTCGATTTGATTTTTTATTTTTAGGTTGTGTACCCTTGAAATTGTCCCCCAGACAATTTCAATCCCAAAGCACCAACTTAAAAGATTCAATTCTGATCGTTGCTACGGTCGTGTGGAATGGTCCCAACTGGGTGGGACCAGTTGGGAATTGGTCGGAGCGCGTGGATTATTACCACTACAGCACTAGCTTTTGTGAGCTTTGCAACGCCCCGGTGAAACCATTTCACACGATCGTATACGCATATTCAATTTGGTAACCTTACTTCACTCAAAATCTATATCAGACAAACACTTGAAATTTCTTGAATTTCGCGGCGCACAAGCAAAATTTTATGAATGCGGCTAGTGCCGAGTGAATAAAATTTTGCGATGTGCAACAAAGAAATTCTGGAATTTCAGGTGTTTGATGTACAGCGTTCCCCATGGGAAGCTACGTCCAATTAGTACACCTCGGCTGCATACATTACTGTACTTCCACCTAGTGCCTATCAACCCGATCATCTCTCGGGGGACTTAATGAATTCTAATCTTGGAGTTGGCTTCCCGCTTAGATGCTTTCAGCGGTTATCCATTCCGAACATAGCTACTCGGCAGTGCCACTGGCGTGACAGCCGATAGACCAGAGGTTCGTTCATTCCGGTCCTCTCGTACTAGGAACAACTCTCCTCAAAATTCGACGCCTGCAGTAGATAGGAGACCAACCTGTCTCACGCTATTTCATGGTCATAAATTTGGACTATATCTTCATTTCTGTGCCCAGAAATGGTTGACGTATAGTCTCTACGGGGTCACACTCTGCGCTTTCTCTTTTTCGAGTAATTTAACTCTCGAAACGTATCAATTCGATTCAGAAGCTGTTTAAAGTCTTTTTCACTTGAAATTCCTTTCTTCAATGAAAGTATCTCTAGCATCAACTTTGCTTGTTCTTGCTTTAGCAGAAGGTATGGACTGACTTTCGCGAGAAAGTCTACGATGTCATCTTGCTTTGAAATGGTAAATTCATAGATACCATCTTTACGCAGACGAGTCTTGCCATATCCTATTTGCCCTACCATCGGTAGAAATGATTCACATGTTGCAGACTGGAAGAACGCTACATATGGAGCAATTTGATAGCCATAGCGATATGAGCTATTTGGTTTTGCTCGCACATAGATACTACCGTCTCCATCAAGGAAACCAGCAAGATATGCTTTGAATTGCGACGAATTGAGCGACATAGTTTGACTTCCCTCGGTATTATCCTAACATACGTTGGTGTAAGATTTCACCGATATAGTCAACTTCTCAGCAAATATCACTACTTGCTGCCGCCGTGATGATGTCTTCTAGGGTCTCCCCCTAACCTCGGGTTTAGATTGGTTCAGGTTCCGATCATTAATCAGGACCTGAACGGTCTAAACCCAGCTCGCGTATCTTTTTAATTGGCGAACAGCCAAACCCTTGGGACCTGCTCCAGCCCCAGGATAAGATGAGCCGACATCGAGGTGCCGAACCGTGCCGTCGCTATGGACGCTTGGGCACGACTAGCCTGTTATCCCCAGGGTAACTTTTATCGGGTAATCTCCGGCGGCATCTAAAGCCAACCATCGGTTCACTATGCTCCGCTTTCGCGTCTGTTCGGAATCTACTCCTCACAGTCAAGCTGGTTTATGCCATTACACTATCGTCACGGTTTCCATTCGCGACTAACCAACCTTGAGACCCCTCCGTTACAATTTGGGAGGGTAGCGCCCCACTAAAACTGCCTACCAGGCACTGTCTCCGACCGGTTTTGCCGGCCGAGTTAGAGACTACCAAAATGAAGGGAAGTATTTCACTGGCGACTCCACGGTACCCGAAAGCCCGCTTCAAAGTCTCCTTCCTATGCTACGCATCAACTCAATAGCCCCAATACCAAGTTACAGTAAAGCTCCTGGGGTCTTTTCGTCTAACTGCAGGTACCCGGCATCTTTACCGGGATTGTATTTTCACCGAGCAGGTCCTCGAGACAGTTTCCCAGTCGTTACGCCATTCGTGCACGTCGGAACTTACCCGACAAGGAAATACGCTCTTCTTTTCCTTACGTAGAACTAACCTACGCGTAATCACTGAAGGACTCTATCTTCACCCTTCTCTTGCGAGGATGGGGTGTCTAGCATTTGGTCTCTATGTGGCTAGATGTGGACTATACAGATATTCCTATCTGCAAGGTAGCTATGGCAAGGGCTATTTAACAATGAAACCGAAGTTTCATATAATCGTTCCAGTCCTATCGGCGCGGAAGCCTACGGCTTCCGCGCCGAACCTTAGAACGATTATAGTTATCGCTGACATTTACCGGGGCTTATACAGCCCAGCCTAACAATCCGAAGATCACTAGACCATCCGTACTTAACCTTCCGGCATAGGTCAGGCGTCACCCTCTATACATCCACTTGCGTGTTAGCAGAGAGCTGTGTTTTTGTTAAACAGTCGCCAGGAAATCTTTCGCTGCGGCCCAGCCCTAGATTTGGGGCTCAAAGCAAGCTTTTTCGAAGTCGTAAGAGAAGCTTTTGTTTTGCACTACCGTGCGCTTTTAGCTTTTTCTCACGCTCTTGTGCATCATCCTTACTTCGAAAAAGTTCGATGTAAATATAATGCCAAGCACCATCATTTCGCGTAGTGGCTTTTTTGCCACTTGCGTTATGGGCTTTAATTCTTGCTTTGAGATTAGAAGTATATCCGATGTACGTTTCTTTCGTCGCATCGTTCTGAATGACATACACTGCGTGCATCATTCAGTATACCCCAAATCTAGGGCTGGGCAGGCCTTATCCCGAAGTTACGGCCGCTTTTTTGCCGAGTTCCTTGAGGACCTCTCACTCGTTCGCCTTAGTCTTCTCGACTCTACCACCTGTGTCGGTTTGCGGTACGGAACCACTATGCTTAACCCAAACGAAGTTTTTCTCGGAAGCGTGCTCCTCTCATTTGCTTGGCCGTAGCCGCACATTCAGACCCTACTCGGACTATAGATCCCGGATTTGCCTAAGATCCATCCTCGTAGTTCCAGCACCAATCCAATAAGATGCTTTGAGTACAACGCTCCGTCCCTCCATAGGAACATAGCAGTGTGCAGGAATATTAACCTGCTCTCCATCGGGTCCCCCGTTCGGGATTCCCTTAGGACCGACTAACCCTTCGCTGATCACCATCGCAAAGGAAACCTTGGTATTTCGGCGGGCAGGGTTCTCACCTGCCTTGCGGTTACTTGTGCCGGCATTCTCACTCCACCTCGCTCCACCGCGGCTCCCGCCTTGGATTCATCGCAGAGATGGACGCTCTCCTACCACTGACATTTTCCGAAGAAAATGCCAATCCGCAGTTTCGGTAATATGCTTGAGCCCCGATCATTTTCGGCGCAAGGACTCTCGACCAGTGAGCTGTTACGCTTTCTTTAAAGGATGGCTGCTTCTAAGCCAACCTCCTGGCTGTTGAGGAATCCTCACCTCCTCAAGTTGCACTGAGCATATATTTAGGGACCTTAACTGGCGATCTGGGCTGTTCCCCTTTTGACCAATGGAGCTTCTCCCCCATAGTCTAACTGCCAAACTTAACTAACTGGTATTCGGAGTTTGATAAGAAAAGCGAGATTTCTCCCTGTCTTTTCTTTCCAGTGCTCTACCCCCAGCAGAAACATTTGACGCCAACCCAAAAGCTGTTTCGGAGAGAACCAGCTATTACGGAATTCGATAAGCTTTTCACTCCTTACCACAAGTCATCCGATGGTTTTGTACGGCCAACCGGTTCGGGCCTCCACGACCTATTACAGTCGCTTCACCCTGCTCATGGCAAGCTCATCCCGCTTCGGGTCGTACCCCTACCCCATAGTCGCGCTATTCACGCTCGCTTTCACTGTGCCTCCGTGGGGTTGCCACTTAGACAAGGGATAAAGGTACACTCGCCGGCTCATTCTTCAATAGGCACGCCGTCGCCCCGCAGGGCTTCGACTCCTTGTAGATGTATGGTTTCAGATCTATTTCACTCCCCTCTCCGGGGTTCTTTTCACCTTTCCCTCACGGTACTAGTTCACTATCGGTCTCCAAGAATATTTAGCCTTACCGGTTAGTGCCGGTAGATTCACCCGAGCTATTCATGTCTCGGGCTACTCAGGAACAGAGTCAAAAGAGGCTGGTACATTTCGAATACAGGACTATTACCTTCTGGGGTCGCGCTTCCCAACGCGTTTTCCTATATACCAACTTGGTAACTCTTCGCAACTAAATGCAGACTCTGCCCTACAACCCCATACATATAAATATGTATGGTTTGGGCTGTTCCCCTTTCGCTCGCCGCTACTCCGGGAATCGCAAGAAACTTCTTCCTGAACGTAATGGCGCTTTCGCACCAACGTCCAGAAACGAGTTCCTGAACGCGATGCTAAGCATCCGTTCAGAAAGAAATTTCCGTAT
Organism: Candidatus Nomurabacteria bacterium; assembly: GCA_020632135.1. GTDB lineage: Bacteria > Patescibacteriota > Minisyncoccia > Phycocordibacterales > UBA918 > OLB19. The sequence goes on along the minus strand of JACKGC010000001.1, from coordinate 492,367 downwards.
ATTGCTTTCTCTTCCTACAGGTACTGAGATGTTTCACTTCCCTGCGTACGCTCCCTCATACAAGGGTTCCTGCCGATGACAGGAGGGTTTCCCCATTCGGACATATCCGGGTCAAAGGTTATTTGGCACCTCACCGAATCTTATCGCAGCCATATCACGTCCTTCATCGCTTCTTGAAGCCAAGGCATCCACCATACACCCTTCGTTCCCATAGGGAACGCTATACACCGCTGTATAGATTTTGAGTGTCGTCCGGAGATACATACTCCGGACTGTGCACCACACCAATCGCTTGCGAGACTGGCATGGTGCGTGTGTTTTGTCTATCGGGGACGAAAAGACCCGAGCGATCGCTCATTGTCTTTACCCGATAGACGGTTACCTGATCCGCGCGGCTCGCGGAGCGAGCCGCGCGGAATCTGCCTACCGGCGTCGATTCCGGTAGGACTTTTCGAAGACAGATCTTATCAATCTGTCTTCTTGAATATGCGATTTTCAACGATCGCGTATCCCCTTGAACTTTGGCAGAAAAAAGCCGCGGAGTCGCGGCAAGAAAATCACTCGTGATTCGCTTGCTACGACGTGGCTTTTTCTCCAAACTTCATAAATACGTGGCCATGAGTATATACGAACCGAAAATAAAGTCAAGCACCTAATCTGGATATTTTTCAACTGTCCTATCAACAGTTTATCCACAATCGTGCACTGGTTTATTTGCGCCGTTTCTGGCGTTCGATCGTACGTTTCAGTGAACTGATCTCCTTATTGTGCACAAACATCGTGGTCACTCGTGCAACGAAGATCATGAACAAGATGGTGCCGAGCAAGCTCACAATCGCACCAAACAATTTCCCTTCTGCTGAGGCAGGAATAACATCGCCATAGCCGATGGTGGTAATAGTAATGACCGCCCACCAGAGTGAATCGGCAAGTGAAACAATAGAGCCATCGAACCGCACTTCAATCTGCCACATCAAGAAACCAGCCACGACGATAAAGATGAGGATAGTGAGGAGGATGTATTCAACATTATAGATAAGTTCACGCACACTGCGACGTAATCGCGACGCGCTCTTCTGCAGCCGCAAGAATCGTACTACGCCCACCAGACGCGACACGCGCATCAACCGCAGTGAGAGAAAGAGTGGCGCAATCGCAATCAAGACGAGCGACCAGTTTCGCTTTAACGCAGCTGACTTGCTCTTGGCCACGTAGAATTTTACGAAGAGCTCGATGTAAAAGGTGCACCAAATGGCTAGGTTTAGAAAGGCAAATACACTTACCCATGGCGCCGGCAGCGACACAAGAAGCGGCACAGCCAAGGTGACGACCAGCAGCAATGTGACCACCAGCATGGGCGTTTCAAACCAATCTTCTACTCGCTGTTCGCGCGCGGTCAGCTTGGAGAGTTTTTTCATGCCTTTAGTTTAGCACTGGAACACGCGGACAATAGTAAAAACCACACCTCAGTGTGGGTTTTTCGTAAAATCCTGTTAGCTACATTCGCTGCGTCATCACCTCATCTTTGACCCCGATCCGATCAATGAGCACCTGGTGCGTGTAGTCAAAGAAATCACGCGTGAGCTTGTCGTACATACCCACACGATACATGAGATCATCCGAAGACATAGCTGCAAACCGGATCTCAATACCCACCTCTGCTTCTAACGAGCGAATGGCTTTTTCAATTTTTGCTTGTGAGAATTTCTTCATCGCGATCAGCACATCAAGCCGTTGCTCGAAATCACGCACGAACACACCGCTCACACCGACAAAATCGAGGGTGCCCGCTTGCCGTAGGTGCTTGAGAAGATTCTTGCCATCAATCGGTGCTGTTTCAAACAGAAATGTTTGGAGCGCCTGCAGCTCAGGAAAATCCTTGTTGACTGAGTAACCAATGGCCTTCATCTTCTTGGACTTCCCCTCTACTTCAATGTAGACCGTTTTTTGCTTGATCACCTCGGCTTTTTCGAGTGCATTCATCTCGGTGCGAGCCGTGCGCCGCACGAGTTTTGCGCGCCGGCTTATGTCATCGAAAGTAAATTCCTTAGAGGGATTAAACAAAAAGAAACGGAGTAATTTCACTCGTGCGGCGCTGCCAAACAGGATCGAAAGTGGGTCTCGTGCTGCCATACTGAAAAGGTGAGGCGATTATAACACAGCTTCCTGGTGGACAATGTAAGGAGGGAGTGTCGTATTTTTACATAAAACCGGCCGGGCCCCGCAGGGGCCCGGCCGGTTTTTTATACGCAAATACAGCGTTATTACTTAAGGGTTACCTTAGCCCCAGCTTCTTCAAGCTTAGCCTTCAGTTCCTCTGCATCTTCCTTCTTCACGCCGGTCTTAACTTCAGCCGGAGCGCCATCTACCATATCCTTAGCCTCCTTGAGACCAAGTCCGAGCGCCTCCTTCACTGCCTTAATAACCGCGATCTTCTGAGCACCAGCGTCAGTGAGCTCAACGGTGAACTCTGACTGCTCCTCGCCGCCAGCGTCACCGCCAGCAGCTGGGCCAGCTACTGCAACAGCGGCAGCTGATACACCAAACTTCTTCTCAAATACCTTCACGAGTTCGTGGAGTTCGAGCACAGTCATTTTTTCAACTGCTTCTACGATCTCTTTGAACTGTGCTGGTACCTCCACCTCCTCAGCTGCCTCAGGAGCAGCGGCTGGAGCTTCTTCCTTTGTTTCTTCGACTGCTGCTTCTGGAGCGGCAGTCTCGGTAGCTGCCTCTTCGGCTACTACTGTCTCTTTTTCATCAGACATGTTTCTAGATTAGATTATGCACCCTTTTTCTCAGCCACAGCATTGAGAACAATAGCCATGCCCTGAATAGGTGAATTGATAACGTTGACGAACATACCACGAAGCACTGGTAGTGGTGGAATAGATGCAATTTCGGTCATTTCCGCTGCATCCTTGTATACCCCCTGGAAGACGCCACCAGCGATGCTGAGGTTGTCCTTGAACTTGCCAGTGTACTCCTTGATCTGCTGAGCTGGAGTGATCGCATCAGCACTGTATGCCACGGCGATCTCTCCTTCTAAGGTAGGCATTTCACCCTTAAACGCGCCATCGAAGGCTCGCTTCATGAGTGTTTTCTTGGCTACGAAGTAGCCTACCCCCTGCTCGCGGAGCTGCGCTCGCATTGCAGTGGTATCGGCTACCGTCATGCCATTAAACTTTACGAAAACGATTGAATCTGAGTCAGACTTGACTCCATCAAGCTTCGCGAGAATGTCCTGCTTTTTTGCTTTTGTAATTGCCATGATTTGATTGAAATCAATGGGTAAAGTAATCAGACCCATGGCGCGAAAAAAGCGAAGCTTTTTTCGCGCCCTAGGCTTCGACCTCCATTATCAAGATAAGATAGATGGACCTCGGCGGGCGGAGCAAACGCTCCATTACCTAGCTGCCTTTGCGCAACCAGACCAGCTGTCATGAGCCTGATGCGAAACACTGTATCAAAAGGAGTGGAAAAGTAAAGGGCCGGCGCCTGCGGCGCCGGCCTTCCTGTATTAATAAGAAAGTCTTAGTCGGGATGCCGAGAATCGAACTCGAGCCACACGCACCCCATGCGTGCACACTACCACTATGCTACACCCCGAACATCTGTACACCAAAGATACCACACCCCTCTTACAGAGGCTGTACACCTTGTCGGTATTCCCTTCCAAGTATTCAGAAAATACCAGGCAAGGTCTTGCGACAGTCCCCCAGACTGTCTCACCCCATGGGCGCACACTACCACTATGCTATAGCCCGAAACTTCAAAATCTTAGCACAAAAATAAAGTCCGCCAAGGGCGGACTAATTACAAGATAGCAGCTTCATGTAGCGCGAAAGAGTTGCTGACGATTAAGCGCCCACGAGGCCACCACCAAGCTCAACGCGAGCAGAGCGAGCAGCTCCAGGGCTACGTACGGCACATAGGCCGCCAAATACCCTGGATAGAGTACTACCACCGCCATTACAAAAAACAGCAAGGCGGTTTTTACCTTCGATAGTTTCGTGACTGGTTTGGTGGGCGGCACAGACGTACCACGAAACGCGGTAACGATATCACCACGGCGCTGGTAGGTATTATCGATATCATACAGGATCGTCACCACCGCCAACACAGAGAACCAAATGGAAATCTCAGTAAACGCTAGCCCCAGAAGGAAAAAGTCGGTGAAGACCTTGTCTGCCAGTGGGTCAAGCACGCCACCGATTGGCGTTTCAGTCTTTAACTTGCGAGCCAAGTAGCCATCGAGTCCATCTGAAACCCCCGCAAAGACAATGGCCCCCACCAGCCACCATGGCCCGCCGTACCAAAACAACGGCAGCGCAATCCCTGTCACTGCCCGACTCATGGTCAAGACATTCGGCACATTCCATTGCCGTTTGGTCTCTTGCCAGTATAACTCAACGGTCATACGCACCCCCGAGTGCAAAAAAAAGAACTACCGGCTGTACTGTAGCGTATTTTGTAGCCGTTGCCCAGGATACGTTGTGATACTACTCCTCAAGCCGCACAGCCTTATTACCAATGAGGTTACTGAGGAGCTGTAAAAAGGTGGCCACACCAGAGAGTGCCAGGAGCACCACCGGAAACACCGCGTACGGGGTAATGAGGTAGAAAAAGGTGATGCTCGCCGCAGCCCACATACCGAAGCACCACGGACAGTCCATGAGGTCGGCTACGGTGCGGCGTGGGCCGGTCTTCGGCTTCACCAACTGCAGTGACCGCCCCACCTTCTTCACGTCCCAAAACTGCTCCCGGAACCACTTGGTGACCACATCGTACACAAAGAGCCGGGTCAGGCGCCACGATGCGAGCGTGATGAGCACGTAATCGACGAGTGCTAGATCCACGAGCGGAATCCGCGCCTCAGTCTCGAGAATGATCGCGCCCATCACCACCAGGATCACGAAAAACAGCACAGACACAAAATTCCAAAAGTACTGGTCAGTGACACGGAGCATGTGCGCTTAGTATATCATCTCTCCAAGCAGAGGAACTACGCCTTGCGTTTTTTGTATAAGGTAAGTACAACAAACAAGAAAGCCTGTGCCACTAGAGAAATACCCAACCCCTTTACCACTAAATCACGATCAAACCCAACCATAGAGCCGGCTACCGGTTCCGTAATAGCAGCTACTACAAAAGCAATGAGGAACAGCCACCAAAACCATCGAGTGATATAGCGCCGGAAATATGATTGTGGAAGAAATAAGAAAACAAAGAAATTGATACAAAGAAACAATGCAGCACTTTTAACAGGAAGTAACACCCCTGTCATGAAATTGAAGCTACATGCGTCTTGACCTATACACACTGTTTGCCAATACATTATTGACCAACAGTACACAACCGTACTAATTAAAAGTACCGTCGTATTTATGACTTTCCACCTGTATTTTTTTAGAATATCCATACTAAACATTTCCTTTTAAGGTCTTGATTAATTTTATCAAATCTGCCATATCCTCATCATTGATCTTATCTTGTCGCGCCAGCTGCTGTAGTTGGGCCTGCAAACCAGACAAGAACAGTTTTTCCAGCTTATCAAACACCCGTCGATCTGGCTTCTGTGACATGGCTTCGGCTAGATCGACTCTGCGCAACAGTGCAGGGAGTCTACTTCTCATCCCCCAAATAAATGTCTAACCTTGGTCTTTGCTTAAGGTTGGTCCTTGGGACTCTCATGGCACAAGGAAGGCGCCAGAAAAACCTATTTAACCTTATAGTAGAAACGCTGCACCAATGCAAAAATGAGTGTTATCACAACAAGCACACTGCCGACAATGACGGACAGATCAGTCCGCGGCAACCAAACATACCCAGAACCATCAGTACCACTCGCAATCACAATGACCGCGAGCGGTGCGAACCATACCATAAACTTCTTCCACCAGAGACGAGACGTCTCTTCTGTAGAGGACAAAAGTATTGCTGAGGATACGGCCAAGGCTATAAAAGAAAAGAATATCGGCTCAAGCAAAATTGGCTCGTATACAACAAACATTCCACCGTGCAAAAAATGTGTTGCCGGTTCGGTGATAGCGAGTAGCAATCCAATTACTCCTAAGCTAGTGTACAAGACTTTCTTACTTATGCTTTTTTTCATATGTTCTGTTGCAAATAGTTGATAATATTTTCCAAACCAATGAACTCTTCCTCTGTAATCATGCCTCGCTTATTATAACCTTTAAGTGTTTGCAACAGATTCTTAAGGGCTTTTTGCTCCAACTTCTTAAACAACGACCAATCAACCTTTCGGTGAAGATCCTCAGCCAGGCGGATGTGCGTAAGCAGTTTCACTTTGATTCCCCTATTCACCTTGAGATTTTTTACCGCAGAAATTAGGTCTGAATATGAGTGGCTAGGAGTCTCTTCTTCCACAAAGTCCCCCTCTAGCGTTTGTATGTAATCAATCTCACCATCGCCGTCAGAATCAGTCTCCAAGATACCAAATTCCCCATCACGAACGCTAAATGAAGCTCGCATAGCAGGACTCGTTGTTGCCCCAATCAAAAGAGCGACTGGAGTTTGCTCATCACTACCGCTAAGTTCGTCTATAGTGAGTGAGTAGTACCCCTCATCAGTCCCAGCTATCTCAACGGTGTAGTCAACACCATTTGGAATCACCAAGTATTTGCTGCCAGCAAATTCGAAGTATTGTGAACCAGTAATATCTTGCCGTACTTCACCATCAACAATCCCAACTTGGTTCCCTTGATTGTCCGTGGCTGTGAGAGTGATTGGTGAGTGGCCGCCAATGATCGTGTAAGAAGTACTCACCTCTGTGAACTCAGGAACATGAATCGAATCAGCAAGATATGGGTACTTAAGAACAGATGTTATGAAATCTTGTACTGTTTTGCTGTCGGTGAGGTCTTTGTGTTCTCTATTTGATCTAGTTAAACCCTCCCCGTCAGCTTTTAGATCAATGTAAGCTGTTATTTTATTATCTCTGTACCCACTAGCTGATATGGCCACCACCGTTTGGTCACCCTGGTTAGTCTCTAGTGGTATCGGCTTCATAAATGGTTTAATTGTACAAAACGGATTAGTATTGCAAGAAAACTCTCGGTACTCCAAACCTTTCACTGTTGGTAAGCCAGTACCAACCACTTCATACACCTCTACACCTTCAGGAGCCACCCAATTGTCTAGAATATTATGCGAAGCGATCGCGCTCTCCACCATGAGTGGGTTTAGGGTCAGTGGGTCATTGATTGTAACTGCATCATCTAGTCGATCTTTGTCATCAAGCAAGAAGCTGCGCAGCGCGGCTGCCGTTTGTATGTCACCGTATGCTGCGATCGACTGCGCCATCTCTGATCCATCAGTCGTTACCACAACATCAGTAGCCAACTCAAAATATTTGGCCGATGGTAATAGTGCGTACGCTCCTGGCATATTACGGGACACCTCCCTAACTGTCGCTCGGTTTATAATTAATCCGAGTGGTGTACCTTGATCAAGGCCGTGGAGTAGCGAACCAATCGCCTTAGGGGTACCAAGCTGAGGTGTGCCAACCATGATCAACTTATCTACCTTGTTCGCTAGCTCACTCTCACCAAATTCATGCAGGAGCGCCTTAGCTACCAAACCACCATTTGAATGAGCAACAATGGTGACCTTGCCTGTGTACGATTCTTCAGCTAAATCAAGTACTTTATTAACTAGACTTTGAGTTTGATTGTCCTTGAGGCGAACAGGACGTGTTGCAACATCAAACACATCATATCGCCAGTCGTAGGCGAAAGGATAGTATGCTTTTATCACTTTGTCATCCTGTAGGTTATGCAGATGCTTTAGAAACCCCTTATAAACATTGTCCACGCCATAGACCTCGTCTAATACATCTTTTTTGTACACCTGGTTAATACTGCTGCCGTTTTCTGTCATCGCAAGCTTTTCCACATCAGCATCAATGTTTGGCTCCCAAATGCGATTTTCGTCACCATCACCGTCTTCCAGGTACAACCGACTTGCCTGGAGCCCTGGCAAAAAGAGCACGCTTGAAGCACCCGTTGCTTCTGGTTCGGGTGGAGGCGGCAATGAGACCATGAAGGTGGTGACGTGGATCTCGGGTGAAATAAATTCCTGAGATTGGGCGTGAGCAAGTTGCGGCCACAAAATAGACCACAAGGACTCGAGCCATGAGGGGCGTTCCGAAAAAATGAGCTCATTGATCGTGGTAACAAGAACGTACGTACCGGTGGCGGTGATAGTTAGCTCATGTGCGTCTGGCTGTACAAAATAATAGTCACCTTCTACCAGGTGGTACACGTCAGTAAGGACGGTTGCACTTTTCGGACTGTGCTCAACGTTTGTTTCAAGCTCTACTGTAACCGGCAGCTCAGCAAGCAATATCTCACTCCCCTCACTTATGGTAGTTGTACCAAGCAAATAGGTAACTCCGGTCACCGGTTCGATTGTCTCTCCAAATGGATCGTCGCAATTCTCAATCGGTGTTCGTTCTTCAAGACTGCCTTCGTCGAAGAATCCTTCGGGATAAACCACATCGCCGCAACTGGCTGCCGCACTACTCGTAACACCAAAACAACCACACAGCACCACGAAGGTGCCGATCATATACATTCTTGTCTGCTTCATGAGGGAAACAATAGCACATGTCGCACCGAAAGATTTCCACAATCTTCTCCTGAGCGGAGCTCTTGGGCCGGCCCTTAACCCTCCTGTATCCCTAAGACCTACCGCACTCCCCCACCCTCGTTGATACTAAGGATCAAAATAAAGAGAAGCACCCCGGCAATAACCGCAACAAAGCTGAATAAGAAGCGGTAGAAGGTCTTGTTGGCAAGCTTCTGTGACAGGATTGACTTCCCCTTTGATAGGACTGACTCTTGTGGCTGCATAGATGCCTATAGTATAGCAGACATGAAATGGTACGAGCGACCATCCTCGCGAAGGAAAGGCCTCCGCAACCTTGCGGAGGCCTTTCCTTCGCAATTCTCACTTAGCTCCATCATCTGCATAACTCAACCACTCTACTAGCTCGGCTTTCTCAGCCGCAGCAGATTCAAAATACATAGGAAACGGCGTTGTCTCAAGAATAGCTTGTTCTGGTCGAAACTTGTGCTGAAAATCCCTCAAGCTGGAATAGCGAAACTGACTCACAAATTCGTATGCTTTTTCAACATCCTGAATACCACGCTCCTTCCAATCCGACTGCAGCAGCTTTACCGGATTAAGATGAATGTATGCAAACAAATATTTCAAATACTCGTCAGAGTCAGCGTGCTTCGCCTTGAACTTACCCTCAAAAAGCGCACCTGTTCGCTCGTACCGTCGATTGAAGTACATGGAGTAGCTGGTACACAATTTATTCATGAACGCACTCACTCCCCCCTCTCGAAGCGGCGTGAGCAATAGGTGAAAATGATTTGGCATCAAACAATACGCACCAATGGCAACTAACGACTCTCCTCTGTCCCACTCATACACGCTCTCATGAACACGTGAAATTGATCGGAGGTCGGTTGGCTTGACGGTGTTTGCTGCATACAGAAGCTCCAGGAAACGCTCATGATCTCTTTCATCAAGGTAGATGGTGCGCTTTTCTACTCCCCGATTATAGATGTGATAAAACTCACGTTCCGCAAATTCAATAGAGCGATTACCCATGCGAACGCATTGTAACATGCTCAAAAATCACACTTTGCGAAGGCCTTTCCTCCGCAACTAAGTTTTTTTGCGGAGGAAAGGCCTCCGCAAATTTGTTAAAGGTCGGGCCTTCGGAGCTAGCTTAGTGGCCCCATGAAGGCCTGTCCTTAGTAGCAGCAACGAAAAACCCCGCGCATACGCACGGGGTTTTTCTTAGTTTCCTAACCTAGACTTCCGTCTGAGTAGAGACCATGGTCATTTACTCTAGATAGAAGCTGTTGCGGAGGAAAGGCCTTCGCAACACAGGAAGGGTGCTTGCGGAGGAAAGGCCTTCGCAAATTTGGAAGTGCGGAGGAAAGGCCTTCGCAAAATTTTGGGGTTTGGGAAAGCAAAAAAGCCCCTCCCCCGGGGCTTTTTTGCTTTGCTTTAGCTTAGACGAATGTCCTCGCTGTAGTAATCGCTAACTAGTTAACGATGGTTACTACAGAAGTACGGTAGTCAGAAGCTGGCTCAGTTACCTGGACCTGGTCGTTACCAGTAGCGTAGGTACCGGTTGGGTCGAAGGTAATAGAGTCGATTGCAAGACGTACTGAACGGTTCGCTACAACTGGAGTGTAGGTAACGGTCAGTGTGAAGGTCTCAGTTGAGCCCTCAGTCACTTCGTAGAATGCATCATCTGCACCACCTTCGTCAGCGGTTGAGGTAAGTACTGCGGTTGAACTTGCAGCAGGTACGGTGTAATCAACACCAGCTGAGTTCTCAAGAGCGTACTGTACTGAAGTTGCAGTGTCGATAGCGATGTATACATCCTGCTCGAATGCAGTTACTTCAAACTCGATCTCGAAGGTTGCGTAGTCATTAAGTGCACTGTCGTTAACAGTTACGTCAGCGTCTGTTGATACTGGAGATACATCAGCACCTGCGGTACGCAAGGTGTGAGTTTCACCGGTAGCAGAACCTGAAAGCTGGCCGTTACCAAGGTCATCAGCACCCTCAGCATCTACGATAGAGGTGGTGAGTGATGAGATTGAACCCTTAACAGTAGCGCCCTCGTTTGAAAGTGACTTGAAGCGGAGCATAAGTTCTGCCTCTACACGGTCACCAGCTTCGATGGTTACGTCGCCGTCAACATCGAAGGTAAGGACTGCTGGAATAGCAAGGCTAGTTCCGTTAGTAACCGTTACGCTGTCGATGGTAACACCATCGATCACAAGCTCAGCGTCATCTACGAGCGTGCTGTAAGCAGCAAGCGTAGTTGAAGCGTTAACCTTGATCTCGTTGATGGTGATGTCGTTGGTTGAATCATCAGTGTCGAGGTCAAACACGAACACAGTGTACCAATCTGACTTGCTGTCATCTTCTACCTGAAGGGTAGCAGCATCTGGGTCATTTGATGAAGTCTTAGCGATAAGCTCATCGTCAGCACCAGCTTCTTCGATAGTGAAGTCTGAAGTTGGACCTGAGATCTCATCGTCAAGGTCACCAGTACCACCATCGGTAGATGCTACACCATCAGCGTCGAAGTAACGCATGGTAAGAGCGTAGAGCATCCAGTCCTCACCGTCAGAGCTGTCGTCCATACCTGACTGCAGGCTAGCTGCTACAACGATCTCTACTTCCTCTTCTTCCATCGCGATCAGATCAAGACCTGAGAAACGGAGTGAACCGTCGTCATCGTCGAGGTAATCACCACGGCTGTCAGCATCTTCTTCAGCGATCTTGTCACCATCTACCCAGAGTGAGACAGACTCGAAAGTGTCCCAAGGATCAGTCTCGTCGTCACCTCCCTGCAGCGCGATGTCGATGCGTGAAATTTCAGCATCACCATCCTTGAACTCTACAGTAAAGGTACCGATCTCAACATCCTCGCTTCCCTCCTGAACGGTATCATCTGAAGGGTCGTCGATCTCGAACGTATCGAGTGAAGCTTCACCTCCGAGTGACACATCGTCATCCTCGTCATCCATCATGTCATCCTCGTCATCCATCATGTCATCTGAGCTGTCGTCCACAACTGGAGCAGCAACACAGAGGCCGTTAGCCTTCACACGTGATGAAGGACCGAAGTAACCGGTTGGGTTAACAAGGTTTGCAGGTGAAAGGATCTCTGAGCGATACTTTACCTGGAACTTTGAAACTGCTGCTGCGGTCGCTGGACCGTAGTACTCAGTTTCTGCACCAACTGAACCTGCGCCTGATGCAGCCACACGAGTGTCTGGATCAGCGTTGAGGAACTGCTGGAGCTTCATAACATCACCACCAGTTGAACCTGATGAGAGGTCACGTGTCCATGTGTATGGACATACACCTGAAGCAACACCAGTTGCGCCCTGGCCAGTCTGTGACTGGAGAGCTGCAACCTGTGCAAGCAGGTCATTGATCATCTGCTGGAGGTCTTCAGTTGACTGTGCGCTTGCAGAAGCAGCGAACGAAGAGAAGACCATAGCAACTGCTACAAAAGCTACAGCGAGCTTAGCAGCAAAATCTTTTGCAATTGTCATAACTATAACTATCAGTAATTTGCGTGATTACCACGCGCGCCTACGTTGTAGGCTTTACGTTTGATAAGAACTAATAATATGAATTAATTCATATTAGTAAGCGGTTTATCACACCGCTTACCTAATATCACCAAACCACTTCCCAAATGGGAGTGGCTCAGCTGCGAATTCGGACTGTGTGTCTGTGGGGCGGTGAGTGACGGGAAAAGGTCAAGCGGTAATCGTACCTCAGCGGTGGCATCTGGCCACCGCTGCGGCGGGTTGAGTCAGCTTTGCAATATGAAGTTGTCAACGTACAACGCTCATCTCCAGTACGTTCCCTTAAGGACAGGTGTTGGTCGCGATCTACCGCGAGACACAGAACTGTACCTTAGAAAAAAAACGCACCAGGGCGTACAAAGATAGTAACATTATTTTGGGTGACCGGGAGTTCACAGGTTGTGGATACATGGTGCTATATAGGTAGCCCTACGTACTATTCCTCCTGCAATTTTCTCAATAACAAACCCAAATAAATACTCTTCTTTGTGTGTCTGCTCTAGATGACGATGCGAGTGTCAGCTTCTTACTCAACAGAAAACTACATAACAAATTTCCAACATTTGCAAACATGTCTGTGTGATGTCGAGCACTGACCTGACAACAAACTACTGGTCGTCTCTGAGAAACAATGAAGGCCACAGAACCTGCGGCCAATGGTGCTGTCTTTTATTACAGACAGCATTTGTCTCTGTGAGTATTGTTACTCTTATTACCTCTATACGTCAAGTACTTTATAGTTATCAGACATTACTTAGAGACAGAGTAACGAGACCACCGTCTTTCGCCTTCTCTTACAACTTCCCCTCTTTCTATAAGACTATTGAGCTCACGCTGGATCGTCTTTTCACTAACGTCCGTTATTACCTCTGAAATGTCCTTCACTGTTGCTTGAGGTTTTGCTTCAAGGACTGTCTTTATGCGGTCTGCCCTATCGGTCAGTTGGCTGTACACCAGGTAGGCATCAGTACTGATGTCTCCAGCCGGAATAGTGACCCGACGCTGCCGCGACGCAGTCGGGTTCGTACTCGCTTTCGCAGTAGGTCTTGGAGTGGACTTCGGCACCACCACCTCAGTGAGCTCTTCGATAGAGATACCGTCGTTCTTAAGATAGTGGTTGTTGATATATCGCAGGACCGCATCAAGCTGATCGGTCAGTACCACAAAGATGTCTTGCGGTATCACCCGAGCCATGTGTGCAATCCGAAGTGTACTCTCCAGTGCCACCAGTGCATACTGGAATTGTAAGAGACCCTCATGCTGCTCATGCGATTGTAACGTGAGTGTCTCTAAGGCGTACTCGTGCGTCTTTAATGACCTGTCTTTAATAGACTGAATGTGCGTCTCTGTAGATTCTGAATGTTTTGTCTCAGACAAAATGTAGAATATAACAGACACTATTTTCTCTGTCTTTTTAAAGACATTATTATAAAAATTAGTATCACTAGAGAGTCTTTTAATTCTAATTGTGTTGTCTTTTTCTGACTGCATGGAGTGTGTGTTCTTTACCGGCAATATAGGACCATCTCTGCGTTTGTATGTTACTTCACTATAAAGACATTCGCGGCCGTTTGCAAGATTGTCTTTATGGCTTTTGTACGGTACAGCGTGGTCCCGACACGGCTACTGCGTGCTATCATGTAGTGGACCGATATCGGGATTTTGTACGTATGAATTAACCCTATGGCACGCAAGAAACGCAAACTGAAAGAACCCAGAAAACCACTTTTTGAAGATCTCTCACCACACGCTAAACAAGCAATTGGTGCTGTGTTCATGGGCATCATGGCGATCTTTTTCCTTTTCTCCCTTCTTGACTACGCTGGTCCTGCTGGCGAGTGGACCAGCCTAGCCCTTACCAAACTCTTTGGTGCCGGCGCCTGGCTTGCACCACTGGCGTGCGCGACATACATATATGTACTTCTCAACCCCCGCGAGGAAGACCAGCACGTTAGTGGTGCAAAGATCACAGGGACCCTCCTGTTGTTCATCTCGCTCCTGGCTGGACTTGAACTCTCTGAAACTGGTCGTGGTGGCTGGGTCGGATGGCTCCTGGAGTCACCGTTGGCGTATTTATTTGAAGCCAAGATCGCGGGCGTACTCATCTTTGGTTTAGTGCTTATTTCCCTCTTCCTCCTCTTCAATACCGGACTTCGCCTGCCATTTAAGAAAAAGTCTGCTGATAAACTTGATGAGATGGACAACAGTGACATCGAAGCGCTCGATGATTTTGATAACGAGCCTGAGGAGGAAGAAGCAGACGAGGAGACGGATGACGCAGAAGAAAGAGTTAGTGGACTCGCCGCAGCTGTTTCACAGAAAGTGTCTCAGCTCGGCAAACTAAAGCAAAACGAGATCGTCATTAAGAACTTCAGTGGCACGTACGTCCCACCGTCCCTCTCGCTGCTTAGGAAGGAAAAAGGTAAGGCCCAGATCGGTGACGTGAAGGCTAACGCCAATACCATTAAACGTACCTTGCGTGAATTCGGCATCAGCGTTGAGATGGATGCGGTTGAGAGCGGCCCGACGATCACCCGCTATGCCCTGAAGCCGGCTCAAGGTGTCCGTATCTCCAAGATTGCTGGCCTACAGCAAGAACTACAGCTGGCATTGAAGGCAAGCTCGATCCGTATCGAAGCACCAATCCCCGGTAAATCACTGGTGGGTATTGAGGTGCCAAATGAGACCCGCGCAACGGTCGGCCTGCAGTCGATGCTTTCTACCCCTGAATACACCGACTCCCCACACCCACTCATGGTGGCACTTGGCAAAGACGTGACCGGAAATGTGCACTTCGCGAATGTTGCACGCATGCCACACGGCCTGATTGCGGGTACTACCGGTGCGGGTAAGTCAGTCTCCATCCACAACATGATCATCTCTCTCCTCTACCGCAACTCCCCCGACCAGCTCCGCTTCATCCTCGTTGACCCGAAGCGTGTAGAGCTCACCCTCTACAATAAGATCCCTCACCTCCTCACTCCGGTGATCACGCAGGCCAAGAAGGCTATCCAGGCACTGTCCTGGGCAGTAAAGGAAATGGAGCGACGCTATGACATCCTCGAAGCCGAGCAAGTGCAGAATCTCACCTCATACCACAAGAATGTGTACCAACCTGCTAAGCAGGAATGGGAGGATAATGGCAGTAGTGATGAGGACCGGGTCAATCTTCCTGAAGCACTGCCGTACATTGTGATCATCCTCGATGAGCTCAATGACCTCATGCAAGCCTACCCACGCGAGCTTGAAGCGTGTATTGTGCGCCTCGCGCAGATGAGCCGCGCCGTCGGTATTCACCTTCTCCTGGCAACCCAGCGTCCATCAGTGAACGTTATCACGGGTACTATTAAAGCCAACGTACCAACCCGTGTCGCACTCATGGTGGCATCGCAAGTGGACTCTCGCACCATTATTGACACCGTCGGCGCAGAAAAACTCCTTGGTGCCGGCGACATGCTGTACCTTTCTTCAGATAGCCCGAAGCCGGTCCGCTTGCAGTCAGCGTATGTGTCTGAGGAAGAGATCAAGCAGGTAGTCGACTACCTCAAAAAGCAAGACGCGCACGAGCTTGATACCATCAATTTTGATGAGCAAGCCGGGAGCAACGACTCTGTCTTTAACGCTATGGTCGGTGGCGGTGACGATGCCGATGACGACCTCTACGAAGATGCACGGATTGCGGTCATTGAGGCAGGTAAAGCTTCGACCTCATACCTACAGCGTAAATTACGGGTAGGCTACTCACGCGCGGCGCGGCTGATGGACCTTCTGGAGGAAAACGGCGTCATCGGACCAGCCGATGGCTCCAAGCCACGCGAGATCCTCTCTCAAGCAGGCCCTAGCTCGGATGATAACGAGGAAGCAGCTGGCGAAGACGAACAGCGCTATTAATATGGATACAGCGCTACCCTTTCGCACCGCGGTCAAGTTTACCCTTCTCGGAATTGGGCTCATGAGCGTGGTGCTCTACGTACTCTTTCAGGCTCGCTACCTCATCATTGGGCCACAGATAGTTCTTACCGAAGGGCTCGGCGCACTCCACAATGAACGACAAGTCTTCCTCGTCGGCGCGGCATACAACATCTCTCGCCTTTGGCTCAATGACCGACCGATCTATACTGACGCTGAGGGAAATTTCAAGGAGGCACTGATCTTAGAAAACGGCTATACTATAGCCACCCTCCGGGCTGAAGACCGCTATGGCCGTATCACCACGGTGACCAAGCCATTCGTCTACGCCCCGATGAACTTTTATTAAAATATTGAATTGTAACATTTCACCATGGCTGAAAAAGCAAAAAAGACCACCAAGAAGGTGGTAGACAAGAAAGATACCGATGGCGCGGACTCGAAAGGCCCAAATGAGATACTGGAGACCTTGCGCAGCATCAAGACCAAGTTCGGCGATGAAGCCATCATGACCTTAGCCGAAACAAAACATGTCGATGTGGAGGCAATCCCGTCTGGCTCGATCGGCCTCGATGACGCTCTTGGTATTGGTGGTTACCCGCGCGGTCGCATCATTGAGATCTTCGGCCCAGAATCTTCAGGTAAAACCACCCTTTCCCTGCACGCCGTGGCTGAAGCACAAAAGATGGGTGGTATCTGTGCCTTTATCGACGCCGAGCATGCCATGGACCCTGAGTACGCAGCCGCACTCGGTGTAAAGCTTGACGAGCTTCTCATTTCCCAGCCAGATAACGGCGAACAAGCGCTTGAGATCGTAGAGTCGCTGGTGCGCTCGGGCAAGCTTGATGTGATCGTGATCGACTCGGTCGCTGCCCTTACCCCCCGCGATGAGATCGAAGGTGAAATGGGAGCACACCACGTTGGTAAGCAAGCTCGTCTCATGAGCCAAGCGCTCCGCAAGCTCACCGGCATCGTTGCCAAGAGCAAGACCGTGGTGATCTTTATCAACCAAATTCGCATGCAAGTAGGGGTAATGTTTGGCAATCCTGAGACCACTCCAGGTGGTAAGGCACTGAAGTTTTATACCTCGGTGCGACTCGATATTCGTCGCATCGCCCAGATCAAAAAGGGCGATGAGGTGGTGGGTGGCCGCCACCGCGTAAAAGTGGTCAAAAATAAGGTCGCTTCCCCATTCCGAACGACTGAGTTTGACCTCATCTACGGTGAAGGTATTTCCAGCGAAGGCGAGCTCCTCGCCCTCGGTGAAAAGTACAAGATGGTCCAAAAGAGCGGTGCATCATACAGCTATACTCCACCAGGCGGTGATGAGTCCGCGATAGTGAAGCTTGGTCGTGGCTACGATGCTGCACGTACAACACTAAAAGAAGACAAGAAGCTGAAGAACGAAATACTTAAGCACATTAGAGCAGCCCTCAAAGAGGAGGCTAAGAAATAACTGAATCTTGGGTTCCAGGAAGGCACTGAAGAAGCTGCCGGGTAATCTCCCAGCCCAAGCTCATTACCGTTGATACTGACTTCCTAGAGCAATTAAAACACCGGCGGGCCCCAAAGGGGCCCGCCGGTGTTTTACCACTGTGTACTTACACCGTTCGTATAAAAAATACACGAGTCAGCATAGCCTGCGCTAAGTGATATCCAGCAGACACCGCTACTCCCCCTGCCAACGCCAGAGTGAGTACGGTCAGCAGCTCACCATGGGTGGCAGCATGGGTGACCGCATGCGCGACATACTGCGGCACGGTACCCACAGGTACTGATAGAAAGTTTTTAACAATACTCGCAACATGAAGCCACTTTGCCAACAGGACCGCAGCGACACTCAAGAACACCCCTTGCCAGAACACGACATGAGTGATGATGCTGAGCACGTAGCTGTAGTACACGCGACGCATAATGGCTGTTTGCATATTTGACTTCATAGCTACTTAAACTGTATGTAAAGCCAAAAAGTTACAACAACGACTCAGCCTCTTCCCCTCTACTCTCCTGTTTAAACGCCGCCTTA
This sequence comes from Candidatus Nomurabacteria bacterium, assembly GCA_020632135.1. Lineage (GTDB taxonomy): Bacteria > Patescibacteriota > Minisyncoccia > Phycocordibacterales > UBA918 > OLB19. The sequence goes on along the minus strand of JACKGC010000001.1, from coordinate 474,271 downwards.
GCGCGGTGAATGCGCGCTTTGATGGTACCAGCATTCTCACCAGTATGTTCAGCAATGTCCTGATGGCTCCAGCGCTCAAGGTAATGAAGCCGCAACACAAGTGCAAAATGCCCTGGCAAGCGCTCAAGGATGCGCTCGACACCATCTCGTTTCTCTTCAAAGCCGCTGTGCTCGGCCCACTCACCGTACATTTGCTCGTACTCCGGGTCGATCGCCTGGAAGCGTTGGTTTTCCTTTACTAGTTTTTGATAGCGGGTAAATGCAGTATTGAGCAAAATACGGTAGGCCCAGGAGGAAAATTTAGCACCTGACTGCGGCTCGTACTTATCGGCGTTAATGTAGATCTTGGTGAAGGCATCCTGCACCACTTCCTCGACATCGCGCGGGTCCCTGACTACGCCACGAACCTTTCGCAAAAATGGCTCCTGGTACCGCTCCACAATTAGCTCAAACAGCCACGGTGAAGACTGTGATTCTTGGAGAATCAGCTCGTCTTCCCATTCTCGGGCCTCGTCCGTGGCTCTAAATCCCAACATATGCTAGTATGCTGCCACTCTAACACAAACAAAATATATTGGTATGGCAGTCCTATCCTACAACGAGATCACGCTTAAAAAAGTCATCTTGCACGACAGTGAACCGTATTTGGTGATTGCGTCGCATGTATTCCGTAAGCAGCAACGCAAACCAGTGAATATCACTAAGCTCAAAAACCTCAAATCAGGCCGGGTGGTGGAAGTAACCTTTCACGTCAGCGAAACCGTCGAGGAGGCAGAGCTTGAAACCAAGACTGCCACGTTTATCTACAAAAAGCCGGGTGAGTACTGGTTCCATGAAGCCGGTAAACCAGCTGAGCGCTTTGTGCTCTCCGAGGAATTGATCGGCGACCAAGGCCGCTTTATGAAGGAGCGCACCGACTACGACATGCTTGTTTTCGATGAGGAAGTGATCGGGGTTAAATTCCCCATCAAGGTTGAACTCAAGGTCAAGGAAGCGATGCCAGCCGTGAAAGGCAATACCTCAAGTGGGGCACTGAAGGAAGTGACCCTTGAGACCGGTGCGACCATTATGGTGCCGATGTTCATCAATGAAGGCGACATCATTAGTATTAATACTGAGGATGGTGAGTATTCGGCGAGAGTAGATAAGGCGTAAACGAAGCCATACGGGGTGTTGGCTATACCATACATAATAGGCGCGGAACCCTTCGGGTTCCGCGCCTTTTGTTTCGCCACACCTGACCATTTCATCAGTGGACCGTTCCTACGTCCTGCCAGACACTACCTTTGTCCACCTCTGCACGCGTATGCCACAAGACAGCTACAATGTCCTCAAAATTGGCAGCTATCTCCTGACTGAGCGGGATCAGTGCCTGCAAAAACACTTGGCTTCTCACTCGTGCTAGATCAATAGTTGCCAACTCAGCGTACGCACCGGTGGTCAGCTGTGCCGCGTAAGACAAACTCACCTGTCGGCGCTTAAGTTGGCCTGGGAAAAAACCGACCAATTTAAGCCCTTCAAAACCAAGCTCGTGCAGTGACATCGCCCGCTCAGTGAGCGATGATGCCTCCCTTGCTTCACCATAGATCAGCGCTAAACGCCGCTCGGGTTGCTGACGCAACTCCTCTCGCATCCGACCAGACACAACAAGTAACCGAACCAAATACTGTTCGATCCCCTCTGAGAGCCACCGACGTGCCTGGGTCTCACCGACCTTGATAAGCTTTCGATACAGATCGCTTTCGGTCCGTCCAGTCAACAAAGCTGTGGATGTGGTGCTCATATCAGTGTTCCTCTTGCCATTTCAAACAACTTCTCTTTGTGTTGTACACCCATTACGGATACTCAGCAAGGGATATGCACACAGAAGCTTGGTAGTCCATGATGCGAAAAGCGGGGCGGCCGAAGGCCGCCCCGCTTTTCCCTTTCACCCTACCGCTGGATGTATGGCATGAGCGCCATGAAGCGGGCGCGCTTGACGGCGCGAGCGAAATTACGCTGTGCCTTGGCGGTCATCCCCGAACGACGACGATTGAACATGCGAGCGTGCGGATTGACGTTGGCACGCAAGCGCAGAGTGTCCTTGTAGTCCACGTGGTGCGCTGGAGCGTGTGTTGTTTCTGTTGTTTCCATTTTGATTTAGAGTTTTGCAAAGCAAGGTCTTTTGGAATCATTTTAAGCCTGCATGGTTGGCTGCTGCTTAAAATGGGATGTCTTCTGGATTGATCTCCTCCTCTGGATAATCTGGCACCGCTGGCGCCTTCTCATCCACTGCCCCAGAACTCTGACTACCCGCCGATGGTGCACCAGCGCCGCCATTCTTCGGCCCAAACTGAACCCGATCGGCAATCACTTCAGTGCGATACTGTTTCTGACCATCTTTCTCCCAGCTACGGGTCTGCATACGACCTTCGACGTACGCTCCATTCCCTTTTGCAAGATACTTGGCACAGTTCTCAGCCTGCTTCCCAAAGACCACAATATTGTGATAGTCAGCCTGCTCTTGCTTCTTACCATCTCGGTCGGTGTAAACACGATTGGTGGCAAGCGAGAACGAACAGACATTCATGCCGCTCGGGAGGGCCTTGAGTTCTGGGTCACGAGTCAAATTCCCGTAGACCATTGCTTTGTTAAGATACATAATTTCGTTTCGAATCAGTTTATGGTAAGTGCGGCTATTATACCGTGCACCTACCTAAAAATCTAACTAGCTTGATTTTTCGGCTGATTCTTCCTCAGTTTCGGCTGATTCAGCCGTTTCGGTCTCTTCTTCAGTTGTTTCAGCTGGCTCAACCGTAGCAGTTTCAGCATCAACCACGATGGTCTCAGTCTTCTTAGCTTGGGTTGCCATTGCTTCGTGGTAGAAGAACGGATGTGCTTCTTCAGCCTTCGTGAGCTTGATGAGCAAGTGTCGAAGCAAGTCCTTCATATGCTCAACCGCCTCGGTGATCTCGTCGATCTTAGCTGGATCAGCCTCAAATCGTACCCATCCGAAGTACGCGCTCGTGAACTTACGATTGCGACCTTCAAGGTACTTTACGATCTCGTAAGCCAAGTCGATCCGAGCTGGTACCTCTTCGGTTGTCAGCGCACCGCCATGCTTAGTAATGATGTCCTTCAACTCCTGAAAGACGGTAGACACTTCCCCTTCAGCAACCGTTGGAAGTACGTGGAAGGCTAATTCGTATGAATTCGCCTCGGCTGCTGGCATCTCTGTTTTAGACACAATAGAATGTCTTAACTGATAACGGCGCAACTCTACCACAAGCCCTGGTGGCAAACAAGGGGGCGGCCTTTGGCCGCCCCCGTTCCAAACTTATGCTAAAATACTCCGACATGAAACTGTCTCACGACGCAACCCTTTACCTAGCCGGTACCATTGCGCTCATTGGTATCATCGGGAGCGCCTACCTTGGCATGAGGTCGTCCGACCAACAGAAGGAAATTGAGAGCCTGCTCCAAGAGCGCAATGCCATTCTGCAGCAAAACAACCAGAAGAGTGCTGAGCTGGCTGCTGCCAGCACGACCATCAGTGAACTCCGCGGTGAACTCATCGACATCGGAGAAGAGCTCGAAGATCTAGCAGATGACTACCGTGACGAAAAGGACCGTAATGAAGAGTTTGAAGACCAAATACGCCACCTTGCCGGCACACTCGGCGACCTCGATAAACTCGCCAAAACCGACGAGGAGCTGCTCGCCAAGTACTCAAAGGTGTACTTTCTCAATGAAAACTACATCCCAGTAAAACTGAAACAGATCCCTGACAAATACATCCTCCCGGGCAAAAAGGACCAGTACTTTCATGCCGATGCGTACCCACACCTTGAGGACCTCATGGAAGCCGCACGCAAGGCTGATATCGATCTAAAAATTGTTTCAGCCTACCGCTCGTTTGATGAGCAAGTTGATCTCAAAGGCCAATTCACCCAAGTCTACGGCACTGGCGCCAATGCCTTCTCTGCCGACCAAGGCTACTCTGAGCATCAGCTCGGCACGGCCGTCGACCTCACTACCCCAGAAATTGGCGGCACATACACCAGCCTCAAAGACACCAAGGCCTACGAGTGGCTACTTGATAACGCATACAAGTATGGCTTTATTCTCTCGTACCCTGAAGACAATGAGTTTTATGTTTTTGAACCATGGCACTGGCGCTTCGTCGGAACCGAACTTGCCCGATATCTGCATCGCTCTAACGACACTTTCTACACTATGGATCAACGAGAGATCAATGAGTACCTCCTTAACTTCTTTGATTAGAAAATGAAAAATGGCCGGCGCCAGAGGCGCCGGCCATTTTTATACACCCAACATCTTATACTGACGCTTTGCGTTTTCTATGAGCTGCACGCGCACTTTCTCCTCATCTTCTCCTCTGATCTCAGCGATCTTTTTATACACTTCCTTGACCATTTGTGGCTCAGCCCGCTGGCCGCGATGCGGCACCGGTGCTACGTATGGGCAGTCGGTTTCAGCATGCAGGTGCTCGAGCGGCGCGTTTTTTATGACCTCGGCATAGCTGTCAGTCTTTGGGAACGTCACCACACCAGTAAACGAGATCGTCCCACCGAGGTCAAAAAAACGCGCCGCCTCTTCAGACGTCCCGGCGTAAAAATGCACATTAAAGGGCACCTTGGCGTGTGTCTTTAGCACTTCATACACATCTTGGTACACACTCCGCCCGGTTGGACTCTCCTTTCCTGGCTGCGGCCCACGAGTGTGGATCATTAGCGGCAAGCCAAGCTCATTCGCCAGCTCGATCTGCGCGATAAACGCTCGCTCCTGCACTTCGAAAGAATCGGGCTCAGTATGCCAATAGTCAAACCCGCACTCACCGATCCCCACCACTTTCCCGCTCTTCGCGAGCTCGCGGTAATAATCAGCGTTGAATTCCTCACCCCTACTCTTAAACGGCTCGCTGCCTTCGCCGATCTCGTCTTCATCGTGCATGCCCGGCACGGTTTGGATCGGATGCAGGCCAATAATTGCGAAGCAATTCTCACATTCCTCTGCCAACTCCACCGCCCTCCTACTCGTACTCGCCTTCGTCCCGACATTGATCACGGCTACCCCCTCCTCGGCACACCGCTTCGCCACGTCTAAAGCATCCTCCTTGAAGGCAGCTAAATTTACGTGAGCGTGAGTGTCAATGTATTTATGATCCATAGACCTTAATTCTAACTTCTGCAATCAATTCATCTATCAAAGCCACCACTTCAGGAAACTCAGACGCATAGGCCACTTCGTGTGGTCGTGTTTTTTCCTGGTAAAGCTTCCACATTGTCTCCCGATCATACCCTCTCTTTTTCCAGGTCGAACCCTCATTCAATAGGTGCGTGATCTTAGGCATCACCTTATCCACCGTCTTCACAAAGCGTGCCTCGGGGGTATCAAGCACCTCAAACTGCTTGATCGTAGCAGGAATCCAGCTCAGACCCTCACCAAACTCAGCTTCCAACCGCTTGAGTGCGGCTGCTTCCCTTTCGGCTTTGATCTCTCTATCAGATACTGACGGAGCAAATGAATCAGTATCACCCGCGTATGCCTCCACTAGGTCGTGCACGATCGCCAGCTGCGCGATCAATCCAACATCAAGCTTTGGGTACCACTTCTTAGCCAGCGCACAGGCGCACACGGAGAGCATGACGGTGTGATCGGTGTCGGACTCCGGCGTAACACCGTCTTCATGGAAGGTCATGCGCTCTACCCGAGCAAACGCCAACACCAACTTCCCAACCGCAACAACATCCTTAGCTTCTCTGGTCATACTAGTGTTATCTTCACTTTCCATACAGTTCTTGGTGCCGTTCCTTGAGCCTTGTCTTCTGCGCTTGCTTTATCTGATCCCAGTGATCATTATCAACCTCCACAAACGCCGGAGCACGCTCAGAGTACTTTTCGTATGCCTGTGCAAACACTGCCTCCGCACTCTCAATCAAACCTCGTTGCTCAAGTACTGAAAGGATCGTCAGATAATCCCACGCAATATCGCCAAGCTCATCGGTGAGGTACACTTGGTTATCCTCTTTTATCTCTGGTCGGACTTCGTCTGTCTCATCAATGATTCCTTGCAAGTATCGCAGTGCAACCTCTTTCGTTTCAGCTTCAGTAATGCTCGGGTTGCGCTGTACATTGTCCCGTGTAATTTCTAAGATTTTGTAGAAATCTTGTTGCATATTAACTTTCAATCCGTACAAACAAATTCTCTGGCTTTTTATTATCCTTAATTGCTGCCAATATCACCGCAGCAGTTTCTGGCATAAAAGCCACTAGTGACTCAGCCACTTCATGCAGATCTTTCACCAGCTTAATGATCATCTCTTGCGCAGCAGCTTTATCTTCTTTCACCACCTTAAATGGTTCATTCTCAGTGATATATTCATCCATCTGACCGATCGCGTTCCAAACACCATCAAGTACGCTCTGGAACTGAAACCGCTCAAGTGCTTGAGTGTCCATTGAGGTCACTTCCTCGGTGTCTACCGGAGCCTCCAGGTGCGTCTCTGCCATCTTCATAATGCGGGCGGTAAGGTTACCAAGACCGTTCACCAAGTTGGCCGTATACCATTCATCGAGCCGTTCCCAGGTGATGTCGGTATCTTCAAACGGGTGCACGTGGCGTAAAAGCAGATAGCGAGTTGCTTCCGTGCCATAGCGGGCAGTCAGTTCATACGGACTGATGACGTTGCCAAGCGACTTACTCATCTTCTGTCCGCCACTATTGATGAAGCCACCAATGAAAATCTGGGTTGAGGTTGGTAATTCTGCTGAAAGCAGCATTGCTTGCCAGATGGCACTTTGTTGACGGAGATTGTCCTTCCCCGCCAGTTGCACCCCTGGCCACCAGCCACCGAAGTCTTCTTTTTCAGGCCAACCAGTTACGGAAATGTAGTTGGTGAGGGCATCAAACCACACGTACATCACATGCTCTTCATCATCAGGTACCGGAACACCCCAGGCCATCTTGGTCTTCAGGCGCGAGACACTGAAGTCCTGCAAACCCCCCTCAACAAACTTCCTGATCTCCACCAAGCGGAAATCAGGTACAACAAAGTCTGTCTGCTCGTAGAGAGCGAGAAGCGCTTGCTGATACTTTGAAAACCGAAAAAAATAGTTTTCTTCTTCGCGGACCTCAATCTCATTATTGGTATGAAGTGGACACTTACCATGATCGAGTTCAGAATCAGTTTTCTCAAGTTCACACCCCTTACAGTATTTCACCGCATGAGTGGCTTTATAGATATCACCCTTCTCCTTGCAGCGACGCCACATTTCTTGCGCTGCGAGTTTATGGTGTTCATCAGTCGTACGCACAAAATTTGCCTCAGGCAAAATGCCAAGCTCAGGCAACAGCTTCTTGAACTCTTCCGCGAGCTCATCCACGAACACCTGCGTATCCTTCCCCGCCTCCTGCGCTTTGTCGTAGATCTTTTGGCCATGCTCGTCAGTACCAGTATTTAAAAACACCGGGTGACCCATCAGCTTAAAATAGCGCGCATACGCATCGGCCCGCACTAGCTCGGTCGCAAAACCAATGTGTGGACTCGAGTTCACATACGGCAAGGTGGTGGTGATGTACTTGGGTGTTTTTGAGGTCATGGTGAAAATAATGTAGCACAAATTGGTAACTTTGGTACAAAAACTCAGCCGGCAAGGTTCCTTCGAACGCGGGTCTAGCCCTATGCTCGAAATCAGAGATTTCTCCGCAACATTCTCAGGAACCTTGCCGGCTGAGTTTTAGCTTCTATTTCAGATATCCAATCAGTTCTCCAATCGCTACTCGCTCCTGCTCGCCGGTGTCGCGGTCGCGGACAGTCACGGTGTCAGCGAGCTCTGGTTTCTCTTCACCAAGGGTCTCAAAGTCGATCACGATACAGTGCGGCGTACCGATCTCATCCTGGCGACGGTAGCGCTTACCGACATTGCCGTTATCGTCCCAGGCGACGTTACCAAATTCTTTCTTCAACATCGCGAATACGTCACGAGCTTTCTCGACGAGTTGTGGCTTGTTCTTAAGAAGCGGTGAGACCGCAACCCGGTATGGAGCCAAGTGCACTGGCAGCTTGAGGTAGGTGCGCGCCTCTCCACCCATTTCGTCTTCGGTGTACGCTTCACACAACACAGCCATAAAGGCACGCCCCACGCCAAACGAAGGCTCAAGTACATGCGGTATGTACCGAGTACCGTCTGGCTCAATGTATTCCATCGAAACACCGCTGTGCTGCATATGGTTCTTGAGATCGTGGTCGGTGCGGTACGCAAAACCAGCCAGTTCATCGAAGCCCTTCCCCGGGTAGTTGTACTCGAAGTCAATCGTACGCTTGCTATAGTGCGCTAGATCATTTTTCGGCACCTCGTACTCACGAATGTTCTCGTCGGCAAGCCCAAGATGTCGGTGCCACGTCTGAATATCAGTACGTAATTTATCAAATTCCGTCTCCCAATCAGCTTCCTTCACAAAATATTCGATCTCCATTTGCTCAAACTCGCGCACTCGAAAGACAAACTCTCGCGGCGCAATTTCATTGCGGAAAGCCTTCCCTACTTGTGCCAAACCAAACGGTATCTTCGGTGACATTGAGTCAAGTACATTCTTGAAGTTGACGAACATGCCTTGCGCGGTTTCTGGACGCAAGTACACTTTCCCCTCCGCACCAGAAGTTGCACCAATACGACTCTCAAACATCAAATTGAACTGGCGAGCTGGAGAAAGCGGATTGCCTTTTGGACTCACTAGTCTGTGGTCTGCAATTGCAGCATCGATCTCTTCCAAGGTCATACCCTCGGCATCAACACCAGCATCTTTCAGTAGATGATCAGCTCGAAAGCGTTCGCCAGTTTCAGTGTCTTCTACAAGAGGATCACAGAAGCCTGCACCGGTATGTCCTGATGCTTCCCACACCTTTGCGTTCATTAAAATTGCCGCATCCACGCCGTACATATCTTCACGGCTTTCAACAAACATCTTCCACCACTCTCGTTTGATGTTGTTATTAAGCGCCACGCCAAGTGGTCCAAAATCCCAGGTTCCTTTCAGACCCCCATAGATCTCACTCCCCTGAAAGACAAAACCGCGCCGTTTACACAGCGAAACTACCTTCTCCATTGTATCTACTGATTTTTCCATATGTCGTTGGTTTATCGCACAACCTCACCATTTCCGCGCTGGAAACCAAGCTCAGTTGAGAGCTCTGTTGTAACAGCTAGTGCCTCATCTTGCAAGAGTGCGCCCGTAAACTTGTCATTTGCTTTGAAGAATTGTTTATTGAGCAATACCGGGATCGTACCAACTTGAGAGACACTGGGCTGCAAATCAACCTGAAAAGATACCTGTTTCTGACGACCTTGTGACAAGTTCCCCACCTCCCAAATCAACTTCTTAGAAACCGAGTTGTAGGTCACATCACCTTCTCCATCATAGGTATCCAGCCAGTTGACGTAAATTGGTAACGACGTTTCAACAATACCGTTTGAAATATCATTGGCTCCGGCTGACGCAACCAGCGTAATGGTATATGACGTACTCTGACCAATAGCTGGTGGAACCGGGCCCACATCTAGAAATTGACCATTGCCATATCCAACTTGACTCCCCATTGTAATGCTGGATGAATACTTTGCTTCTGCTCGAACAGTACCGACTAGGGTCTCTTGCGCACTACTTTCGGCAATTCGACGCGCATACACGTTCACCACTATATTAAAGGACGCGGTGGTACGATTAGAATTTGGCTCTATACTAAAAGTTAAGGAGCGTGAATCACCAGGCAGCACTCGGTCAAATGATTCATTGTTTGACACTTCCCACCGAACGGTATCTGTATTTGAATCATAGAAACCATTACTACCGGTAATTGAATCTTCTTGCAATGCGTTTCCATCAGGAACCACCTCTACCACCATATCGTAAACAGTCTCATCAAGGGTGTTGGTGATACTGACCACGACATCTGATTCTGCTGCTTCCGGTAGCACAACCGAGCGTGTCTTGTTACCATTGATTGCAATATCTACATCTATGAACGGGCGCTCGATCGTAAAGTCTGCTTTTGCTTCCGCCAATGCAGCTCCGACCTGATACTGGTTATTCGGGTCGACCGGGCCAGCGGAAAAATTGATGCGGAAAGACTCATCAGTTAGTCCAGACACAATGCCTTGAAGCTTGATCTCAGTGGAACTCTCAGGTTGGATGGAGTCAATCCGCCAGACATTCTCCCCATACTCTGGGGCTGGTTCGGAGGCCTCAAAGGTGAATCCGTTTGGATAATCAGCAGTGATAAGAATGTCTTCAAGTGGAGCGTTAGCGTTGGAGACTGCCGTGAGGGTCAGTTCCACCAACTGACCGGACGCGACTTTCTCGATACTATCGACCCGCAATACGAGCGGTGAGGAACTGATCCTGAAGGCTAATGGATCAGCATCTTTATAGAACATACCATTAGAACCATTGACTCGGTACTCGATCGTTGCCTGTATCTCTCGTTCGGTGTTCTCCTCACCAAAAACCACGATTCGGACTGGTACCGTTTGGAGCCCTTCTGGGGCGATGTCATTGAGTGGAATACGCTCTTCAAAGAGATTTCGAGGTGAATCACCCACTGAGCGGGTGCCGGGAGGGTACTTTAAGATCAGTGTGGCAGACTCGATTGGTACAGAATTCTGGTTGGAGACTGACACTTGGAGATTCATCACCTCCCCGCCACCAATAAGTGGCTGCCCTTGCACAAGGATGTGAATGTTTTGGTTGGAGATCTGATTGCCGCCGAAGTAAATATGCAAACTTGAAACTGCAGCTACCAAGATAAAAATGAGTATACTGCCAATGAGAATAAAACTGCGGTAGCGGCGAGGCCTGTGTGGCTCTGCAACTGGCAACTCAGACGGTGATGGGGTCGGTGGCACTGCAGCTGCCTGTGTCGATTGCGGTGCAGCCTGAGCTACTGGTGGAGGCGGCGTCGGACGCGCACCCCAATCACGGGCAACGTCCACCGGTGTATCTGCTAGCTGATGACGATTGGCTTGTTCCACACTAGCGCCTCGATCATAGAGACGTTTGCGCATCTCATCGAGCTGTTTTTGATCACGCAGTGGCTTCATATTCAGATAGTATACCACTGCCCTAGAGATGGCTCACGGACACTGCGTGGGTATAGAGTCGGTCAACAATGCTCGCCAGAGCGTCTGAGCGGAGAATCCCCGCCGCTTCGGGGGCTACACGCTGCAGCGGCTCAGGAATGTCTTTGGTGGCAACATACCCGAGTTCAGCTAAGATCTGTACTAAGAGCACCTGTTCCACAAAGGCTCGTTCAGGTACTTCACCTTTTAAAATAGTGAGACCGTGGGTGACAAGATCAAATAGCTCCTGCGCCGCTTCCTCCCCGTGGAGGAAGCGGCGCAGGAGCCGCACCACGCGCACAACACTACCACGCGCCACTTTATCTTCAGCAGCGTGATACAAGTTTGTAAGTGGCTCGATACTGCCAATTTTCCACCCTGCCTTCCCTTTCACTAGTGACACCCGAATGAGTGAGAAGTCTTGGAGCGCGTAGCGCTGCCGCGAACGCTCTTCGCGCACACTGCGAGCGTCAGCAAAGAGCATGCCGGCTTCTCTAGTGAAAAGCAGGTAGCTGCGGTCGGCCGTGTTGCGGTTTTTAGTGCCGCAGACGAGCGCTTTGGTTGTGTATGTTTCGTAGGCCATGCTGATTATTTTGTGAGAGCTACGTGACACCCGTCGCCAGACACGACCCCTAGAGTTTCTGGATGGAGAACGTGAAAGCAAACTCTCCTGCTTTTACCACTTCACCTTCGGTTTTTGCAAAGATGAGCGAGTCAGCACCGACAGTTTTTACGAGCAAATCTTGATTTGCAGCAACTGCCACTTGACCAGTTTCATCAGTGTCGATAGTGAGGACAATGGGGTCTTCCGGCGCAAGGCCTTCGGCCTTGCGCCTCCCCTGCACCGCCCGCATCAGCTCACGTACTGCACCTTCGGCGAGAAGTTCAGGAGTGAGAGTAGTGTCAAGTTCAGCAAGATTTTTTAATACTGAATCTGATATAACTTCTTTCACATTTAATTCATCTTTGATGAGCGGGATAAACTCGTCTGGAATTATCACACCGTTACTCTCGACTTTGAACTTAACTGATGCTAAAGGCTGTCTCACATTCAACTTTGCTTTTGTCCGTAATTCCAAACCAGCAGAAACAACATCTCGAGTAGTCACCATGCAGCCAATAAGCCAATGGTCAACCTCACCCCCCTCCGGCCACTTACCAAGATGCACGCTCTCAGCGTCACCCTCTTCCTTCACCGCCTGCCAGAGGTACTCAGCGTAGAATGGCATGGCTGGCGCCATGACGAGCGCGAGCGTACGGAGCGTGTAGCGGAGCGTCGCAAGCGCTCGAGTCTTGTCTTCTGTGTCTTCGCCCTTCAAGCGATCGCGGCTGCGGCGTAAGTACCACACCGACAGATCGTCGATAAAGTCAGTGATCGGGCGCGTGGCCTTATCAAGCTCGTAGGCTTTGTACCCGGCAGTCGATTCCGCCACCAACTGATTGAGTCGAGCAATGATCCAGCGATCGAGGACGTGCGGCGAGTCGCTTCGCGACTCGCCGCCGTCCGCATACATCTCATACATCGCCAGCACATTGTGCAACCGCCCAATGTTCTTGCGCTGCAGTTCGAGTACTTCCTTTTCAGAGAAGTTAAGGTCTTCTCCCCGGATGACCGGCGAAGAAAGCAAGTAAAAACGCATCGCATCAACTCCTACTCGATTTGCGAGATCCAGTGGATCGGGGTAATTCTGGAGCGATTTTGACATCTTCTTACCGTCCTCAGCCAGCACCAGGCCGTTGACGATCACATTCTCAAACGGCGACTTACCAAAGAGCGCTACCCCCAAAACAAGCATAGAGTAGAACCAGCCGCGGGTCTGGTCGAGACCTTCGGCAATGAATTGTGCAGGGAAACACCTCTGCTCAAACTCAAGTTGTACACTTTGTTCTTTGAGCAAGGATTTTGGTATGAGATCACTTTTCGCGGAGACGGTCTCACTAGGAGCCGTACTGGCTGGTACGGTGACGCCGTGAGCACTGTCGAGCGGAGAGTGAGATCGCCCAAAAGACTGCTCAAAGGGATAGTGGAACTGCGCGTACGGCATGGAACCAGACTCAAACCAACAATCGAAGACGTCAGGAATACGTTCCAGCTGCACTCCATTCTCTTCCAGCACAAAGTCATCAATGTACGGCCGATGGAAGTCAAGTTCGTAGTAGTCGTTGTGTGGCAGCGGCGCATATACCAGCTCACGCACTTCGGCATTGGCATGATATGCCGCTTCATCGGCAAAGTACGCTTCGGATTCCTTGAGACTAAGACCTTTCACAAAACACTCAAGTCCAAAAAGCGGCCCCGCATGACTGACGATCAAAATCTTCTTGTCAGCATAGGTTTCTTCAAGTGATTCGATGAATGCTCCCATGCGCATCTGTACATCCCGACGATTCTCTGAACCTTCAAGCTTTTTGGTGAAACGATCCTCCCAAGTGGCAAACTGAGCATTGTAATCTTTCCACTTGCCACCTTCATAGTCGTCACTGAGATCAAGCTCGCGCACGCGGTCGTCTTCGATCACTTCAGCTTCTGGATGCGCAGCTGCGACAATCTCGGCGGTTTCCTTGGTACGTTGAAAACCAGAATGAATGATGATGTCGATCTGCTCTGGTAAGTTTGCCACGACCGCTTCAACTTGCTGCTTTCCCTCTTCGGTCAAACCATCACTGTTTTCTTTGTTGCAACTGATCACATGCTTCACATTACTTTCGGCCAACCCATGGCGCATCGTGAAGTACGTGTTGCCACTTGTCGGAGCATACTTCTGCATGTCTTTGCGTGACCCAAACACCTTCACTTCGTTTGTTTCGGGATTCTTCCAGATCGGCAGTGGTGCGCCCCAGTAGCGCTGGCGGCTGACCGCCCAGTCGCGCGCACCTTCAAGCCACTTACCGAAACGGTTGGTGCCAACGTGCTCCGGCACCCAACCAACGGTTTCATTCGCGGCCACCAACTTATCTTTGATACTCGGCACATCCACAAACCACGACGTGGTCGCGTAGTTAAGAAGTGGCGTATCACACCGCCAGCAGTGCGGGTAGCTGTGGGTGATCTTTTCCTTAGCGAAGAGTCGGCCCTTCGCTGCCAGCGCACGGATGATCTCAATGTCGGCATCCATGTGGTTGACCTCAGATTCTTCGTCATCCTTTGGCTTCACGAGCTGCCCCGCGAAGTCAGTGACGAAGTCCTTAAAATGCCCACCTTCATCGACGTGATGAATGATCGGCAGCCCGTGCTTCTGCCCGAGCTTCATGTCATCTTCACCGTACGCGGGCGCAATGTGTACGATGCCGGTTCCCTCTTCCCCCACTTCCACAAAATCTGCATGGAGGACGGTCCAAGCGTTTGGTGCTTCTTCGGTGAGTTGCGTAGCGAGCCACGGGAACGGTGGTTCAATTTTTTTGCCGAGGAGATCTTTACCTGTCCACATCTCCACTACTGTGTACTCAGATTCTTTCAGTACTGCCGCTACCCGATCCTTTGCCAAGACAAGTCGCTTAGCACCTGTCTCGGTTTTTACGTCGATCACCGCATACTCGATCTCCTCATTCACCGCGAGCGCCATATTCCCCGGCAGGGTCCATGGAGTGGTCGTCCACGCAAGAAGCGACGTGCCCGGTTCATCCACGAGCGGAAACTCAACAAACACCGAAATATCCTTTATATCTTTGTACCCTTGGTTGACCTCGAAGTTTGACAGCGTCGTCCCACAACGCGGGCAGAGATGCATACTTTTGAAGCCTTCAAACACCAGCCCCTTTTCGTAAAGCTGCTTGAATACCCACCACACACTTTCGGTGTAGGTGCTGTCCATGGTCTTGTAGTCATTCTCCATGTCAACAAAGCGTCCCATGCGCGGGATGATCTGCCGCCAATCATCGGCGTACTCCATCACCGACTCGCGGGCGGCTTCGTTGAAATTCTTGATACCGTACGCCTCAATGTCGCGCTTGGTCGCCAAGCCAAGCTTCTTCTCGATCAAGTTCTCAACTGGCAAGCCATGGCAATCCCAGCCCCACTGTCGCCGCACGTGGTACCCCTGCATCGTCCAGAAACGCGGGATCGCGTCTTTCATGGTCCCGGCCAAAATGTGGCCGTAGTGTGGCAAGCCTGTCGCAAACGGCGGCCCGTCGTAAAACACGTAGTCACCTTTTGGTGCGTCGCCGGCCGGCTGCTTGAGTGATCTATTAAAAATGTCGTGCTCCTGCCAAAAAGCCAGGATCGCTTCTTCGCGCTCGGCTACTTCTGACTTGGGAACATCGACGACCTCTACCGTGTCGTTTTCACGACCGTGCATTTTAGACATAAAAATTGTAGGTTATGTGTATCAGACATAGTCGGGGTGTGGGGGGGCGCAAAGCGCCCCCCCACACCCCGACACGCAACGTATCAGGCTGCAAACCTCATCCTATCATTTAGAGGACATTTGAAAAGGCCGAGTAAGAGAAAGAGCGCCGAAGCGCTCTATTCATTCAGTAGGGTTTATTCAAAATCGTATTGACCAACCCCAAACTTGTCATAAGTCGACGCTTTGGCTTGCGCCTGTTGCACCAGGGTGGGATGCATCTCACTAGGGCCTTCATATTGAACCTTGTCATCAAGATCAATGCCTAGTTCTTCCCTCATGACATCATTTGGGTCATCTTTTGGAGACGCCTTTTTTAACTTGCGATCTTTTCGCATACTGATCACCTCGATCGAAGAAGTGAGCATACTACGTTGTACTGCTCTACCTACAGTATCAAACACATAGCCGAAGCTCGTCAAACGACAATGGTGCACAACAAAGGCCGGGGCGCTTCGCGCCCCGGCCTTTGTCTTCACCTCCACCCAATTACGCTGCCTCTTGTTCCTCGATACCCACATCGTCACCTACTACTTCTTCACTGTGTTTGGGTCGTGGCTCGATACGCTGCCCAGCCAACTCCGGCCCATCAACGGTTTCCATCTTCAGTGCTGCATCCGCTGGACCGGTTGGTCGCTCGCTGATATCAGCATTGCTCACCGTTCCATCAGACTCAAACGTGATTGACTCCATTTCAAGACCAATGTCTTCGCCGGTAATGGTTTCACCCGCATTATCTGCGAGGTGACGTTCTTGTGTTGGTTCACCGTAGCCTTCAACCGCTATTGGTGCGGGTGGCATCTCATCATCAATCGCAAAGGATGCTGGTTGCCCGCCAGCTGCCTCAGCATGCGCCTTCATCTCCTCAACTGACTTCGACAACCCCTCTGCTTCAGCTTCTTTTTTCTTTCCAAAAAAACCTTCAAACATACTTGCTAATACTTATACAATACTCATCAATTCCCATCAGCATACCAAACTCACCACCGCTCGAATAGGACTACTCGATCAACACCTCGATATCCTTAGGTTGTCCAGCGGTGTCAATGCGCACCACTTCCCGACCGAGCACCTGACCACGCTTAGTCTCGACACTGCAACGCCAGACGCCAGAAAAGAAATTACTGGTCTTGGTGTAACCACCATATCCACCCACGTTACTACCGGAGATCTCATACCCAAAGTGCAGCTGCTCCTGCCAATCTCCCGATTCATCTTGGTATTCCCAGCGGTGGAAGATCTCGGTCGTAAGCCGTGTCGGCGCATACACGCGTGCAAAGCAAGCGATCGAGTCACCGGTCGGGTGGAGCACCGGCCGCACCAGTGGCAAGCGACGGTACCAGGGTTGCACCTCTGTCGCAACGCGGTAGCTCTTGGTGGTGGCGCTAGTAGAGAATGATTCAACCGATTGCACAATACGTAGCTCGGTGAGCGAAAGCGGGATCGGCGGGATAACACTGGTGAAATACAACACGTTAAAACCAACGTAGATACCCCCGAGTGTCACAATGATCCGCTTGGTATTAAGTTCCATAAAGTGTGGCACAATGCGATACAACACCTGCACCACAAAGGTCACCAGCATGAGAGCGATGAGTCCACTGAGAATAAAAATTGCATCCCCCATCTTTCCGGTCAGCACGGGTATCACCAGTACGATGTATGAAAAGAGGCCAATGAAGTAGAGCGCGATGTGGTAGATCAGTCGGTCAGAACGCTTTCCTACCAATTCGTTTCCGAAGATGACCGCCAGGATAAGCAGCAAAAATGGCGCACTCGCCAACCAATCACCGCTCCGCCCATAGAAAATGAGCATGCCCGAGAGCAAACCACCAAATGCGTACTGCATCGCGATCGGCGCGTAGCGCTTAAAAAACCGCGCCAAAAAACCCGGACCACGCTCCGCCACTCCCACGTAGAGCAGCAGCATTGCGGTAGTGGCGAGCAAGACATAAAAAAGCAAAATGAGATTATCGACCAGATCATCGATACGATTAAGTAAGATGAGGTCAGTCAAAAACCCAAGGACAAAACTGAGGGTAAGCCAGTGATGATAGGCTACCCGCCAGGCGCGTCTGAGATACTGGTGCATACTCAGCATCATAACAAACAAAACAGCACCTGGAGAAATTTCTCCAGGTGCTTTTGTTACTCACGCCATCCGCCAATGGTACTGTCCTTGTTGCATCAGTGGCAGGAAGGTGCTGTGAAAATCCTGCAGCGCAGCGCGGAAGTCACGAACCATATACCCACACAACTCAACGTGCGAGAAGTACGGGTGTGCGACTCGCTCACCGTCACTGGTCACCTCAGCCCCGTGCCACAATGGCTGATACTTACCGGCAAAGACCCACAACCACTTGATGCCAGGGAATGCCACCCCGTACCCACTGGGTACATCGATCGGCTTTGGTGAATCGTCATCAGGTCCATCAAAGTACACGAGCCGACCGTTTACATCGCCACTGTGGAGCGTCAGGAAACCTCGATCAAGATGCTTCTGTGCACCCTTTTGTCCTGCCACCGCCTGATACACCAATGCCCGCAGCGTCGACATGGCGTACGGAATGGGTTTCAGTGCAGAGCGGATGACCGATCCCACAATTCCCGACTCACCTGTAAGGCGCTCAAGTTCTTCAAGCAAACGTAACTCCACACGCTGCACGTGCTCCATCAGCACCCGGTGCTGTGCTAAGAACACCCAATCTGCGGCTGCGAGGTCCTTGCGTGCCAGCTGTCGGCGTAATCTGACACTGTTTTGAAACAGCAGCTTGTGATCATACTGCCCATACTGATGCGTTTCACCACTTTTCACTACCAAGCCTACATCAGATTCCTCCTCCCCTTCATTGGTGAACAGCCAGTCAGCCGCATCGCCAGTCTTGATCCGACGCTGCACAAAGGCCAACCACTGACCACTTACCTCATCGACCAGTGTCCGATCGACTGGGAAAAATCCAAACTTTTGGTGCAGAATATCCTGCACAATTCGTTCTGCAGTTGCAGGTGTAAGCATGAGAATACCTCTTCAAAAAGTACTAACCCGTCACATGCTACCGAAGCACGCTAAAAATGCAACCAGCAGAGAATCACTCAGACGACCACCGTGCCACACTCTGTACAAAACACAAAACGCCGCCCACTTCGTGGGCGGCGTGCTGTTTCGTGTTCTGTAGTCTAGATCTCCTCGATCACTCCAATGGTTTCGATGGTGGCAGTGTCAGTGAAGGTCTGTCCGGTTGCACCAACCACACAGCGTAGGAGGTAGGTTGACTTGCTGGTGATCGGGTTGGTGTAGAGGGTACCTTCGGTCCCATCGGTGCTTGGATTGAAGGTGTCGCCACTAGTCAGGCCAGGGCCAGTGATGGTACATACCATATCGTATGGTTGCTTAGTATCCCAGGTCAGGGTTGAGGTAGCACCGGTCTGGACCACGGTTGGGTTGGCGGTGAGCTCGATGCCCGGGTCGGGGTATTCTGTGGTACCGGTCCTTTCGGCAGTGTTATCGCCTTCGTTAAACTCAGTCACTTGAAGATCGTAGTCGATCATTGCCAGTATCTTATGGAGATCGGTGTTTGGAGTTACTCCGCCAGCTGGAGAGAACGTGTACGAGCTCGTGTATTCTCCAGTTAACCCCGCTAGGTTAGGAATGTTGATGGCTGGCGAGGTGACATCGACACTAGAATTGTTGTTAAGGTCGAGCTGTAGTCTGAGGTGTGAGACCTTGCCCACCGATGCACTACCGACATTTCTAACGATATAGTTCACTTTGACATCTTGGTACACTCCTCCAATTGAGTCAAAGTTCTCGAACTGAATGCTGCCTAGGCTTACCTGCAGGTTTGAGAGGAGGGAGACGGTGACATTCACCGTTGAAGGGTCTGAGGTGCCGCCAGAGCCGGTACAGGTGATCGTATAGGTTTTGCTACTTAGAATGTTTGATTGATTTTCACCGATCAGGTTGTTGGCTGGCTTGCCGCTACCGCTCCAGTCATCACTGGCTGTACAGCTGTCAGCATCAGTGGCAGTCCAAGTGAGGTTGACACTACCCCCCTCGTTAACAGTTACAGACCCGGTTTGGTTGTTGCCTTTGAGGGTGACGGTCGGACGAGGGTCGACTGTAATGGTTCGTGAAGGACAATTAGTAGACCAGTCACTGTCGTCATCCTGCACATGGAAGTAGAACGTATGAGTGCCAACGCCGAGAGAGGCTGAGGTGTAGGTTGAGATCGATTGATTTCCATTCAATGCTGCACCGCCACAGGTAGTGCTCCACTTGTAGGCCGTGATCGTGCCGTCGCTGTCGGTGCCGTGACCGTTGAAGTTCACCGTACTGCCCTCGCTCACGCTGGTATTTGAAACCGGTAGATCAATGAAAGCTTGCGGTGGCGTATTCGGAGTCACTGTAATAGTCCGGAACGGACAGTTAGACGACCAGACACCCGCGTTATCCTGCACATGGAAGTAGAACGTATGAGTGCCAACGCCGAGAGAGGCTGAGGTGTAGGTTGAGATCGATTGATTTCCATTCAATGCTGCACCGCCACAGGTATTGCTCCACTTGTACGCTACGATGGTGCCGTCACTGTCAGTGCCGTGACCATTGAAGTTCACCGTGCCGCCGTCAACAATACTCACGTCAGTAGCTGGTAGATCGATGAAAGCCTCCGGAACACTATTCGGTATCTCTGATACACCGACGATCACTGAGTCGGTGGCAGACAGGCCATTGGAGTTATCGGTACAGGTCACCGAGTAGGTAGTGGTTGCAGCGAGGTTGGTGAGATCCTGGTAGCCAGAGCGGGTCACCTTAGTGGTCCAAGCGGCTGCACACACATCAGCATCACTGGTCCAGGACAAACGCACATCTTCTCCTACGAATTTGTTGACCGGGCCATCAGAACCATCTGCTTTGAGGTCAACCGTTGGTGGGTTTGGTAAGACACCGTCAGTAGTCACTCTTACAGACACACAATCCGACCAGTTGCTGTCGTCGTCTTCAACCTTCAAGAAGATCTCACTGGTCAATATGAATGACCGATCAAACTCGTCCCAATATAATTGATTTGAATGCGTTATAGTCTCTCGAATTACATCTCCGTAACATGAGCCACTCGTCCACACGAGAGTATCAATCACTCCATCAGCATCATCACCATGACCCTTGAAGTGCACAGAATCCCCTGCACTAACTGTGATATTACTACTTGGCAGGTCAATCACAGCCACTGGTACAGCGTAGTCAGGTTCATTGAAAGCAATATATACCTGATCACACTCAGACCATGCGCCACGTTCGTCTCGCACCGCCAGCGTCCAGGTATTAGAGCTACTGTACGTTCGATCGTACGTTTTTGTGTTGTACCTATTGCTTGGACCGTAGCCAGAGCCGTTACAATCGCTCGATCCACGCGCCGCGCTACAGGTAGTACCCCATGAGTAACACGCAATCGCATCGCCATCAGGGTCAGTCCCAATACCATCAAAGTGCACCAATGCAGCAGACGCAAGGTGGTACACCGGCTGGTCAGTTGGAAGGATGATCTTTGCCACCGGTGGATTATTAGCCGGTGGACCACCCACCGTGATTGCCCAGCCGTAGACCGCTTCGGGCTCGACTGCGTCTTCCTCTTCATTAATATCGGCCAAGAGCCAATAGTCTCCAGGTGTTTGTGGGGCGCTGAGTGCGATCCAGGTCACGACATGTACCCGGTTACCGCTCACGCTCCCGACCGCGCTACCATCGTGATAGCTGGTCTTGGAGTACAAACTACAGTCCTCTTCGCTCACAATATTTGACTGGGTAACTGGATTCCAGCCTGCAGTGCGCTTATCGTTCAGCTGGTAGTGTGAGGTTGAACAACCATCCCAGGTACCATCATCGTCAAAACAACCGCTGGTTATCTCACCATCGGGAAAAGTACTGAGTTGTGTCCAAATAAAATTACAAAAATCTTGTGGGATATTGTCACACATGAACTGCTCGTCAACGCCCTCGTACTCCACCAAGATCGGATCGCCTGGCTGATACACCAAGCCCGTCTGCAACGTATACGTATGCGTCTTCCACTCATACTCTCCCTGCGCGTTACTAGAATCTTGCGCGGTGTAATCAGAAATAAAGATGGTCACCGCCTGCGCTTCTCCAGCTGGCAGGGAGAAGCCGGTAAGGAGCACTCCAAGAAACAAGAGGGCCATTCCGACTGGCGGCACCTGTCCTCTCTGGCCATCAGAATCGCTTGCTTCGTCACGGTCATCATCGCCACCTCCCTGTTCTGACTGCTTCAGGTACCACACCACTCCAACAACTGCCACCAACAGAAGTATGAGTAGCAACACGGTTACCACTATTCCAGCGCTCTCTTCTTCGTCATCGCCTGCTGGCAGGCTCGCAGGCTTCGCCTCTGGTGTCCCAAAAGAAAGTTCTTTCGTATCAAGTAAGGTTGTTCCGTCGTATAGGTACGCACTCACGAGTGGGTACGCACAGTCGCTTGCGATCGGCAAACGCAAGTTGACCACCTGTTCACCTTCGGTAAGCGGGAATGACTGCTCGGCTGAGCATGTAATACCGGTATGGTCAGCCACCTGCAGGACCACGCGAGGGTCATCGAGACCGATACTTTCATAGCGCGCTCCCTCAAAACTGCCAGCTGAGCCAGACCAGGTGAACTGTACTACGGCCTCATCCCCTGCCTTATACGCATCAGCATTGAGTACCACATTCTGAATAGTGGCACTAAGACCTTGCACCACAAAGTGCAGTGGGATGGTATTGGAGATCTTGGCTCCCGCAGAGTTCTGGAAATACAGTGTCGCATCATATGACTGCGGGTCAGCCGGAATGGTGAGTGGCGCTGAGAATGAGAAGCTTCCTTCCGCGGGCGCGGTCACCACCGCACTCTGCAAGATCTGCTCTGGTGCGACCACATCACCGAGCATTGAACGCTCTCGAACACCCAGTACTGGGTAGATGGCTTGCTCAGTCCCGAGAAAGCTCTGTACCTCACAGTGCGCAGTGATGGTATCACTGCCCGGCATGACATCAACACCTTGCTCTAAATCAAATTGCTCATCCGTGCCACTGACCGCCAAATAGCAATTGCCTGGGGCCAAATTCACGTACTCACCCGTGCCCTCTAGTTCTAGGTATCCCTCTACGGTTCCGATCGCTAGTGTGAGGCCGGAACTGTTCTCAACAGTGAGATAGAGCTGGTAGACACCAGTGAGATACGCTGGCGCTGTGTAGGTAACATTCTGTACCAACGTCTCACCTTCACTCACCGAGAGCACCTCTGGATACACCATCGTATCAATGATCACTGGCGCATCGTTGCCGTCGTTGTCATAGATGAGATCGAGTTTGTAGCGCATGTCTGGTTGTGCACCCTTGCCGTTGAGGAGAGTAAAGGTCACGTCTACCTCGTTGCCTTCGTGCCGCACCACCTTAACATCATCAAACTCTACGGTGGCCACGACGGTCACGGTACGCCCCTTTGAGGCTCGCAAATTATCGTAATACTCGCGTACTACCTGCTGTTGTTCGGGCGTGAGCGCCTCAAGCTGTTCGTACGTGGTAGTTTCAAGTACGTACGCGGGGACATCAGCTTCTTGAGCCAGAGCAGGAGTGGTTAGAGTGACGAGTAAGGTGAGCGCGACAAGAACATTTCTAAACATAGTGGATACGGGTAAAAAGTAATAGAGAAATTGATCAGACACGTGAAATAAATAATATGTTGTGCCTTTGTATTATTAAACCATTACCGACTGCTCATCAATGCATCGGTTATACACAAAATCAGTACTAAAAAAACCCGCTACCTCGGACGGAACTAGCGGGCGAATGGGCGTTTTACTCATTCACGAACACCTGTTTCCTTTCGAGTCACCATATCTGAGGAGAGGCGATCAACGTAATGGTGGCAGAAGTGAACAGGCAGACAAGTACTACACAAAGGCAGGTGGCACTGGGAATTGCTCGCAGAGCTGTTGCACCTGAGCTTTGATCTTTGCTTTCTCGACTGGGTCGTCTTTTGCATTCAGGGTACGGATCATGAGCTCGGCAAGCGCAGCTGCCTCCCCCTCCCCCATCCCGCGGGTGGTCATGGCCGGGGTGCCGAAGCGGATGCCGGAAGGGTCAAGTGCGGTGCGCGGCTCATCAGCGATCATGTTCTTGTTGAGCGTGATACCGACCTCATCGAGAACGGCTTCCGCTTCGGCACCCGTAATACCCAGCGAGCCATACACATCAGCCAGGAGCAGGTGATTATCGGTGCCACCGCCAAGCAGCCGAATGTTGTGTGCTTTAAACACCTGCTCCATTGCTTTGGCATTTTTTAACACCTGCACTGCGTATATCTTGAAACGGGGGTGAAGTGCTTCGCCAAACGCTACTGCCTTAGCTGCAATGATATGCATATGTGGTCCTCCTTGTACTCCCGGGAAAACGGTCTTGTTAATACGCTTCGCGAGATCTTCGCTCTCCCGCACCAGGATCATGCCGCCGCGGGGGCCGCGGAGTGTCTTATGCGTGGTAGTCGTCATCACATCGAAGCCGTCGTCAAACGGGTTACGCAAAGCCCCCGCAGCGATCAGCCCCGCGATGTGCGCCACATCTGCTACGGTGTACGCACCAACCTCTTTCGCGATCGCTACAAACTTCGCATAATCGAGTTCTCGGGAGTACGCTGAGAAGCCCGCCAAGATGATCTTTGGTTTGTGCTTGAGCGCCATCTGTCGTAAGTGCTCATAGTCGATCTCACCCGTATCGACATCCTTCATTTTATACCGGACAAAATTAAAGACCTTATTGATACTGGTGGTTGGATGTCCGTGGGTGAGGTGTCCTCCGTGCGAGAGGTCCATTCCAAGCACGGTATCGCCCGGCTCCATGAGCGCAAAGTACATAGCCACGTTAGCCGCTGCACCACCAAGGGGCTGCACGTTAGCATACGCACAATTAAAAAGCTGCTTCGCCCGCTCGATGGCCAACGTCTCTACCACATCGGTATACTGCTGCCCGCCGTAGTAGCGCCGGCCGGGGTAGCCTTCCGCGTATTTGTTGGTCAGTACCGACCCCTCTGCCTCACGTACCGCGAGACTCACGTAATTCTCACTCGGGATAAGCTCAATACCCGTGCGCTCGCGCTCCTCTTCCCCAATGAGCGCATCATACACTTCACTGTCTTGGGCTTTAATGTATTTGTAGTGTTCCATGACGTACTTGCGTCAACACGCACAGCGGATCATTTTTCAGTATCACCGCCAAGATCTTCGGCTTCAATGAGATGTGCGTGCTGAGCCTGCTGTACTAGGAGCTGCGCAATTGGCTCACCCGCTGCAAAGTGTATCTGTTCACTTCCTGTGTTGGTAAGCTCTACTCGCACTTCCTCTCGATAGCCAGAATCGACGATATCAGTTGTAACCTTCATCGCGTTCTGCGTGGTCATACCTCGCTGACTCCAAATGAGACCGATATATCCGACCGGCATCGCCAGTGCCACTCCGGTCTGCACCAAGACACGCTCGCCTGGTTCAATGGTGACATCATCCAGTGCATACAGATCGATACCGGGCCCTGCCTCTCGGCCATACGCTGGCAAGCGTGCATTGTCATTGAGTCGTTTGATGAGAATTTCCATAGGTAACATTAGTTAAGTAGCGGTCGAACGAGACCGTACAGTTCAGTATTAATATTGTCCTTGCTCCGCAACTTGCCGTCCATGAGACAAGATACGATGCGCCACTTCTCCAAGCCAGCCACATGCTCGGCGCACTTCTGCAGTGCTGCCTGATACATCTCATCGGTCTCAGTGTGGCCAAGATTGGGCTTGCGTTCGTCGGTCGTGAGGAGTGCATGGCGAGTCTCTGCTGGCATGTCGAGGTACACCACCATGTCTGGCCGAGCAGCTTTGAACACATCATATTCAAGTCGCTGAAGCCACAGCAAGAACGCTCCGCGCTTCTCGATGTCAGTGATCTTTGCTCCTTGGTGCAACATGCTTGCGCTCACATACCGATCAAGGATGACATGCTTCCCTGCCTCAAGCCACCCAGCGACAATGTCTCTCGTCTCAAAACGATCTCCTGCAAAGAGGATGGCTGACAAGCGTGGATCAAGCTCAATGAAATTGCCGTGCATCTCATCGAGCCACTCTTTGATGTATGAGCCAAAGAAGGTCTCATCGTAGCGGGGGAACTCAAGTGATTCGACCTCAACCCCCTCACCGCGCAAGCGCTCGGTCAAGAGATCGACCTGGGTCGCCTTTCCTGCTCCATCTGCACCTTCGATCACAATTAATTTTCCTGACATATCATTTTATTTTGCCCTCCCATGGTAGCACATTCTCTTGGGTTGCTGGTACCTGTGCTCGAGACTCATTTTTTCTTCTCCTCAAACCCCCCAATATTGGCAATCTCGGCCTTAAGCGATGGGTGTGCTTGGTAATCAATCAGTTCTATATCCTCAAGTGTGAAGCCGTCAATATCCTTCACCGCCGGATTGAGCTTCACCGTTGGGAATGGATACGGTTCACGAGTGAGCTGCTCCTTCACCTGGTCGAAGTGGTTGGAGTAGATATGTACGTCACCGAAGCTATGCACAAATTCACCGGGTGGAATATCGACCACTTGCGCCACCATCTGCAGCAAGAGCGCGTAACTCGCGATATTGAAGGGTACACCAAGGAAGAGGTCGGCGGAGCGCTGATACAACCCAAGATTAAGCTTCCCGTTCGCGACTTGAAATTGGAACATGGTGTGACAAAACGGTGGCACCTGCGACTGCTGCCCTTCTGAGGCCATGGCGTAGATAAAATCAGGATTCCACGCATTGACCACATAGCTTTTCCGGTCCGGTTTGGTCTTCAGACCCTCAATGACCCATCCGAGCTGATCGATCTCACGTCCATCTTTGGCAGGCCACCGTCGCCACATGCGGCCATAGATAGTGATAAGATCTCCCCACTTTTGCACGAACGCGTCTTCTTCCGGCAGTTTTGTCAGCTTGGCGATGAAATCATCCTGCGTCATGTCCTCTTCTGGTGCATGTTCGATTGCCCACATGTGGTACATCTTCCAGGCCCATTCATCCCAGATATGATTGTTCTGGTCGATCAGCGGTTTGATGTTTGAGCTACCTGAGAGGAACCACAAAAGCTCAGTGGTGATACCGCGCCAGAAAGTCTTCTTGGTAGTGAGGAGCGGAAAACCTTCAGAAAGATCAAAGCGGATTTGTCGGCCAAACACACTACGAATGAACGGGGGCTCCTTCCCTTCTTTCTTATACTGCTCTAACACGACATCGTTAAAAAACAGTTCTTTATCGGCACCAGTATCGAGGATGTCTCGGCACAGATCGAGATACTGGTATTCAGGATGTTTCTGTTCCATGATTTTATGAATTAGTGTCTAAAAGATCGCGACCTTTGAAGTTACTCTCCCAGTTGTCCTTACCGCGCGCTACGTTATCGTACGCCGTACTCGGCGGGCTCGATAGTTTTGAAAAGGTCAACTGCGCGATTTCCATACCTGGACGTAGCACGATCGGAACGTTGTTGAGGTTACAAAGCTCAAAGGTGATGTGGAGGAAGTGACCAGGGTTGATGAGGCCAGCCGTGTTATGGATCATCAGTCCCACTCGGGCGAGCGATGACTTCCCGCCAACCTGCACCAAATAATGATTGGAACCAAAGAACTCCTTGGATATTGCCAGTACCGACACACCTGGGTGCAAGACGAATTCGGCACCGTCAGCCACTTCGATCTCGCGGGTCTTAGCAAAACGTTGGCGTGCTGGGTCGATATAGTGCGTCTCGTGCTCATCATTCACTACGAACTTATTACCAAGCAAGATGTCGTAACTTGCTGGTTGCAAGCGCTTTTTATCAAACGGCTCGAGCGTGATCTCTTCGTTTTTCACTGCTGCGAGGATATCTAGGTCGGAGAGGAACATACTACTCAATTACAAACACCTTAGTGGTGCCATAGTACTCAGGCCAGTTTTGGTTGTAGAAATCAAACATGCGGGCGAGGCGGTCCTGACTTAGCTCTTCGACTTCGAGCTCCACCATTAAAGCATCAAGCTCACTGCGCACCACATCCGCCTCGCCCGCTTCGGCAACTATCTTCTCAAACTCTGCCAGGTAGCCATAGCCAGCGTTGCGATCAATGCAGACGTTGGCACCTTTGTAGGCGTATTCCTCTCGCTCGCGCGACCACTTGGCTTGGTACATATAGCCAGCCGCCTGCACTAGCGCATCGAGTTCATCGAGCGTGATCGCAACCGGTTCTTCAAATTCCATGCGCTGTACCCCATTAGAGCTCACTCCGCCATCGATCGATGCCTTCACTACAAGAAGCACCTCATCATCGCGCTGGCGCGTGCGCACTGAGCAATCGCTCCCCTTCTCTGCAATGGTGTGAAATTTCTCGTGCTGTTCGCCTGAAAAAAGATGTTCGACCTTTTTGTATAATTCTTTGATATCTCCACCTTCAAAGTAGTGGTTGAGCTGCGTATTGGTTGACGTGCATACGCACGCTGGATCGAGTTCCTGCATCTTCTTCTTCAGCGCTTCGGCACGCTCTTTTTCGCCAAGGAGGCTTTTGACTTCGATCTCAAAGTGGGCCATGGGTGTAGTGTTAGTGAGTAAGCTGGTACATTATACCTCTCTCAGTTTTACTAACCAAAGAAAATACCAGTTTCCCCACGCATCTTAAAATTAGGCAAAAACAGGTCACAAAACATGTAAAATGATGTATACATACACCGACATGAATGAGCCGGAAATTATTGCAATTGCTGCGTTGGGCAAAAAAACACGTAATATTTGCGTGGATGACCAACTCCTTTGGGAAAACCCAGCCGATCTCAAACGCGTCAAAGAACTCACCCTACACCACCCACTCATTATGGGTCGCAAAACCCACGAATCGATCGGCCGACCACTACCTGAGCGAACCAATATTGTACTGACTCGCAATCCAAACTACACAGCCGAGGGCTGTGTAGTAGTAACCACCGTAGAAGAGGCCCTTGAGATCGCAAAAAAATCACCCGGGGGTGAACAAATATTTATATTCGGCGGCGCAGAGATCTACGAATTATTTCTGGACAAAACCAACAAGTTACTGCTCACTTTGGTTGACAGCGACAAGCCTGGAGACCGGCAATTCCCCGAATTCTCAGATACATTTGAAATCAGTGAAAATCATGGCGGAGGAGTGTTCGAAGATGAATCGTACGAGTGGGTCGACTACGTCAGGAAATCCTCGTAAAGAATTTGAATAGCCATACTCCTACTCAGTCACTTCGGTCGACTGACTCCCTGGTGCAGTCTCTGGCTCTGGCTCAGCTGGTGTCTCCTCCTCTACTTCTACTTCTGACGCTTCTTCTGTCACATCAGTCTCCACCATGTCGGTTGGCTCTTCTGCCACCATTTCTTCAGCTGCCGGCGTTGATGAAGCAGTATCATCCTCTGCCTCCTGCGTGCTCATTGTTGTAGTGGTTGCGTTTTCTGTTGAGGTGGCAGTATCGACTGTCTCATCGGTTGGAGTCGGGTCTGGTTCAACAGCTGGCTGAGTGTCGACTGGTGCTTCATACTCAACTCCAGCCTGCCCCTCGATCTCACTCACTCGGTGTTTTAGTGCTGCGTTCTCTGCTTCGAGTCGGTCGAGTCGCTCTTCAATACCAGTCACTCGATTCCAGAGCTCACTGATCGACATGATGACGGTGGCCATTACCCCAAGCGGTGTTCCTTCCTCCTCAGCGGTGAGCTCAAGGCGATCTTGCAGCTCAGACACATCAGAGTCCATGAGTCCCACAATGGCGCTCAGCATACTCTCATCAATCCACCGTTCGCTGCGTTGTACAAACATCACGATCTGCCCGACCTGCACACCCTCCCCATTTTCAAGCTCTATCGTTTCACTGTCGATCTCACGTAGTGCTTCGAGTGCTTCCTCCTCGCTTTCTGCTTGCACCAATTCATTCGCTTCATCAAGTTGTGCCTCAGTCGTGGTGGCCATTAGCGGTACACACGGCTCGTCACCGTGGGCCGCCCCACCACTGTAGTAGCAATTATCGTTGAGACGTGGGTCATACTCAGTGAAGATCGGTTCATAGACTGGCTCGACAATATCATTACCAAACTCAGTCAGGTAGCCGTCAGAGTAGTAGCGGGTGTCATTAAAATCTTCCAGCGCAATACCAATGACCGCACCGGTACCAGTGGCCTTCATCGCCACACCAGGGAGAGATGAGAGCATGAGCTGATCACCTTTAGAAATCGGGCCGTTCTCAGTTGAGAGTTGTACCGGCACACGACCTGCGAGGGCTACTGGGTAGCCCGTGGCAGCGGTACCGAGGGTGATCCCTGGATTAGTCGCGACCACACCGAGCACAGTGGTCGTGGTTGCTCGGGTGGCACGGTCGATCGTGAGTCCTGCGGAGAGCATCACTACCTCACCTGCCTCAAGCTCAGTATCAGATACGTAGGTCTCGCTGAGACCAGCGCGGCTGACCTGGTAGTCGACTGCGCTAATACGACCAGTCGTACTAGCGACACAACTACCATCATTAGCTACGCAGAGACCACCGAAGCCGATCTGGAGACCCGCGAAGTGGTTGGTAGTCCCATCGCCGATCGTGGTAGTACCAAAGGCCGACACAGTGAAAACAGATACTCCGTCATTTTGGAAATCAAGGTACTTGGAGCTGGTGCCGGTGAAGGAGCCACCCGCAGTACCAAAGTTCATTGAAAGACCGGTACCAGTAAAGTCAGATGCGCCCTGGAAGAGTGAAAGGAGGTTGGCGGTGGTGATGGTGTCTGAGTAGCCGCGTATGGCATTGCCAGTGTCGGTACCCTGGGTCTCGAAGTAGCCACCGGCTGGAGCGTAGATATCAGCTGCTTCACCGGTGGTGACACCGCGTACACCAAAGGTGTGGCCAGTGCCTGAGATGGCAGTGTTCTCCCCCGCGCGGTTAGTACCTTCGGTAGTGAGGACCTCAAGACCACGAACTGTATTTGCAATAGCAGCAGCATCACGCACCGTAATGAAACTGCCGATGGTTGTGGTGGTAGCAACACTAGTAGCCTCAAGGATTAGGCGGGTACCAAACTGAGTCACACCCGCAACGGTATTTTCAGTGGTGAAGTTCTGATCAATGCCAGCGACACCAGCGTTGGCGAAACCGAGCTGCTCCAGAGCCAGAAGTGCGGTTGGAGTGGTGGTACCCAGACCGAGATTGCCATTATTGGTGACAGTGAGTACTTCACTCGAGACATTATTAAGACTAAAGATGTCTCCCCCGCCAAGCTGCGTGATGGCAGTGGTGGTTATAGTCTCCCCAGTGGTAGCAAGCTGTGGCCTGGTGTATGCAGTGTGCACAAACACCAAAACTTTTCCTTCAACACCACCGGCCCAATTCTCGAGAGCCACACCAACAATTTGACTGTCACTACTAGAGGCCTTCCGGCCAACACCGGGTGTATCTGAAATGGTAATCATGTCACCTTTAACGATCGGTGCGCCAGTGACCTTTACTGGAACTCGCCCAGCTAGAGCAATGAGTGGCCTTGCTGAGAAGTCTTCTCGATCTGGACCGATCGTGAGATTTCCCCCTTCAAATGCAATTGCTGCTTTTGTGGAAACAATGCCGATAAGGGTGTCTCCTGGGAGAGCGCGCTTTACGACAGCGGGTGCCGATGTTGCTGTATCAATTGCTGCAATTTCTGCAGCAACCATAACCTCACTTGCTGGATAACGCTCAGCAAGGTCAAAGACGTCACCTGGATCATCTGAGCTGGTACCAGCGGTATCGACCTGAAGCGCTCCAGCAGCGACTACCGGACAGGCAGTCCCTGCGGTAATACAAACTCCACCTTGGATAGTAAGAGCATTCGCCGCACTAGTGGTCGTTCCAATGGTAGTTGTACTAACATAGAGTACGTTATTAATAACAGTATCACTCTCAGTAACCTCAAGAATAGAAGAAGCACCAACCGCACTGCCGATACCGAGTTTGAAAGTGTCGTCAGTGTCGTCCAGGCCAAGATAGAAGTCAATGGCGTTGCCGTCAAAGAGAGCAGCTAGATCTTCAGCCGCACCGGTGCCAAGGGTGATGTTGGAACCAGTACCACCAGTGGTACTAATATTGAGCTGGCCACTGGAATTCACACTCAACTCACTGTAGTTGCTACCATCATAACTCAAGCGCAGCGCATTTGAGGTACCAAAGATATCAAGCATGGCACCGGGTGAAGCGGTACCGAGGCCGAGGTTGGTACCGTCGTAGACGAAGGTGGAATCGAACGCCAGTGAGCTACCGGACACGTATGGGATAGCAGCGGTGGTGAAGGAGCCAGGAGTGTCATCCAGACCAAGGAATGAACCGTCACCAAGGCCGAGTGATGAGGTGGCGATGTCAGCCCACGCACTGCCGTTCCAGTAGAAGAGATCGCCGTAGGTTTCGGTCATGCTGCTGACATCAGCGAGGCCTTCAAGTGCACCCGTACCAAGCCCAAGTGATGAAGCCGCAACCCACTCAACACTAGATCCTGTCGTCTGGAGGATGTAGCCGTTGGTACCTGATGAAGCATTCCCATCAAAGAGAGCGCCCGTCAGGGCCAAGTCACCATTAACAGAAAGATCTGCGTAAGGTGAACTGGTACCAATACCCAAATACCCCGTATTATTAACGGTCAAAACTCGCCCACTCGCATTGTTGAGGGTGAAGATGTCACCAGTGCCGAGCTGCGTGATGGCTGCAGAGGTGGCGGTAGTGGAACCGGTGATGCTGAAGAGGTTGTATGCTCGCGCATCGTCGGTGGTGATAGTGGTGCGATCCCATTCGTTGTACCGCGTGTCGGTGCCGTTGTTGGTAACATAGGTGGTGGTGTCGGGGTTTATGTAGACATTGCCAACTAAAATGTTGCGTTCTTGGGCCGAATCATCAATACGAATCAGTGCAAACGTACCAGTAGCTGAAATATTATTACCCGAAATAATATTATCATCACCAAAACTACCGTCTATCGTAATTGCAGAAAACCCACCAGCATACCCGTTCCCCCAGAACATGTTATTGCTAACTGTGTTATTGGCACCCAGGATCTGCAGCGCAATCCAGCCGTTGCTTTTGAGGGTGTTGCTTTCAACAATGTTGTAGTATGCGGAGCTGAGGTAGACACCGGTCTGATTTTGGTTATTGATCGTGTTATTCGAAACGACATTGTAATTTGATGAGCTAAGGATCATACCATACGTTTGGTTGCTACGAATGGTGTTCCCAGCGAATGTGTTGTTGTGTGAACTTGATACACTCATACCAGACAGGCCGTGACCTTCGCTGATGTTGCTAGTAAATACGTTATTGTCAGAATTGTTAATGTTTACACCAATATCTTGCACATCATACACATGCACTGACTCAACTTGTGAAGAATCAACACCTTCAAAGGAAACGCCTCGATACACTCCAGAACCCTGGCTGCTTTCATTACCATCAATCGCAAAGTGACCAAGGTACGCATTGGTGATGTTGGCACCATAGACAATATATATAGTGGTGTCGTGATTATCGCGCAATTTAATGATCGTGCTATCACCTTGCCCTACCAATCTAGTTGAAGTTGCTAAATTAATAGCGCGATTGGTATACGTCGTTGTACCAACGGTGAAAGTACCGGATAAAAGATAGACTGTGCCGCCTCCGCCATTAGCATAAACATAATCAATAGCGTCTTGAATTTGTTCCTCATCATTCGTACCATCCGCCACGTAATCAGCAAAATGCTTTCTCCACCGCTGAAGAGTCATTCGCAGCCACCACCACCACGGTGTCGCCAGCGGCACCAAGACAATCTCCGGCAGCGGTGCGGAAGCAGCCACCCTCAAGCTGGATACCATTGGCGAAGGTCGAGGTGGCGGTTGAGGATGAGACATAGAGGCGGTTGGTGATGGTGGTGGTGCTGTATGTCACCTCAAGGGTGGATGAGGCACCGACGGTACTGCCAAGGCCGAGCTTGAAGGTGTCGTCGGTGTCGTCCAGGCCGAGGATGAAGTCGAGGGCGTTGCCGTCAAAGTGCATGAAGGTGTCCTCCGCTGCCCCACTGCCGAGCGTGTAGCCACTACCAGTACCACCGGTGCTGGTGATCGAAAGGAGGCCGCTGCTGTTCACGCTGAGCTCACTGTAGTTGCTACCGTCGTAGGAGAGGCGGAGCGCGTTGCTCGTACCAAAGATATCAAGCATGGCGCCGGGTGAAGCAGTACCGAGGCCGAGGTTGGTACCGTCGTAGACGAAGGTGGAATCGAACGCCAGTGAGCTACCGGACACGTATGGGATAGCAGCGGTGGTGAAGGAGCCTGGCGTATCATCAAGACCAAGGAACGAACCGTCACCAAGGCCGAGTGATGAGGTGGCGATGTCAGCCCACGCACTGCCGTTCCAGTAGAAGAGGTCGCCGTAGGTTTCGGTGATAGTGGCAACATCTTGGAGGTCTTCGATGGAGTTGTTGGTAAGGTCTTCGCTCGTGATGCCAAGGCTGGAGGTGGAGGTGGTGGCCCAGCTTGCACCATTGTATTGGAGAAGATCTCCGTTGGCAGCGCCGGTGGTATCAACGTCAGAGAGACCAGCGAGGGTACTCGCGCCGCTACTGATACCGAGCGTGGTGGTGCTGACCCAGTCGAAGCCACCTGTGGCGGTGGTGGAAGCCTGGAGCACGTAGCCGTTCTGCCAGTTGCTGACGTTGAGTGAAGAAGAGCCGACGGTGGTGACGGAGACGACGCCGTTGGCGTCGGTGCCGAGGATGCCGGCACCGAGGTTGTTCATGGAGATCGTGCCATCGTAGGCAATGTGGAAGATGGTGTCGTTGGTGGAAGAAGCAATGGTAAAGAGTGGCTTAGTTGGGTCATCGCTGGTGCCGGTCACGGAGAGGCGCGCCCATGGTGAGGTGGTACCGATACCAACAGAGGTAGAACCGACGTTGCCTTGGCCGTCGGCGCGGCCGAAGATGGTGAGGAGTGGATTCGCGTCGAGATAGGCAGTGTAGCTCATGGCTGTACCGGTCGCTGAGGCAGTGGTCACACCCATATCGGTCCAAGTGACCACGCCCGCATCATCCGCAAACTGCATGTTGCCGAGCGCCAGGTTCTCAATGGTGGTCTGATTGGTCGCAGCGTTGTATGCGATCGCGCCGTTATTGACCGTGAAGCTACCGTCAACCAGGGTGTTGGCGTAGCTGCCACTGGTATCGATCCGGAAAATCGGTGAGACACTACTTGAAGTGGCGATCGTGAAAGCAAAGGTACTGTTGTCTTTGATAGTGCTGGTGGCTTCGGTGAAGTACTGGAGGAGGAGGTTGGAAGCTGAGGAAGAAGCAAAGCTGATCACCTCACTATCGAGCCACGAGTCGCCGCGGACTGAGAGCCGTACGTTTGGTGAAGTAGAGCCTACCCCGAGGTTGGTGCCATCAAACACGAAGTCAGTGTCCCAGGCGAGCGTATCAGCACTCGAGGTATACAAAATAGTGTTCGTGCCGCCAAAGCTGGTCACGCCCGTGCCGCCCTGGCTGACACCGAGTGTGCCGGTGGTGTCTGAGAGCGCAATATTGAGCGTGCTGGTCGCAATGTCAGCCCAGGCGCTGCCGTTCCAGTAGAAGAGGTCGCCGTAGGTTTCGGTCATGCTGCTGACATCAGCGAGGCCTTCGAGGTAGCCGGTACCAAGACCGAGGGATGAAGTACTCGTGGTAGCCCAGGTGGCACCATTGTATGAGAGTAGGTCGCCGGAAGCAGCGTTGGTGATGTCGACATCGGAGAGGCCGCTGAGGGCGGTCGCGCCATCTAATAGATTTGTCGTACTTCCCTGGTCGTCGACAAAGTACAATCCCGAATCACCATCAGTCGAATGTGCTGCTGTTGGCGGTGTGAAGTTACCAGTCCACACCGCCCGCTTTACGATACGTAATTCATCAATGTGACCATTCAAGTAGGCTTCATTTCCAAGTGTGATTCCGCCAATATTGAGGTTCTTATCGCCTGTATTTACCGCCACGTTGAAACCAGTTTCAGTATCTTCTAGCACACCGTCAACAAACAAGTATACGGTTGTACCGGCACGGACCACGGCGATGTGATACCACTGGCCATTGGTGACCACCGTATCGGACACCAGGAAAGTTGCTCCTGCAAGATAGTTGTGTGCAGCAACCGCGAACTTGGTACTGTTGGAGTTATGACGATCCAGAATCGCGAACTCATCACCGTCCCAGTTGGTTCCGAGCTGCAAGAGACGCGGGTACGGATCCGTCTTTGAGGTTGGTCGATACCACATATCAATCGTAAAGTCTCCTGTTCCCATATTGAAATCCTCATTGGCAGGAACACTGAGATAATCACCATCACCATCAAAGTATGCACTTGAGCCACCGAACTGCGACTCGGCTGTATCAATTTGTGCATTACCGTTAGCAGTGATGGTGTGTACCGAATTTGACGAATCAGTAAACGTGGTTGAGCCGTCACTGCCATCAGCGTGCATCAACAATATTGGTGCAACGGCTCCCAGGTATATTTTTCCATACCCTGCGCTTGTGGCTGGAACGGTATCTTGAGAAGAAAGACTCAGCACCCCATTAACCGTCAACGCTTCGTTGGCAACAGCGCCACCTATTACCACACTGCCGCCACTCGGCTGTAATGCCAAGTCACCAGAGTGATTTTCGATACTCGTCTCATTTAAATACAAACTTGCGGCACCAACCTTCAAATTACCGTACACGGCAAGATTGTCGGTAAAAGTACTTGTGCCGGTGCCACTAAAATAGCCCAGGCCAGCGACTGACAGTAGTTGACTCGGTGACGAACTACCGATACCAACTTTTCCATCAGCTGTCACTGTTAAGTATGAGCTGTCTGAAGAGCTTGCGACAGAGAAGATCGGCTGGCTCTGTCCCCCGGTAGCAACAACTGCAAATGTAGCGTACGGGGAAGAAGTGCCAATACCAACCTTACCGCCCGTGTAATTGATTCCCCCAGAAATGTCTAACCACTGTGAGAACAGGTTGGTTGAACCTTCGACCAGATCGTCCGTGTTGATTGCCAACGCTGACGTCGCAATATCCGCCCACGCACTCCCATTCCAGTAGAAGAGGTCGCCGTAGGTGTTGGTGATCGAGGCAACGTCTTGGAGGTCTTCGATGGAGTTGTCGGTGAGGTCATCACCGGTGCCATTGATGCCGAGGGTGGAGGTAGCGACCCACTCAGTGCCGGCGCTGGTGCTCTGAAGCACCATGCCGGCAGCGCCCGCTGAATCGTTCACACTGTCGTAGAAGGCACCGTCAAGCTCCAAGCTACCAGCAATGAAGGCGGAGTTGTACCGGACACCGGTGGGAAGCGCACTGATGGTACTGGAGCCCACTGCCAAGAGAGCATCTGGCGAGGTGGTGCCGATACCAAAGCGACCAGCTGTATCCAGGGTGAGACGAGATGCGTTACCAGTGATAAAGCGTAGATCGTGGCTGGAGACCGTACCGATGAAGCCTTGGTAGTCTTCGGCACGAGTATCGAGGGTGACGCTGTTTGATTCATCGATGAAACGAGCGCCGGCGTTTGAGGTACTCGAGACCGTGAAGAGTCGGACCGAGGTGTTGCCGATGCCGACGTAGCCATTGTCGGTGACGGTGAAGACCTCCTCGGCTCCATCAAAGAGGTTGAGGATGTCACCGGTACCACTCTGGGTGATGGTGAGGAGTGTACTGGCGGTGGTCGCCGCCATGGTGTCGGCGGTGTCAGAGCGCAGGAAGCTTGATGAAGCCACGCCACCGAGTTGGTAGGACTCAAAAGCGGCAGGGACGGTACCAAGTGGCTTACGCGGACTCATCTCCCCGTCCCAAGCAGGAGCCCCAGTGCCACCGATCTCGACGCCAAGGTAGAGGGGCTGGTTGAAGTCGACGCTGGTGAGTGGTGAGGTACTCCCGAGCATCACCGAGAAGAGACCGTTAGTGACCGTGACCTGGTTGCTGCCAGTGAGGGACTCGGTCCAGACGGCGCTGGTGGTAGCCTGAGCCTCGCTCTGCAGGAGCCAGAAGCGCATGTTGTATGAGCCGTTGGTGACGGCGGCGCCGGTGGCATCAGTGAGCTTACCTTGGTAGTTGATGTGGGGGGTGGGTTGGGCGACGGCTATCTGCAGGCCAAACAAGAGACTACAAACAACCGCTACGAGAGTAGCTATCGAAAAGAAATACGACCTGGTCGTTTTTGCTTTCAAAAAGTGTCTTGTTACCCTCCCTCGTCGTTCGTCCATCACTATTTCGAGAGGTAGCTACATTATATTATTTCTAAAGTCTAAATATCCTTATTTGTACACATTTATTGCTAAAATAATGGCTCAAAAAATACTTTTTTGAAAACCTATAGACAGACAAAGAACACCCTTATTGTTAGCCCTCCTTCAAGGCCATCATTCATTGACTTTTTGAGAACAGGTTGGGTGTTAGATGAAGACTGTGGTTACGTGCAGATCAGGGGTTCTGTGACAGAAACCATGTAGAGTAATTACCTATCGAAAGGTCCCTGTACCAAAGAACTGGATCGTCCCTTGCAGCTGGTGATGCGAGTACCGCTCCGCCGCGGCTTCGGAGGTGATGATGTACACGCGGCCTTCGTCGTTGTTGGTGATGGAGGTGTCGTCGTAGCCAGAGGCACTGATAATAAGGTCGTCGACGCCATTGCTGTTGAGGTCACCTGCGGCGAGTGTGATACCAAAGTTACTTGATGTCTTCTCGCCGGTCACAATGACATTGGCATTTTCCGCGCCGGTCGTACGAAGCTCGTTACCGTAGAAGATATATGCACGGCCTTGGGATGTATTGTAGGTGTATGCACCAACCGCCAGGTCGTCGGTGCCGTCGGCGTTGAAGTCGCCGGTGGTGAGGGAGGCGCCGAATACGTTGCTGGTATCCTCGCCGGTAAGTATCACGTCTGCCGCAGAGGCGCTCTCGCTCGTCATACTACCGCCGTAGAAGATATATGCACGGCCTTGGGATGTGTTGTAGGAGTACGCACCAACCGCCAAGTCATCGGTGCCGTCGGCGTTGAAGTCGCCGGAGCTGAGCTCCTCGCCGAAATTGTTGCTGGTATCCTCGCCGGTAAGTATCACATTTGCATTGCTGGCGGTTGTACTTGCAAGAGCGCCTCCGTAAAATATATAAGCACGACCAGTTCCAGCACCAGAGGAATAGCCGGTTGCTCCAATCACAAAGTCATCGGTGCCGTCGGCGTTGAAGTCACCGGTGGTGAGGGAGTAACCTAATATGTCTCCGGCGTTCTCGCCGCCTATGATCACATCTGCGTCAGCAGCAGCTGTGGGAAATGACCCACCGCCATAGAAAATATATGCTCTACCAGTAAATGACACGGAGGTGTATCCAATAGCTGTAGCAATCAAGTCATCCCTGCCATCTGCGTTGTAATCACCAACTGCAAATGAGTTACTGAAGTAGTCAACTGCCCCTTCACCAGAAATGGCAACATCCTCATCAGCACCCGCCGTCAACGAAGCTGCCATTTCTCCACCATAGAAAATATACGCCCGGCCGGTATTAGACGTATGCCCCCTAGCGCCTACCACCAGATCGTCTGTACCGTCATTATTGAAATCGCCAGTAGCGAGGGAGCGAGCGAAGTAGTTACCGGTAGTCTGACCCGTTAGGACGACATCAGCACCACTTGCGCTCGTCGTCGCTTTTCTACCGCCATAGAAAAGATATGCTCTACCTTGATTTGCGCCGTACCCCGGCGCCCCCACTGCAAGATCATTATTTCCGTCATGATTGAAGTCACCGGTAGCAAAACTAGTACCTAGGGTATCGTCCGTTCCCTCGCCCGTCATGTGCCGGTCGTTGGTGGTGTAGAAGTAGAGCCGGCCTTGGGAGGAGTTGTACCCTGCGGCGCCGACGAGGAGGTCGTCGGTCCCGTCGTTGTTGAGGTCGCCAGAGAAGAGGGCACCGCCGTAGGAGTTACTCGCGCCTTCTCCGGTGAGGATCACATCAGCGGCTGTAGCGGCGCGCGAGCCGGGGGTGGAGGTGCTGTAGAAGATGTACGCGCGGCCTTCGTTGGAGTTCGTGGTGACATCGTAGCCTTCCGCCGCCACCGCGAGGTCGTCGGTGCCGTCGTGGTTAAAGTCACCGGTGGTGAGGGAGGTGCCGAAGTAGTTGTTGGTGATTTCGCCAGTTAAGATAACGTCTGCTGCTATGGCATTGCGCGAGCCAGGGGTAGAGGTGCTGAAAAATAGATACGTTCGACCTGTATTGGTCGTGTATCCGGAAGCACCGATAGCGACATCATCAATTCCATCGTGGTTATAATCACCTGCAGTCAGACTGGCGCCAAAGCTGCTACCGCTCTCACCAGTGTATATCGCATCAGCGGCTGAGGCATTCCGTGATCCAGGAGTAGAAGTACTAAAGAAAAGATAAGCTCGACCAACGTTAGTACCATAAAAATACGCACCAGCCGCTAGATCGTCCACACCATCGTTATTATAATCACCAACCGCTAAGCTGTAGCCTAGAAAATCAAAGGTTGATTCTCCTGTATATATTACATCAGCGCCCGTGGCAGTTTCATCGGTCAGAGAATTACCGTAAAAGATATATGCTCGGCCCGTAAAGTTTGAGCTACTATATGCTGTTGCACCAACCACTAGGTCGTCTGTTCCGTCGTCATTAAAGTCACCCACGGTCATGGATTCACCAAAGTAACTAACTGCCTCACCAGTGAGCGTGACGTCTGCATCTGCGATACTATCTGCTGTGATCGGGCCATAGAATATGTACGTTTGGCCTTGGTAGGAACTGTATGAATACGAACCAACCGCCAGGTCTAACACTCCATCCCCATTGAAGTCTCCAGTTGTCATTGATGTACCGAACAGAGCGTTTAGGTTCGCGCCCACAATCACATGGTCTGCACGACCTGCTCGCGCTGGGTAGTTGCCGTCGTTGTAGAAGATATACACCTTACCAACGTTTATGTACGTACTATCATAGGCTGACGCTCCCACAATGAGGTCATCCTTGCCGTCGTGGTTGAGGTCGGCCATGGCGATGGCGGAGGCGAAGGAGTTGCCCGTCCCCTCCCCCGTGATCTTCATCTCGTAGCCCATGAGGGGGTCGACGCGCAGGCCATCAGCCAAGGACTGCCGCTGGATCTCCCAGGCGTAGTCCTCGCGGGTTTCGTAGAAGTATATGCGGCCGGTGTCCCCACCGTTGTCGTAGCCCGGCGCGCCGATGACCAAGTCGTCCTTCCCGTCGGCGTTGAAGTCGCCGGTGGCGAGGGAGAGGCCAAAGTCGTCGTTTGCAGAGTCGCCGGTGATCATAATGCTCGAGCTGGTGGCGGCTTCCATGGAAGCAGTAAAGGTACCGCCGTAGAAGAGGTAGGCGCGGCCGGTAAATGAGGAGTAGTGGAAGGCGCCGACCGCGAGGTCGTCGGTGCCGTCGGCGTTGAAGTCGCCGGTCGTGAGCGAATAGCCGAAGCGGTTGTCGGTGGTCTCGCCGGTCAAGGTCACATCCGCGCCGGAGGCGTTCTTGCTGGTCATAGCGCCGCCGTAGAAGAGGTGGGCGCGGCCGGTGTTTGTGGTGTAGCCGGAGGCACCAACCGCGAGGTCGTCGGTGCCGTCGTGGTTGAAGTCGCCGGTGGTGAGGGAGATGCCGAAGGCGTTGCCGGTGGTCTCGCCGGTCAAGGTCACATCCGCGCCGGAGGCGTTGCCGCTTGCCATAGCGCCGCCGTAGAAGAGGTAGGCGCGGCCGGTCTGTGCGGAGTAGAGGAAGGCGCCGACCGCGAGGTCGTCGGTGCCGTCGGCGTTGAAGTCGCCGGTGGTGAGGGAGATGCCGAAGGCGTCTAATGTGGATTCACCTGTGAAAATAACATCTGCTGCTGAAGCTGAGCTACTTGAAAGCGTACCCCCGTAGAAGAGGTAGGCGCGGCCCGTTACAGTTCCGTAGTTAATGGAGCTAATAACCAAATCATCAACACCGTCGTTATTGAGGTCACCTTTTTCCAATACATCTCCCAGGTAGCTTGACGCTTCTCCAGTGATGATGACGTCTGCAGAAGATGCCGAGTTTGAAACAATGTCACCTCCATAAAAAATAAATGCGCC
Organism: Candidatus Nomurabacteria bacterium; assembly: GCA_020632135.1. Classification (GTDB taxonomy): domain Bacteria; phylum Patescibacteriota; class Minisyncoccia; order Phycocordibacterales; family UBA918; genus OLB19. The sequence goes on along the minus strand of JACKGC010000001.1, from coordinate 432,655 downwards.
ACCTTGGTTGCTGTTATAAAACGTTGCTGTAATTACTAGATCATCTTGGCCATTGTTGTTGAAGTCACCAGCGATGAGAGCGGTGCCAAATTTGTCGCCTGTTGTTGAACCTGTGAGAATCACGTCACTCGTACTCGCTAGGGTGCTGTAGTCACCGTCGTTGTAGAAAATGTACACTTTCCCGGTGTTGGAGTTGTCATATGGCGCACCCACCGCTAAGTCATCCCGGCCGTCGTTGTTGAAGTCGCCAACGGCAAAAGCCGAGCCGAAGTAGTCGCCGGTGCCCTCGCCGGTGATGTGCTCATTTAAGTTCACCTGCCCGGATTGGGAGTAGAAGATGTAGGTGCGACCTTGGTAGGAGTTGTACTGGTAGGCTCCGACGAGGAGGTCGTCTTTCCCGTCATCGTTTAAGTCGCCGGTCGTGAGGGAATAGCTGAAGCTGTTGTTGGTGGCTTCGCCGGTTAGGGTGACGTCGGCGCCGGAGGCGTTCTCAGAGACCATGCTGCCGCCGTAGAAGAGGTAGGCGCGGCCTTGGGAGGAGTTGTACCGATAGGCGCCCACGGCCAGGTCGTCGGTGCCGTCGGCGTTGTAGTCACCGGTGATGAGGGAGTGGCCGAAGCGGTTGTTGGTAGTCTCACCAGTCAGGATAATATCAGCGCCGGAGGCGTTCTCAGAGACCATGCTGCCGCCGTAGAAGAGGTAGGCGCGGCCGGTGTTAGTAGTGTAGCTGTAGGCGCCCACGGCCAGGTCGTCGGTGCCGTCGGCGTTGTAGTCACCGGTGGTGAGAGACCAGCCGAATTGGTTGCTGGTAGCTTCGCCGGTTAGGGTGACGTCGGCGCCGGAGGCGTTCTCAGAGACCATGCTGCCGCCGTAGAAGAGGTAGGCGCGGCCGGTGGCGTTGTTGTTCCAGAAGTAGGCGCCCACGGCCAGGTCGTCGGTGCCGTCGGCGTTGTAGTCACCGGTGGTGAGGGAGGAGCCGAAGTTGTTGTTGGCAGCTTCGCCGGTTAGGGTGACGTCGGCTGTGCCAGCGGTGGTGGGGATGGAGCCGTCACCATAGAAGATGTAAGCACGGCCATCCAAGGTAAATGAGCCGACGCTATAATAATTTGCTCCAACCGCGAGATCATCCCGACCATCAGCATCGAAATCGCCGACTGCAAGCGATTGACCGAAAAAATTAAAGGAAGCTTCACCGGTGATGATATCGTCAGCAACAGTGTTTGCTACCCCACCCTCGAGACTGCCGCCGTAGAAGGTATACACTCGTCCTTGACTACTGCCGTATCCTCGAGCCCCTACCACCAGGTCGTCGGTGCCGTCGGCGTTGAAGTCGCCGGTCGCGAGGGAGTGGCCAAATTCATTGATTGTGCTTTGACCAGTCAAGATGACGTCGGCCTCAGCAGTATTATCTGGTCGGCTGGAAGACCAGAAGATGTAGACCCTCCCCTCTCCTCCAATGTTATCGTAGCCACTGGCCCCCACCGCCAGGTCGGTCTTGCCGTCACCGTTCCAGTCGCCGGTGGTCATGCTGGTGCCGAAGTTGCTGCTTGTCTTTTCGCCGGTGATGACGTCACCTGAGTTGCTGGTGCCGGGTGCGGTAAACTGCAGGGTTGGATCGAGCGCAATTGGGTAGCCAAGGAGCGGTACCTCGAAAGAGACGGAGAGGACGTAGTTGCCGGAAGTATCAGACGGGTCGATAGCACTTTGGGGGGTGACCACCCACTCATGAGTGACCTGGTTGCCTTGGGCATCGATGGTGTACGGGGCGGGGATGGTGAGATCAGGGGGTTGGTTCTCGATGTTTAGAAGGGCGTCTTTTGCAAGGACGGCCTGAGCACGGGCCCAGAGGTCAGCCTCGACCGCTCCTCCTCCCTCTTCCCCCGATCTAGGGACCTCGTAAGTCCCTAGATAGCGGACTTCCACTTCCCCCCGGTCGTTGGTCTTGAGGTGGGCGTTAGCGAAGGTGTATGAGGCGGTCTCTTGGCCGGTACCGCTTTGGTAGATGGTCCAGTGCTTTAAGTTGCGGTAGCCGGCGGCTTGGTCCTTCTGGTAGGCGTAGTACGTGTGGGTGCGGGAGTTGGGGGAGGTGTACTTGAGGTAGGTGGGGGTTGCTTCGGCCGCGACTGACTCCTCCGCTTCGGCAGATTCGACTTGGGTTAGCGCCTCGGAGCGTGCGCCGAAGCGGAGCGGGTCAGTCGCGGCCGTTGTGTTAGTGAGGAGCTCACTCTGGTAGTGACCTTCCACGTTGTGGGTGACAGTGAAGGTGCGATTGCCCGGGAGCGTGATGGTGAGGGGTTCTGAGAGAGACTTTGGGAACTGGAGTGACAGAGACTGACTAAGGTCAGGAGAATTGAAAGTAGTACTGGCTTGGCTGCCATAGGTGATCTCGACGCCGTCCTTGAGGGTATCGGTGAGGGTGTACTCGTCGTTTAATGATACCAGTGGGTACTGGGTGAAGTCGTCCTCAACTCGCTCTCCGACGAGGTCGAACTGGGCGAGGTCGTCGGTGATGGAATGGGTGGTAGTGAAGAAGCCGCTCCAGTACATAGCGAAAAGCGCGAGGAGGACGGCTCCGACTACCACAAACGTTCGGTACCGAGTACCTGACATGTGGTAATTTTAGCATGTGCATACTACGTGTGGAGGGCCTGTCAACAAACCACGAATAAGTGCGGATACGGAGCTCAATTACGTCAAAAAGTCTTTGTAGAGTACTTTCATAATATCGTCTTCTGGTGGACAAAAGAGCTTATCCTTGGTGTTTTCAGTAGTAAACAGAAGATTTGGCACGTTGCGTGCAATAACCAGCGGCGTACATTCCGCGACCTCCCCCATCACCACCACTGCACCAGCCGCAACGCCATCAGCTAAGTTGGAACGTTCATACTGAATTTTGCGTCCAAAAAGATCAGCTTTATTGACATGATCTACTAAGGGCTGGAAGCCCCACCAGCCAATCGCCACACCTTGCGCGCCGTAGCGACATGGCACTGAGTGACTGTCGGTAATGATCACCCCGAGCTCTGTGGTGCCAAAGCGCTTGGTCGTATACTCGTAGATACGTCGCGCGCTCAGAAAAGGATCACGTGGCAATAATGTGACATAGCCATTGCTGTTACTCCGATCAACTCCAGCCCCTCCGACTATCGTGTGGTTGATGAGGGTAAGTGGTGATGGACGGTCTGGCCGTGGTATGACCACATCAGCTTCGCGGGCGATGTGCGCCGCCACATCGTACTCCCCTCCTGGCACACAACGTCCCTCGTGAATTGCTAACACCTTCGAGCTCACCACCAGCACATCGCCCGCCTGAAGGTCAGTGAGACTTACATCGAGTACAGCAAGCAAGTCATCTTTGGGCGGCTGCAGTATGCGGGTTTTGACCGGAATGAATTGCATACGCGCTAGTATAGAGTGTTTTTAGAAAAGCACCACAAGAGCACTTCCTTAGATTGCGGAGGCCTAGATTGCGGAGGCCTTTCCTTCGCACATGTTTGTTTGCGGAGGCCTTTCCTTCGCATGATTAAATCGGGCAGTTTCTCTATAAAAAGAAAAGACGGGCAGCGAAGCTGCCCGTCTTTTCTTTTGAGTAACGTAATTAATCAACCACCTTTACACCCATCGAGTAGCAGGTTCCCTCTACCGTCTTCATCGCTGCTTCGATTGAAGCGGCATTGAGATCAGGCATCTTTTCCTCAGCTACTTCACGTACCTGCGTGCGAGTGATGGTACCAACTTGAGAAACGGTATTCTTACCAGAACCGCTCGGCTTGCCGATCTTCTTGAGGATCAAGCGAGACATTGGAGACACCTTCACGGTGAAGTCAAAGCTGCGGTCATCGTAGACATTGATCACACAAGGGACGATGTCGCCCATGCGCTCACGAGTCTGCTCGTTGAACTGATTGACGAACTCACCGATGTTGATACCGGCTTGTCCGAGCACCGGACCAAGTGGTGGCGCTGGGGTAGCCTTACCGCCAACCGCCTGCACTTTTACCTGCTTTAGTAGTTTTTTTGCCATGTTTTCTTAATTAAAACTGTGATAGTGGCCGCAGTCCATAGCTACGAACACCAATAGAAGCCCGCGTAGAATACAAGAGAAAAGCCGGTTTTGCAAGCAAAAAGCCGCCCGAGAGGGCGGCGTTTGGGGTCAGAGCCCAGCTCAGCAGCGCACGTTCGCACGTGCTCCTTTGTTTTGATTCAGCAATTTTTCATAGTCACGATTCGCCAGCTCACGGTCCGGCTCTGCATCTCTTATACTGATCCAAAAACCAAAGAGCTTGCCGTTCTTTTTCAAGTAATGAACTCTCGTTTTCATTCTATATCTCCCGAACAAAAGATGCACCTAACGAGAGCATATCCTACTGCTGACTAATTACAAGAAAAAGCTGCCAGAAGGCAGCTTTTTCTCTTAAAAAATGAGACTTATACTCGCTTTACTTGCAAAAAGTCCAATTCCACCGGGGTCTCCCGGCCAAACATACTCACCATCACCTTTACCTTTCCATTCTCTTCATCCACTTCCCCAACCTTGCCTTCAAGGTCTTTGAACGGACCATCAACGATACTGACGAGATCACCGACACTGAGATCAACCTTGTGCTTGACCGTATCGCTCTCCATCCGCTTCATGAGCGAATTGTACTCAGCTTCAGTGAGCGGTACCGGCTGGGTACCACTACCAACGAAGCCGGTTACGCGTGGGGTGTTACGCACCACAAACCACGATTCATCATCTACGATCATTTCCACCAGCACGTATCCTGGGTAGATGCGCTCCTCTTCGGTTACACGCTTACCACCTTTGACGCGGATCTTCTTCTCGGTCGGCACGACCACGTTGAAGATCTTGTCGTGCATGTTAAGCGAATCAATACGCTGCTTGAGGTTACGCGTTACCGCGTTCTCGTAGCCAGAGTAGGTGTGAATGGCGTACCAGTGTCGTTCGCCGGTGCTTTGCTGTTTTGCCATGACTAAAAGCGATGAATAATACGCTCAATTACGTGTGAAAACAGGTAGTCAAACGCGCCAGTAAAGAGTGATACGAGGACTGAGATGATGATCACGAGCACCGCGTAGAGCATGGCTTGGTTCTGGGTTGGCCAGTTCACCTGCTTGAGCTCGGCTGCGGTATCGCGAAAGTATTTTACTAATGAATCCATGGTCTTTGATAATTAAAATTCGGCAAATTTAAAACCCCTCCAGGGGCTCTAATTACTAACATCATACGCCTGTTTGGAAAAAAGTAAAGGGGCGGCGGGCAAAGCCCGCCGCCCCTTCCTCTCCTCCCCTACCGCACCTCAAACGTCACATTCACCCGCACGATCGTACTCTCCTCTCCCATCGGCAGCTCAGCCCCACCAAAGCCAACCGCGGCTTCTTCGGCCATATCAAAGGCCATGGTACGTACCGCATACGGCTCATAGTAGCCAGATTCCTCGTAGTATGAAGCAAGACGTACGAGACGCACACCGAGTTGCTCAGCAAGTGCAGCAGCTTTCTCCTTCGCATCCGCAATCGCCTTCACACGGGCTTCATCACGCAACACCTCCTCATCATCGATCGTGAAGCTCAGACCGCTGATATTAGTTGCACCGCGCTCACCCACACCAGCAATAATGCTTGGTGCCTGATTGGTCTTACGAACCTTCACGATAATACTCTGCGTTACTTCAAAACCATCTGGCACACGCTCACCCGGCGGACAGTATGAGCCTGCTGGACAGATCCGCTCTTCATAGCGGTACTTGGGGTACATGTTGTAGTTTTGAGTCTTAATATCCTTATCCTCGATCCCCTGCTCCTTGAGATACGTTAAAATAGCATTGATCTTCTCACCCGAGGCCTCTTGCGCGCTCGGTGCATCTTCTCCTTCCGCCGTCACCGAGAACGAAAACTGGCCGATATCTGTCACCGCCAATACCTCACCTTCACCGGCCACACTGATGGTTGCCGGCATCGGGTCTACATGCTTGATCTTTGCGAAATTCAGTGACGCATATGAGCCAAGCGCGATCAGTACCATCAGCATCACCAATGATCCTAACAGGCGCATCTGTGGTGTTTGAAATATTCCTCCTTGCATACAATTATCTTGCATTAAACATTAATTGATCAGCTGCCTGATCTGCCGTCTGACCCACTGTGCAAAGCTCTCAGCATCCCCGCATACTGCCTGATACGCAGCCCGGTCATCCTCAGACAACTCCGGCACCGTGGTCACTTCGTCTAGTAAATAGTACATGAGCGACGATGGACCTTCAACGTGACCGAGACCAAGCGCGTGCCCAAACTCATGGGCCAGGACTGTCACCACCTCTGCATCGTTGGAGAACTTGTACACATTGATGTTGTTGCCCTGGTAATCACCTTGTGTAAATTCACGACTGTATCCATAAGCTTCATTGTACTCAACCACATCCTTATTATATCGCTCTACCAGGTCATTACCGCGATTGCTGAGTTGGTTGAGTTCTGACGCAAGTTGGTTGAGTTCTGCCGCGGTTTTACTGAGTGACTGCGCAGTTGCCTCAAGTTCTGTACGCTCTGCTTCGAGCCCCTCAAACACTTCTGGCGGGGCACCACCACGATCGTTGTACTTGGTCACTTCGGCATTATACGCATCGAGTCGTGCCTCGTACGCAGCAACACGCCGCTCATAAGAAACAGCGAGACTGGCATGCTCCTGCTGTAGTTCTGCTACTGCGGCCAATATCCTTTCATTCTCTTCACGTTGTTCATCAAGCACACTACGCTGAGCCGCTTCAGAGTTGGCGGCTGCTTGCCGTTCGTCATAGACAAAATCGATGGTGAAGTCAGTGGAATCATCGTATATAAATAACTCGCGCCCAACCGCGTCCTCCCACACAGCCTCAGCTTGGGTTATATACAGCTGTGCTGCTTCGCGAGAAAGTTCAAATGAGGGGTCGATCTCTCCGATCCGATACGATAGCGGCACGGGGCACTCAGCCGCAGTTAAACGATACCAGTAGGTGCTGGCACCGAGAACCGTGATCAGTAACGCGATGAGATAGGGACTTCTCAGCATATGTAAACTATTACGTAATCATACGTGAGCGTATAACACAATACAAACGGCGCCCAGCGGGGACTGCGTAGTCGCGATACGTAGTCCCTGGTGGGCGCCGCCTGCTAGATAGAAACATGTTCGTAAAAGCACGAAGCTTCTACGTACCTGCATTGTACCCTATTGAAAGAACGGCAAAGTGAAGATTTCAACAGGGTGGTGGATAGGTGCGAAAAACCTTTGGTTTTTCGCACCTCTTTCACCCTACCTCAATAGATCATCCCCACTCGCCCCCGGCGCGACGTCGTACACCGCAGTCGGCGTCAGCCTGATCACACCGGCCAGCATACGGTCTGGAAAGCGCTCTTTCATCTCTGTCACCGCTGCTTCGTACACTTCCCCACTAGTCTCATACACCGCCTCGGCTTTTACTTGTACCCCGCGGAAACCCTGCCAGCACGCCAGTGCCACCTCCGGCACGGCTTTTATATTCTCTGCTGTTTTACTCATAAAGAAATCGTAGAGATGGATCTCGTCGTCCCGCACCTCCACCACCGAGAGTGGCACCACGTTCACACCATACGGGCCGCTGGTCGCGAGAGCGTAGGCGTCTGAGCCGATAATGATCCTCCGTATCTGTTCGTGCATATGTGGCATTGTATCGAAGAAGAGATACCCACGCAAAAACCGCCAGACACTAATTTTGAACATCCGCGGGGGTTGCGTGCTTAAGCTGGTCTGTGAACATCGGAGCGTGTGAAAAATTGGTGTCTGGCGGTGCTCGCTGCCCAACGCAAAACCAGCGCGGGGCCCTTCGGGCCCCGCGCTGGTTTTTTGCTATTTCCCTTCCTTCTCTGCCAGCTTTTTGCGAACCATCTGCTGGGCCGCGTTCATCGAGTGCTGATAATACAAGCTCTTTACACCTTGCTTCCACGCCTTGATGTAGAGTGCGTTAATATCCTTTACTGGGGTGTCAGGTGCCACCATGATGTTGAGCGATTGCCCCTGATCGATGTAGGCCTGTCGTTCTCCCGCTTGGTCTATGATCTTCTCTTGATCGATCTCGGCAAACGTGCGGTAGACCGCCTTCTCTTCATCAGTAAGACACTCAAGGTGCTGCACAGAGCCGTCGTTGTCACGGATACTGTCCCAAGTCATCTTGTCGTCCCTCCCTTTCTCTGCCAAGAGAGCTTGGAGATTCGGGTTCTTGATCGTCACCTTCATCTTGGCCACATCCTTGGTGTAACAGTTACTCCAGATCGGCTCAATGCCCTGACTCACCTGCCCGAGAATGAAGGCGGAGGAAGTGGTTGGTGCAATCGCCATGGTAGTGGTATTGCGACGGCCATAACCCTTGAGTACCTCTGGTTCACCCAGCTCTTTGGCCAACTCCTTGGTTGCTGCATCGGCCTTTTCTTGCATAAGCTTAAACACCTCACGATTCAGCGCTGCCGCTTCATCACTTTCAAACGCAAGGTTTTTTGATTGGAGCAATGAGTGATATCCAAGAACACCCAAACCAAGCGCACGGTTAGCCTTGGCGAAGTTGTATGCCCGCTCCATAAACCGAAATGCTTGGCGCTTTTCTTTTTGTTCATGATCACGCAACGCTTCAAGTTTCACAATGAAATCTTCCATCACCGCATCAAGGAACCCGATCATGGTCTCGATGAGATCAGTGTCCTTCCAGTCCTCGTAATGCAAGAGATTGACTGATGAGAGACAGCACACAAACGACCAGTCGTCCTTGCTTGGCAGCATGATCTCGCTGCACATGTTGGAAGCGTAGATGGTCAGGTCGTTATCCTTGTACACATCAACCGTTGCCTTGTTGGCCGTGTCAGAGAACATAATATACGGATACCCCATTTCGCCACGGCGTTGGATGATGCGCGCCCAGATCTTGCGCTTAGCCTCATCACCTTCGATCATGGATTCCATCCATTCGTCCCCCACTGTTACACCATGCGTGAGCTTTTGGATCGGGTTGCCTTCGGTACCAATATCGAGAAACTCCATGATGTCGTTGTGCTCAGCCGGTAGATACGGTGAGAAGTGGCCGCGACGCACCGAACCCTGCGACACTACATCAACCAGCGTTTCAAATAGCTGCATAAAGTGCACTGAGCCAGAGGAGTGACCGTTGTCTGAGGCGATCTCAGCACCACGGGCACGCAGCTCACCAAAGTAGCCAGAACAGCCACCACCATACTTACTCATCATGCCCACTTCGGCGTGCGTATGGAGAATACTGCCCATGTTGTCGGATACATATGAACCAAAACAACTGATCGGCAGCCCCTTCTTGATGCCGAAGTTAGACCACACCGGCGACGCCAGTGAGATCCAGCCTTTACTCATGTATTCGTAGAATTTGTCTGAGAAGCCTTTACGACCAAGATACTGCTCAGCCGTATCCGCAATGACGCGAATGCGCTCCTCAGCAGTTTGTCCCGGAGACAAATATCCGCGGTCTAAGAATGCGCGACTATTTTCATTCAGCCAGTACCAGGATTCCATAGATGTTCAGAAATTATTCGTTAGTAAGTTGCGACAGTATACCTCAGTCTCTGTCCAAGCAGAGCTTGTGGGACTTATTTCGAGCGTCCGCGGGGATTGAATGCTTAAGCGGATCTGTGGACATCGGAGCGTGTGCGAAATAAGTCTCACAAGCTCCGCTCTTTTTAGAACAAGTCGTCACTAGTCACCGAAGCCGAGCGCTTGTTGTAGTTAATGGAACGCTTGTGGAAGAAATCAACGTGCTTGGTGGCGATCACCTCATTATCGAACCAGTCTGTTTCTTCTAAGAGTGCCTCGCTAACCTCGAAGATACGTGGTAGACCGATTGAGGCGAGTGAGTTATTAAAGCGATGTTTCACAAACTCCTTCACATTAGCTGCTGGCAAGAAATCAAGCTCGCCGGCTTCGTAGATCCAGTCGATGATCTTTGCTTCTGATTCGTATGCCTCTTCACACGCCTTGATGATGAAGTTATGGCACTTCTCATCAAACCACTCAGGATGTTCCTTCTTGATGATATTGATGACATCAATACCGAACATGCCATGGATCTGCTCTTCTTTGGAAGTAGCTTCCACTGCGTTTGAGATGCCCTTGAAGAGATTCTTGTGCTTGTTGAAGCTCATCATGATGAGGAACTGTGAGAAGAGCGATACGTGCTCCACAAACAGTGCAAAAAGCATGATGGCGTGGGAGTACTCACGGTCTTCCTGGGTCTTGGCAAGCTCGATCACCTTCTCAAGGTAATTCATGCGCTCTTGAATGACCGGGATGTCTTTGATCTTTGCAAACTCATCATTGAGACCAAGGATCTCGAGGAGGTGTGAGTAGGCATCAGTGTGTCGCACCTCAGACTCAGCAAAGGTAGCCCCGACCGCGCCGATCTCTGGCTTAGGAAGCTTCTTGTAGATATCACCCCAGAAGGTCTTTACGGCCACTTCGATCTGGGCGATCGCGAGCATGGAGTTCTTGATCGCGGTGCGCTCCACGTCATTTACATTAATGTGGAAGTCTTGGATGTCGGAGGTGTAATTGAATTCAGTGTGAATCCAGTAGGAGTGCCGAATTGCGTCTACGTATTCATACAGCTCTGGGTACTCATATGGCTTGAGGTTTTGTCGCTTCTTAAAAATATCTCGCTCACGTAATTTCTTACGCTCATTGCGGTAGATGATGTAGGCCTTGGCGGTCTCGTAATGATCCCGCTCCATCAGCGCTTGCTCCACGAGGTCTTGGATCTCTTCCACCGCAGGGTTACCATCGATACATTTTTGAGAAAGCGGATCATCATCTGACGCCGTGCCTGCTCGAACGCACATCGCGACCACTTTTTCATGAGCTAATTCCGCGACATCTTTGGCGGTGACACGGTCGCCTTCACCCGTCTCAGCTAACGCCTTGGCGATAGCATTTTCAATCTTGGTGATATCAAATGGCTGAACCGAACCATCACGCTTTCGGATACTTTGAATTTCCATAGCAATCTTGGGAATTGACTTTTACTTGAGTAACTACGTAATTGCGATCAGACATAATTGGTGGAAGAGTACACCGTCTTTCGACGGTCAATTAGGTCTAAGCGCAATCGAAAGGTCGCGACAAACACACCGCTCTTTTGCTGTGGCGTTAAAGCTCGGCTCTCTGTTATAGAGGGGGAGCGTGTGTCTTACCTCCGACACACGATATCTTCTCGTGTGGTTACTCCATCTTACCACCTTGCGAATTATGAGACAGCGGACATGAAACCGATAAATAACGTTTTTATCGATGCCAGGCGCTCGATTCTGTGGATAACTACTGCATAGCGAAAATAGGAATCAGAAATCCTTGTTTGCCAAGCTATACAGAGACATTTTTTTATTTCTTGGTCTCCAAAATACTTGACGGCTAGTGTTTTTCACCACTTTTCAGCATAGTGGTTGCCGTTTCGTTCCATTCACCCCAACAAGCAATCAATCATCACCTACGCGCGCACCACAATCCTACAGTGAAGTTCCTCACATACTGAGGGGAATAAAAAAGCCGCCGTCTCAAAGAGACGGCGGCTTTTCTATACAGTGAATGCGTGCCGACTACCGCTTGAGACTATCACGAATCTCACGCAAGAGCTTCACTTCTTCAGAAGGCTCCGCTGGCTTCTCTTCTGCCGGCGCCGCTGCTTCGTCCTCCATTGCACTCTGAGCTTTATTAATGGCCTTCACCACCATAAAGATGGCGAGTGCGATGATAATGAAATCGACTACCGCTTGGACGAACGCTCCGTACGCGACTGTAGCATCCCCCACCATGACCGACATGCCAGAAAAATCCTTGCCACCGAGCAGCACGCCCACAAGTGGCATAATGATACTATCCACGAGCGCTGAAACGATCTTTCCAAACGCCGCACCGATAACGACCGCTACGGCCAAGTCCACCACATTCCCCTTCATAGCAAACGCTTTGAACTCCTCCACAAATCCCTTCATACGTAAAACTTGTTACAAATGATAAGTCCTAAAAGTATAGCTTAGTTTTTAGTGATGGTGGTGTCCGTGCGCGCAAGGCGATGCCTCCGGCTCTTCGTCAACTGTGTGTCGACTGAAGTACCAAGCTGCGGCGGCGGTCGTGGCCGGCACCGCGAGCATCAGGCCAATGCTGCCAACTAATATCCGAACTACCTCGGCGGCGATCACTTCTTGGTTGAGCGACAGGAACAGTGCGCTATCAGCATGGACGTAGAGCAATATGAGCGGGAGCGATACCCCCACGTACGCCAAAGCCAAAGTATTTACCAGCGAACCAATATGATCTCGCCCCACCGTAATGGCCCGGCGGTATAGATCAGTGAATTGAAATGAAGGATTGGCATGTTTTAACTGCTCCGTCACTGACGCTTGAGTGATCGACACATCATCAAGTACACCAAGGATACCAATGATGATACTACCGAGCAGCAGACCAGACAGATCGAGTGTGCCGTTAGTGGCAAAATTAAGATACACCGAGGCATCAGACCCAAAACCAGACAGGCGCATGGCGTTGGTGGAAAGCCAAGCGATCAGACACGTGACAACTACTGCGCTGAAAGTACCGACAAACGCTATCGTTGTACGGGCAGTAAAGCCATGGGTGCCAAACAAGACCAGTGCCAAGATGCCGCCCGCGATCACCATACTCGCCAGCGCTGGGTCATAACCCGCTAAAAGTGCTGGTACCAACAGAAAGAATATACAGATCACACTTGCCCCCAAGGACAACAGTGCTCGGACGCCCTGCCAACCCGAGAGGCAGAGTAGCAGCAACACGAATAAGGCTGCGAGCAAAGCCAGGACCGGACGGCGTTCAAAATCAGCATAGGAGAAATACTCCTCGCCACTGATCAAGACCCGATGATCGACAAAGATGTGGTCACCTGACTCCAGCCGCACGAGCTCACTTTCAAAACGCACCACTTCTCCGGCACGGTCGCCTTCCAGGAGCGTTGCGCGGACTTCTTGTACAGTGGCAGTGGCGTTGGTGCCGGTGATAGTGCGATCATACTCCTTGACCACTTCGAGCACCTCCGCAGAAAGTCGCTCTTGCACTTCTTGGTGCACGGTTTGTGCTAAGCCGAACGATGGCCCGCTGATCAGCAGCAGGACCGCTAATTTAGAAAATGAAGCTCGCCACATAGAAGCCAATTCCCGCACCAAGCATAAAGGTGAAGAAGAGTGTTACCAACAGAGACGCCTGATCCATACTCACGAGTATACCGTAGTGCACCCTAGTTTCTCTCGACATTTGTGTTAAAAATAGGTATAAATGTGCCACCACGGCCGGCGGCGTGTGAGGAGCCTCCGCTCCCCCCGCCGCCGGCCCGGCACCTGGCGGCTATAGTATAACGGTTAGTGCATCGGTTTGTGGTACCGAAAGTTCGGGTTCGATTCCCGGTAGCCGCCCCAAAGAAAATATCTTCATTTTACGAAGATATAGCGAGACTTTTCAGTTCTAACCTGATAGGATTTTTGTATGGGAATTGAGAAACAATATGATAGTGGGGATACGGCAAAAAAGTATTCTGAAGCAAGTATAGAAAATCTTGAAAAAGATGCAGGGAGAAGATTTATCTACGAGCAAATTTCTGCACTCTCACGCACAAGCAGATTGCTTGATGTGGGTTGCGGTGGTGGTATAGATTTGTCCGCATACTCAAAGATGGGATTTACAAATCTTGCTGGTATTGACTCGTCTCGTAAATTTGTTGATGAGGCAAAAGAAACTCTAAAAGATACAGCAGAATTGAAGGAAGGAACTTTTGAGTGTATCCCGTATGAGGATGGGTCGTTTGATGTTGTGACTTCAAGGTTTGCTCTTCATTACTCAAAAGATATAAAAAAGTCTCTCAAGGAAGTTGCGAGGGTATTAAAGTCTGGAGGAAAATTCATAGCGATTGTAAGCAACCCCGTTGCTGATGCAGAAGAACAAAAAGATACCGACGGTAATATCACCATCACGCTTTTTAATGGAAAGGTAACAATCACATTTCCGCAACATTCGTTAGATGAATATTTTTCAGAAGAATTCCTCAATGACTTTACCCTAGAGACTAAATATGAGTATTGTGGGAACGAACAAGATAGGGCTGTGAGCGGGCTACCAAATGCGTTGGCCATATCTGCTAAGAGGAAATAGTGAGTTACACAGTAGGGTAAAATGTCGGAATATAAATACTCGTATCACCCAATCTTTCAAAAATAGTTCTAACGTCCTCTACGACGTCGCCCAACATTAACAAGCTAAAACTGGCCTTGTTTTACTATATATTTTTGCATACAAAATCGTCATAGTGACGGGAATTGAACTTTGGTGTTTCCTTTTTATGTCTTTTGAGGCATAGTGTCGATTGAGTTTAACCAGATCTTTACGATCTTTGAGAAGAGGAGAAGCTCAGATGAGCGACTACAATACTGAAATCGTTGAGCCGGGTGACCGGTTTTCTAAGTTGGCACGGGAAGTCTGCGTCGCCAGTTTCCATAACTCACCTGCCATTACCATCATGCGTGGTGGTGCTGGTATGCGTGCTATGGATGGCTACATCTGGAATCTGCCCGAAGGGCGGTTCGAGCAATGCTACGAAGTGGTGCAGAGTGATGGTGCTGGTGGCAAGCCGCAGTTCTTCACGCTGATGAATACTCCCGAGGCTTTTGAAGGTCTCGGCTGGGAAGTTATCACTATGAACGCCGATGACCTGGCGTGTCGCGGTGGCCTACCCGTCATGATTGCTTCCAGCAACATCGACGTCAAAGCCATCACAAATGAAAACTGGCATTTGTGTGAAGCGTTGCTTCGCGGATTTGCCCAAGCGCTTTGCAAATCGAATCTGGTTCTTCTGACCGGCGAGACCGCCGTAATGAAGCACAGCATCACCGCATTCTGTGATACTGGTGACCCAAGTCAGCTGATTATGACCTGGGGCGCTACCTGCCTCGGCTTGGCTGCACTCGACATACCCCCTAACGGCTCGTCGATCACACCAGGCATGGCAATTATCGGCCTGCGTGACAAGGGGTATCGCTGTAACGGCGGGACCAAGTTCACCAACCTCATTTTGGATCGTTGGGGAACCGACTTTCCCGGAATGATGCACAACCCCGATGCGCGCAAGTTCATCGAGGCGTTGGTGGTACCATCGCAAAGCTATGCCAAAACAGTCGCAGCACTTAACGGCTGGGCATCGGATGGAGCTCGTTACGAATCAGATGCTCTACTTTGTGGCGCTGCTCACATCACCGGCGGCGGCGTCTGGAGCAAACTGACAGAAATCCTTCCGGCTGGGGTGGGTGCTGTCCTCGACTCCATGCCGGAACCGGCATGGGTGCTCAAGGAAGCGCAGCGATTGTCACAGCTCGGAGATCAACCGATGTCTGACCATGAGTGTTACGGCACTTTCCACGGCGGATGCGGCATGATGCTTATCTGCGACAAGACAGACGACGATCTGGTTATGGACCAAGCAAGAAAAGATGGGCATGACCCGTACATTATCGGGTATACGACCGAGTCTGCCGACAATGAAGTCGTCATCCATTCTCGCTTCGCAAACGGCGGCGTGCTTTCGTCTCTCGATCACGACTGAAGCCCGTCAACACAACGGAAAGGCCCGCCAGCCTTCATTGTGTTGGCGGGCTTTTTCTTTTTCACCGATAATCCGCTATCAACGCCAACTTTTCCTTCACCCCACTCATGTATTCTTGGTCCGAGAGGATGGTTAGAATAAGGTTCGGACTCTGGCCCTACTGTCCTAGACATCTAGGAAACATAATAAAATAAAGAGATTTGGTTCCACTGTGAACTTATTTAAGTATAGACGTATTAAAGAATATATTGTATTGTCACATCCAGATTTGACCTTTCCACAACCAGGAGCATGAACATGATCAACTTTTCAAATGAGAAACTTGTTGTCACCAAGTCCATCCTCGCTCAAGCACCAACGATGAGCATCGTGGGGATACTACATGCTTTGACTGACACACAAGAATTCGTACATCACCTACTGTCACTAGGACATGAGGTGCCCGTCATCTTCGCGAAACCATTTTCGAAAAATACTGACGTGATCGCCAGTATCGAAAGAATGGGAGTACGAGTTGAGCAGCTTGACTACGACACCATGGAGAACACATCTATTCTCCACGAAACTATTGCTCGACAACTAGAAAAAGCATCTCTTCCCCTGGCTTTAGTCGATGTAGGGGGCTACTTTGCCAAACCACTCAGTGAGTTAAGCACCCGAGGCACAAAGCTACCAATCGGCGTACTTGAAGTCACAACCTTCGGACACAATCGCTACCTTCAAACAATGACAGGTATTAACGTGCCTATCATTTCAATTGCTCGGAGCGAGATCAAAGACGTCGAAGCTACGTTTGTCGGCGAAAGTGCATGGTTCGCCGTGGATTCGATGTTAAGAGATGTGGGTATCAGCGCTTTTGGCAAGAAAGTCGGTATCGTAGGATACGGCATGATTGGCAGAAGAGTCGCTACCGCTGCTCGGGCCAATGGCACACACACCATAGTGTTCGACAAAAATCCTCTCAGGCTACTTGAAGCAAGGAGCTACCGACACAACGTTTGCCTCTCGCTTGAAGAACTGCTCAATGCGTGCGATATAGTCATTAGCGCGACAGGCACTCAAGCCATCAATATCGCCGATATGCAAGATGCGCGTGACGGAATCATTTTGGCCAGTGCTGGCTCGAAAGCAAACGAACTGGACATGCCAGGTGTAAGAAATCGAGCCAAAAGAGTCAGTCATATCAGCAAAATGATAACTGAATATGAACTGCCTTCAGGAAAAAATGTTCACATCCTAAGAAACGGAGCAGCGGTAAACTTCCTTGTTGGTAGTTGTCCAGACGAAACCATGGATTTGGTTTTTGCTGAAATGGCTGAAGGTTGCAAGCGCTTAGTTGAAAATAATCTTGAGCATCATGTCATCCATGAAGTGAAAGATACTATCAGGCAACGAATCGCTGCCGAATGGCTAGCTCTTCAGTAAAACGAAACCTCCATTGCCCCGACGTCTACGTTGGGGCAATTTTATTGAATCAGCTTACTTTTGTATAAATCTTTGATCACATTTGGGTACGCAAAAGCTAGATTCAGTTTCTTTGCTTCTTTATATGTAAACCAATTTGCGGTAATCACTTCTGACTCCTGGAGTCGTAACTTTCCTTTACTAACACCAAGATGGACTAATGCAAAATGACGTTTACCACCCGCATGACTCTCATAAAAACCAAATTTCTTTTTTGGAACAAAGTCTAGTCCTGTTTCTTCTTTTACTTCTCGTGAGACTGCTGATTCAGCATTGGGATCAAATTCCTCTATTCCCCCCGAAGGAAAGGTCCAGTATCCAGGAAATAGTTTTGATTTTTCAGAACGTTGTAATAAAAGAATCTTGTTTCTTCTAATAACTGCCGCTGAAGCAGCAACCTTACCTAAAGGCAATGTTTCCATATGCTTAAAGTATACAATATCAAGATTCTAATTTACAAAACACCATCCTCGCCTCTTCCAACCACTCAATACACATCTCCTCAAACTGGTTCCACCCCAGAGACAGTACGTGCCCTACTGTCCTAGATACCTAGGAAACATAATGAAACAAGGACTTTTGGTTCCACTAAATGCTGTTTTTTGCGTTTAGATGGAGGAAATCATTCCAGAGTCACACACACCTCGGACAAAGATAGTAAATAGCCGACTGGCATGGTTAGTTCTGGTAACTCACTGAGCACAAACCAACCCCACTCTCTTCCCTCCTCAGCTTCAATGATCGGCTCAACATCATCACTTGCTTGATACACATACGCATGCCAATAGTGAATGTCAGCACCACCAACACAGCTATCGCCACGAATTTCTCCCGCAAAGACCGACCGCAACTCACTCGCGTTTATTTGTGTTTCTTCATGTAACTCACGAGTAGCAGCCTGCTTGGGATCCTCATCCTTATCTAAATGTCCAGCTGGAATCGTCCACAAAAACGGATACTTCACCCGTTTAAAAAGTAGTATTTCTTTATTTTGATTCTGCACGATCACCCCAACACTACCGTGCACCAACTCGTTATCCTGATTGAAAAATTGTTCCATACCAGGATCCCACGCTAAAAAACGCTCATTCGTACCATTACAAATACTACACTTAAAAACGACTGTGCCATTCTCTTGTACCGCCTTAGCAACTGACGGTGCTCCACACAAAATACAAAAGAAGGTTTTTTTTGGTGGCAAATCTTTAGGGAAAGATTTTCTCGTTGTGTACATAATTACTTTTTGTGCTTCAGTATAGCATTTACCACTGAGGGTACTGCTCGACCGTGTTCTCCTGCCCAAAGATACGGCTGATTAGATGAACTTGGCCACCGCACATAATGACGGTTCCCATACCCTTCAACCGAGCCATCCGCGTGACGTACTGCCAATCGAGCAGACTGTCCGGGGTCAAGAAAATACGCCCACTCCAAACCGACCTCATTTTGCTTGAGAATATCAGCAACCTCTTCTGGGGTAACACCTTGAAATGTGGCTGTTTTAGGCGCTCCATCAAACACCTCGAATGTGACAGCATCATTTATCGTTTTGTAAACAACCGAACGAGCCATGCGACGATCAGAGAAAGATGGTTTATCTCCCAATGACCTATCGTGATTAATCGGATGATCACGCTCCGCGTCAAAATGAAATACTGAAGGACCGACTGTCATAGCATTTCTTATTTCTTTCACATTAAGATCGTTGTAATTGATAGTAACCATATCCCCTACTGAGATATTTTGAAGTGCTTCTTTGTCTCCTTGTAAAAGGAAATTCCCTTCCAAGAAAGAAGTACCACCTCCTTCTCGCTTCTCAGAAACCACCAGACACCCTTCCCTTATCTCACACACAATGTCCACGATATCGGTTTTCGCTGGGGTTTTACTCAGTTCCTCATTTAAAACCCGTTTAGTACCCGTCTCTGAATCACTCACATGCTGAATGACACAACTATCAACGCCAAATAATTTCACCTCTGCATTTTTCTGACCAGAATTGTTCCCTACCCATGAAAACATCGCATTTCCAATCGTGACATAACCTTCGCTTATCACTTCCGTCACCTGCAAAACTCCGTCTGTATCAACCCAAAGCACAGGACGATCATGCGATTGTACTCCACACAACACACCATCTCGAACAATTGTACCTAAAACAATCTCTTTTGGAGGATTATCTAATTTATCATCAGTTAAAAAGAAAAAACCGCCGTTTATAGAGCACACGACGGACTCATTATTTATCAGCTGACGTTGGAGATGGCTCGGGATATTTTTTGTGTTAATCTCAAATTCAATATCTTCTGCCGAAGAAAAAGTTACTCGATACCGATTGGTAAAATCACCACTTTCAGTAAGCCGATAAGCACTCTGCTCAAAACGGACACCTTGTGCCAGGTCTTCAGTCAACGACTCAACTGACTGGGCAAATGCTTCATGACTCTCAAGCATGTCACTCGGACCCTTTATGTCGATACCTCGTTTTCTTACTCCTTCAGTGCGGGGATTATTGAAGTTTCCAAACCGTTCACGCATAACAACATCCGCTCATTATTACCATCAATACTACCAATTTTCTCAAAACAAAGTAACTAAAAACAACATCCGCAAGTGACTGCCATGACCAGTTTATCTCAACACCTCTCTCACCACCTCCAGCCACTCAACCGTCATTACCTTAAACTGGTTCCGCCACAAGAGCACTTCTATTTTTATAGTCGCAAGCCCTTTAATAATCTGGTCGCACCCATGGACAGTACGTGCCCTAAAGAGAACAATTGCTAATTTTGAGTACTTGACGTAGGAATACCATCTATATATACTTTGGGTACATGAAAACCCAGGTCAATTTAAAAATCGATGATACCGTCAAGAAGAACGCTCAAAAGCGAGCCAAAGAACTCGGACTTTCATTGAGCGCAGTGGTAAATGCTACCCTCAGTCAGTTTGCTCGCACCGGTGAACTCGAACTATCCTCTGCCCCTCGCATGACTCCATTTCTTGAACGTTTAGTTAAAGAAGCACGGGCTGACTACGAAGCTGGCAGACTAGAAGAATTTGATTCTGTTGACGACTTAGTTGCGTCACTCAACAAATAGTCTATGCGGATTGCAAAATCGAAGCAGTTTGAGAAACAATACAAGAAGTTGCCCGCAAAAACCAAAGAACAATTTGCTGAACGACTAACCTTGTTTTTGCAGGACAAAAACCATTCCCTGCTGCACACGCATAGCCTCAAAGGAAAATATACTGGACTCTGGAGTTTCGATGTGACAGCTGACATACGAGTGATCTTTGATGACTCATATGAAGGGGTATTGATTTTGGTTGCCACCGGCTCGCATAGTGAGCTATACGGGTAGAATTGTTTTTTCTACCGACCCAGCGGAACCATTTTCAATATGATCACCTAAAACAAGCCCCTGCCTCGCTTAACCAAGCGAGGCACCTCTCTTCTAATTGGTTCCGCCACAGGAGCACTTCCATTTTTATACTCCCTCCAGTCGTTAAATTAGGTTGCACCGAGGGACAGTACGTGCCTATATGAGTACTTGACGAAGTAATACCAAAGTATATACTTTGGTATATGAATACGCACACCATTTTAAACATTAAAACTGACAAAAAGCTGAAAGCAGAGGCTAAAAAGGTTTCCGAGGAATTAGGTGTACCGTTGAGCACCGTAATAAACGCCTTTCTCAAGCAATTTGTTCGTAATAAGGAAATTACCCTCTCGGCGAATCCGTTGCGCCCTACTCCGTATCTAGAGCAGATCTTAGAGGAGGCACAAGCAGAATATGCTGCTGGTAAGGCTCGCACATTCAAGACGGGTGATGATATGCTCAAGCATCTAAAAACGCTTTAGTATGCACTACGTACTGTCGAAGCGATTTGAAAAAGAGTTTACCAAGCTGCCAAAACCGATAAAAAAGAAAGTCCTGTTGGTATTGCAGAAATTTGTTAATGACCCATACGACCCCTCCCTCAGAAACCATCGCTTGTCTGGTAAATGGAGCAACCACTTTAGTATTGATGTGACGGGAGACGTACGAGCTGTGTATGTATACATTAAGGATGATGTTGTTCACTTTGTAGCCGTCGGTTCTCATAGTGAGCTATACGGATAGACACCCCTCTCCTTCCCCTCACCACTTCATCGTCATCTCCTCAAACCGGTTCCACCACAAGAGCACTTCCATTTTTATAGTCGCAAGCTCTTTAAAAATTTGGTTGCACCCAGGGACAGTACGTGCCCCAGATCACACATCCATTTATTTACTGGGTGATCTCTTAGCTCCCGCCGCCCATCGTCGGATTTTTTGGAAGAACGCACGTACCCGCACACTGGTCACGATCAGCCACGTACTTAAAAAAGTCATAAGGGCGAACGAAAAGAAAACCGCCCATCCTAAAGCTTGGGTAAAATTCGCGTGAGTAGTTGGTAGTCCGCAAATAGCACACATACTTATTTCTGATGATTACAGATCCCCCGCACTGTCACCTCTAATTCATCCACTTTAAAATCCTCCAGGCGAAGGAGCTTCTTGATCTTTTCATCTGGAGCGGTGAAATGCAGCACTCGTTCGCACTCGGTGCAAACCGCGTGGTGATGCGGTTCGTGTTGGAATTCAAAGCGTGCCTCCTGGGTGCCGAGCTGCAGTTTCTTGATGGTCTTTTCGTTTGTGAAGTGCTCAAGGTTTCGATAGACGGTAGCCAAGTCCACCTCTGGCACCAAGGCATGCACCTCTGCAGCCGACAGCGCTTCACTACTCTCCTCTAAGACACGGAGGATAGCTTGGCGTTTTTTGGTGAGTCTGGTTTTCATAGTATTGTAGTCTGCAAATCATTTGCACATTACCATGAGTCTGCTATACTCGCAATTGCGAATTATTTGCATTAATAAAGTGTCATGAAAAATCCTGTTTTACTAATTGCCCTCTTACTACTCGTTGCTGCTGGCTGGCTTTTCTTCTCTACCAACGATACTGATCATGATCATGACCAGCCTCACGACCCTGAAGCACACGCCATTGAAGCAAAAGAGCCAGTCCGCGCTGACGGTTCATTTACCTTGGCCACATCATTCTATCCTCTGCAGTTTGCTCTGGAGCGGATCGTAGGTGATCTCGGCACAGTGATCAACATCGGCGCTGGGACCGACCCGCATGACTTTGAACCAACTACTCAGGATATTCTTGCTCTCCAGCGTGCTGACGTGGTGGTGCTACAAGGGGCTGATTTCGAGCCGTGGGGCGATGCGGTCATGGACCAACTCGAAGCTGACGGCGTGCCAGTCGTGATCGCGACTGCCGATATTGAACTCCATGAAGGCGGACATCATCATGATGAGCACGAACATGAAGACGAGCCTGATGAACACGACCATGGTGCCTACGACCCACACACCTGGCTCGACCCGATCCTCTTTGGTGATATGGTAGAACACCTGACCGAAGCAGTCGTAACGCTTGATCCAGAAAATGCGGCTGCGTATGAAACCAATGCGGCAGCACTCCAAACAGAGCTTGCGGCGCTTGATGCCGAGCACGCCAGTCGCCTCGCCAGCTGTGCCCTTGATGAGATTATCACTTCACACGACGCATTTAGCTACCTTGCAGATCGTTACGAATTTGCAGTCCACTCGATCGCGGGTCTCTCCACTCAAGACACTCCCTCAGTTATCACACTGACAGAGCTGCGGGAAGAAGCAGCAGAAGGCATTGGTGCGATCCTCCTTGAAGAGAACAGCGTTGCTGCCTACGGCGACACCCTCGCTCGCGAGACCGGCCTACAAACACTCAGCATTAACCCCATTGCATATATCGTGCCAGCGGGCGACAATTACCTCACGCTTATGCGAAGCAATCTTGAGACCTTTGCCACGGCACTTCAGTGTAATGAGTAACCCGGTCATTAGCGTTAAGAATGTTACCAAAGCCGTCGATGCGCGACGGGTTTTGGTCGATGTGAGCTTCGATGTGGAGGAACAGTCGCTCGTTTCCTTGATCGGCCCGAACGGCGCGGGCAAATCGACGCTCGTGAAGATCATCCTTGGTCTTGATCCGCACTATGAAGGAACCGTTACGATTCGCCCGGGCGAGCGCGTACAGTACATCCCCCAACTCGCCACCTCCGATCAGTACCAGCTACCACTTTCGGTCTACGAGTACATTGCCATTGGCACCACCCCGCTCTATAGCGGTAGCAAAAAGCCAGCTGATCTGCCAAAGGCTCTTGAGCACGTTGGCGTTGCAACAAACAAGCTACATCAGCCGTACATCAGCCTCTCAGGCGGCGAGCGGCAGCGCATTGCTATTGCCCGCGCTCTGCTCGGAGACCCAACTGTCCTCATTCTCGATGAGCCACTCGCCGCCGTTGACTACACTTCGCGAAATGGGCTCTATGAACTGATTCGCCACCTCCAGCAAGACCACCAGATGACCGTGCTGCTCGTCTCACACGACGTAGAGAGTGTACTGCCGCTAAGTGATCGCGTACTCTACCTTAACCAAACTCTCCACACTGACTGCCACCCCTCAGCGTTTGATGGCATACAGCCGCACACAATTCATCACCACTGCTAACCATGGAACTCCTCACCTACACCTTTGTGCAATATGCCTTCATTGGCGGCATTGGCATGGCCGTCTTAGCTGGCGTGCTCGGGCCGTTCGTGGTGCAAAGCAAGCAATCCATCGCTTCTGATATGTTTGCACATGTGGCACTCGCCGGTATCGGTGCTGCGCTCCTCGTGGGGGTAAGCCCGTGGTGGGGCGCACTTCCCGCTCTCATCTTAGTGAGTACCCTGATCTGGTGGCTCTTAGATTCTGATTCATACAGCCCGGATTCCCTCGCCATGTTCTTCTTAAGCGGCGGATTGGCGCTCGCACTGGCGCTCGTACACGTTGCCAAAGACACCGCTTTTGCGTTTGAGAATTATCTCTTTGGCAGCATCCTGACCCTGACTACCACCGACCTCGTCGCCATTGTGTCGGCCACAGTTTGTGTGATCGGGATCGCGTGGTATTTGTGGTATCCCCTCTTGGGAGCGACCCAACACCCACGGTTCCTCATTCCGTTTCGGCGCACACCACAGCTTGTCCTCCTGATCTACTTCTGGATCTTAGCGATCGTGGTGTGGGTTGGTATCAAAACCATTGGTGGACTCTTGATCGGTGCCTTGTTTGTGATCCCGGTCCTGACGGCACGACAGTGGGTCTCTTCCTTCAAGGCTTTAGTACTCACCACGACCGCGGTCTCGGTGCTGTCGGTTGTGACCGGTCTCTGTGCTGCGCTGTATGTAGATCTACCACCAAGCAGTTTGATCATCGGGACTTTGATAGTACTGTTTTTGGTACAGTTACCGTTTACGAAACATCCAGCGTAAACACAGAGCTTCCCTCTCCTCGCCTTAGGTATATACTG
Organism: Candidatus Nomurabacteria bacterium; assembly: GCA_020632135.1. Taxonomy (GTDB): domain Bacteria; phylum Patescibacteriota; class Minisyncoccia; order Phycocordibacterales; family UBA918; genus OLB19. The sequence continues at coordinate 408,116 of JACKGC010000001.1, read as the reverse complement.
AACACATGTTTCGGATCATTACTGGGATCATCGTTTTGCTGTTTGGGCTGTGGCTCACGTATGTGCTCTATCAAGAAATCGTATGGGCAGCGCTGTATGGGTTGGCGGTGGCTGGCGTCGGCATGGCGATCCTGCTGAATAAAGACGAAGACGAGATCGAGGAAATTAATGATGAAAAAAGCGAAGACAAGTAGCACTTAGCAAGTAAGCACAAAACCATGAGTACCATTATTGTCACCACCAGCATCGACGTACCCGGCCGCGAGATCAGCGAAGTCCTGGGCGTCGTAAAAGGCAACACCGTCCGCGCACGCAACATTGGCCGTGATATCGGCGCGGGCCTGAAGAGCATCGTCGGCGGCGAGGTAAAGACCTACACTGAAATGAGTATCGTAGCCCGCGAGGAGGCATACAACCGTATGGTCAACGAAGCGCTCGAGCTCGGTGCCGACGCGATCATCGCCATGGAATTTTCTACCTCCGTCGTCATGGCTGGTGCCGCTGAGATGTTGGCGTATGGAACGGCGGTGAAGCTTAAGTAACCCTACCTCACCATACCTACCATTACCCCAGAAAAATTTCTCAAAGAGCTCAAAGCCCACGACAAAGAAAAGTACGCGATTGTCACGACGCTGCGCGACTTGGTGTTGACCAACAAACCCACCAGCGAGGAGATAAAGTACGGTGGTCTGCTCTATAGCCAAGACAAACCGTATACCGGCATTTTTGTCTACACCAACCACGTGACCCTTGAGTTCTCCGAAGGTGCCAAACTCAGGGACCCCAACAAACTCCTCCGAGGCAGCGGCAAACATCGCCGGAACCTGAAATTTATGAAAACAGATGAGATCCAGAAAGGTGTGGTGCGAGATTTTTTGACGCAAGCACGGGAATTGGTATAGAGGGATCAGCAAAAGGGCCGCGCCGCAGGCGCGGCCCTTTTGCGTTTTTCGTTCTGTGCGCGTACAGTATGACCGATGTCACCAAAGCGCGGGAGTGAGTACGCCCTACCACTGGCGAAATACCGTGAACTCAAAGCGGAGGTGGAACGTGCCGGGCTCTTTCAGCGCACCTACTTTGAGCACATATCCATTTTTCTGCTGACCCTCTTAGGGCTGGGGGTGGTGGCATATGTGGTCATCCTCACCGACAGCCTCGCGGTACAAATTGCTAATGGTGTTTTGGCTGGTTTCCTCACCGTGCAACTTGGCCTCATCGGGCACGACCTCTCACACCAGGGTGTATTCAAGGACGCGCGCGCTAACACATTTTGGGCAGTACTGGTGTGGGGACTGGGCTGTGGCTTAAGCGAGAGCCGTTGGTATCAGAAGCACAACGCCCACCACAAAGCACCTAATCACATTGGGCACGACCCTGACGTCGAAATACCCTTCGTGTTTGAGCACGAACAAGCAATCGCTAGAAGTGCGTTTCAGCAACACTTCCTGTTTCCATATCAACACATTTTATTTTGGGTCGGAGTCTGGTTTGTCTACCCACACAACCTCCGCCTGAGCATTACGCATTTGTTTGGTAACCTTACCTGGCGCGCTGGTATTGAACTCATTTTGATGGCGATCCATTTTATCGTGCTCATTAAATTCACTCTTTTGTTCTTGCCACCATTGGTAGCCGGCATCTTCACCCTCTCGGTCATACTAGCCACTGGTGTATATATGGCACTGATCTTTGCCCCCAATCATAAAGGCGAAGACATGCTTGAAGTTGACAAGGAGCATAACTGGGTGCACCAGATCACCCTCAGTCGCAATATCACCCCCTCATTCATCACCTCATATATCTTTGGTGGACTCGAGTGCCAGATCGAGCACCACCTCTTTCCAACCATGTCGCGCTTTCACTACGTGAAAGCGCGACAGGTCGTCCGCCGCTTCTGTGCCATGCACCACATCCCCTATCACGAAACCTCCTGGCTCGACTCGCTACAACTGATACACGAGGGCTTGCGCGATGAAGCAAAACACTGGCAACAGTAGCCAAGTTACAGAGGTGCGGTATACTACTCGCATATTAGTACCTAATTGTTCTTGCGTATGGATCAAGCAACTCTTCGTCATACCATCATCGACTTTTTAAACCACCACCGCAAAGCGGTCTTCTCAATCCTTGATGAGCACGGACTCCCGACCACTTCTCTCATGCTGTATGTGGTCGATGATGAACTCAATATTTTCTTCGGCACCCGCAAAGCCTTTTCAAAATATCAACACATCGTTGACCACCCGGTCGTATCCCTCTCCGTTATTGAGGAGGTGGTCGACCCACTGAAAGTGGTTGACATCCGTGGCGATGTCACCCAACTCTCCCCCGAGGACCAAGAGAACGTCCACACGTGGTTCAAGGAGAAAAACACCGCCAAATACTACGTCGAGGGCGCAGAGGACTTCGTCATGTTTAAACTCACGCCCCACTTTGTGCGTTGGCTTGATGCCGAAAGCGGCGAACTCTCGATCGTTGATCTGCATGAGATCCGATAGTGGTGATGAAAAGAACGGCGGGATGCAAAGCATCCCGCCGTTTTGCTATACTCCCCGTACATGGAAAAACTACACCAGAAAGCTGCCTTCATCTTTCGGCGCGACTTACGACTGGAAGACAATCTCGGACTCCTGGCTGCCCTGAGTAAAGCGATTGAGGTTGTGCCTGTGTTCATCTTAGACCCGCGTCAGATCGACGCAACGCAAAATGACTATTTCAGCCCAGCCGCCTTTCACTTTATGGTGGGTGCACTGCGCGAGCTTGATACCGCCCTGCAAGCGCGCGGGAGCCAGCTGTACGTTTGCGGTGGCGACCCAGCCGAGGTGGTTGAGAGTTTGCTTACTAATGACGGCGTAGAAGCTGTGTTTGTGAACAAGGACTACACCCCGTTTGCGCACACACGCGACAAAGCGATCGCTGACGTCTGTGAAGCGCACCAAGTTGCCTTTACGCGACATGAGGACGTCACACTTTCTCCCATTGAATCAATTCGTACTGGCGAAAGTAAGTTCTACTCGGTCTTTACTCCATTCATGAAAAAGGCGGTGACGTATGCAGTACCCTCGCCGCAGAAAAATAATTTTTCAAACTACTGGACGCGATCACTCAACACCGACACTGTCGACCTATACAGCATCACCACCCACCCTCTACCCATGCAACGCCTCCACGGTGGCCGTACCGAAGCACTCAAATTGCTCACCGCCGACACCTACCTATCGAAGTACAAACAACAGCGCGATCTCCCGGCCGTGCACGGCACCTCCCAGCTCTCGGCCCACCACAAATTTGGCACCCTCTCGATTCGCGAAACCTACCACCATGCAGTTGCACACGCTGGTGCCCACAGCCAGTTTATTACTGAACTCTACTGGCGTGATTTCTACTACTACATCGCCTACCACTTCCCACTCATCTTCAAACATTCATTTCTCCCCTTCGCCCAGTACCTCGCGTGGCAAAATGACGAAGCCCAATTTAAAGCTTGGAGCGATGGACGCACCGGCGTGCCCTTGGTCGATGCCGGCATGCGCCAGCTCAACGCCACCGGTTGGATGCACAACCGGGTGCGGATGGTAGTTGCTTCCTACCTCACCAAAAACCTCCTCATTGACTGGCGCTGGGGCGAGCGGTACTTTGCACAAAGGTTGGTTGACTATGACCCGGCCCAAAACAATGGCGGTTGGCAGTGGAGCGCCTCAACCGGTGCCGACCCGCGACCGTTACGTATTTTCAACCCGTACACCCAGGCCACCAAATACGACCCTACTGCCACATATATAAAGCAGTGGGTGCCGGAGCTGGCAAACATCCAAAGTGAGACACTCACCGACGGTAAAACTCAAGATCTGAGCACCCTCGCTCCCAACTACCCCGCACCGCTCGTTGACCAAAAAGACAGCTATCGCCGCGCCATGGCAGCGTACAAAGCAGCTAAACAACAGCTGCAAACAAATAAAACTGGCACAGATACCTAAACTTGCTATACTCCCCCGTACGTTATGAAACCATTCCTGATCATGCAGCTACGGCCCGAAGACGAAACGGCTGATAATGAATACGAGGCGATCCTCCAGCGCGGCGGCCTCACACCAAAAGAGACCGAGCGCATCCGCATCGAGCAGACGGGCATTCCCGAACTTGACCTCAGCCTGTACAGCGGCATTATCGTGGGTGGCAGCCCCTTTGACATCAGTACTCCCGAAGCGAAGAAATCACCCCTCCAAAAAAATATCGAAGCTGATTTTACGCGACTCCTCACTCAAGTGATCGAACGAGACTTTCCCTTTCTGGGGGCCTGCTCAGGCAATGGCCTGTTAGGCAACCATTGCGGTAGCACGATCTCCAAGCAGTTTGGCGAACCAGTCGGCGGCGTCGACATCTCCCTAACAGAAGCCGGTAAAGCAGACCCTCTCTTAGCTGGACTACCTGACACCTTTCGGGTACTGGTAGGTCATAAGGAAGCGTGCGACACTACCCCGCCAGGCGCTGTCCTCCTCGCATCAAGCACTACCTGCCCGGTCCAGATGTTCCGCGTTGGAGAAAACGTGTACGCAACGCAGTTCCATCCAGAAGCTGATCCCAGCGTCTTTATTGTGCGAATCAATGTATACAGACATCACGACTACTTCGAAGCGGAAACGGCGGAAGCATTGATCGAAGCAGTCAGAACGGAAGACACTCCACACGCCCACACCATCTTGCGTCGATTTATACAACGCTTTGCGTCTAACACCTAATTGTATGCGTCTGTTTCGAATATTCATTATTGTTCTACTGTTTGCTGCGGCTGGTGTTGGCTTCTATCTGTATGAAGACACTAAGCTTCCCCCACAAGCGCAGCCACTGCGTCCAGCTGCTACCACGACCGGCTCAGTTACTACTCCGCCACCTGAGCCTGAGGTAACCTTGGAAGAAATGGTCGGTGAGCTGTTCATGGTTGGCCACTGGGCCGAGACACCCGTGGCAAGCACGAGCGAACTGATCGACACCTATCACCTTGGTAGCGTGGTCATTATGAGCGTGCCCGAAGATCCAACTGAAATACGCAGCTGGGTGCGGACCTGGAACGCGTCCAGTACCCGACCACTTTTCATCGCCATTGACCAAGAGGGTGGGTCAGTGAGCCGGCTCAAGGGTCCAACCTTTATTCAAACCAGTCAGCGTGAGATCATCAGTACGAGCAGCGCATACCAGGTCGGTCTAGTGCGGGGAAAGGAGCTCGAGAAATTAGGCATCAACCTCAATCTCGCGCCCGTGCTCGACTACGCCTCAACCACTGACTCCTTTATGTACCAGCGCTCATTTGCTTCACGTGAACTCACCGCAGACATGGCCGGCGCCATGATAGCGGGGATGTCTGAGTCGGGCGTAATCGGTGTCGCTAAACACTTCCCGGGTCATGCCGACACAACTGAAGACTCACATGTCGTATTACCAAGCGTGCCGATCACTCTCGAGGCGTTGCCCGCATTCACTAGTAGTTTTGAAAAGCTCATTGCTGAGTACGAAGTCGCAGCTGTCATGACTGCCCACGTGCAATTCCCACAGATAGACACACAACCCGCTACGCTCTCATACTTTTTCCTCACCAACTACTTACGCGATGGACTTGGCTTTGATGGCGTTATCATTACTGACGATCTGATCATGCAGGCTGTTTCGAGTAGTACCCCCGCCGGACAAGCAGCCGTACCGGCACTCCAAGCTGGTGCTGATGTACTCATGTTCGCTGCAGAGCCAGCGCGAGTTGGCGAAGGTGTCACCGCGGTCCTTGCAGCGGTCGCCCAGGGCCGACTGAGTGAGGCACGTATCAAAGAGAGCTACGAACGCATACAGAACGCGAAGGGGTTGGTGGAATGAACAGGCCGGCGCGCGACCTAGTTTTTAAAGAGGATCTATTCCGATAATCAAAACGGAAGTACTCTTGTGGTGTAGCGCCCAACCTGTTCATTCCAGCTGCTGCCGTATCTCATCACGCACTACCCGCAGGTGCGGATACTGCCAAAAGAAATCAACCTTCTCTCTTGCCAGTGCTCCACCTGAGCGCTCACCCAACACAAAAGTGGCAAATGATTCCGCAAAGTCCTCTTCTGGACCTATCGCTGCATATTCAGATACAAAAGCGTCGGAGTGCGCGTCATAAAATGTATATGCCGCTTCAGTACCATCAGGTCTTTCGCTGTATTCCCCTGCCCGATCGAGCGCCTGTTCAGACCAAAATGCTTGAATGAATTGCGCTAAAAATGAATTTTCAAGCGGACAGCCATACCGGTCAAAGTATGCATGGCAGTGTGCTTCTGCAGGTTTAGGTACTCCGACGATCTCTTCATAGGAAATAATGTGGCCGAGCTCGTGCACGATCAGCTCATCACTCGCTGGCGTACTACCCCACCCCACGACGTCCTCATGCACCGCATACACCCACGACTCATACTCTGGCGGCAACGTCTCAACAAACGCATCATAGGGCGAATCATCATCACCAAATACTCGTAACCGAGCTAGCTGCAAATCATATGCGTCTGGGAACAATGTAAAAACTCGAGAGAAATATGCTCGGTGTGCGAGGTTAGTGACATACGCCAAGTCCGCTTCACCAGTAACCCAGTACTCCGCAACACTACTGACATTGCTGCTCAGTAAAGGGTGGTCATTTGCTTCTACTACCAATGTCTGTGCATCAACAATAGCCTGCAACTCAATGATCAGGGCCTGTAGGCGTGTGATCTCAGCCAAAAGCTCACTGCGGTCAGGTGCGGTCTTGGCCGAGACGACCACTGGCTGTACCACTAAAAAGCATGTCAACGCCAGAGACAACAAATACATTCGCATGAGTACATCTTAGCTCGTTTCACCAGCTGATACCACTTGCACAGGTAGTGTCACCACAAAACGCGCACCCTGTCCTGCTTCTGACTCAACAGTGATCTCACCGCCCATTTGCTTAACCGACTCCTTTACAATGTAGAGCCCCAAGCCGGTACCTTGGGTTTGGTGTGAACGAGCGTTGCTTGCGCGGTAGAACTTCGTGAAGAGGTCACCCAACTCATCACTTGGAATACCGATACCGTCATCAGCCACTGCCAACTGCAGTACATTGCCGCTGAGCGAGTATTGTAATTCTATCTGTCCAGCCGGATTAAGGTACTTCACCGCATTGGAAACCAGATTGCTCACTACGATGTGGAACAAGCGACTGTCAGCTTCGATGACCACATGCGGCGGATCATCGGTGCGCACGATCTTGATCTGCTTTTGTGTGATCTTCTCGGCAAACTCATCGAGGATACTGTCGACGAAATCAGTCAGGTCTGTCGGTTCGGTCTTGGCTGCATAGGTACCCATTTCCAACTTCGACACACTGAGGAAATCATTGATAAGATCGATCATACGCAAGGTGTTGCGCTCGATCTTGTCCGCATACTTTTCAAGACTGTCGGTCTTCCCCTTCATGAGCCGCTTCTCAAGCAACTCCACATTCCAACGAATAGCAGCGATCGGTGTACGGAGTTGATGTGTCGCCAGTGCCACAAACTCAGACTTCGCGGTATCGACCTTCTTCTGCTCAGTTACATTAACCAACGTAAGTAAGCGTTGTCCGGCATTACGGTACGCGAACACAGAGAGGAGCACCCAGACCGACTCATCTGCACGCAAGGTCTGCATCGGCACCTCCAGGTCGTTTATGGTCAATCCTGCCTTGATTTTGCTGATCAGCACATCATGTTGGTCTTCTTCCATACCTGCCAACAAATTAAAGAAGGGCAACCCTGGCAACGCAGCCACCTCTCCCTTCAGCAGTTTTACTGCAGCCACATTACCTTCTACCACCCGCCCCTGCTTATCAACGATCAAGTACGCCACGGGGCTACGGTCAAACAACGCAGCAAGAGCATCATCTTGCAGATAGTTTGCTTGCGATTCGACGACCGCAACTGAGGAGTCAATACTATGCTGGATCAAAAAGACTATCAAAAGAGCAGCGACCACTATACCGCCACCCGCATACGATTCTTGCACACCCAGATTACCGTTGGCAGAAAACACCGCGAGTAACACCACGATCAACATCGTAAAGACGAGAAGTAGGCGCTCAAGTCCTCGCAGAAAACGGATCTTCTTCGTAGATTGCATTGCACATATATAGTACCAGAGCAATTGCACCAACAATAACCAAAGCACGTAAAAAGGCGGGGAATGTATTCCCCGCCTTTTGCTCCCCAGTCACCGTGGACTCAGAAGCTGAATATGATCTCGACGCGCCGATTTTGGGCTCGTCCTGGTGCGTAGCGATTGTCAGCGACCGGCTCGAGTTCTCCCTTGCCGGCTGCAGTGACATTACCACTGTAGGCAAGTAACTGCCGTGCGACCACTTCGGCGCGCAGCTCACTCAAGCGCTGATTGACGGCGCGTTCACCGATACTATCGGTATGCCCCACCACGTGCGCCTTCAGATCCGGTACAGCATAGAGCAACCAGCCGAGCTGTTCCAACAGCGGCACCACTGGATCTTTGAGCAACGTGCCACCCGGCGCAAAGCCGGCGGCTGCTTGAAGCGTTACCACGCTCGCGGCCTCTCCGGTGTCTGTGTGAAGCGACACATCCGGCACCTGCACCCGATGCTGGGCAATGAGCCGTTCTAGCTCACACATGAGCGTGACCTCACGCGTACTGCGTGTGATGCCGCCAGCAGTGGATTGAGCTGTCTGATCAGCGACACACTGCGCTACCGCAGACGTTTTTGGGTCGGTGGCTGAGCCACGTGGGTTACTTGCACAACCAGCCAGCAAAAGCGCGACCACCAACAGAAACTGTATACGAATGAACAAGGTGCACCTCCTCTTAAGTTACCGCACCACTTAGTACGCTACTACCGTACTACAATTCTGATGCTAGTCAAGGCTCTTGAGCCTCTCCCCGCGGCAGGTGCTGCTGCGCGATCATGTGTCGCTGCTCAGCCAGTGGAAGCTGCTCAACCACCAATGGTGTGCCGTACGCAAATGCAGTATGCATCGCTTTCCCCTTCCCTGATACTTCACTTACGCTCAGGTGGAATCCCACGACGTAGTTGGCGCCTTGTTGCCAGGCTCGTAGTCGCACCTCATTCTGTACCTGCTCAATGGCATCAACGATAACGTTCTGACTAGAACGGCTTCGTCCGCCGAGCACATCACGAATGGCTGCAAACCAATCCCGCACAATGAAGGTGCCATAGACCGCGATCGCATGGACCGGCTCGAACCGCTTCTTGATCACAAGATCATGGAACGGCCCTGCCTCTGAAGTCAACTGCACGGTTTGTGACAGCTTCTGCTGCGCCGCAAGGGGTATTTGCTCCCGTTTGCCGGCATCAATGAGACGGAGATACTCATCAACTGTACTGTTTATCATGAACGGATCCTCCTTCAAAAATCCTTTGTCAGCCTACCGCGAAGTATAAAAAAAGCAAGCTCGCACTGAAGTGCGAGCTTGAGAAAGATCGAAATGAACTGGATCGTAAAAGAACTACAAACACATACTGACCAATCACTCAGCCGCCGCAGCAGCTTTGGGAAAATACACTTCTTGGATACCCCAATCCCCCGGACCACGACGCGCGCAGTGTATCGCAACATCAATGGTCGTGTCGATTAAACGGACGATCGAGTCGTAGGTCATGTTGGTCTTAGCGCGCGAGACAAGCATTGCCAGTTTTGCGCGCGCCAGATACGAGGAGTTGGCATGGATGGAGGCAGCGCTCCCCGGATGCCCCGAGTTGACCGCTTCGAGAAAATCAAAGGCTTCTGGTCCCCGCAGCTCTCCGAGAAAGATGCGATCGGGACGTAGGCGTAGTGATGCCTGCACCAAGTCTTGCGCCGTGTGTCGGTTGGTCTGTGTCCCTTGTCGTGGATACAACAGCGGCACCGTATTGGGCCGTACTAACTGCAACTCCAGACTGTCCTCGATCGTAATGATCCGCTCGTCTTGACTAATAGCCCGTAGGCAGGCCCGTAAGAATGTGGTCTTGCCGCTGGACGTGCCTCCTGAGATCAGGATGGTCAACCGTGAGTCGATCGCCATTTTGGTGAACTCATAGAACGTTCCTTCTCGGTAGAGCGATTCGAGTTCTCGGTAGATGTTTTCACTCTCGAGATTGGTCTGCTTGGTCAAACGGAAGGCACCGTTGTCGCGGTAATCCTCCAGACTCAAGTTGGTATGTGTGTGTTTCCGAATGGCGATGACCACTCGGTCTGATACCGTTGCTGGTGGGAGTACCGCCTGCACCCGCTCTCCCGTGGGGAGTGTGGCCGCAATGAGCGGATACGCCTCCGTGTGCTCAGGTTGATCTGAGTAACTCGCCGCCAACTGCGCGATCTGCCGCAGTCGATCGAACGTGAGTTCAGTGTCTTCGTGTTGCTCCATCACCCCGCCGCGTTCGACGAACACAGTAGCAGGGCCGGACGTACTGACTGGTTTGTTGATCATCACCTCAACAACATCCTTGTCATTGAGGTATCGTTCTAGGTACCCAAGGTACCGATCGAGAGCATTATGCGCATTCATCGCAAGCCCTCAGCCTGACCTTCCTCCCACAGAATATCCCGTTGGGCGAAGGCAGTGACAATGATCGCGCGTGAAACATCTATGCGCGGCTTCCAGACATTTTGAGCCTGAAGTGAGCGCTGCGCCTCACGTTGTGTTGAGTGCGTGAAGGCCTCGATGTACGCTTGCTGCGCATTGCTCGCATCATCAGTGGCAGCGCCGACATTACTCGCAACCGCCCCAATGAAAGAAGTAAGAAGTGCGTTACCAAAGCGTTGCCAGAAGAAGGTGTTCACCTTCCCGGCGACGCCGACCCGTCCCAGCTGGTCATAGACCGCTGATTCAAACGGGACCCGGACAATACCGTCGGTCGCACCATGGACGCGGTACTCCGCGTATTCCCACATCACTCCGAGCCGGTCCTGCGTATTGCCAATCTCTTCATTGGCTGCAGTGCCGTGGAGTTCAGTGTACCGGGGCAGCAGCACCTGATCACCAGATTCTGCATACACCGGCTCAACCAGATACCCCTTCACTTTCGAAGGGAAGGTGCTGACGATCGGACGCTCCATGATGATAGTGAGCGTCTTACCACGCTTAATGCGGTTTTGGTTGTGCCAGAGTGTCTCCGGACGCACGGTCTGCACGTACTGACTGACCGTCGGGTCGTCGTACGGGCCGGTTTCTGCTTTTGCCACTTGCGCTCTGCCATTTTGCGGCGGCGGCGCATTGTAGCCAGCAGCATGATACTCCCCTGCCTGCCCGGCGCGCTTGGTAGCAGCGACCGTGGGCGGTTTAGGGGTATCAAGCCGAATTGCTTTTCCACTCGCGGCACTCTTGCGCCAGAACTGTGCGTCGGTTTCCACAAGTGACTCTCCTGGTACGATCTCTCGCTTGAGATCATCAAGGAAAGATCGTTGTTTCGGAAAATGCTTCGGCGGGCCATGCACTGGCTCCTCCAACACTTCTGCCTCAGTGACTTTCTGGCGTGGTTCTGTATCTCCGGAGAGAAAGTAGGTTACCAGCACCGCTAGTGCGGCCAGTGCCACTATGAAGAGCAACTTTGGATCACGCAGACCCAACCGGTCGGTCGGGTTCTGCTGGTTGAGCGTTTGCTCCAACGCTTCACGTTCTCGCTGCCGGTCGTTACCACCGTCAGAGGTTGTTGAGCGGGTCATATGTCTCTCCCGTTAGATTAGCTGGTTTTTTCTTTGCCAAACCAGTTCGTGCCGGAGCCATGATCGAGAAGGTCTTCTCGTCTGAATCCGGCGTGACCAGCCTGGTATTCCATAGACACGCATGTGCCTCGGTACCGTAGCGCAGCACCAACTTGCCATAGACGCCCTCCACAATGATGTCGGGGCCTTCTTGGCGTGGATTCACCAAACGCTCCTTACCCGTGACCAGATCGGACACGTAGATGACCGGCCAAGGCCGATCGGGTGAGAAACGCAGGAAGGTAAACTTACCGTTATCAAACGCCACCACGGGCGCTAGACGTTGGTTGCCGGACCCTTCGTACGTGTAGTGACGCAGGGCTGACGGCGTAGCTTCAAGGAGGCTCGGCCGCTTAGGCGGCGGTGCCACTGGTGTCTTTGATTTGCCAGCCAGCACCATTGGTGTCGGTGGTGCTTCAAACTGCACCTGCCACATCATCGGCTCTGGGTCCGCAGCATCAGCTGCGATCACCTCAGTAGTTGTGATGTGGAACATATACGTTCGGTACTGCAGACCATCGTGTGTGGTGATGAGAAAGTTCACATCGCCACCAGCACGGACAGTCTTGATCGTGAAGAGGTGCGGGGCCGGTTGTGAGGTCACCCACACTGCCGGATCTGCGGCACTGGTCGCTTCGACGATCGTCTCTGCCACCGGAAACTCGATCAGTGAGAGGTACCCGACCGTCAATCCCAGCTCATAGGTCTGGCCGTGACGATACGAGTACTTCACTGTCTTAGCATCCACCAACTGGCGCTCGGGCGTTGCTGCCGCGTGCACCACCAGTACTGACAGTAGGCACTGAAGGCCTATCAGCATGAGTAGCTGTTTCATTGTGTTACCTCTTTCGTGTGCTGGGTGAAGATGTTCTCAACTGAGAAGCGACTCACCACGAGACCAAAGGGGTTTTTCAACATCTTTAATCTCTGCATTTCAGTATAGGTCTCCCCGGGGGCCAACTTCTTGTATGGCACGAAGCGGTAGGTCAGGTACGCTTTTTTTGCGAACACTTCCTCGCTCCCATCGGCAGACCTAGCAATTTGGTTGTACTCAATGACTGAGGTGTTCTTCGCTCCGTCATTGGCATGTGTGGTGATCTCTACCGGCGGAACCGTGATCTCAATCAGTGTGGTCCGCTGCTGTTTTTCGTCCATTCGCTGTTTCAGACGGGCGAAGTATGGCTCGAAGACTTCATCGGTCACAAACCAATACACATTATTTGCCCAATACCGATTCAAGTCAGAATCGTACTGCTCCAGCTGACGCAGAACGTCGGCGAGCAAATTGTTACGAACTGCTGTATTGATCTTGTATGGCTCAGTGAGCATCTTGATCTCTCGCACCTGTCCGAGAGTTTTGTCGACCTCGATCAATCCGTACTGCACGTGCGTGAGCTCAGGCAATCTTTGGTAGATCAGATAGAGCGTGGTTACGCCAGCAGCGCTGATCGCTAGTGACACAACCAGCATCATGACAGCGGCGCGCACTAGGCGGCGCACGCGAGCGATATGGTCTGCCTCTTGGCGACCGGCATACTGGAAGAAGTGTTGCATGACCTCCTGCAGTGCCGCTGGCACGTGTGGGTCACTCAACTGAATAACGTTGGATTCACTCTGCATGGTCGGACCCCTTTTGTAGTAGTGGATACGAGTCTCGCACGAGCTCGTGCTCAATGAGCACACCCGTACAAGGTGAATCATCTGAGACCATCGGTACGGTACTACCGCACGCAACAATACCCAGAGAACATAATCCAAGGATGATGAACCTCATTAGCGTACCTCCGTTGTGAGCGTTATCATTTCTTACGACGATGCACCGCTTGCTTCAGCGATGCGATGGAACTTTTGAGGTCACGGCTTGATTCAGCCATGATCCCTGCAGAAAGCGCATCGGCCCTACCCATGGCGGCGCGGAATACGCGAAACGCCAGGTACATCAGCAGCATGCTGAGAAAGACCCACTGCGCATCGAGTTCTTCGGTGCCAATAGCACCTGAGAGAACCTTGTCACCAATGATACCGAGCATGAGCACTAAGGCTGCATGCAAGAATATTTGCGCAAAGGCTACTCCCACGAGCGCGCGAAACCACGCCTTAGTGACCCCGCGTGACCAGTCGTACATCGCAAAGGCAATGGCGATCGGTGCGAAAAACATCAGCACGCCAGTCACGACAATGATGATGAGGATGTATCCTGCAGCTTCAGCGATCGCTCGCCCTGCGAACAGAGCGAAGAAGAGCGCGAGCGCAAGGAATCCGATCCCTTCGACCGAGAAACCAGCCTGGTCTAATAGTTGCAAGACGATCGCAATGGCCGCATCAAGCAGCCCGTCCAAACTCGCATACGAATTTGTTTCTTTACCCGTCAGGGCACTGACTATAGAAGCCGAAAGCTCCTTCGGGCCATGCACGATCGGTCTGTACACAAAGGTCGCGAACGTACTGAAATTTTTCAAGAACGCCCAGACAATGGTCAGAATGAGCATCTTCTTCACTGTACTACGAATGGTAGTGCTCGAGGGTAAGAATAACCACTCAAGTGCCATCCAACCGATCAAGATCAGTGACATGTAGACGAGAGTCGTGTGCCAGTCATGCACCAAACCCTCATACACCTTCAATACGACACCGAAGATTATCTCCTCTTCAACGCGAACGAAATTCTCTTCAAGAAACCCTGGGGCATCTGCCATGGTGATTCCTCCTACAAGAAAGGGCTGCTCAGCCGCTATGACTGAGCAGCCCGTGATGATTCATCGCAGAAACCCAAACCGCGTGGCCGGGTCTCGCACATTGACGAAGTTCGCCCAGTTACGGCGCCCTTCGATGAGCCGACGTTGGTCTTGCAGCCCTGCTGCATCCCGGGCCGCCTGAGCTCGATAGAACTGTTCGTTGGCGTAGGCACTTTGCAGTGTCGCCTCCGTGAGTACTGCTACTGCTCCATTGATGTGTGGCTGTGGCAGCTGAGCGCGCAATCCATCATAGACCTTGTAGGTCTCCGGCGCGCGATCAAACTGATACTGCACCATGACATCAGCTGCGTCGATCCGCTCTTGCAAGCCGGTGTAGTACCTCGCTCGCGCACTCTCAGGGTGCCACGGATCACGTTCGTAGTCAGTCAACATTGGGTAGTCTTCCCGAAGACTGGTGAAGTAGCCGCTGAGGTGACCGTTGACCAGTGAGGTCATGAGGTCATGATATGCCAGTGGCACATTGGTCTGGATCCAAGTACCGACATGTTCGTCAAGCAAGACCCGAACCCGCTCTTCGATCGCCCACCGGTCGGTGGTCGCGTGGTGGATCTGGGTCGCTTCATCAAGCACCTTCGTGGTGAGTTCCACCATCTCCACCAACTCATAGAGCTGGTCGACCGAGATACCGATGATCTCAGCCAGTCGCTCAGCTGAGTGTAGGTTGTGGATGAGATTCCATGGGTCTTGGACAATGAGGGTCTTAGCGGGTATCCCGCTCGACCCAAACATTACCATGGTCGCTACGATGAGCTGTAGTATCAAGGCTCGCTTTTTCATTACGAAGTACCTCCACTTTGAAGTGTGGCAGCCAGTCAGCTGCCTGCGGACCATGCTTAGCACGGAGTTTCCGCATTAGTTGGAGCGACTCTTTGTCGCCCGCCAAGATCGGCAGGTATTCTGGCACGACACTGAGGTCAAGCACACCCACCACCGTTTCTTCACCATGCTTAATGAGCATGGTGCGTGATTCAACCGACTCGCCGAACATGAGCTCATACTGCGCCTCGGTGATCCCGAGTGTTTCAGTGTAGACCTTCCGCTCCGCCGCAAAGGGTGGGAAGAAGATCTTGGTTGCGCTCTGCTCATAGATCGCCATCCCGGCTCGAGAGCCAAGATCAAGGTTCTGCGAGAGAAAGAAAAGAAAGGCATCCTTCTTCCGCATGGTCCGCACCCAGTCCTCACACTGTGCGGCGAGTGCTTCGTCGCGCAATAAGAACCAAGCTTCTTCCAAGATGATCCGCAGAAGCTGTGCCCGCTCGACCACCTGTTTGGTGCAGTAAAGCAGGAACGATACCGCCGGGGTACGCACTACCTCACCCTGATCGAGGATCCATCCTAGTTCGATCCCCGTGATGGGTTGGTCAAATGACAGCGTGTGTTCGGGGCTGTCAAACAGCCAACCGTACTGCCCCTTTTCCATCCAAGGTTCAAGTGCCTCCTGTAATGATTTGTTGATGAGGAGCTCTCGCAGCAAAGCATAACGTCGCTGCGTAAGCTCGAATTCGTCATACAACTGGCTGACGGCTTCTGTAACCCGTCGCTCTTGTTCACGAGTCAGTGACTGCTTCAGTGTTTTACTCAACTGCAGACTTACGAACCCGCTCACGAAGTGTCGGTTCTCTGGCGTATCCGGCAACTGCAGCGGATTCCAGCCGGTTTGTTCACCCGGCCGCACCGTTGCATAGTTACCATCTTCCGCCCGCACGTAGTTTTCCCACGAGCCATCCTTGTCGAAGATAATGGTGTGACCGCCGTATTTCTGAGACTGTGAGACCAGAAACGCAGCTGCGGTCGTTTTCCCCGATCCGGTCTTACCGAAAATGCAGGTACTCCCATTCTTTCCCTGATGGAGGTTGATGAAGTAGGGGGTGTTGCCCTTACTCTTACAGATCGACAGTGCGGACCCTAAGTAACTACCACCCGCCTCTCCCCGCGCATAGGCGTGGAAACTGGCAAAGTCAGCGATGTTCTTAGTGCTCACCAACGACCAACCACGTGGCATCGCATACTCGCGATTGCCAGGCAACTGGGCCCAGAAGGCCGCTTCCATGTTGAGCCCTTCGCGCACCAGCTCGACGCCAACGTGCGAGAAGATAGGTTTGATCAGCGCCACCCGATACTCGAGTTCTTCTGGAGACGCCGCCCGCACCATGATGGTGAGGTGGTGATGTCCATAACAGACCTCACTGGCAGCCAGTTCCCCGATCGCGTCTTCGACACTGTTGATGACTCGCTCGTGTTCCTTGGCTGAGATATACCGTTGCTTTTGTAACTCCAGCCGCTTGCGTGCAAACGTATTCTGTTCACGCACAAAGCTCTGACTTACCACCACCTCAAACTGTAGCGAGAGAAGGTCATCAAAGATGCCATTCATAGTCCCTTCGCTGGGATATTCTCGGAGCGACAACATCGCCCCATAAAAAGTGTCTGATTCCGACACTCCTTTTGAAACGAAGGTTCCATTTGGAAACCACCATTCCCGCTGACACGTGGCTTCCGCCAAGGTACTGCAAGGCAAGCGCGCTGGTGCTGTCTCACCATTGATGATGTACGACAGCAGCTGCAGCACTTCCGAAGTAAGCACTGGCACCATACTCCCTGCCGGGTGCAGTATACTGACCCCGAGACGTTTCGTGCCGAAGTCATGCAGCCACCCCTGAAACGAGGTGACAATGGACGACAACTCTTTCGCCATACGCTGTTGACGTACCCTCAGGCCAACTGTCTGCGACCGACGTGTCAATCGCATCTTCCACTCCTCCCACCAGTTCGCCATCGCGAACGGATCGCGCATAACAATAGTGAGATAGTAGTCGTTGGTGAAGACCTTACCGCCGCGGAATTCCTGCAACCACGCCTCGTTGAGGTCGTGGGAGAAACCCGGTGGAAACGCCCCCTCCGGGAGCGCATCCTCATGACGACGGATCAGGTTGGTGTAGAGGTAGACGTGTTCGTGTTGGCTTCGCAAGAGATTGTTGAAGGCAGCCGCCTTACGGGCGAGCGCCTCTGTATCTGTTGTCTCAAAACGAAACCCCTCGAGCCTGAGGACTTGCATCAAGCTCCCATCGGCCAGACTGACCGTGTATTCATCGAAGACGTGATGTCGGTGCGGCACATGCATCGCATGCGACGGTTCTCGTCGCATGCACTTGCCGCCCGCGGTCCGCGCCACGCCGTACTGGACATGTCTCATAGAGAGTACTCCTGCCGCGAAGGGGCGCCATGCACCCCTTCGCTCATGCTGTTACGGACTGTAGTGCTGGCAACGCCAGACACGGAAGTAATTAGGGCTACGGCCCCGCCAGAAGATCTTAGCCCGCATCAGTATGATGGCGGTCAGATCTTGATCCCGTGCATGCAAGGCTGCAGCAATGAGAAGAGCGCCAATCATGAACGCCCAACTCTGCGCAACTTCTTCAAACAGCGGGATGGAAGTCATGCCGATCGTGATGATCAGGATTGCGGTCCCATACGGAACGAGACCTAACAAGGCAACCCGTTCGGTCAAAGCCTTGAATAGTGAGTTTAGTTTGATGTCTGGCTGATTCATTGATTTATCCCTCAGAAGAGGCTAGCCACCGATCAGCTGGGACAGAAGTCGTTCAGCACCATACAATACCGTTACACCGACAGCGATGCCGATAATAAGGTGCCACTTCCATCTACCAAAGATCGCGAAGATCGCAAACAAACCGATGGCAATCAGAATCACGAACCAAACGGTATCAGACCGGAAGGTCAGCCAGGTATTCTCAGCCAATCCTTCAAGGACATCAAACCCTTCTGCCACACTCGCCTTCATTCCGACGAGCATCAACAACAACGCCTGGCCAAGCCAAGCGCTCAACAATCTGAGATGTTGCAACATTATGAGTTCTCCTTCTGTTGCAGTGACCACCCCACGCACAGAACGCACGTAGGCACGAAGTACGGCCAAGCCGCACTCACATCAGCCAAGCTGATGTGGGAAGGTTGTGACACCTTCTCAATTCAGATCACGAAGCATAGCACACAACAAAACCGCTTTGACAGCAGACGCTGTTTCAGTGTTTTTGTTGGTCAATATGTAATTTTCAAACAACGGTGTGGTCAGATCCGTTGTTGAGCTTCTGCTATGCTCGGAATTCGAGATGATGGTTGCTGCGTTCTTTTGTGTGAAGACAGAGCCTTCATGCTCGTCACGAGTCTCGCGACTCTTGACAGATCGCAACCACAGTACTGTCGTGAGTATATAGTGCAAAATTGTTCCTGCAAGCAAGTATTAGGTCACACCACTTATTAATTTGTATGTCAATATGTACCCTTGACGTTTTCCTGTTTGCTGTTATTTTACATTTGGTTGTACCACGAAGGAGATCAAGCATGGCCCATCTTGCATCATTGCAACTCTCTACCCTCTTGTGCCTATTTCTACTGAGCGCGGGCGCGGGCGCCAACGCCGTTTGGCAAAATGGCCTGGAGCAGCTCATTCAGCGCTGCACTCCTTACTACGAAACTTTTCTTGCCGCAGGCAGATCTGAGGATCTCGCCCCACATTTGTTGATGGCGATCGCAGCGAGAGAAAGTGCTTGTGAGGCAGACGCAGTGTCAGCTGAAGCAGCTGACACTGGTGAGCATGCGTACGGTCTCATGCAGATACTACCAAGCACGTATGCTGGGATCAGCATCGCTGGTGATATCCGCGACCCACACAACTCTATTTGGGCAGCAGCACGCTACCTCAACCGTACTTTGCGCCCAGCTGGCTACCAACACGCGGAAGAGTTGCTGATCGCATACCGCTGGGGTGCCAAGGGCGCCAAACGTAAGCGTGGCTTGGAGCACGAACAAGAGTATGTGCGCGACATCATGTACGCATGGAGCATTATTGCTCACACCCTGTAAGAGAATGAATACCAAAACCCAGGCCATTGGCCTGGGTTTTCCTCTCCCTACACATCATGCTATTATCTGTTCATCATGAGTAAAACAATTCTACTAGTTGAAGACGAGGCTGATATCCGAGAAGCTATGTCTGAGGCAATTGCTGATGCTGGATTCACCGTTCTCACCGCTGAAAACGGTAAGGCTGGACTGGAGACAGCGTTGGAGAAACACCCAGATCTCATTTTACTCGATATCGTCATGCCGATCATGGACGGACACGAAATGCTAGAGCATTTGCGCCAGGATGCGTGGGGCAAGAAAGTTAAGGTCATTATGCTCACCGCAATGGATGATGTACAAAATATCGCTGGTGCACACGAAGGTTCTATCACAGACTATCTCATCAAAGCACACAGTAGTTTGGAGGATATTGTTGCCAAAGTGAAGTTAGAGGCGCTTGTGTAGCTTTTCCGTCATTTGCGGAGATAGTATGAACGTGCACACCTCAGTGAATAGCTTTTTGGTGTCCTGATAGTCGAGTTTGGTTTGAGCTGCTTTGAGGTCATACCACCCCGCCTCTTTCACCTCTTCTGGATCAAGCTGTGGCTCTCCATACACCGTAGCCACATAGAACCAAACCGTTTTGTGTACCTGGTCACCGTCATAGAGAAACGAGTACGACACAGAGAATGTTGGCTCGGTAATGAGCTGTTCGATCGTCAAACCGGTTTCTTCATGTAGTTCTCGGGTCGCTGCTTCAATTGGTGATTCGGAGGCTTCAGCGTGTCCTTTGGGAAAGACCCAGTACGCATTGTTGCCGATACGGCTGTATTGATGGATCATAAATACTTCCCACTCGGCTCCGACACGACGCAGGGGTATCACCCCATACGATACATCACTGATTGTATTCATTGTATGCAGTATAGCAAACGGCGGCCCGAAGGGCCGCCGTTTGCTGGACACAAAATACAACGACCGCAAGACATTCGTTTTGCGGTCGGCATTTTGTGTCCAGGACTGGAGTTGAACCAGCACGGGATAACTCCCACTACCCCCTCAAGGTAGCGCGTCTACCAATTTCGCCACCTGGACAGTTACCTTTCTAAGGTCGGGCCATTATGCCTTATACATACTGATAATTCAAGCTGTATCGACTGCCCACTGCCGTGGGTCACCCACAAACGCACACAACTCGTCGTGCATGACCGGGTCAGACACTAGTAGTATAGGACGTTCTCTTTTCGATGCGCCATACAGTGCACTAATAGCGCCATGGTAACCCTGCCACTCACCATCGACAAACAGGCTGATCCGGGAGCCGGCTGACTTATTAAGATACAAACCTGCCGCCGTGTCCCACGGGTTGTTATGCAAAGCGATCACGCCATCAAGCCGACCGGCTGCCACGTACGCCAGCTCCAAGAGACCTGCACTAAACGAGGCGCTCCGTCCGTAGCGCGCACCAAGCTCATGTACCAGCCGATGTTTCGCCGGCTTCACCCATGGCTCATACGAGGATGAAAGCACGTGTATGGCTCGCCGACCACCGATCGCGGTAGCGGCACGCGTGGCTAAAGTACGATTCTCGTACACCCCTGCTTCCATGAATGAAGCGAAGGTTTGCCGTGAGATGGGATTGTGAACTACCGCACACGAACCTTCCGGCCCCGGACCAAGCCGAGTGGCGGTAATACTAAAGAGCGGTATCTTACGAATAAAATTCTCAGTACCATCAATCGGGTCGATGTACCATACATACCCTGAATCACCTGTCACATCCGCACCTTCCTCACCAACGATCGTATCGTGCGGAAAGTGTGCAGCAATAAAAGCGCGCAACGCCGCTTCGGTCTCGGTATCTATTTTAGTTACGACCGAACGATCCTCTTTTTCAGCGAACGCTTCGTGTTGGTAAAAGTACTCGCGAGCCAACTGGCCAGCAGTTTCAACCACTTCAATCAATGCTTGCAGTTTTGTACTAGGTTTCATAATGTCCCCAGCGTACCACATACGGCCGTGTGCTGCCTTTTGTAAGCTTCCAAACTTCCATACGTCATAGTAAGTGTAGGCGGAGGTAATACCTACACTTATTCGAAGTACTTAAAAAATTAACCACTATGAAAATAAGCACCCTATATCGGGGCATGGTTGGTGGTATCATCGCGCTTTTGCTCGTAAGTATCACCCTCCCTGCCCCAAGAGTCCAGGCTGCAACCCACGCAGAACTGCAGGCTCAAATTCAAAGCTTACTCACACAGATAGCCACGTTGCAGGCGCAACTTTTGGCTATGCAGAGCGGAACAGTCTGTGTCTACCCACAGCAACATATTGCATATGGTGAGCGCAGTAGCCAAGTGGCCGTACTGCAACAATTCTTGATGAGTCGGGGGCATGTAATTCCCGCTGGCGCAACTGGTTACTTTGGTGCCCAAACGCAAACTGCACTGCAACAATTCCAGGCGACACAAGGTATTAGCCCGGCGCTCGGCTACAACTATGGTCCTCTAACCATGGCAAAGGCACAGAGCCTCTGTACGGTACCCCCCACTCCAACCCCCACTCCAACTCCTGAACCAAAGCCTGAGCCTGAGCCGCCACTCAGCGGCGAAGCTTCACTAGAGCGCTTCACAGTAAAAGATGGTAATAACACTGACTTAGAAGAAGGCGACGGTAATGCTGAGATCATGGAGGTCTCGTTCCGAGTCGAAGACGGTGATGCACGACTCAATCGCGTTGAGGTGGGCTTTACCCCAGACAATGCCAACGATGAAGATGACCCATGGGACACCTTCGAGGAAGTATCGATCTGGAATAGCAACACCCGACTCGCTCGTGTTGATGCCTCAAACCGAAACAACTGGATTGAGGACTCGCCAACTGACGGCGACTATACAATTCGCCTCTCGGGACTAGACTGGCGTATGCGTGAAGGCCGTGAAATAGAACTCACCGTTCGCGTCGATGTGCAAAATGGCGTCCGTGGAACTGACAACGGAGAAATCTGGACCGCCTATATTCCCGACGAGGGCATTCGCGCTCTTGATGCAGACCGAGCTGCACTTTACATCGGCGACACCGCTGACGCAGTGACCCTCAATATCGATGAAGCCGGCGCCTCTGACGAGATCATTACGCGACGGTCTGACGATGATCCTGATGCTTCAGTCCTACGCGTGAAGGATGATCGAAACTCTGGCTACTTGGAGGTATTCGCTTTTGATCTCGATACTGACGACAGTGAGAACGATATCGACATCTACGAACTCCCCATCCAATTCACTGTCAGCAGCGGCACACTGAGCGATTTCGTTCGCAATGCCCGCATCATCATCGACGGCGAAACTTACACTGATGAACATGTCACCGACGGTGCTACTGGCATCATCACGTTCTCGTTTGATTACGGCGATTTGCAGATAGACGCTGGCGACCGCGTCACCGCCTCAGTCGAGATCGACTTCCGTTCACTCAATGAAGAGTTTGAGGGCATCTCGATCGTCGGTCATATTGACGCTGATGATATCGACGCTGAGGGTGGTGACGATCTCGATAGCGAGCAGCTCCAAGGTGCGGTCACCGGAGAGACACACCTGCTCTACACCAAGGGTACTGACGTCGAGAGCCCAACCGCTACAGCTGAAGTGACCTCAGTGAGCGGCTCAAACAACGACTATGTCACCTTCGTGATCCGTGTTGCGGTAGCCGCCTTTGGGCAAGATGTCTACATTCCAGTTGGTACAGACGGTGTTGACTACCAACTGCAAGATTCCCTAGGCAATGCACTTGCTGCTTCCGGCACGCCGGTCGTAACCTCAAGCGCTGAGGAGGAAGGTAACTACTTCTACATTCCAGAAGGTAGCACCGAGACAGTGACCTTGACCGTGACCCACCTACCTGGTGTACCAAACACCACTGCTCGTATGCAACTGCTCAGTATCAACTATAACGATACTGACGCTGCACCAGATCAGAGCTGGAACGCGCTGCCACAAAGCAGCTACCGTACCCCAACCAAGATCATTGTGAATTAGTGAGTGACATATAAAAAAGCGGCGGCCCTTCGGGCCGCCGCTTTCTGTATTCACCTAGTCCTTTTTCTCCTCCTCCTTTACTTCAGTCTCGGCAGTAGGAACTTCCTCTGCTGAGGCTTCAGTAGCTGCATCTTCAGCTGGCGCTTCTGCTGCGGCTGCCTCTGCAGCCTTAGCCACCTCCTCAGCCTTCTTGGCAGCTTCTGCTTCAGCAGCTTTAGCAGCTTTAGCTGCCTCTTCCTCGGCCTTCTTAGCCTCCTCGGCAGCGCGAGCGGCTGTTTCAGCTTCAGACTCTGTTGACATAGACACGAGGCTCATACGACGCATCTGACGCTTGATCTCACGGTTCACCTTCTCACGGATGTAGTAGAGCTTGCTGCGGCGCACCTTGGCACGCTTCACGATCTCGAGCTTGTCAATCAGTGGAGAGTAGAGCGGGAAGATCTTCTCGACACCAACACCGCTCGCTACTTTACGTACAGTAAAGGTAGCGCCTGGCTCATCACCATGCTTGCGGGCCAATACGAGACCCTCAAAGACCTGGATGCGAGTCTTCCCCTTCTCATCCACGATCTTCTGGTGCACGCGCACCGTATCGCCAGCCTTGATGCCAAGACTTTTGCGTTCTTCCATATTGACGGGTGACACATTCACCCCAGCCAGTACTGCTTTCATAAATATATTGAATAAATTAATCTTGCGTCGATAAAAGACGTCCCTAAAAACGTGCCACAATCTACCACAATCTCACCTACTCTGCAATGCGATCTGCGGCCTGTTCAAACGCCAGTGGCACCGGCGCAATGAAACGGTGTGTCTCCCCACTTCGCAGTGCCAGCTCTAACACATGCGCATGGAGCGCGAGACGCTCAAGACCAAGGTTATTTGACCGCTCGATCTTATGGGCGGCATAGAGTCCATCCATCACAATTGGACGGTCAATGGCACGTAGGTGCACGCGGAGTTGGTGGGTGCGACCGGTCTTCGGCATGAGCTTTACATACGAAAACGGCTCATCTTGGAATTCCCCTACTCCAATCCGTTCAAAGTCAGTGATCGCTTCGCGTAACTGACCTTTAGCACCCCGCTCAGCACTCCGTCGACGTGAATCCTTGGCGCTGCGGCCGATTGGTCGGTTGATGGTGCCCCAACGGTCATTGAGTCGACCATACACCAGCGCACGATATTCTTTGTGTACGTTATGGTCCTTAAACTGCTGCTTGAGCTGCTGGTACGCAGCCTGAGTCTTAGCGAGGATGAGCACCCCTGATGTCTCGCGGTCGAGGCGGTGTACTACGCCAGAGCGATCAAGCTCGACACCCTGGGGTGAGTAGCCGGGTTCGCCGACGCCGGCTGCCGAAGGCAGCCGACTAAGAAACCACTCCACCACCGTCGGTGCACTGGTTTTAGTGTCTTCGTGAGTCAGCCAGCCGTATGGTTTATTGATCACTAAGACATCATCATCTTCAAATAAGATCATTGGCTCAGTGGGCGCAGCGCCTGTTTCCTTTCCCTTATTTCCCTTTTCGTCGCTCTCGCTGTTCATATTGTGTGAGTATGTCGTCAAAGTCTTGTTTAGTCAAAGCCGGCCAGTGCGTGTCGAGAAACATGAGTTCACTATAGACCGAACGCCAGGTCATGAAATTAGAAAGGCGATGTTCCCCACCTGGCCGCACAATAATATCTGGATCAGGCAGATCAGCGGTCCATAGAAGCTTTTCGAAACTCTCTTCGGTTACGTACTCACCGCGCGCGACCGCCTCGTTAACCGCTGCTACGATCTCTGCCCGGCCGCCGTATGAGAGCGCAATCCAAATGGTTGTCTTGGCATCTGCATGCCCCTGACTCTTAGCTTCAAGTTGATTCATCTGTGCAACAATATCTGGCGCAAAATCTTCTCGTCTGCCAACAATACGGATTTTGACGGGATCCTCCGTTTCATCTTCAATAGTAGTAACAAATCGATTTTCAATCCTCTGCAACCATTCTCGAAACAGATCCATCAAGTAGCCCACCTCCGCTTCGCTCCGCTTCCAGTTCTCCGTTGAGAACGCGTAGTACACCGCATGTGGAATGGCTGCGTCACGTACCCATCGTATCGATTCAGCTAACACTTCTCCGCCCTTGCGGTGGCCCTCATAGGTCAGCAGCCCCTGCTCTTTCGCCCACCGGCGATTACCATCCATGATAAACCCGATGCACTGTACGTTTGTTGTTTTGTTCATACCTTAGTGCAACACTGAAAACTCATCGTAGGTTTTCCCAACACTTCCCCATTCGACCGCCACGCTCTCAACTACCGCCATAAGTGAACCCTCGTGCAAGTACTCCACAAATTCCTTGAGTACTTCTCCTGCACCTTGAGCCACCACGAGCACACTTCCGTCTGACTGGTTGTACACATACCCAACCAACTCGAGCTCTGTGGCAGACTCCTGCACGTACGCACGATACGCCACACCTTGCACCTTCCCGGAGATGATCGCCTGCATTTGTATCATGGAGAGCAGTATACCTTGTCAGACAGAAAAAAGAGAGTTATAACATTACCGGTCTCATTCAAAGGAGAAACCCATGACCACCACTGAACTATCCAAACCCCGGGCAGAGATCGATAATTTCTCTCGGCCGATTGAAGATCGTGGCTCGCTACCAAACCTGGTGATCCATCGTTGCATCCAACCAAGTCTTCGTACAACCCCGCGACATCCGATAGACCAGCGAGCTCGGTACCTTAAGACAGACTAGGCACCGGAGCATTAGCGACCAGGTCAAAGTACTAACAGCCGATCCACCCAGGATCGGCTTGTTTTTTTCCGAAAATTGGGTACGATAGTGCCTACATTAATATTTGCGCGATTAGCTCAGTTGGTAGAGCAGCTCGTTTACACCGAGAAGGTCGGGAGTTCAAGTCTCTCATCGCGCACTAGACCAATAACCCCCAGTCTGCATAGACTGGGGGTTATTGTGTCTCAGATTTAGCAGAGTGAGGAGAGACTTGCACCACAAGGGCACTTCCATTTTTATATTCCTTTCAGTCATTAAAAATCTGGTCGAAAAAGCGAATATATCGCGCGGACCGAAGGGAGCACGACTCGAGCGCCGGGGTCGCGTAGCACAATATTTTGGAGACTGAAAGTCGAACAAAATGTTGATGCGAAGGTGACCAAGTCTCTCATCGCGCACAACGAGTTTTAGCTTTAATCAGCAACCCACAAACTGTAAAGTCTCTGGCTTAAATGAACATTGGTGTTAGGATATATTTATGAAAAATAAAGATTTTTTCTATTTGCAATACAACAAAATTGATTGGAAGAATCAGGAACAGACAGGTATTAATTCAAAAATCAATGACTTGATCATTAATAAGTATTTCCTGGTGCATGATGCAAAAAGTATTTCAATTTTTGACATAGGATTTGGAATTGGTTTTTTTCTAAAAAGAGTTGCTGAACAGCTTGGAGGTGAATTTGATAATGTGCTGCTCGAAGGATGCGAACCCTCACGAGTTAATTTTGAGAACGCATCAAGTATTAAAAATGTTACTTCTAAAAATATCTCCGTTCAGCTTCATGACAATTCTTTTCAAGACTTCAATACTAACTCTACTTTCGATTTTGTTACCGCTATATATGTTTTTCCGCATTTCTTGTCAGAAGAATTTCCGGAAATAGCTTCAAAAATATTTAAAATGTTGAAGCCTAGAGGTAAAGCGATTATTGCTGTTGCAAATCAGGAATATATAGAAAACAAACTTCACACTGAAACTGATTTATTTATTGAAAGACAGAACATTACACACAACAATAATGACTACAAAGAAACTCTCCACTACAGTGCCATACCTGGCATTGGAACAGTGGTGGATTACAATAGGGACGAGCAATTTTACTTGGACATATTTGCAGAAGCAGGTTTTAACTTGTTCGAAAAACAGGATGTTGAAGACAATGGATTTATTGGTACATTGTTTGTTTTTGAGAAACCTGTTCAATAAAACAAGTTCTAACATCGTCCCACATAGTGCACAAAACTTGACAATGCACCTGAAACGGTGCATTGTTTGTTGTAAAGAGTTCATTGACCAATCTGCGGGAGATTGTTATGAGTATAAGAGTGAATGAGTTGTTAATGAGTCCCCTTAACGGAGGCTACGAGATTGGGGTTATTTACCACGTGTATATACATCCAGAGGTAGAAAATTCCTGTTCAGTGCAATTCCCCAGTAAGCGTATGTTTAAACGCCTTGCGAAAAAATATCTAGGGGTAGATATAATTGATTGGTTCCTCGACGGGGTAACAAACAAGGAAGCTTTCTTCTATCTTCCCCCAGGAACAAAACGAGAAGACCGGTGGGCCTTCCTTGCCAGCTTATATCACCATTCCAGTATACAGACCAGTTAACACCTACAGGAAACCCTACCCCCGTAGGTGTTTTCCTTTTCTACTTCTTCCTGAAGAAAAGTTCTAACGTCGTCCCACATGGCGCACGAGTACAAAAACCAGCTCAAGCTTTGCTTGGGCGGTTTTTGTTCGTGCGCGATGAGGAAGCAAACAGTTTTGCTTCCGTAGAGACTTGAAGGCCGGAACGATGTGAGGAGCTTGCGACGAACGAGTGAGGTGGGGTCGCGAAAAATTTTCGTAGAAAATTTATTTGTGACCAAGTCTCTCATCGCTCACCAATCAGCCGGCTCGAAGACTGACGTCTTCGAGCCGGCTGATTGGTAGCACGATAATGTACTTTTGCATGACAACCTTACTCGAATGAGTTGTACGCGCCTGTCTATTAAACCAGCACGTTCGTGGTGTACGGAAAAATAAGGTGACTGAAACACTTTTTTACGCTAGTATGGCTTTCAATAAATGATCGTGTTGCAGATCGTTTTTTGCCCCCATAGCTCAATGGATAGAGCAGGAGACTTCTAAGCTCTTGATGTGGGTTCGATTCCTACTGGGGGCACAAAAACCAGACAAGGGTCCAGTTTTCATTGACTACTCTTTTATTCAACGATCACCGCTGCTCGTTCGCCGTCGGTGGGTGAACCCTCCTCAGGTTCTGTTGCTATCGGTTCGAGCTGGTCTGGTGGTGGTATGGTAGTAATTTCAGCTGAAACCTCATCCTCTTCCTGGGGTGGCAAGACTAGATCAGAAGACGGGAGCACGACCTGTTGACTACTGAGTGCGGCGTGCCGCTGCGCACGCTCCGTGAAGATACCCAACGCAGTATCAACCAAACTTTCTCTGTATACCACTGCCTGTTCCTCAACTGGAGTCGTCTGCTTGATTGTTGAGTCCTTGAACCGGTCATACGTATGAACGGTCCATAATGCACTGGTCAATACGATAAGGACCGAGACAACAATACCAATGGCCCACTCTCGTCCAGGTGAGATCATGCGCGGTTTATGCAGCCCTTCCGAAGACTTGAATATCTTGCTGGCAATGTCTTGAAACTTTCCCTTGTCCATATGTATTACTCAATGATCCGTACTTGCATAGTAACATCCGCTTGCCACTCAGTAGCGCTTTTGGCGTCGACGTCAACACTTGAGATGCGCTGTATATACGGCAGCGTCTCAAGTAACTGAATGAATTGCTGCACTGCCGCCCGCGAACCGCTGAATTTAAAGGATGCCTTGACCCATTTGGTCTTATCCTCTTCAATGAGCAGTGTGAGCGCAGTAGTCTCAAGAGCAACCCCGATCTGTGGCGCTAGTCCCTCTACAGCATTGAGAAAATCTATACTCGCCCCTTCATTTTTCAAAAAATACGCTTCCAACTGCTGACGCTCGGCAAGAGTCTCTTCTGCTTGTCGCTGCAGCTGATTGTAGGTGTCTTTTTGTGCATCGTATCGATCCCGATTGGCAACCAGCGCATTCAACTGCTCACCCTGCCCTAAGACCTGGTACACCATGAATCCGAAAGCAGCGATCGAGGCGATCATAAGTACTGCTGCAAGGACTATGTTTCTCTTGGTGCTGTTACTCATATGTTTGCGGTTGGATTAGCAAAAGTGACAGTAAGCGTGAACGTGATGTCTTTATCTTGAGCAAGATTTGCTATCGGCAGGTCGACCAACTCAATCAGTGCGTGTGCCACTAAGCGATCACGGAACGCAGCGAGCGTCTGTCGGTCGATGGCTTTACCAGTCACCACAGCTGGCGCCAAGCCGTCGGCAGTACGATCTAATCGGACACCAGTCACTGTAATGCCCGCACCTTGCAGTGACTCAAATAGCTGCAAATACTGAGACACCGATACAAGCCGAGACTCTTTCACGATCACCGCGGCCTGTTGGTTAGCTGCCATCAGCGCCCGTGATACATCATCGTATCCTGCCACCATCTCAGAAGCTTCCTGGGCAGATGATTCGAGCACTGATGCTTGCACGCTAATGAGCACATACGTCGGAAGCGTGATACAAATACCTACGATCATCACAGCTGACCATAGATACAACCAGACCGTCACGACACGAACCCAGTATTCGAAGACGATTCCCTTCTTAGCTGTTGGCGGAATGAGGTTGATCATACGCTAGACAATATTCTTTAGTGCCAAACCAATCGCGGTAGCATACCCGAAGGAGTGCCGACGATCGATCGGTGGGACCGTGTGCTTAAGTGAAAAGGTGTTCTCCCACACATTGCCTCGCAGCGTGGGTATACCGAGCGTTTCGGTGAGGTAGGCAGGTAGCCCCTTAAGGTTTGCGCTACCACCACACAACATGACCGAAGAGATCCGGCGCTCAGCACTATTGCCATTACGCAGATGCCAGTACTGCATGCGCGTTGCCAGTTCGTCTTTGATGACTGATGTGGCATTAATAAGTGCCTCATGTACGTGCGATGACTCGATCGACCGAACGAGACCTTGTGTATTCTTCAGTTTGGTAAGCTCTCCCTCACTGACCGCATCTCCAAGTACCCGACGCAGCGCCTGGGACAACACATCGCCTCCAATATCTACCGTTGAGGTATAGAGCAACATGCCCTTATACGCGATTCCAATACCGGTCCGCGTCTTACCAAAATCAACCAACATAACTGCCCCTTTAACGTCAGTGGGAATAACCGCTCGTGCCATTGCTTGCGCCTCAACTTCAAACGCCACCGGACGCAAACCTGCTTCAATACAAACATCGTAGTACTGCTGAATAGTTTCTTTGGCGTAGGCCGCCACAGCGATCTGTACCGTCTTTTTTTCCTGATCACCGGGTAAAATATCGTAATCAAAATAGACATCCTTAGAAGGTATCGGCACATTTTCCTCCAACCGAAACTCAAGCATTCCACGGATCTCCTTGATCGGTGTATCTCGCTTGATGGTTGTCTCAAATAGGTAGGCTCGCTCCTCTGGTAGTGAGAGGCGCACAAACTCGGCTTTGGTCTGCGCCTTGAATTCTTTAAGGACTGCGGTGAGCTGCTTTGGATCACTCACAAGACCGCGCTGCACCGTTCCGCTCGGGATCGAAATGTCTCCCCACTGCTTTATCACGCGGTCTACACCAGGCCGCACGTTTGGCTTGAGAGAGACATACTTAAGAGACGTGTCTGACACATCAACCCCCACACAAGGCATAGTGAGGAAACTCGGTGGTGGTAAGACTCGAGAAAGAACCGACATACGTTTTACTATGTCTCTAGTATACGCTGTTGCTGACCTAGTTTCGAGATACTAACTCACATCTTGTACCAAATGAATGCAGCAAAAAGCACGACCAAAATGATCGACGTTACACCAATATAGCGGCGCGCAATGCGTAATGCCGTTGCACCAAAATGGTAGGTGGACCAACCAACTACTGCGTACCTAAATCCCCGCCCCACTACTGAAGCCGCCACAAACACCCAGAAATTACCCTTTATGACCGCAATGGCCCACGCCACCAAGGTATATGGCACTGGGGTCACTGCCCCAACTAAGGTTAGTAGCGCAGTACCTGAGCCTGTACCATTGGCCAACTCATGAAACTCCTCTACCATTGTTTGGCTGAGGAATGAAAGAAGGAACTCCAAGAAAAAGAGTGCCATGAAGTAGGCGGCTACCCCACCAAGTACAGAGGTGATCAGTGTTATTAAAACTAAGCGAGCAGCTCGGGTTCGGTCGGCTAAGATCGCCGCCACCAGAAACGGGTCAGTGAGGATAGGTATCGGCAAAGCTGACTCGATGAATGAGATAAGACCGATCATCACCGTGCCAGAGCGGGAGCTGAGTATCTCCCTTGCCTTTGCAACAGTACTGGTCTCCAGTACTGCTGAAACCTGTTGCCTTAGATCGTTCTCTACACTCATGTCACACTATTGTACTGTAGTCCCTGGTGGTACGGCCGCGCTAGGATGCAAAAGCGTAAATGTTTCAGTATCTCCCGCGGCCAAGATCATACCCTGACTCTCCAGTCCTCGGATTGCACGTGACTCAAGGTTGACCAAAAACGGACACTGTCGCCCCACGAGCGCATCGGGATCAGACACAAACTCTCGGATCCCAGACACGATCTGCCGTGGTTCTTTCTCCCCCACATCGACCGTGAGTTTCAGAAGTCGATCAGCTCCCTCAACCACATCGACGGCGGTGATGGTGCCAATCTTGATCTCTAATTTTGCAAAATCATCGTAAGCAACTGTCATGACTATTTCTTTTGTTTAGTTATAAAGCTATCAAGAATGAGGGCGGCGGCTGAGGCATCAGTGAGCTCGGAACGACCTTGGATCTGCACGGCCTGCTGTGTTGAGTACTGCTCTGGCTCAAGATGGATAGGCAACCCCAGAGAGAGAGTGAGGTCGGTCATGAGCGATTCAACCGCAGTGTGAATGGTATTGGGTTCACCTTGGTTGTTGAGTGAATGTCCGATAACAATCTCTCCCACCCCCCGCTCGGCGACCAAGCGTTCAATGTATGACTTAAACTCAGCGTCATTTGGCACCACAGCATGCGGGAACGCCATCACTCCCCCATCGTCTGTCAGTGCAATGCCGATCTTTTTAGAACCATAATCAATACCCATTCGTTTCATGGTGGTAGCATAGCATGAAATCAAGAATACCTAGTGGTCACGAATCACTAAGTATATTTGTTCGCTTTGCTCCAAATCCACTAAGTGTTCTCGACCCCACCTCGGCTGTTTCTTGCTCTAGTGAACAAGCAAGAAACATGCCTGCGGCCAGCATCAAAGTACGCAAGCAAAGCCGTTTGCTTGCTATAAGAAAAACACCAGATTTTACATCTGGTGTTTTTCTTATACCTTGGTGCTCTCGCCAGGAATCGAACCTGGAGCGCTGGTACCGCAAACCAGCATTTTATCCATTAAACTACGAGAGCGAGCGAAGGAATAAATGAAATTTTATTTTCATTTAAGATCTGAGCGAAGCTCTCGTCCTTCGAGGCGATAGCCGAAGAAGACAGTAGAGCGACTTTCGTTGCGACCTTCGTGGCCAACACTATACATCAAAACCCAAATAATTCCAGTATCTTCATGAAGAGTGGCTCTTCGAGATCTTCTTCTGCTAACTTTTCTTTTAGGATTGATTCGATCTCATCAATGTGCTCAGCAGGGATCGGAATGACGATAAGTGGCATGATCTTCCGAGCTGACTTAATGAGAAGCTGCGGCCCGGTCGGGCTCTCCTCATCAATAGCATAGCTCTTGAGCGTTGCAAACGGGTATATATCATCGTCCACCTTTACGCCACGGACTGTGACCGCAAATGAAATAATGGATGGGCGCTTAGCAGCAGAGATCGCCAAAGCGGTACCCGCCAAACCAATGAGCAATGCAGATAGCGTGTCACTAAGTAGTATCGCGACGATCACCAACGCCACAATAATGATTGCTAAAGCGAAAAACCAATCGTTACCTTTTTCAACGTGGTGGTGCTCCGGCGCTTCCCACGTCACACTGCGAGGTGATGACTCCATTGGCAAAATTGTACCACAGCCAATGCTGCCTACAGTGTACAATTCACGCATCTTTTGGTACTATCGTGGCCACAATTACATAAATTGGAGAGATGGCTGAGTGGAGGAGAATGTCTGGGAGACATTCTCCTCCGAGCGAAGCGAGGTGGATGAACCTTCAACCGCCAGCCATCTCGAAATGAAATGGAGAGATGGCTGAGTGGTTGAAGGCGGCGGTCTTGAAAACCGTTAGGGGTGAAAGCTCCTCGAGGGTTCGAATCCCTCTCTCTCCGCGAGCAACAGCTAGCTGTTAGAGCCTTAAAATAAAGGGTCTGCAGCTAGCACGAGACGGTTCGATTCCCGGACGGGCCGCCACGAATACTGGTTATCGGCAGACCTGCAGACCCTTATTTAGAGCCATAAAAAATTGCCGCTGCAATCCCTGAGAGGCAACACCTCTCAGGGATTCGAACTTTGGTATACATACCTATACTATGTAAAAAACTATGTAAAAAGAATTAGGCTACACGAATCGAAAAAATATTTTCACGTTCCCATTTTCCCAGAAATCAAATTATTGACATTACATTTTATATATGCTATAATACAAACAGGTTTAAGGTCAATCACAGGAGAACAGACCATGTTCACACGCTCACTCTCAATCCTCGCCGCTGTCTTCCTTCTCTGCTGGAACCCTCTCGCCGCGCAGGAACTGCCGGTAGGGTACGACGACTGGGTCGTCGCGCTCAACCAAGAGTGCGGCGAGCTGAAGATCGAACTTCGGCGTACTGTCACCCTCGATGGAGAAAGCGAAGCCCTCGCCATGTGGTGGAAAGGCGACCTCATCAATTCATCGGTCGCAATCGATGGCGACGACGGTGAGTCCACTTCGACCAGCGGAATGTACAATGGCGAGTGGACAACCATCGAAGCCGTGGACGAGAAAACCGAGAAGCGGGCCGAGCGCCTGATCGACGCCTCAGTCATCCAGGCGGGCGGTGAGGATGCTCTTGAGGCATACCGAACCTGCCAAGGCAAAATCCAACAGCAGGTCATGCTCGAACTCACGGAAGGGATCCGTGAAATGGGCGACCAGCTGAAGAGCTTTGGCGATGCCATGAAGGAAGGTCTTCGCTGATAAAGTTCTTCACTTCAATAGTCACTCTGTTTGGCGCTGGACACATCTCCAGCGCCTTTTTCTTGTTCTCAAGAAATGTCAATTACTTTGAACACAACGAACTCGAATGAAGTCACTAAGAAAACGAAGAAAAATGGGACAGGGACAATAAAATACTAAAAATATGGCTAAATACTTAGTATCGGATGACCCGGAGGGTTCGAGTCCCGGAGCCTCCGCCAAGAAAACCTAGTATCGGCATGACCCAGGTGGTTAGGTATGTGGGGCGACCCAGACACATCCGCTACACAGATTCCGACTATTAAGCTACCATTACCACAGCCTTAGAAAGGAGGTAAACAATGAAGAAATCAACCCTCTGTTTTTGTATTAAGGACGATCAAGTTCTTTTAGCGATGAAGAAGCGAGGTTTTGGTTCCGGCAAATGGAATGGCTACGGTGGCAAAGTTCAGGCCGAGGAAAATCCAATCACAGCCGCTGTTCGGGAACTTGAAGAGGAGTCTGGACTCGTTGCAGACGAGAAAGACCTGCAACAGGTTGCCTTAGTTCGCTTCTATTTCGATGGAAATCCTGTGTTTGAGTGTTTTGTCTATATGACCAACTCTTGGCAAAGCGAACCTGTCGAAACAGAAGAGATGAGGCCTCAATGGTATCCAATCTCAAATCTTCCTTTCGAGGAGATGTGGGCAGCGGACGCGAAATGGATTCCACTCATCCTGAACGGAGAAAGAATCGAAGCCGAAGTCAACTTCAACGCCGACGGCTCTGTCGTCAAGGAATTCGGCTACAAGCCTGCCAAATTCAACTAAAAGGCCTTGCTCTCGTAGCGAGGCCTTTTCTTGACCCCGACCCACATGCCCCCTAAAAAATACCCCCGTCAAGCAGTTAGTCTCTTGAGGGCAAGCGAACCGCTTCGCTTGTGACCGAATCCCTCTGACCATACTAAAATAACCCGAGCAGGGTTATTTTTTTGTTAGAACTAGAAGTGCAGGCACTGTCTGTTGCATACATAATGCTATTATACAGCAATGAAAGAGATCACTTTGCACGACCAATGGGTCATTCGAGCACCAATTGAAGAGGTCGCTCGAGTCATGACCGACTTTGAAAAACTGCCGAACTATTTTCCGAAGGTGGCTGAAAAAGTCGTAGTTACTAAACGCAACGGTAATGATCTAGAGATGGAAGCGACGGTAAAGTCTTTCGGTAAAAATTTTCAGGTGTTGATGAAAACACAGATCTTGCCAGGCAAAGGCTTTATTTCTGACAATGACAGCTATCAGTTTGGCACGTCAGGGCATGAAGAGTTGCTGCTTTCAGAACATCCAGAGGGCACACTAATAGACTATACATACCAGGTTTCAATTCATAAAAAGTGGCTCCGCCTGATTGCGACACCACTGATCAAATGGTACTCAATGAAGTTCTGGGAAAAAGCAGTGATTGATGTACTCAAAAAACTGCTTGAGAAGCAGTAGTGCCGAAATCGCATACCACTTTAAAACCTAAAGTGACTTTGCTGATCCGTGCTATACTCCGTTGTATGAAAAAAGGTGCTGTCTGCCCTGCCACTAAGATCCTTACATTCCTTAGTAAGCGACATATGTTAGTGATTTTGCACGCTCTTGCCGACAAGCCGCGCGGTTTTTCAGACCTGCAAGAATCACTCACCATTAACACCGCGACCCTCTCGAGTCGCCTTCACGAACTGGAGGCAGAGAAACTGATCAAGCGTATTTCGTGCCCACATGATTCTCGTGTGCACTACTATGGCCTCACTGGGCGGGGTAATAAAATGAGTAAATTGATCGGACGATTTGCGAAACTATAGAAAGAGCGCGGCCAAAGGCCGCGCTCTTTCTATTCCACCTTGTTCCATGGCAGCTTCTGCAAGAAGTACGCCATGGGACAAAAGCCCGTCAGCGCCGAGACCATCAGGCCGATCGCTGGTAACAACGGCAAGTAGTGGGTAATTGGGTAGACATCCTCGAGCACATACCCAAGCATGATAACGACTGAGCCGACAAAGAAAGTCTGACGTAGTGTCGGCAGATTCTTAAGAGTGACTGTTTCTGAAAGATCTTTTGTAGTTAAGGTAAACATAGTTTTTAAATTATTCAGATTCATCCGTACCTGATTCTTCACACGCTCCGATGTTCACAGCGCAGCTTTAGCACTCCGTCCCCGCGGACGCTCATCATCAGGTACGGATGGATCTTTTTACTAATTACTTTCTCCTCCAACAAACCGCACGAGGAGCGTCGGATAAATCACCAGCGTGAGTACGGTCGACAGTGACAGACCGAACACGATCGCCCACGCCAAGCCCGACCAGACCGGATCACCCGCGATCGTAAGTGAGCCAAGAACTGTTGTGAGCGAGGTGAGAAGGATCGGTCGCAGGCGCGCCTCCCCGGCCTGGATGAGCGCCTCGCGATAGCTCGCGCCTGCGGCCTTGGCTTGCTCCACGTACTCTAGGTAGATGATGGCGTTATTAACGACAATACCAATGAGCGCAATAAAGCCGATGAGCGCAGTGGCGGTGAGATAGATATTGAAGCCGACATCAAGCAAGAAGAACCCCCACAGAATTCCAACTAGACCCAGTGGCACCGTTACTAGAATGTACGCTGGGGTACTGAATTTCTTATATTGTGCCACTAGCAGTGCATACACCATACAGAGCGCCACTCCCATCGCGATCCCTAGATCGCGAAAGTTTTCTAAGGTCATTTCCCACTCCCCTCCCCAGGTGAGAGCAACTACATTTCCTTCAGGTGACATAAGTTCCATTCCCCACAAATTCCAACTAGTCACCACGTACCCATCAAGCTCGCCCGCAATGATGTGTCGCATGAGCTCGATCATCACGTATACGACTGAACGTTCCTCAATCTCAGCAGTAACGTACGACAGTTCCTGAGCATCCTCGAGATACACTGCTGAGGGCCGCGCTTCATACGCAAGCGTGAGCACTGACCGCAATGGTACCGACTCTCCACTCACACCCGTTACGGTAAGAGCATCAATGAAATTTGGCGACGTGGTGAAAGAACTTGGTACCTTCAGCATCAGAGGTGTGTACTCTACCTCAGTAGCACCCAGCAACTCACCCACCTCATAGGAACCACCCATAACACCAAGTACCGTCGCCACCTGCTCAGGCGAGACCCCCAGTGCCTGCGCAGCGACGTAGTCAAATTCATACCGAACACGACCAACTCGCGCATCATCACTCTGATACACATCGACCACTCCAGCAATTTCAGATAAAACTGTTTTGAGGTCGCTAGCTGCTGTGCGCTGTGTTACTTCCTCATTTGCAGACACCTTTGCCACCAATGTCGCTCGTACTGGTGGCCCGGGCGGTTCTTCAATCAAACGCACCGCTGGCGCAACATCAGGCATAGCAGTACTAACCGCGGCGCGCACCGCTGTGGCAATGTCAGTGGAGCTACGACTCCGCTCTCCTGCCGGGACCAGGTTCACCCGAAGCGTCGCCTGGTGCGCACCGCTTCGCGCCTCAGCTCCTTTGAACATGCCGTTAAAATCAAGGATCGGTGGTGTCGCTATAAACTGTTGTACTGACACCACATCACGATCAGCGAGTAGCCTGGTCGAGACTGCGCCCGCCACATCCTTGGTACTCTCTCGGTCAGTTCCGACTGGCAGATCAACATACGCATAAAACTGATCTCGATCAGCGCGCGGCAACATCTGGAAATGCACCAGACCCACCATGGGCAACATGAGCGATACCAAAAACACGAACAGTGCGCTGCGTAAAACGATTCGCTGCAATCGCTCACGGTAGAGGATCTTACGCAATGTACTCGTATACATCCTTATGAGTCGATCCATCAGTTGAGAGAAGGTCTGTGTCAGTCGATTTGGCGTATCGGCAACGTGTAACAAGTGGCTCGCAATAAATGGCGTCACCACGATTGCTACCAAGAAAGAAATAATGAGCGCGGCTGGTACAAAGAATGCAATTGGACCCATATACGGCCCCATCATGCCGGTTATGAAATTCATAGGGAGAAACACAATGACTGAAGTTATGGTTGAAAGCAAAAGCCCGACCCCTATCTCATCAACTGCAGTCGCAATTACCCGCTCTTTAGTCTGTTCGTTTGGCTCAAACTGCCAGCGCTTAAGATGAGAGTAGATATTCTCCGTCGCCACGATCGCTGAGTCGACCAGTAACCCGAGTGACAAAATGAGCGCAAAGAGCGTAATGCGGTTGATAGTTTGATCGAAGAGCAACCCAAGCCCAAAGACCAGCAACAATGTCACCGGGATCGCAACCAGCACCACTAGCGCTGCTCGAGTGGAAAGGAAGAGCAGCAACACCAGCGCCACAATTGCGATTGAAGTCAGCAGATTCTGGGTCAACCCAAAGATCTCTACCTCAGCCGTAGTGCCATCGTTACTCACCACTGTGTAGGTGAGTTGGTCATACTCACTTTGTGAGAGACTGTGGTCGAGCGCACGCAGAAATGTATCAGCTACTACCGGTGCACTCGCACCCTCAACCTTTGCCACAGACAGCAGCACTACTTCCCCGCGCCCGGCGTCGCTCTCATGAAACACATACGAGCGTGACCCAGCGTACCCTTCGTACACTACCGCCACATCGCGGAGCGCAACGCCGGGCGCAACGATCAACTCACCGAACTCAGCAGGAGTGGTCGCGAGCGCATCGTATACCACTTCAATTTGGTACGGCTCGCTACGCACCATGTCGCTCACCATTCGCACCTGACTCGCCCGCAGGGCACTGGTCAAATCAGTAAACGACACCTGTTGGTGTACCAGCGCATCTAGATCAACTTCCACCACTAACGAAGGTTGATACCCCCCGTATACCTGGAGCTCGCTCACATCAACTACCACACCGAGTTGGTGCGAAAGCGCAATGACCTTCGAACGCAACTCAGGGAGTGTGAGCTCAGCGGAACCAAAGACGACCTGCAAGATCGGAATAGTTTCAGGGTTTATCTCGAGTACGTGTGGTGGGTTGATATTGCCGCGCGCTAGGTAACTGTGCTGTTCAAGTTGTGAAAGGAGATCGACTTTCGCACGGGTGGCATCATATCCGACTTCAAAAATAACGGTGGTGTTGATGGTGGCACCATCAGTCACTTGTGTATAGATATCATCAACCCCCGGCACTGTGTCGATCTTTTCGACCAGCTCATACACCACTCGATCAAGGGCTGCAGCAGTGGTTGCACCTGCGTACTCGATCGTGACCGTAAACGCGGGGCGGGTGATCTCTGGATTGTACTGTTTCGGAGTTAAAAAGAATGAGGTGAGTCCAAATAAAAGAGACACCACCAATACCAACATTGAAAGTGGCCGATTGACCGCAAAGAAGTGACTGATGCGTCCAGCAATATTTACATCACGACGAGACATACCTACAGCGCGATACTTACCGCTGGCACGAGAGAAGCAGTATTCATCTTAGTGACCGTGATAAACAACTCCTGACCTGCGTCGTAGAGCACTTGTGCCCGCGCGCTCGTACCATCAACATACTGCACATACAACCCATCAGCATCATAGTGCACGTGCGAACGCGGGACTCGATACACTCCGTCTTGGGCCGATACAAGCAGTGAACCAGTGAGACTGCTGCCAACTAGCGGCAGTCCATCACCTGACAACGCTATGATTACTGTCCCACTACCACCCGTAGAAATAGTACTAAACCGATCGACATACCCCATTACCACACTATCGACCACAAACGCCTGACCAACTGCCACATGTGGCAGCAAGTAAGCCGGCACTGTCGCTTCAAACTCACGCGCGCCTGCACCAACAAGCGACAGGAGTGGTGTGCCAGGCACCACATACTCACCTTCATCAACGAAGACCTTTGAGACCACGCCTGAGAAGGGGGCGGTTAGGCGGCCGAGCGATAGCTCGGCCGCTACCACAGCCACCCCAGCTGCAGCCACTCGATCTGACTGCGCAGCGAGCCGCGCAGCATACTGCGCCTGTAGAGATGCCAGTTCCGCATCAATCGCACTCACCGTTACAGTGGTGTTTTGCAATACCTCATCCTCCAATACACCATCAAGCTCCTGCTGATATGCAGTGCGACTAGTTTGGAGTGCTGCTGCGGTCAGTAACACCGACTCACGCATGGTGAGGTACTCAGACTGTAGTGCCGAGTCAACGTACGAAGCTTGTCGATCAAACACGTCTGACTCAGCGGTCTCGTACAAAGCGGTAAGTGCAGCCAGCTGACCTTCGAGTAAAAACGTGAACGTTTCTAACGCAACTGGATCTTCCGTGGTTTGCACTGCTTGCAATACTGACTGCAGATCCACCACACCAGCATTCCCATTAACCACCCCACTTTGAAAATAATCTGGCACTGAGCCATACAAGTCAGCCACTACAGCTTCGTACAATTCCAGACCGGTAGCTGAAAAAAGATAGCGGTGATTATTGATGTAGTTGATCGACCCAATGATCGAGAGCGTACTCTCTGCCGCTGTCGTTGTAAGGGCAGTAACCGCTTCTGTGACACGCGTGTCAGTACTCACTGCGCGCAAACTCGCGATGTCGGCCGCCGATCGGGATCGGTGCTCAGCTTGCAAAGCTCCCCCACTTCGCAACTCAGTTTGTAATGACTGTTCGAGCCCACTAAGTTCCCGCTCGGCGGCCGAAAACACCAGCCGCGCTTCTGCTACTGGCAGAGCTTGGCGCACCAAGACCGTACCAGCTGCCACCTCACCTCCTTCACGAACCAACAAGTCGGTCACCACTCCAGCTGTTTGCGCATACACAATGGTACTTTGCGCTGCCTCTACCACTCCCGATACTCGTACTGGAATACTACTTGTAGAAAGTGACACTCTTTTAGATCTGTCCACCGATTGCTCGGTAACTTCCGACCCCTGCCCCAACGCACCAGAAAATCCACCTAGCACCAAAACGGCGACTGCCACCCCGACGACCACAGCCACCCACTGCTTCAAGGTAGTACTTGTGTAAATTTTCATGAGTGGTAATATACCCCAGGGGGTATATGCCTGTCAACTCCTTCTCCCTCATTCTGGTATCATGAGTACCAATTCTATATCTTAATTATGACCAATCCATCTGACACAAAAGCTCTGATCGATCGACTCAGCCGAGCCGAAGGACAAGTACGTGCACTTCGACACACTCTCGAAGCAGGTGAAGTGTGTGACTGCAAATCGTTCATTTCCCAGATCAAGGCTGCGCGCTCGGCGCTCAAGCGCACCAGCGAGCAGTTTGTACTCCAACACATTCACTCTTGCCAAGCCCTACCAAAAGGCGAACGTGAGGCACAGATCGAAGAAGCCTTAAAGGTACTCGCCAGTGATTAATTAGCTTGACCTAAGAAATACTATGAACACCATCACCATTATCGCAGCTCTCATTGCACTCCTTGGTGGCTTCGCCGCCGGCAACGCACTCCAAGAAGATACGCCAGACGTACCTGCAGTGACCAACCAAGCTCGTGAACGTTTCATGAGTGAAAATCCAGCCGCTGATGATTTTATCTCTCTGCGCCCCAGGATTGAAACATTACCAACTCAAACACTCTCAGAAGCTGAGACTAACGGCCTTCTTCTGATGCGCGAGGAAGAAAAATTGGCGCGTGACGTGTACCAAACCCTCTATGAACAGTGGGGTCTGAAGATCTTTAACAACATTGCCCAAAGTGAACAAACTCACACTGAAGCGGTGCGTGACCTCTTTGAGAAATACAACATCACTGACCCAGTGACCGACGACACTATTGGTGTCTTTAAGAACGAAACACTGCAGCAACACTACAATGACCTGGTCGCCCAAGGTAGCGCATCTGAAGTCGCTGCACTCACCGTCGGCGCAACTGTAGAAGACCTCGACATTGCAGACTTGCAAGACCTTATAGTGGAAACAGACAATGAAGACATCTTGTTCGTCTATGACAATCTCAGCCGTGGTTCTCGCAATCACCTCCGCTCCTTCACCAAGCAACTCACGATGCGCAGTGAATCATACGAGGCACAATACATCACTGCCGAAGAATACAAAGCGATTCTTGAAAGCACACAAGAAACCGGAAACGGTGACCCTGGGGGAAATATGCAAAATGGAAGCGGCAGTCGCGGCTGGGGCGGTGGCCAAGGACGTAATCGGTAACCTATTATTGAAGAATAAATAAAACCGCCCATTTGATGGGCGGTTTTATTTATTTCTTCGCGGTGATCTTCACGCGGGCAGTGATGCGAGACTTCTTGCGTGCCGCAGTGTTGTCTTTGATGACACCACGCTTGGCTGCCTTGTCAATCGCTTTGTACGCGGTTGGAAGAAGTTCTTTTGCCTTCTTCTCATCTCCAGCGGCTACTGCCTTTGCGATGGCCTTCTCAGCGTCCTTCATTGCGCTCTTACGACGGATGTTGAACACCTTCTTGCGCTCTGACTGACGATGGGCCTTGGCTGCTCCTTTAGTGATTGGCATATTTACTATAAATTTGAGTGGGCCTACTGTACCGTAGGAAGCCCAAAAAGGCAAGGGTTTTGGTCAATCAATCAACCATAGGCCTGTTTTGAGCATCCGCGGGGGTTACGTGCTCGAGAGAGTCCGCAACAGCGGAGTGTGCGAAAAACAGGCCTATGGTTGATTGCTTTGGATAGGAAGCGTATCTCAGGTACAATGCATACACTATGATACGAAGCCTCACGGGAACGATCGATGACATTGGCGAGAATTGGCTAGTAGTGAACGTACGCGGCGTTGGCTACCTGGTGAACTGCCCCACCCTTCAAAACCACTTTACCGAAGGCAGTACGGTCACCCTCCACACCTACCTTGCCGTGCGCGAAACCGCGCTTGACCTCTATGGCTTCCCTCACCAGACCGAACTTGCGATGTTTGAACTCTTACTCGGCGTACCCAAGGTAGGACCGAAATCGGCACTGCAGATACTCTGCCACGCCACTCCCTCCCTCCTGGCGGAGGCAGCGCAGAAGAATGATGGGGTGTACCTGCACAAACTCTCTGGTATCGGTAAAAAGACCGCTGAGAATATCACCCAGTACTTACACAGTAAACTCGAGCATATTCCCGCCGCAGCCAGCGCCAGCACCGACGCCCTCACCGCTGTGCAGACTGACGCGATCGATGCATTAGTTGCTTTAGGTTACGATATGACCACCGCCCGGGAAACAATCCTTGAGATCGCAGATGAAAGCTCAACCGTAAACTCACTCGTCACCCACGCCCTGAAGCAGATGCAGTAGAGTTACTACCGCAAATAGGTGGTGTACTACAGAGACTCAACGTCCTCGCTCCGGGTATGGTCGCTGCGGATGTTTCGCTACTGTAGTGCACCACCTCTTTCACCATACACGTGCAGCAAAATACAATTCAGCTTATACTTATTTTATATGGATACCGTACGACAGCTACTTAAGAAGATCATTCCAAGAAGTATCTTCTGCCGCTTACAACCCCCTTATCACTTCCTCTTGGCGCTACTTGGTGCGCTGCGCTATCGTCACCCCTCACGTGACATCATGGTCATCGGCGTAACAGGAACCAAGGGTAAGTCATCAACCACCGAGATCCTTGGCCAACTCCTGCGTGCTGGCGGACATAAAGTCGCGACCCTCTCCACCATTCAATTCTCGATCGACGGTCACACCGAGCGCAACCTCTTTAAAATGACCATGCCGGGACGTTTTTTT
This sequence comes from Candidatus Nomurabacteria bacterium, assembly GCA_020632135.1. Lineage (GTDB taxonomy): Bacteria > Patescibacteriota > Minisyncoccia > Phycocordibacterales > UBA918 > OLB19. Next base: position 363,958 of record JACKGC010000001.1, on the reverse strand, counting down.
GTGCAAAAATTTTTGCGCGATGCAGTACATGCTGGCTGTACCCACGCCGTCATCGAAATGACCTCTGAAGGAGCGAAACAGTTTCGCCACCGCTTCATCGACATCGATGCGCTCATCTTCACCAACCTCGCCCCTGAGCACATTGAGTCACATGGCTCATTCGAGAAGTACAAAGCTGCGAAGCTTTCCATTGCTCAGGCGGTAGCGGATTCGCCGAAGCGACCTCGCTATCTAGTAGCCAACATCGACAATGAGCATGGCCCCGCATTTCTTGACTTCTCCGTCGAACAGAAACTCCCCTACTCCCTAAAAGACCTCACCCTCTACTCACTACACAAAGACAGCATTAGTCTTATTTTTGGTAACACAACCATGCGCGTGCCTCTAATAGGACTCTTTAATGTCTACAACACCCTCGCTGCGATCACGATGGCGCGTGCGCTTGATATTCCACTCACCACGATCCAAAAAGCGTTACATGAGCTCCCGCCGCTTAAGGGTAGAGTTGAAACCTTTGAGTCCCCCGTCGACGCTACCAAACGCATCACTGCAGTGGTTGATTACGCTCACACACCGGACTCGCTCACCAAGCTCTATGAGGCGTTTCCAGATAAATACAAAGTCTGTGTACTCGGCAATACTGGCGGTGGACGTGACACTTGGAAGCGACCAGAAATGGGTGCGATTGCCGAGAAGTTCTGCGACCAGATCATTCTCACTAATGAGGATCCATACGATGAAGATCCGATGAAGATCGTTCACGATATGCAAAAAGGGATGAGTGAAGAGGCGCCGGTTAGGGTGATCATGGATCGTACTGAGGCTATCAGAAGCGCAATTGCCCACTGCAGTGAAGACGGGTACGTACTCATTTCAGGCAAAGGGACCGATCCATACATTATGGGTCCACAAGGAACCAAGACCCCCTGGAGTGATGCCGCCACGGTAACAACCTTATTGCAAGAACTCTCGATACCAAGCACATCTAGCGAGGAAGTGTAGTCAGTTTTACCTGCCACTGCTCCCCCGTTTCAAACACTTCTCCATCAAGCACCTGACCTTGTGGAGTGTATATGTTACTCTCCACCATATTACCAACGCTCACCAAATACTGCTGCGTCCAGATGACCTGCACCTTCAGCATCGCTTCCATTTGTGACCAGAGTGAATTAGGTTCATGGAACCAAGCATGAGATGCGATATGGACCGTAAACGGCATGTCAGGACGCTCTGCCTGTAGTACTTTCATACCTTTGGGTGCAAAACTCTCAAAGCAAAATAGGATGGCGGGGATATTCTTTGCGCCAGTACTTTGGTTGGTCCATGGCCCCACTTCATATGAGATGTCTTGTCCAAGATATTTGAGTGAATCATGCATGCCAAAAAGCTCAAATAGTTTTATATAAATGCTTGAAATATATTCCCCCTGTGGAACAAGGTAGCGTTTATGAAAACGATCGACCGTCTCTTGTGGACCATTGTATACAAATGCCTGCTGGACAGTCTGACCACCCACAACCGCGCGCGCACTATCAACGATCACTACTTCTGGGTCATCGTGTCGCAACGCAAACAGTAGCCGAGTCGCACTGGGCGAGCGACTTTGGTCGAAGTAGCGACTATCCTCAGGCAGGATGATGTATGTTGCTCCTGATGCCAACGCCGCATTCATGGCGTCCTCAAGGGCCATCCGTTGTGCCCGCACCCCATCCTCACTCAAGAACATGCGCGATTCAAAACTAGTCTCAATAAACGCCACTTCATATCCATTATTTACAGGTGAAACTGTTGGTGTTGGCCACGCAACGAATCCCGTCAGGTACAAAGACAACCCTATAGCCACGAGCCACGAGGGTTTCACTGTGTTAGTTTGCATCCACCACACTACTCCGCCAGCTAGTACCACTATGAGGATAGAGAGCCCGTACACACCAGCGAGTTGTGCCACCTGTATGAACCACTGGTGTTGAGCAATGAGGTACCCGACGTACCCAAAACTAAAGTCTGTGCCGATGGTACCGCCTGGACCATAGAAAAATATTGAAAACAGTAGCGACCCCACCATTTCACCAATGACCCATAGTAGTGGATAGATCAAGAAGTGGTATGACCATTTTGGTAATTTACCCAAAGCCGTAAATCCAACTCTCCCGGACACAAGCACGAGCGCTCCCGCCCCGAGACTTACTGCTGTCATAAGCCATGAAAATCCGATCAAAAGCATTTGTATCTGTCCAAGAGAGGCAGGGAGCCACTCGATCGGGTACACGGACCACATCCACCACACCGCACAACCAGACTTTACTACCCACGCCAACCACACGCCAAACGCTTTACTTCGTACACTCGCTGGCTGCTCAAGGAGATAGATACAGTACGCCACACCAGTGAATCCAAGGATCCAAAACTGCGGCAATAAAAACCCGACTCCTAGTAATCCACCACAAAGTAACCACTGTACACACCTGTGCTTATACCAAACCATGATACAAAACAATTCCCGCTGCCACCGATACATTAAGTGACTCTTTACTGCCAAACATAGGGATCTCCACTACTTTATCAACCGCACTCAGGGTAATTTCGCTCACTCCGTCAACCTCATTACCAACTATGTACGCCACACTATCTGGCACTGAAAGGTTGGTTAAAGAAACTGCAGTGGGTGTTTGCTCTACCGCTACCACCAGTACACCCTCTGCTTGCAATTTCTCGATCACACTTGCGACATCAGTACAGTGCTCCCACACAATAGTTTCACTCGCACCAAGTGACGTTTTTTTAATTTCTGGTTGAGGACGCCCAAAGCGGTCGATCGGGGCGGGTGTGTACCCGATCAGAAATATTTTGGACACACCCGCCCCGTCAGCCGTCCGAAAGATCGCTCCGACATTGTACGCACTACGAATGTTTTCGAGGATAATATATTTCACGCCCCTAGCCTACCATTCTCTTCATGAGTCGACGGGTTTGATTTGTCCAGTTCCCGTGTTATAGTTTTGCCACTTTGCTTTTCGCAAACTCCGCCCATAGCTCAGTCTGTGGAGGTGAGACAGTCTGGGAGACTGTCGAACGCCTTTTAAGCCTTAAATGGCTGCGGACAAACATGTGGAACACTGAAAATATGCAAAGTACAAACATCCGCCCATAGCTCAGTCGGTAGAGCAGCAGCCTTTTAAGCTGAGGGTCCCAGGTTCGAGCCCTGGTGGGCGGACAAATAAAAAAACGGCATCCGCCGTTTTTTTATTTGTCCGCCCACCTCTACTACACCCGCAACACCCACTCCTCCAACGCCAAGTCCATCTCTCGCACCCCAGCATGACCGTCATGATACAGCTCTAAGAGAGACTGTGTGATCCGCTCCACCTCACCTGGAGCAAATTGTACCAGTGCACGCTTGGCTTTGTTGTAGGGAAAATCTTTCATGCCAGCTTCAGCCGCACTTCTGGTAGTTTGCGCCAAGCGTAGTGCCTTGAGTTGCCACCAGAGCATCCCAACAATTTCCTCTTCACGCATACCACTCAATTTAGCTTCTTGAAGTAACACCCAGAGTTTCCGTTTATCTTTCCCTGCCAATGCCTCAGCAAGTGCGAAAGAATTGAAGCGGTCTGCTTTTTCAGCTGTACATTCTTGCATATTTGTCGCGTGTTTGGCATACGTTTTTTTAGATGCAGCAAGCAGTGCACTCTCAAGCACGATGAATGTATTCGATGACTCTGCCATGTCGGCAAGTGCACCTTTCACCTCTTCGTCGCACTCACTATTATTGGAGGGTGTATCGATCACAAACCACTCCTCTCCGCCAAAGAGTGACGATGCGCCGAGTGCGTCAGATAGCTGACTGGGCTGATACTCCGCAGCGTCAATAGTGGTAAGCGTAGCGTCTGCTGGCAGATTCTTTTCTATATATGAAGTAGCTGCATCGCGCACACCACCTCGATCTGTTCCAAAAAATACTACGTACATAAGATCATTTTTGTAGTGGACGCATACTATCCCAATTCTCCCCCACCTTTGCCTCAGCAATCAGTGGTACTCCATGACTCTCCTTCTCTGAAAGCACCCCTTCCATGATTTCGATGATCTTCTGCACGCTTTCCTTCAGTACTTCAGTTTTAATCTCAAAGACGAGTTCGTCGTGGACCTGGAGTAACATACGCACGTCGTCGGGGTTTTTGAGTTCTTCAATATAATTGTGCACGTGCAGCATTGCGAGACGCATACAGTCAGCTGCCGTTCCTTGGATCGGGGCGTTAATAGCCATCCGTTCGGCCTGCGCACGGATAAACGGCACAGAAGAAGTAATGCCTGGGAATTTTCGACGGCGCCCAATGAGTGTCTCGGTGTAGCCATGCTGCCGTGCGAAGGTTTTGGTGTCTTCAAGGTACTCAGCTAGACGCGTGAAGGTGTTGAAATACGCATTTAAGAATTCTTGTGCTTCTTCGCGCGGCGTTCCTTCGCCGAGATTAGTTCGGAGCGCATTAACCCCCATGCCATAGAGAATGCCAAAGTTGATCACCTTGGCCTTGCGGCGCATGTCAGCTGTCACTTCCGCTTCCGGCACCCCAAACACCCGTGAAGCCACACCCGCGTGCACGTCTTCACCTCGCTTGAAGATCTCGATCATCTGCGGATCCTCAGAGAGGATAGCAGCGATGCGGAGCTCGATCTGCGAGTAGTCGATCGCCACTAGCTGGTAACCAGCTTCGGCGATAAAGGCGCCGCGAACGAGCCTCCCTTCTTCAGTACGGATCGGAATGTTCTGTAAATTCGGATCCTTGCTCGCCATGCGGCCGGTCGCGGCGCCAGTCTGGAGCAATGTTGAGTGTAGCCGTCCATCCTCCCCCACCAGTTTTGGCAAGTTATCGACGTAGGTCGAGACCAGCTTCTGCAGCTCACGGTACCGCAAGATCTCTGCAATGATCGGATGCTCATCACGCAATTTCTCAAGCTCTGACTCTTTGGTCGAACGCTGCCCGCCGGTGGTTTTCTTCGCATTTTTTGGCTTGAGACCAAGTGTATCAAAGAGCACCTCACCAAGCTGCTTGGGTGAATTAATGTTGAACTCGCTTTCTGCGTACTTATATATGTTCTTTTCGAGTCCAGTTAATTCTTTATGGAATTGTTTGGACAGCTTTTCTAAATACTTTGTATCGAGCAAGATCCCAAGCTGTTTCATTTTCGCCAGGACTGGGATCAATGGTTGCTCGATCTCAACAAATATCTTTTCTAGTCCCTGATCGTGCACCCGCCGGTGCAACAACTTCACCGTCTCACTCCAATCAGTCGCTTGGAGAAACGACTTTCCGTAATCAAGAATGTCATCAAATGATGCATTGGTGCGCTCACTCTCAAGCAGCCACAGTAGAATTTTTCCTTCTTCTAATGCTTCATCACTAACAGACGCCGCGATCGCGGCCGTATCGACCAGTTCCATGTCAAACAGTTTCTTCACTCGGTCGGTCACTGCCCGGAAACCGAGTTCGCTGAAGAGCTTAATGATCTCATCAGTGTCAGCATTTTTCTTCCATTCAGTTTCATGTACATCAAACTTCTCTAGGGCATCCACCCGAATCGTGGCGAGCATCTTAGAAAATTCCGCATCCTCTTTTCCTTCCTTAAGCAGGCCAACGATGCGCGGTTTGATACCAACTGCAGCGAATTTTTCTTCACCATTCTTCGCGGCAAGTTTGTTATAGAGCTGCTCGATCGTGCCAAAGGTGGTGATGAGTGTTGTGGCAGTTTTTTCACCTATCCCTGCAATACCCGGGATATTGTCGGAGGCATCACCACGCAGACCCTTATAGTCAGGCACTAGCTGCGGACCAAAACCAAACCGCTCCTTCACTGCCGCTTCATCATAGAGGATCGTATCCTTAATACCTTTTTTAAGAGTAAACACCTGTACGCGTTTTTTATCGACACACTGCATTGTGTCCATATCGCCGGAGGCGATGATAACGCGCAAATCTTTATCGTTCGCAGTAAGATGCGCAATGGTGCCGAGTATATCATCGGCCTCAAAACCTGGCTTCTCAAAAATAGGAATCCCGAAGACTTTAAAAATGTCGCGCGAGCGGTCGATCTGCTGCACCAACGCTTCGTCAGTTTTTTTACGACCAGCTTTGTAACCATCGTACGCTTCATGGCGATAAGTTGCTTCAGGAAGGTCGTAACACGCGGCTATGTACTGCGGTTTAAATTCTTCGATTATCCTCAGTAACATTGTGGTTACACCGTAAAGCGCACCGGTTGGTTCACCAGTTGGTGAAGAAAAGTCTGGGAGCGCATGGTATGCACGGTGCAAGATCGCGTGTGCATCAAGTAGTACCAAAGTCGGAGTGTCTTTCTTTGCCATGAGGGTAGTATACGGGTTTTGGATTGGCAGCACTACTTCCCAGTTGGCCAGTCAATGGTCACAATACGATCATTATTTGGGCCCACCTCAATATTCATTTTTATAGCCGTATCAGACACTACTGTAGCGATGCGTTCCGGCCACTCTAAACACACGATCGTACGAGGAGTTTCAAATATCTCTGTGAGTCGAAGCGGCACCGCTTCAGACTCAGACTCAAACCGATACGCATCAATGTGAACTAATGTGTCGAATTGCGCATGAGTAAGTGGATACTGTTTCATGATCGTGAAGGTAGGACTAGTAATAGATCCACTTACTCCTAACACTGCTCCTAGTTGTTGTGTGAAGGTGGTCTTTCCAGCCCCTAAATCCCCCATAAGCGCGATCACCACTGCCTGGCCGGTAGTGACATAAGGATAACCAAGGATCTCCTTAACGATCGGTAGAAAGTCTGTGGGTTGCGCTACAGTGTATGTGGTTTGAGTCATAGATCAGGTAGTACAGCGATTATACACAAATGGCCGGAAATGAAAAAAGCACATGCTATCATTTGCATATATGGTTACGTTCGATGACAGTCGCTCAGACACTCGCATTGCTGATCTGCGCGCTCGTGAAGAAGAGCAGGTCATTCAAATGACTGCTCCAAAATTAGGTTTTGAGTACATAAATTTACAAGGGTACACCATCAACCCTGAAGCGATCGCGGCGATCCCAGAAGAAAAAGCCAAAGAAGCAGAGATAGTTGGTTTTGAGCTCCATCGCAATACTCTTTCTGTGGCAGCAAAGAATCCAAGTAACCCAAAGACGCAAGCGTTGTTGCAAACCCTCGAAGGTCGCCGCTATACCCTGCTCGTATACATGTGTTCTCAAGCCAGCCTTGAGTATGCCTGGAAACGCTACGCTGATGTAACCTCCTCCACCGCTGAGAAGAAGGGGGTATTTGAGATCAGCGCTGCCGACATCCAGCGCCTCACCACTGAGATCAAGCAGGTGGAAGATGTGCCACGCATCCTGATGGATATTCGCACCGCCAATAAGTCACGTCGTATCTCAGAAACCCTTGAATTGATCTTTGCTGGCGGGCTCGCCTTAGGCGCATCAGACATCCACATCGAACCAGAAGATAGCGGTATCCGCCTCCGGTACCGTTTTGATGGTGTACTCCACGATGTCGCTGACCTTGAGTCATATATTTTCAACCGGATGATCTCTCGTTTGAAACTACTTTCGGGTATGGTTCTCAATTCCCGCGCTGAGGCGCAAGATGGTCGCTTCACCTTCAACACTGGTGAGCGCGAGGTAGAGGTGCGATCTTCAGTCATCCCAGGTGCGCTCGGTGAGTCGATCGTAATGCGTCTTTTGGACCCAACGGTTGCGAGTTTCTCACTCGATCGTATTAAGTTGAATAAGCATATTGAAGCTGCGCTCTTGCGGGAACTTAAAAAACCAAACGGGCTAGTGATCACTACTGGCCCAACAGGTTCTGGTAAAACCACCGCTCTCTATGCGTACCTACAGCAAGTGCATCATGAAGGAGTTAAGATCATCACTATCGAGAATCCGGTAGAATACAAACTCGAGGGGATCGTCCAAACTCAGACTGGAGATGACTACACCTTTGCTTCGGGCCTGCGTGCCATTCTTCGCCAGGACCCTGATGTGATCATGATCGGTGAGATCCGTGATCGAGAAGTTGCTGAGACCGCTATCCATGCTGCCCAAACAGGTCACCTAGTGTTCTCCACTCTCCACACCAATAGCGCGGTTGGTGGCTTCCCGCGCCTCATTGACCTCGGGATCGACCCGCGAGTAATGGGTACCGCTATCAATATCATCATGGGTCAACGCCTGGTGCGTGTGTTATGTGAGGATTGTAAAGCACCTGAAGCGGCCACATCTGAAGATGCGCAACTCATTCAGTACATCATGTCAAAACACCCACACCCAGTACCTGTACCACCAAGCATCACCCTCTATCGCCCGGTTGGTTGCCCTGTATGTGGTGGCACCGGCTTTAAAGGACGAGTGGGTATCTTTGAAGGAATCATTATGGATGAAGCAGTCGAAGAGGTGGTGATCCGCGACCCGCGTGAGCATGTTATTCTTGAAGCAGCCAGACCACAGGGTATTCCGACCATGCTAGAAGACGGGATTGAAAAAGTTCTCCATGGTATGACATCAATGAAAGAGCTCGAGCGAGTAATTGAACTCCCCTACCACCTTGCCACCAACCCCACTTTACCTGTACAACAAAATGTACCCGGTTCAGATATAGTGAGTGATGATGATTTTCTAAAACACGTGGTGTAATAAAGCGGCGGGCCCGAAGGGCCCGCCGCTTTTTACTTTTTATTGAGTTTCAAGAGTGAAATGTTTTTCGGTCAAGAGCGCAGTGGCTTTTTTTATGCTACTGTCAGCTCATCAACGCTCATTCCAGAATATAACTCTCTAAGCAAAGCTTCCGCATTGAAAGTCGCATGCCGCGCTAAGTAAGTATACAGCGCTCTCACTCAGTGGTGAGTGCCATAGAACCCCTCGCAACGCATACAAAGTTGCTTAGAGAGTTATCGTCTGGAATTGCCTCAAAATAAACACACACCCACATTGGTGTGATGGAGAACATCAATTGTTAGATATACTAGCATACTTTAAAATTTTGTCAACACCTTTACCGTGCTTTTGGGTTTGAAGTGAGTAAGATATCGAGCACCCTGCCTTAAAAAAGGCCACGTTTAGTGTGAGAGATAGCACTTGCTTGAAGTTCAACTGATGCTTTTACAGCGTATATTTTGCTATACTAGCCATACCTATGGCCAATAACATCACCCGCGACGACGCCAGCAACCTCGACCGTACCCTTCGACCACAAACCTGGGAAGAGTATGTTGGGCAAGAAAAGATCAAAGAAAACTTACGTATTCTTTTAACTGCCGCAAAAGAACGTGGTCATGCTGCCGAGCACATTCTGCTTTATGGTCCACCAGGACTCGGAAAAACCACTCTCGCCAACTTGGTCTCAAAGACCCTCGGCACGAACATGAAGATCACTTCTGGCCCAGCAATTGAGCGAGTAGGTGACTTAGCGGCCATCCTTACCAACCTCTCCCCTGGTGATGTGCTCTTCATTGATGAGATCCATCGCCTTAGTAAGAGCATTGAGGAGGTGCTCTACCCTGCTATGGAGTCAGGGGTACTTGATATAATCATCGGCAAAGGACCGTCAGCCCGCACAGTGCAGCTTGAGTTGCCACCCTTTACCATGGTCGCCGCCACCACCCGAATTTCCCTACTCTCCTCACCACTCCGTAGTCGCTTCTCGGGCGGAACCTTCCGGCTTGAGTTTTATAGTGATGATGAAATCGCGACCATCCTTACCCGGTCAGCCGAGCTGCTTGGCATGTCACCAACGCAAGAACTTGTTGCAAAGATCGCCAAACGCTGTCGAGCAACACCGCGCACCGCTAACTACCTGCTCAAGCGCTGTCGAGACCTCGCGCAACTTGAAGGAGGTGAGTTGACCAATGCAATTGTAGAAAAAACGTTTGATCTCCTAGAGATTGATTCACTTGGCTTAGGTAAACCCGACCGGGCTGTACTGGAAGTGATCATTCATAAATTTAACGGTGGCCCGGTTGGACTCAATACTATCGCAGCCGCCACCGGTGAAGAACCCTCCACTATAGAGGACGTTATAGAACCCTATCTCATCCGCCACGGCCTCCTTGAGCGCACCCCGCGCGGCCGCACCGCCAGCCCCGATGCATATGGTCATATTAGTATTAGTAATGAATAAGTATGTCAGGACATAACAAATGGTCAAAGATCAAACATAAAAAAGCTGCAACAGATGCGGTGAAGAGTAAGATATTTTCCAAACACTCTGCCCTCATTACCATCGCTGTAAAACAAGCTGGTGGTGACGTTAGTTCAGCTGGTGTACTTGCGGCAGTAGAACGAGCGAAAAGAGACTCAATGCCAAAAGACAATATTGAAAAGGCGCTCGCGAAAGGGAGCGGCGGCGGAGGCGCCGCTCTGGAAGAAGTGATGTATGAAGGATATGGTCCGGGTGGTATTGCTCTGCTCATTCAAGCCGTGACCGACAACAACAACCGTACCGCACCAGAGATCCGCCACATCTTCTCAAAAGCTGGACTGGAGCTTGGTACACCAGGCTCTGCTTCATGGGCCTTTACCAAGACCGCTGACGGGTACACCCCAAACACCCCCATGGAACTTGATGACGAGACCGGCGAAAAGCTCGCCACCTTCATCGAAGCTCTGGAAGACAACGACGATGTGACGAATGTGTACACCGCTGCTGATACGCCAGAGGAGGAGTAAAACCAAACCACTTCTGTGAAGTCTTACGGAGAGATGGTAGATAGCTAGGGAGCCGGAACAACAAAAAGTCACTGTTTGAGCGAATGCAATTTTGGCTTTTTGCGTTGTGCAGGCGACCATAGCTATCTCGGCACGGAGCACTCGGCTGAGCAGAAGCGGTTTAGTTTTACGACATCAACCTCCGTATCGGATACTTTTATTTTCCGCTGCTCTAGCTATACTTAACATATGCGTGTACTAGCAGTAGACCCAGGCTACGACCGACTTGGTGTCGCAATCATGGAATTTAAGAACGGCAGTGAACACCTGCTGTATTCTGATTGCATAGAAACAGATAAGACTGCTCCGTTATCGGAGCGCCTCAAAGTGATCGGAGATCACTTTGAGGCGCTCCTCACTACCCACTCCCCCGATACCCTTGCTATCGAAACCCTCTTTTTCAATAAAAACCAAAAAACGGCTATGGGAGTAGCGCAGGCACGTGGCATCCTCATGTACTTAGCTCAAACTCACAACTGTCGTGTGTATGAATTTGGCCCACAGGAGATAAAAATAGCTGTTACTGGCTATGGTAAAAGTGATAAAAACGCGGTCATCGATATGGTACAACGTCTGGTACCAAATGTACCGCTAAAAGCGCTGGATGATGAATATGATGCCATCGCAGTCGGCATAACGTGCCTTGCACATTACGGCAGGAACCAGTAAAATCTGCGACTGATGCACTATTGAATTATTCTGTATGGTGCGCTATTTTGATACAAATCATTTTATAATCCAGTACCTATGATCTACTTTCGAACTGACGATGAAGAAGAGTTGGAAGAAAATCCGGACGATGAAGACGCATCTTTGGATGATGATCTCCTTGATGAGGTAGGTGACAGCAATGTTGATTCTGATGATGAAGTAGAAGGATTTGGGCATATTAATGAAAGCGAGGAGGATGAAGAAGTGGAGGAAGAGGAGGACGATGACGATGACGAACTTGAGGCTGATGCTGAAGATGTAGATTTCGATAGTTTTGATGATATAGATGAGATGTAGAATGAAAAAGGCCGGAAGCTTCGCTTCCGGCCTTTTTCATTCTCTTACTTCAGTGTCAACACACACAACTGCTTCTTCCCACGTTTTAGGATCGCGATACGATTTGTAAACAGCGCTTCTGTAAGTACTGTTTCTAAAGTGGCTTTTTGCCCACCAAGCGATACCGCTCCCGCTTCAAGGAAAGTGCGCGCCTCTCTCTTACTGGTCGCCAACCCAGACTCTACCAACACACTCACTATGTCAGTATCAAGCATCACAACTGTGGTTGGAGCGTTCGCTTGCAATACGTTTTGTTCCTCTAGGGTTAGTTCGGTGATCTCGCCACCAAATAGTATGTTTGAGACTTTCAGACTTGCCTCAGCCGCTTCAGTACCATGCACAAGTGTTGTCACTGCAAACGCGAGTGCTTTTTGAGCGACACGTGCTCCCGGCTCCATTTCATGGTTTTGTGCGATCTGATCGATCTCAACTAGTGGTAAAAAAGTAAACCGTTTCAAATGCTCGATCACACTATCATCACTCACATTGAGCCAAAACTGATAGAACTGATACGGAGAGGTCTTTTCTGGGTCCAACCACACTGCATTACCCTCACTCTTACCAAACTTCTTTCCAGTACTTTTATCGACGATCAGCGGGGTGGTGATCGCATACACCTCTGCTTGGACCTTACGACGCACCAGCTCTACTCCTGAGATGATATTTCCCCACTGGTCAGAGCCGCCTACCTGAATAGTGCAACCTTTTGTCTCGAAGAGTTGTAGATAGTCATAGCCCTGCAGAAGCGGGTAGGCGAACTCTGTATACGACAAGCCTGTATCGCTCGTGAGTCTGGTTGCAATTGCGTCCTTCTTAATGAGTTCGTTGACAGTGTAGTGTTTACCAATATCACGCAAAAAGTCGATGAGTTTCAACTCCCCAAGCCACTGAAGGTTGTCCACAAATTCAATATCATAACCAGTAAAAAATCGCTCTGCTTGGTTTTTTAGTTTAGTCACATTTTCCGCCACTGCCGTTGGTTCTTTCAGTTCTCGTTCCGTATCAGGCTTTGGATCACCAATCATGCCAGTACCTCCTCCAACTAAGAAAATGATCTTATGTCCAGCTTGTGCTAAATGCCGCAACAACATCCAAAGCACCATATTTCCCGCGTGGGCAGAATCTGCAGTTGGGTCGATCCCGTGATATATGGTACGCTGCTCTCCATCAACGATCTCGGCCAGGGATGGCCCAGAGATCTGGTGAATAAAGCCTCTTTTTTCTAACTCATTTGCAAGACTCATAGTGAAACAACTCTATCACACATTCGTAGTAAATTGTCTAGACAACTCGTGCTACCATTGGCTATATAACTATACATTATGATGAAGATCCGTAAGTGGTTTACCAAGAACTGGAAGGAAATGCTGATCGACCTGCTCATTTTTGGGTTTGCTGCTTTTATCATCCTCGGCGCAACGATCTTGGTATGGATTTCCACTCTTGAGATCCCCGACCTTTCCGCGTTTGAGGAGCGCCGCGTCTTACAATCCACCAAGATATTCGACCGAACAGGGGAGGTACTTCTCTATGACCTCCACCAAGACGTGCGCCGGACCATCATTCCGTTTGAGGAAATGTCTCGTCATATCAAAAACGCCACAGTTGCGATCGAGGATGACCAGTTTTACAACCACATTGGTATCGATTTTATGGCCATCATCCGTGCAGCAGTGTCTAATTTCAGCCAAGGTAACTTATTGGGTGGCCAAGGTGGCTCAACCATCACTCAGCAAGTAATTAAAAACTCCGTGTTAGATCGTGATAAAAAACTGAGTCGCAAAGTTAAAGAAGCAATCCTTTCAATCAAACTTGAGCGAGTGCTAGAAAAAGAAGACATACTGGAGATCTATCTTAATGAATCTCCATATGGCGGCACTATTTATGGAATTGAAGAAGCCTCCCGTGCCTTCTTTAACAAGGGTGCAAGTGAGATCACATTGGCTGAAGCAGCGTATCTTGCGGCTATTCCGCAGGCACCAACCTACTACTCACCATACGGCAGCAACCGTGCTGCACTCGATACTCGCCAACAGCTTGTGCTCGACCGTATGCGCCTTAACGGCTTCATTACCACTGATGAGTACGACGCAGCAATGATAGAGGAAGTGGAATTTCAACCCCAAGCAGTGACTGGTATTCGCGCCCCACATTTTGTGATGTATGTGGTGGAGCAGCTTGCTGAACGGTATGGTGAAGAAGCAATGGCTGAGCAAGGCTTACGTATTATCACTACCCTAGATTGGGAACTCCAGAAGGAAGCAGAGCGGATCGTGGCGCAGAAAGCCGCCTCAAACACTGAGCGTTTCAACGCTTCAAATGCTGGCTTGGTAGCAACTGACCCAAAGAGTGGTGATCTGTTAGTGATGGTTGGTTCTAAAGATTACTTTAGTGAAGATATTGACGGCAACTTCAATGTTACTCTTGCTAAACGCCAGCCTGGTTCTTCAATTAAACCATTTGTATACGCCAACGCCTTCCGAAAAGGCTACCTGCCAGCCACTGTACTCTTTGATGTCGCCACTCAGTTTTCACCACAATGTGACCCATGGGACCCCAGTTCGGAATCACCTTGTTACGCTCCACAAAATTACAACTTTAAATTTGTTGGGCCAATCAGTATGCGAAATGCGCTCGCACAATCACTTAATATTCCAGCAGTAAAGACCCTCTACCTAGCTGGTTTGAAAGATACTCTTAAGTTCGCCGCCGATATGGGACTCACTACCCTCAACGACCCAGATCGTTATGGCCTTACTCTTGTACTTGGTGGCGGTGAAGTGCGACTTCTTGATATGACATATGCATATGGTGTATTCGCCAATGGTGGCGTGCGCGCACAACCCCGCACCATCCTTAGGATCGAAGATAGTCGAGGAAACATTATTGAAGAATCTTCGATTGAAACTAACCGAGTTCTTGAAGATAATGTGGCGTACATGATCAGCGATGTACTCTCAGACAATGTCGCTCGCACCCCACTATGGGGCTCTAATTCCCTTATCAACTTCCCAAACCGAGACGTAGCAGCAAAATCTGGTAGTACCAACAACCTCCGTGACGCATGGATCATGGGGTACGCGCCAAATATTGCAGTGGGGGCGTGGTGTGGTAACAATGACAATGACGCGATGGGAGGAGGTCTCTCAGGCCTCATTACCACTCCAATGTGGCGTGAATTCATGGATGTTGCACTAGAGAAACTACCAGAAGAATCATTCCAACAACCACAAATAAACACTAGTGGGGTGAAACCGATCATTCGTGGCGAGTATATCGACACCGCCCTCTTACTGGAAGCAATGAAGTCGCAAACAAACACTGATGATGTGAGTGATGAAGATACTGAAAACTCTCCAACTATCGATATTGCCACCATCTACAACAATATCCACTCTATCCTTCACTACGTCGACCGTAACGACCCACTTGGTGGCTACCCAGCAAACCCCGCTAATGACCCACAATATGAGAACTGGGAATATGGTGTCCAGAAATGGAATGAGGAGACTTTCGGCCTCCTCCTCCAAGCAGACACTACAGACACAACTGAGTCAGACACCGCCGAGGAGGAAGACCGTTCATCTCGTCGCTCTCGCAACTAACTATAAGATCACTTTTGGACAACCGTCTTTCCCAAGACGGTTTTCTAATTCCCGTAAGATCGCTTCATGATGAAATCGTAATTCTGACTTCAGAAGACTTGGTATTTTAAGGGCTAGTGTGCGTGTACTGACCGTATAGGTGAGCTGGTCCTGTGTCAGCGTAAACCCAGTGATGGTATTAATAACCAGCACACACTCCTTCTCAACTGAAGCTTGCGGTGCTTTAAGTTTGGTCTTGTACTTCTCAAATAAGTCTCCCACCCGCTTCATTGCTTGTGGTGTGGAGTAGGGCTCCATACTTACTTATTCATTGGCATTACTAAGTAACGCAAACTCTTATCTGCCACTCCTTGTATGATCATCGCTCGGCCAATTCCAGCAAAACTCATTTTCACCGAATCATCATTCACGTGAGTGAGTGGGTCCATTATGTACTGTTGATTGAAATTAAGTGACAACTCTTCCCCTTCAACCTGAGCTCGCACTGTATCGGTTGTGTGCCCCACCTCGTTATTCTGTGATGATATGGTAAGGTTTTTGTCGGTCACCATCAGTGAGACTTGACGAAACTTATTCAAAAAGATATTTGTCTTCTTAAATGAGCGGAGAAGGTCATCTTTTAGGACTGTTACATGGGTCACAAACTCTTTTGGAATGATCTGCACGTAATCTGGAAAACTACCAGCCACTAGTCGTGATGAGACATATACACCAGTTGGGAACCGTAAAGCGCATTGATTCTCACTCATCACCAACACAGGGTCCTCTCGCACAGTGTCACATACCCGCGCTAACTCAATGGCATTCTTTTGTGGGATCATGATCGACTGATCGAACACTAACCCTTTTTGTGAGACCGTCTTCTCCATTAAACGGAACGAATCAGTTGCCACAAATGTGAGAGAGTGTTCCTTCTTTTGCTGTATAAACACACTCCCAAGCTCAGGTTTAATTGAGGTTTGTGAGGCTGCAAATGCCACCGCTTTAATACCATTCGCAAACATCGCTCCTTGGAGTTTAAGTTCCTCACCTTGAAGCTGTTTAAGGGTGGGAAACTCATCAGTGGTGAATGTCTTTATCGAAGTATTGGTATGCGAAGTTTCAAGAAGTAGAACTTGATCCTCGGTACGTAAAGTAATATCTTTTTGTGCAACAAACTGAATACTCTGCAGGAAGATCTGACCTGGAACTGCTACCACCCCCTCTTCTACTACAGTACCAGTGAGTAGCACTTCCATACTGATCTCTAAGTTGGTTGCCTGAAGGGTGATACTGGTCCCTTTCGCTTCTAAACGAATACACTGTAGTATCGGAAGTGTGACATGTTTAGTGCTAATGCGTCCAATGAGTTCGAGTGCTTCAACCAACTTATCATGTGGAATAGTTATCTCCATATCTATATTGTAATCTATTTTACTCTCTATTATTAGTGCTGTGGAAGTGTGCAAAAGTCGAATCTATGGCGTACTACAATGAAAATTTATGTGTGTATTTGTGCGGTTAGTGTGAGTTAGGTTGGGAGTTATGTGGGTATGGTTGGGGAAACTTATTTACACTGAGTACAATACAACTGTAATTGTGTATAAAAATCAGCTTTATCCATACCCTACCAAGCGGTTGTTGGAGACACATAAACGGGATGTTCTAGCCTTGTACACTTCTCTCCCCGATCTTTTCCACAAACAAAAAAACTTTAAAAAACACCGCTCTGGCGGTGTTTATTTCAGAAGGAGTCGGACTTGTGTGATCTCCTCCTCGAGTTCCCCACTGTTCTTTAATTCCTCTTTGATCTTCTCACACGAGTGGATAACGGTGGTGTGGTCACGACCACCCAATTTTTTACCAATAGCTGGGTATGATACTTGGAAATCCTCGCGCAGGATGTACATAATGATCTGGCGCGGTTTCACCACCTCTTTCCGACGGGTTTTTTCGTAAATACTTGCCTGATCAATGTCGTAGTAGCGAGCCACCTTTTCAACCACATCGGTGATAGCAAGGGTCTTACGTGGACGTGAGCTGTTTTTAATGATGGTGCGCACTTCATCGATCGAAAGGGCGCGGCCAAGGAGTTGTGACTGACACATGATGGTGTTAAGTGCTCCCTCAAGTTCACGAACGTTTCCTTCAATACTCTGTGCGAGGTGTTGCACCACATCTTCATTGAGAGTAATGCTATTCTGTGCTGCTTTCGCGCGCAGAATTGCGGCGCGTGATTCTAAGTCTGGTGCTGGTAGATCAACGATCATTCCTTGTGCAAACCGTGACTGTAATCGCTCCTCCATACCATTTAAAAGTGCTGGGTGTTGATCACTCGAGAAGACAATTTGCTTGTTGTTGTCGTGGAGGGCATTGAAGAGGTGAAAGAGTTCTTCTTGAGTCTTCTCTTTGGTAGCTAAGAACTGTACATCGTCCATGATGAGCACATCATATTGACGATAGCGATCTTTGAAGCTGTTAGCACTACCACTTTGGAGTGCATTGAAGTAGTCCACTGCAAAACGCTCACTTGTGACGTAGAACACTTTCTTGCCAGTCTTTTTGATCTGGTTCCCCACTGCTTGGATGAGGTGTGTCTTACCATGACCGGTCTTACCGTAGATAAAGAGTGGATTGTACGTGATACCTGGTTTTTCACTCACAGTCTTAGCTGCTGCGTGTGCAAGGGCGTTGTATGGGCCAACCACAAACGTATCGAAGGAGTACTTAGGATTAAGATTGTCACTTTTATTAATGTAGTAATCCTCTAGTGGGAGTGCGGCGTTGACGGTTTGGTTCTTGGTTGATTCCTGTTTGCGTTCATTACGCTGGGCGACCATATACTCAACACTACGCACGTGTGGGGTGAGGTCGCGGAGAGTCTTTAAGATCATGGTCTGGAATTTATCCTGGAGCCAGTCCTTCACAAATACACTTGGTACGCCAATAGTGGCGGTACCATCTTCAAGTGAGACGATGTAGGTGTCGCGAAACCATGTTTTGAAGTTGGCAGTGGTGATCGAGAGTTCTATCTTCACTAATGCATCATCCCAGAGTTGTTTTACATCAACTTGTTCCGTATGGACGATGCTGTTTGATGAAGCTGAGTGTGAGATGGAATTCATGGTGACTAAGTCGGTACGTGAGTAGCATTATACCTCCCTCGAAAGAACTGTAAACTTTTTCAGAAAAGAATGAATTTCCAACTCCATTTTTAAAACCGAGAATGCAACTGTGTATAAAGTGTGAACAAGTGCATTTCTCTTAAACTGGCGTACTTTGAACCTTTGTGGGGCTTGGATGCTCAAACTGGTAGGTAAACACCAGGGTGTGTTCGAATCACTTCTTTAAGAATAGTGAGCGTATTGCCGATGAGTAGTCGGTACCCTACACCCAGCCTGAGTCCAAAGCTCTCCCCCTATTGAATTATTTAGATATTCCTGTATAGTTCCCAGGTATTAAATTCCACGTATGTCAAAACGAACCTACCAACCAAGTAAGCGAAAGCGTGCCACAACCCACGGCTTTTTGGTGCGATCTGCATCAGCTGCTGGGCGCAAAGTCCTCCAAGCGCGTCGTCGCAAGGGCCGTGCGCAGCTGACAGTGAAGAAGGCTGGCTAATACCCTAAAACAAAACCACCAAGCCATCTAGCTTGGTGGTTTTGTTTTACCTACCTAAATGCTATAGTGCCGCTATGTTTAAGAAGTCAGAACGTCTCTCACAAGTTGCATTTGACGCTTTTTTTAAACAAGGTGTGCGCCACCACACTACATACCTCACCCTCATCACTACCCCCTACCCAACCAGAAAAGTGGCGGTGGTGGTAGGTAAGAAGGTGGCAAAGAGTGCAGTGAAGCGAAACCTGCTTCGGCGGCGTATCTACGCTGTGCTCCGCCGCCAACTCGATGAACTGAAGTTTCAAGGAGTGTTGATCGTACTCGCAAAGCCAACATTTGTGCAACTCTCACGACATGAGGCACAAGCTGTAATAGAAGCGGCGGTTGCTGAAGTGGTGAAAAGTACGTAGAATGACAGCACTATGAGTTACATTTGGCATACGTTTTTCTTTGATCCAGTCTACAACGCACTGGTATTTTTTATTGATATCATTCCAGGCGGCGATGTAGGGTTGGCGATCATTGCTACCGTCCTTTTAGTAAAGACCATTCTCCTTCCCCTTTCGATCAAAGCGGTTAAAACGCAAAAGACCATGCGGGAGATCGAGCCAAAACTTAAGGAGATCAAAGAGAAGTACAAGGATGATAAACAGCAGCAAGCTCAAGCGATGATGGAAGTGTACCGCGATGCAGGAATGAATCCACTCGCGAGTATCTTTCTATTATTTCTCCAGATCCCGATCATTATTGCGCTCTACTTGGCGGTCTATAAGGGAGGTGGGGTGCCACTGCCAGATATAAACCTCGAGGTACTCTACCCTTTCATTGCGGCCCCCGTGGATGTGACAATGCACTTCATTGGGTTGGTGGATATTACTGAGCGAAGCGTTGTGTTGGCACTAGGGGCCGGTATTACGCAATTCATCCATGTCAATCTCACCATGCCTACTCCTCCGCCAAAGGAAGAGGGAGCAGCGCCTGATCTTAAAGCTGACTTTATGCGCAACATGCACACCCAGATGAAGTATGTGATGCCCGTGCTGATCACTTTCGTGGCTTGGTCTATTTCCGCCGCGATCGCGCTCTACTTCCTAGTGAGCAACCTCACCACTATCGCGCAGGAGTACTTTGTGCGGAAGCATCGGTAGTATTAGTGACTAATTTAAAAACACCACACAGAGTGTGGTGTTTTTTTAAATTAAAACCTATCCTGAATACAAGTATATGTTCTATAACCATTACTATCGATTTCCCCATCAAAGAACACACCATTCTTGGTACCCTCGCAATTAGTTTTAAGGGTGTTTCGAACCACATCACACTGTGCACCCAACGAATCTAAACAATAAGCTTGAGAAATAACTGTTTTCTCCAGGTTGTCATAATCTATACAGCGCCACTCCCCTCCAATATTTTTAGGTGTTCTTCCTTGCTGGTGGCACCATTTAAAGAAAGCCTCCACTTGACCAGTTGGGGCAGATGAGGAAAGGGTTGCGGTATCAAGATTGCCAGTTGTTTGACCTTGCTCCACATAATTCATATCTAACACTGGTGTTGAACCAGAGCCTCCACCTCCTCCTCCTTGCTCAGTCACACCGATCTTCTGCATATTTAAATTCACGTTTACCAGATTTGGGTTGATGACGGTGAGGATAAGGACGGCTGCTATCACGATCACCAAACCAATTAGTGACGCTTGGATGTCCTTTTTTGCTTCCCCTTTTGAGGTAACAATATCGGTCATCATCCACTTCACACCAGCGATCACGATCTTGATGACCGCAAGAAGTGCCGCGATGCTGATTGAGAGCGCGTAGAGGGCGTTGATGTAGCTATCGAAGCCTTGGGTGGAAGGGTCGCCACTTACCCCAGGAATACCCACTAGTGGCTTATAGGTATTTTGGGCAGCGGCTAAGAATGGCAGGAGGAGCAGCGCCAGGATGATGGTGTGTGGGATGAGGAGTTTAAGTGTTTTCATACTGGATTAATTAGTAGGGTTACGGTCAAACAACCAAAGTGAACTATCGGCTTTGTTAATAAAGTAGAGATAGCGGTCTTCGTAGCCGGTCAGAAGAGAGTGTATATCAACATTGCGGCCAGTGGCACTAGTGATGTCCATGAGGTATGAAGCAGTTCCGGTGATGGTGTCTATCTCCCAAAGGCCATCCTCGTATGTGGTTACACCCTTATACCACTGATCAAGACTTTGGCGCGAAGTGTCACTTAGTAGATTACCGCCGCAGATAAGGAGGTCTGTTAATTGTACTGAGCTAACACACTTCTCAGGGAGTATAAACAAAGCAGCAGTACTTACTGTGCTTGAGGGTACGTTATGAATATAACTCTGGTAGTTGGTGCTCGTTAGGGTGGTAAAGAGTACACCAGTATCAGTACCTTTCGCAGTCAATCCATATCCACTCGCTGGCAAACGGCGCAGTTCCCCATTCTCAACTGCGTAGAGATATCCTTCAAGTTGGCTGTTTGCTTTCGGGTATACGTAGTGTGTATCGGTTGCTGCGAGGCCCCAGTCAATGATGGCTTCTCGGAACGGCACAGTAAAGAGGGTCTCACTGGTGTCACTGATCGGGTAGTAGCGCTTGGCGATAGTGCCGCTATTGGTTTGCACTGCGTAGAGGAAGGTGTTGTCGGCGGCGGCGGTAAAGTCTGATATGTCCTCTGCGATAGTGCCGGTGGTCAGGCTCGGGCTAGTGGTGCTTATCTGCCCCACAATGAACTCAGCGCTACGCCCGCTACCAGACTGTAGCATTACGTAGGCACCATTTGGAGTGATAGCAGCATGGCGGGTATTGGGGATGGTGGTGCCTGAGATCTTCTTCTCCGCCCCACTCCTTAGGTCGATCGAGTAGAGGTGGCCGGTGCCTGACTCCACGTAGTATGCGAGCGGAGCTGAAGTGGTTGAGAAACGCACCTCTTGATATCCCACTACCTTCTTGGTGGTGAGTTGGCGGATTTGCTCAGGACCAGTAACATCCACTGTTGGCTCGGTGGTGATGGTGGGCTCAGGAATGACAACAGTATCAGTATTTACACCCATATCAAGATCGGCAAATTCAGGAGTGTTGCTAGTCGGGCTGTTGCTGAAAAACAACACGTAGACCCACACCGCAACTAAGACCACAATAAGGACGGCGCCAATGATTATGAAGAGTGTGCGGTTCATACAATACTTAGAAACTTACCTGGATCGTGCCTTGTGCACCTTGTAATACTTGTTTGGTATCGCGGACATGGAACTGGAGTGAGGTGCGGCTACCACTAGCGCCAGTACGTTCAATAGTAGCTTCGTATGGGTTGTTGGCTGTTTCGGTGGTTACACCAGCTACCTTCCACTGCGCTACCATTGGGTTGTTGTAGATACGGGAATCTAGATAGTATGGCTCAGCCCGTACCGCGACGCTGTTACCGATAAGCGCCAATGAGTTATTGATGGCAACCTTACTCATACCATGAAGGGTGTTAACCTCATAAAAGACCAGCTCTGGTGCTACTGAGGGCACTGCAAGCGAACGATTGGCGATAATGGTCCCGTCTCGTTTGGCTACCTGGAGTGAAAGGGTAAAATTCTTTCCGCGTGGAGTGGTGAAAGTTACTTTGTTGCGACCACTCACCGGACCGCCCTCAATCACCTCCTGCCCCACCCGCCAGGTATATACTAGGTCTGGCGCGTTGAGGTACTCACCACTTACCAAAGCTGTAGCATTTACAAGACTCCCAATACTGGGGAGTGAACGGCCGTGGTAGAAGTCAGGGACACGGGTTTGTGGCTCGATGATGATGTCGAGATAGTGTGGGGTGATCACTTTCTGAAATAACTCAGTAGCACCAGTGTTGTTTGTTGCTAATACCTCAAGGAGTTGGCTTTGACCATCTGCTCCAGCGGTGAAGGTGATCTCGCGTTGGTTCTGGGAAGTTTCAAGCACCTCGCCATTGAGTGACCATTCGATTGACGAGCCAACACTACCACTACGGTAGTCACTCAAAGTGGCAGTCACACTCTGGCCTGGTTGTGGCAGTGGTGGCATTAAGTGAATACCCACTTCAGTGTTGGTGAATGAGCTGGTGAATTGGTCGAATTGAGCCGTGGCAAAATGGGCTGAAAATCCAAAACATAAAACCAGTGCAATAGTTAAAATCCTCATACTGCTAATAATACCAGACCAAGACCAAGACATCGGAGAAAACCCCACCAATGTGTGAAATTCGTGCACAACATTCACGAAACAGTGTTGAAAAACTGTAGATTACGTGTGAATAAGGAGTGAGTGTCACTTTCCCCTACTTTGGGTAGCGCCACACAGCGATAGTCCACGGAATAAACCAGGGGAAGAGGTTGAGAAGCGGGATACTGTAGCCAATGATCGCGAGAATGAGCATTCCCTTTTTAAGACCCGCCGCTTTTCCTGACAGCGGTTTGAGACCCGCAAAGAGGTACCCGAGGTAGATCAACAACAAAAGTATAAACGCGTATCCAATCAAAAACACCCACAAGGCAGCAAAAATATTGGACGGATTAAGGATACTAAGGTCGATCTCAAACAGTGTGTACATTGCGTCAACCACAGCTCCCGCTATATCAAGTCCAATACCAACCATGTCTTTTAAGATCTCTATAAAAAACCCATCCTCTGCAGAGCCTTCCGCCATACCTGTGAGGAGGTCAATAAATGACGCGAGTCCCAAAAACACTAAGCTGGCGATCGTAAACGGTAGCTGAAACACTGACCATATAAACCCAGCCGAGGCCCAGATCCAAATGTTAACTGCGGTAGCGCGTGCTCGAGCTGCCGTTTTGGAGGCGACTGACGCACGTTCAGGACGTTTGATCTTGATACTTCCCCCACCTGCTGCGACCGGGGTGGAACTATATGCAACGGACGCCTGGCGAGTAGTTTGGTCAGGTGGGGCAGGTGCAGTAGGGGTATTTGCTGCTACGTTGCTCGGCTGGAGGCCTTGCTGCGCATACGTTTCATTAAATTCCTCACTGGTGGTCTTGTGGTAACTATCACGCGTGTTGTTTGGATTGCCTGGCATTAACGAGGTGCGCACATTACGCGTCACGCTTCGCTTCCCAAAACCAGACCGGTCAGAGCTGGTGATACGCCTGGTTTGGTCAGTAGTAACACGTGAGCGAGCGCGGTGTGCGCCGCGCTCGGGGGTTTGTCCTTCGGTTGCTGTCACCGCCATATACTAAAAGTATACTATACGCGTGAGGCCTGGAGCTCTTGGCGAGCTTGTTTTATTTGGAGGAGTTGAGAAGGGTCTGAGGTGATGATCTGGTCTTCGGTGTAGGAAGCGATGATCTTAATAGCGACATGTTTGAGGCCAGCGAAGAAGATCCCCTCCCCTACATTAGATTCCAGTAGAAGGAACTTTTCTTCATCGGTAAGGTTAAAGGTTTTTTGGATGTTATCGATCGCGGTTGGCGATTGTTTCATGAGAAGCTGAATGGAAGAGTTGGTGATCATTGGGACACCGTATGGTGAACGCAGGAAGTCATCCACGTCCTGGGTAATAGTACCAATACCGAGATAGTACTTACGACCACGTTTGGCGAGACTAAAAAGGAATGAGGCGGTGTCTTCAGATTTCATCATCCACCACGCCTCGTCAATTACCATCAGGCGCTTAGCGAGTCGGCGACGAATTGAGCCCCAAATGAAGTTAGTGATGATGTACATCGCAATGGTCTTCAGCTCATCTTCCATGTCACGAAGAGAGAACACCACGAATTTTTGGTTGATATCAACGTTGGTTGGTTGATTCATGAAGCCAGACCAGGTACCAGAAGTATACTTCTGCAAGCGGGTAATGAGTGAGGCACTGCCGTCCATACCAGCGAGCACCATCTCGAAGTCGGCCAAGAGTGGAGGCTCCATTTCTGCGAAGTCTACGTCACCTGTGATGTCTTTAAGAGCATAGGTCTCTTGGATGGCGAGGTCGATGAGAGTTTCCTCTTCAGCGGTGAGACCACCAAGCATAAGGCGGAAGAGGCCAACTAGCTCGATCACGTGCGTGCGGAGCACGTCACGCGGGTCTTCGTCTTCAGCGGGTGGCGGCAGGTCGAAGGGGTTAACGTGGTGGTTGGACGAGAGTGAAATATTGAAAAAGCGGCCGCCGGTTGCGTCAGCTAAGAATTCATACTCTCGCTCCGGGTCGAGGACGATCACTTCGGTGCCAAACATCAACGAACGAAGAATCTCAAGCTTTAAAGTATATGACTTACCTGCCCCAGAGGTGGCGAAAGTCACTGAGTTGTAGTTGGTGAGACTGTAGCGGTCAAAGAGCACCAGCGAAGAGTTGTGGCGGTTGATGCCGTAGAGGATACCTGTGTCTGAAGTGAGGTCGAATGAGGTAAATGGAAAAAAGCTTGAAAGTGGCTCTGAGTTGAATTTACTATGGACGAGTAGCTCGTCGGTCGCGAGTGGAAGTACACTCCGCAGACCTTGCTCTTGTTGAAAGAGAGCCGGTTTCATGGCGATCAGCCGGGCGTCAAGGATGCCCCGGATCTCATTTTCGATCTTGGTGATATCGTTTTCATTTTCACCGTAGACGGCAAGATAAAATCCAACGTTAAAGAGCTTCTCTTCAGCTTGCTGGAGTTTATCGCGCAGCTCTTCGAGGTTGCGGTAGGCTGCCTCAAGTTGTGGGTCACGCACTTCCCCTTTCTCAGCCTTTAGGTTGATCTGACTTTGTACCTCAGCTACTTTCTTTTGGAACTTCTTGAGGGTTTCAGCTGTGTCGATCGGGTGAACGAAGATCGAGACATCGAGTTCCTTGGGAAGGTTGAGCACTGGTTCGATCCAGCCGTCATTAAGGAAGCGAGGATACGAGACAGCGTAGTACACTCTGGCATTGACACCGCTCACATTGATGCTGCGAGGGTTGATATTAACAGCTGACGGCGCGATCACGTCGGTGAGGGTCAGTAGTTGGTCGCTTGGCTTTGGGCCAGCAGCAGTATTGGTTGGTTGTGGTTTTAGTGAGTCGAAGAGTCCCATAGTGAAATTACATTATACCTATTGCTGCAGTGGCGCTGCACCGGTTGGGTCACCTGGATTGTATAAATGGTAAAAGAGTTCCACCAAATCATCCTTCTGCAAGGTGATGGTACGTACACCCACCCGGGCCAAGCCTTCCGAAACCATCCCAACACGTTGCTCAAGCTGGATCCGGTGTTCTTCAAAAGCAGTCTCAGTCGGAAGGTTAGACTGGCCTTGTCCAGGAGTGAAGAGGTTGGTGAGGCCTTTAGTGAGGTTGATCTTGGCGGGGGTGTACGGAATGACCACAAAAAAACTCTTACTCATCACGTCAACATCTTCAGTGAAAGTGCGGATGAATTCGATGTACTCCCGCAACTGAGTGCGCATCAGGTCGTTGTCTTGGTTTACTTCCATGCCAGCGAGGAGTGAAAGATACGGCTCAATATTGAGTCGGCGTGACTGCACGTACACCTGCAGAGTGAAATCGAGTGTATTAAGGAATTGTTGGAACTGCAAAAGGACCGCTTTTTGCTCATCAAGTGATTTCAATGCAAAGTTGATCGATGAGGCGAGTAGTACCATGCACATTTGCCCATTCTTTTGAATGACAACATTGTCTTTGATGTCGCGGATCGTAACAAAGTCCTGCGTTGCTGCTTGGGTGTTTGCCATGTTATTCGGTCTTTTGAAGAGCTTGTAATTCCAGGCGGCGCGCCATAGAGGTAACGCCGTTTTGGGGTGCTTGTTCCCTGCTCGGGGTTGGTGGTGTTACGTAGGGACGGGTTGGACGGGTCTCTTCGGGAGTCTCGTTTTTATGTACAATGTCTGCTTTTTGCTTCCAAAGGTAGAGTCGTTGTTTAAATGTATAGTTGATCACTGACTCAAGAAAATGATCGAATGAACGACCATTCACCGGATAGAAGGCTAATGCTCCCGAGAGGAGTGCAATTGGAAGCCCAATAAGAAGAAAGGCAAAGAAACCGAGGGTAATGAACATGACCACCGACATACCGATACCACCGCCGAGGTAGAGAAATTGGCGCCAGGTTAATGGCCCAAAGATCTTATCCTCTACTTCAATGAACTGTGGTACCTCAAAACGCATACACCACCATTATACATGGTGGTGTTGGTAAAATGTTGGTCAGCTATCCAACTATCCCCAGGCAATTATTCCACACTACCCCACCGAGGACCGTCATCGACTCCCTTAGTGCCTTTCAAGATGTCTTCTTGTGAGGCACTTGTGTGGACCAGCTCAATGCCTTGCGCAGCGGCGATGTCTTTAGCCATGGTGCGCATGTGTGGCACCGCCTTCAGGGCCGCCTCGGTTTCGGCGATATCGGCTGCTAAGGTCTTTGGGACTGATGGATTCTCAACTGGTGCCGGTGCTGGGGTTGGTTGTGGTGGTGTTTGTAAAAATTCGTAGGTCTGTGACTGGAGATCCTCGAAGTTTGGTGGCAGCACCGAAAGTACGGCATCGATGAGCATAGTAGCGTCCTCAAGCGACATCTGGCAGGCTTGAGAAAGGTGAGCCGTTAGGTTCTCTTTACTATACACAGCGAGTAAGTATAGGGTGATACCGTCTTGTAGTGCTTCGGTTTGCTCGGGTGAAAATTGGTGTTTCCGACCTAAGATCTTGGCGGTCTGAGTAGCGAAGTCACTGGTAACAAACGCCGCGTAGGAAGGCTCAAAGATCGAAATGATGTTGTTAATGTCTTGTTGCTCGATCATGATTCTGGAGTATTAGATTCTAGGGTTGGTGCGGGCGCAGCAGGGCTCGGTGTTGCACCCTCATTAAGCACTGCTTGTCGTGCCTCAGCCTGAGCCTTAAAGTATGCTTGTTGCTGCTTCGTGTTTGCCATTTTCGAACCATCTGCGCCATATGTTCGCTCTAAGGATTCACGCTGGCGACGGGCTAGGTCAGCCTGAGCTTCCACCGCACCAGCTCCCATCATCAAGCCAGCTCCACCTGCCCCTACCGCATAAGCGGTGCCAGCTCCACCTACTAGGCCAACAGCCCCGGTTGCATACTGGTTGCCTATAAAGCCGCCAGTGGCGATCGATCCTACACGATTCCAGAAATCTTCCGTGCTCTTAAGTTGATCCATGTATGCCAACTCATTGGCGTACTCAACTTGGGCTGCTGCACTGGCGCGAGCTTTGTTGCCTTCAATCTTCTTTCCAAGTTGATCAATTTGATTATCAAATGATTGCCCTGTAGCAACAAATTCATTATTAATTGCAGCTAGCTGATCCTTCTTTTGAGCCTCTGTTGCCTTAGAGTTATGAACTGCTTCTTTTCGCTTCAGAACATCCTGAGAGTATTTCAGACCAGTTACAGTACCAGCTTTCACCTTAACATCGGCTTCAAAACCAGCCATTTCATCTTTAGTGAAGTTTTGTTTGTTGGCCTGTGCTTCCTTGAGAGCTTTTTGGGCTTCTGCGAGTTCTTTAGTGGCCTCAGTAATATTCTCAGCAATTTGAGTTGAAGTTTTATTGGTTGTTTCTTCGAGAGCTTGTTTTTGAGCAGCTAGGACAAGTTGTTCTGTCCTAACATTTTGTTTTAACTCCTTTTCTTTTTCATTCACCTTCGCGATGTACTCAGGACTATTTTTATCTTGATCAACGTGAATGTCTTTAGCAAACTGGTCAGCCTCCTTAGCTTTGGTGCTCACAGTTTTTGCATAGCCACCGGCGGCACCAGTACCAAGCCCAGTGGCCTTGCCAAGCCCGCCCGCCTGGCGTACATCAAAGCTTGAGCTGGCAGTCTTCTGGGCAGCCTTAAAGGCCATTTTACCAAGTAGACTATTCCCGGCTCGCTCCTTGAAGCCAGCATCTTGAGTAAGGTTGTATGCTCGGCGACCCACAGTCCTGCGCATGCCAGCAGCAGCAGCGCCAGCAGTGGCACCACCCACTGCCCTGCCGGTGTATTTTATGGCACCCTGACGCGCTTTGTTGGTAAGATTTCGACCGATGTTGACTGCTGTGGAAGCGCCTTCAGCACCCATTTTTTGGGCGATCACAATAGATGCGATCAAGAATACACTCGCAATAATAAACGTAGGAATGGTGTTCTCGAAACTACTAAGTACACCTGAACCACCATCAGCATTGAGGGCAGCTGCGTAATCCGGCGACCTGCCGTTGTACATACTACTGACCACAAAAGCAGAGCAGTACAGCAACAGAAGATAGACTGGAGCAACGAAAGCGCGACTGAGGAAATTGCGCCAGTAGCGCGAGCTAAAGCCTTGCATCTGTGGGAACACCCACCCCAGAAACATGAGAGGTGAGAGGATCATGTAAAAGATCAAGACCACATATCTAATGATAAGTAAGATACCACCAGCGGCGAACACAAAGGCCATGATAATGAAGAGGATCATTGAGCCAAAAATGTACGCATATACACCTCCATCTTGGGTCGAACTAAAGCCGCTCATGCCGCCCCAGGTCTTGGTAATGCCAAGTGACCTCATGAAAGTTTCTGAGACGAGTACTTCTCCATCAGCCGCGGTATTAAAGCCATTAATGGCGATTTGGCTGGCAAGGATGTTAGTGAAATCAACTACTACCTTAGTGATGAAGAGACTGAAGTTTACTAGGAGTGCGGCCAGAATGAGGCTGACGAGCCAGCGGCGGGTATTGGAGTTATCGCTATCCAGGATCATCTTGATACCGATATAGACCAAACCAAAGATGAAGGTGAGGTTGAAGATGTCTCGAACCGCCGTCCAGAGGTTGTTGATCACCAGATCAATACCATTATTGAAGACTTGGTCACCAAATCCGATAACGTACGTATTGATACCGGAATTCAAGAGTAGGCCGGCGAGACCAGCTAAAGTACCAAATACCGAGTTGACGATATTCCAGAGGATGTTATCGAACGTGCCGGGTCCCTCAGCTAGGGTTAGTAGTGGCACAGCAAAAAGCAGTATGGTCAGGAGTAGTGGAAATTTTCTTTTCAGCTGTGACATTACAATGGTTTATTAACTATTCGGTAGTGATGAGAGTAGTGAGCTCCAACCAGCAGTTAAATTGTTTACCTGACCTTGACTATAGAGGGTGAGACTATCGAATTCAGTAATAATGATTGCTTGCTGAGCGGTATTGCCAGTTGCAGCATTGTATTGAGTGATGAGATTACTGATCGTGCTGATGTCTTGGTCAGTATTGTTAACTACCGTATTTATTTCAGTCAGAGCACTGTTGACCTGACTAGTTTGCGCTGCTGATAGGGTACCCAATGCTTGCTTTGCTTCTAATTGGGATCGGTATTGAAGAGCGCTATCTTGAAGAGAGGTTTGTGTAGCAAGTGACGTTTGCATGGTTTGTAATGAAGTGCCAGAATTGTTTCCTCCTGTCTGCCCCCCGAGACTTTCAATTGCTTCTTGGTTGACCGCGTCCAGGTATGACCCAGCATTAAATCCAGTGTACGTATACCCTGTACCACCAGATAGGCCTAAAAGACCGGCGGCACCGGTAATAACCGTATTGGCTAGTTGTGAAATAAGAGCAGAAACAACTTCATCAATTTCATCAGCTGTGATCAGTGACTGTCGACCTGAATCAAGGTTGAATGAGAGTGCCTCTTCGATGATCTTGCCTGGCTTGGAGATGAAACACTCCTCTTTGGTAGTGTCTGCTCCACCAACGAGCTCGCAGATCTCACCAGAAAGAAACCCGTCACCCCACTCCAGCTTGGCGGCTTCACGACCCTTTTCCCCTAAGATGCGAATCTCAGCCCCGGTTTGCGCGGACAAGATCTGTCCATAAGGAGTGTACACTTCTGGAGCCGAAGTGACGTCAAACCAGTCATTCCAACCACCTTCATCAAAGGAATCAGCGGTCCCAGAAAGAAACCCGTCAATATTATCGATGATGCCAGTGAGAGTACAATCACGGGTTGGTTGGTCGACGCGAGTGCGCTCATACTGAAGTGCTACTGCCACCTGAACATCAAGCCGGAAGGGCTCACAGAGAAAGGAACCAATGCCACCGAGTTCATCGAGGTACTGCCCAATTGCAATATCAGCTTGGTCACGCAGGAAGAGTTCCAGATTTTGGATAAACGCCGGGCTCCCTTGAAAACCAGAATTGATCCAATCGATCAGTGATGACAACAGGTTGGAAATGATAGCCTTTGCGATCGCCCAGGCGATGCCGTCAAGTACATATTCTTTGATCCAAATACTATTAGTAGCAATGGCGGTGATGGTCTCTTGGGCGATCGAGGCAGCTTGGAACACTTTATCTGAAGCCCACTGTCCCAGCTGTGTCACTTCAAGCGCACCACCACCTGCCCCGCCAGCGTGTGCTTCCTTCACTTGGTTCCAGTCTTGCGGGACGTAAGTCATCGCAAACGCAAAGATCATGAAGGTAGTTGCGACGATGCCTTTCTTGAGGTGGGTGAAGAACGTATCCATAAGCTAGGGGTTATAATTGAAAATCAGGGCTAAAAATAACGAATAATGCGGCTGGGTCATCAATGGTTATTAAATTCGCGTACGGCTCAAGTGCGAAGTACATATTCGTGAGGGCCAATGATAGACCGCTCGCGTCGTCCTCGTACCGCTTGAGACGTAAGAGCGAGACGGCCGGGTCTTCTAACGCAAGGGTCATGCTGCTGATGTCATGATACATAGCGTTGTAGGTATTAATAAGGTCGAGGTGCTGCTTAACCAAGAAGTCTGGTACAGGGATAAGGAGTGTGTCATCACGATACTTCTCATACACTTCGGCGATGGTGCGCAACTCTGCGAGTCGTTCCTTCTTGCCATTTTGTACCACGTCGTAGAGGATCTCCAATTCCCCATCCATATTAGGGACGTTGTGACGGTAGATGGTAGCAGCCAGTGTGTTGGCGTAATTGACGAGGTCGTTGTTGTCCCATATTTCCATGATGGTGATGTCTGGCGTGTCGTAGATCTTGTCATTAACTGACTTAAGTTGTAGCTGCTCGATGGTATTGTCGATCACTTCGGCCTCTGTTCGCCCAAACGGACCATAGCCCTTAGATCGGATGATATTCTCCATGAAATCAATACTCATTTGGCCAGTGAGGGTATCTGGAGGGGTATAGTCGACAGGGGCTTTATTGAGTATGACCGGGTCGGTGGTGATAAATTCATCACGCCAGTCTTCAATACCGTTATCATCGGAGTCGGTCACCGCAATAGGAGTGCGCTGGAGAGCGGAGTTGGGGATGTGGGCGGTTTGTTGGACCGGCACGGGCTTCACCCCAAAGTCACTTAAAACAAACGCGCCACTAACTAATGCGAAACCAATGATGCTAGCACCAACTATCTTCGGGTTTAACTGCCCCTGCATACAATGTAAGTATAACAGCATACCTGAGTCTTCGGGTATCTATTTGCACACAGGTTGTGTATGGTGATATCTTCCCCTATTTGAGCAATGTGATAGTTTTGGTCAGGTCTACCCACTGGGTAAGTGGCACGTCTTCTGCGCGGATGGTTGTGTCGAGTGAGAGGCTAGTAAAAAGCGCCGTAAGTGCATCACGATTGTACTGCTGCGAAAGATTGCCGAGCAGTTGTTTGCGCTTTTGGCCAAAGCCGAGGTGAAGGAGGTGAAAAAACTGAGCAGGATCGAGACCTGATAACCGTACATGGTTAATATCACCCACCTTTACGATAGCGGAATCTACTTTTGGTGGTGGGGTAAAGTGACCTTTTTTAACAGTACTAATATATGAAGGGGTGCCAAAAGCCTTGATTGAAAGTGAGAGGAGTGACTCTTTCTTGTCTCGGGCGATACGTTCTGCAACCTCTTTTTGCACGAGAAATACGAGGTCAGACGGTTGGCAATCGGTGTCGAGAAGGCTACGGAAGAGGCTGCCAGAGAGGTAGTATGGAATGTTAGATATGGCGATATAGCTATGTTCCTCAAGGCCAAATCGGGGTAGGTCAGATAGGTCACGGGCGTCGTGATGGAAGATGGTGAGTACTCCGCGGGCGATTTCGTCAGCAAAGGTTTCTTCAAGTGACGAGATCGCCCGCGCATCCGCCTCGATCGCTACCACCTTCGCGCCGCGCGCTAAAATCTCATGCGTTAAAATCCCTGTCC
The DNA here is from genome assembly GCA_020632135.1 of Candidatus Nomurabacteria bacterium. Classification (GTDB taxonomy): domain Bacteria; phylum Patescibacteriota; class Minisyncoccia; order Phycocordibacterales; family UBA918; genus OLB19. Next base: position 330,872 of record JACKGC010000001.1, on the reverse strand, counting down.
CTGGGCCGATCTCGAGCACTGTCTTCCCGGCAATATCCCCCGCCGCCTCACACATCAACTTCGGCACGTAGTCGCTATTCAAAAAATGCTGCCCGAGGGATTTTTTGTGTTCAAACCTTCCCGACATTCCAGCACAATAGAACAACAGCGCGAATTATACAACCAAGTAGAGAACAGGTAGCTGTCAATACCAGAGACTCGACGTCCTCACACCGCTGTTTTTTAAAGATTTTTTAATCTAAATAGATCGTTGTCTCGTAGCCCGAATTGTGTCCCCTGCCCTCTGGCTCAGCTTGCTCGACGTGTTCGCGGCTGATGTCGTTGAGGAATTCTGAAGGCACATTGACCCGCTGGCTGCCGAAGATCGTACGCAGGTGGGCGTAGGTTAGGAAAACTTTTTTCTCAGCGCGGGTAAGGGCGACGTAAAAGAGCCGCCGTTCTTCCTCATTGTCGATCCGGCCGTCGTCGAGACGTTCGTGCGGGAAGAGACCTTGCTCAAGGCCGGTGATGAATACGTACGGAAACTCCAGTCCCTTCGAGGCATGGATGGTCATGAGGCGCACGGCGTTTTGCTCTTCCTTCTCTTTCATTTCGTCCTGGTCGCTCTGCAGCGCTGCGTTTTCGATGAATTGTTCCACTGCTTCCTCTGGCGGGAGGTCATTAAAGCGGCTCGCGAGGGTTACCAGCTCGCGCAGGTTTTCGATGCGTTCGAGCGCTTCTTCGGTCCCTTCTTCACGATAGTGACTCTCAATACCACTTCGTTCCATGATGAATTTAATAGTGTCGGATAACGATTTTTCTTTCGCCACCTTCGCAATATCCAGCATGATATCGTCAAAAACTTTCACTTTTGCAGCGGCGCCAGCATTCAGTTCGCCCTGCTTCCCTTCTACTACTTTCAGCATCGTGACCTTCCCAATCCCGCGGGCTGGCTCGTTGATCACACGCGTAAGGTCAGCGTTGCTGCCAGGATTGAGTGCTAGGCGAAGATACGAGAGCACATCTTTCACTTCTTTTCGTTCGAAGAACTTGGTGCCAAGGAGCTGGTACGGCACATCCATATTAATGAACGCTTCTTCGAGTGAACGTGACTGGAAGTTGGTACGGTAGAGCACGGCGATTGAAGCCGGGTCAGCACCATCAGCGATCAATCCCTTGGCGGTGAGGGCGACGTACTCGGCTTCATCGGTGCCCGTCATGCCGGCATAGAGCGCCAACTTCTCTCCCTCGTGGTTGTTAGTAAAGACATTCTTCTCAACGCGGTTTTGGTTTTTCTTGATGACGTCATTACTGGCCGCGATGATGGTCTGGGTACTGCGGTAGTTTTCTTCAAGCAGAATGGTATGGACGCGCGGGAAATGGCGCTCAAACTGCAAAACGTTCTTGATATCGGCGCCGCGCCAAGAGTAAATATTTTGGTCGATGTCCCCTACCACGCAGATATTTTGCTCCGGGCCGACGAGGAGCTCCGCAATGCGCATTTGTACTTTGTTGGTGTCCTGGAACTCATCAATATGAATATATTTGTAGCGCTGCTGGAGGGTTTCGCGGACGTTCTTGTTTTCTTTCAGGAGCTTGAGGGTTTTGGCGAGAAGGTCGTCGAAGTCGAGCGCGTGTTCAGCGCGGAGGGTTTCTTCATACTTCTCCCACACTTCGGCGGTGACTTGTTCGGGGTAGGAATTGGCGGCGTCTTTGTACTCAAGTGGTGTCATCGCGTCGCCTTTCGCGCGCGAGATCATACCGAGGATCTTGCGGGGTTCAAATTCCTTTGGGTTGTACCCGGCGTGCTCGATCGCTTGTTTCACTGCTTTCTGGCTGTCGCTGCGATCATAGATCGTGAAATGCCGGCGGAGTCCCATATGTTCGTGAAACTCGCGCAGGAGGCGTACACCGAGCGCATGGAACGTGGTAACGACTGGATAGCTGTCGATAACTGCACGATCAGACGGAAAGTATTTCTGTGTGAGGTTGACCACTCGCTCGCGCATTTCTTTAGCCGCTTTATTGGTGAAGGTGACTGCGAGAATGTTGTGCGGTGCAATTCCTTGGTGAATGATATGGACGATCCGGTGGGTGATGACGCGTGTCTTGCCTGAGCCCGCACCAGCGAGGACCATGAGTGGCCCATCAACATACAAAACTGCTTCTTCCTGTGGCTCGTTAAGTCCCTCAGTGTACGGAAGTTTTTCGGTCATGTCGGGTCATCATACCACACCACCAACAATGGCTTGGAGAAAGTAAAATAACATAAATACAAATCTGTCAATACACATAATATGGCTCTACATAAAGCCAAGACGAGACTTTTTGAAGTCTGCTGAAAAAGTGCATTTCGTCAATTGCCTTCCCTGTCGGCTTCTGTACAATAGCTTGCGTACCAAAGATGTTGGTGCGAGATCGAGCAATAACCCTGCTCTTTTTCATTTCAAGCAAGCACGGACGTAATTGAGAGGACGGCGGCGAGACCAAAACAACAGCCTATTAAACCTTACAACCAAGACACTGATGACATTGCTGGTATATCCAGTCATCAGTCTATATATACGAGCAGAGGTCTTGCAACACCAGTGCGTGTCGCAAGTGAATTTATTCTCCTTAGTGTGATCATCTCGTTGCCACTTTCGGTACACGCTGGTTTTTTTAGTAAATTTTTCACTAAGGCAGAGGCGGTGGTAACACCAGAAGTGCAGATGGGAGCCGTGTCAGCGACCGATGTTCCCCTTTTGACCGCACTTCAAAACCCAAATCCGATGGGTGCCCGCGGTGGCGCTGAAGTGATCGTAGATGAGAATGCGCTGGTGTCTACTGGCCCGGTTGGTGAAGATGAGATCGCAGAACAAAAGACTGGTATGGGTGAGATTCGGGTCTACACAGTGCGTGAAGGCGATTCCCTCTCACAGATCGCGGAAATGTTCGGCGTGACCTCAAATACCATCATGTGGGCCAACGATATTTCACGCGCCACTGCCATCCAACCAGGAGATACGCTAGTTATTTTGCCGATTGCTGGTGTACGACACGTGGTCAAAAGTGGTGATACCATCGGCTCGATCGCCAAGAAATACGAAGGCGATGTAGAAGAGATCCTTTCTTATAATCAATTAGCTTCTGCCGAAGAGCTTTCAGTGGGTGATACACTCATCATTCCGGGTGGTGCAATGCATACTGTATCGGTACGAGCATCAGCGGCTTCGCCGGTACGAGTCTCAGGAGGCGGTGGAGCGTCTACGGCTGGTTTCTCTCACCCGGCGCCAGGCGCGGTACGTACGCAAGGAATCCACGGCTACAACGCAGTTGACCTCGCCGCTGGATATGGATCGCCGATCCGGGCAGCAGCTTCTGGTGAAGTAATTGTCTCAAAGAGCTCAGGCTGGAATGGTGGGTATGGTCAGTACATTGTGGTACGTCACGCTAATGGTACACAAACCCTCTACGCTCATCTTATGCGCAACGACGTTGGGGTTGGAGCGTGGGTCTCACAAGGTGAAGTGATTGGCGGTATGGGTAGTACGGGCAAGTCTACCGGAACCCACCTCCATTTTGAGGTCCGTGGCGGCTCAAACCCATTCTAGGTGCATACCATTGTCATTGTGCAACAAGCAGCACCAACTGAAGCAGCCTGTCCACCTAGGCTGCTTTTTTGTTCCTTGTTCTGTCGCTAAAGAGTGGAGTTTAGTGACATGACTAAGCAGTAGATGGCGGCTGAAGTATTGAGTGTACTAAGAAAAATCGGCGGGCCCTGCGGGCCCGCCGATTCGTTATGAAACGATGTATTTCATGCCGAGTTTGAGTCTCTGCCAGCGGTCCTTACAGCACCACAGCCAGAAACGCCAACCACCAGCAAATTTTGCATCAATGTACGCGCGAGAAAGAGCGGGAACGGGATCATGCATAATCATCACCTCCGGAGAGAAGATACTACAAACTCACCCGGTATTGCAATGCCTCGAGCACGTGCGGCACTGCGATCTCTTCGCTCTGATCGAGGTCTGCAATAGTGCGGGCTACTTTAATGAGTCGGTGGTAGCTGCGCGGGGAGAGGTTGAGTTTTTGGCTGGAAGTCTTAAGGAGGTCTTTTACTTCATCAGTGAGGGTAATGTAATTTTCAATGTCACGAGCGGTCATGCCAGAGTTGGTATTGGTTGTTGTTTGTACAAACCGCCCTGTTTGTATTTGGCGAGCTTGCATGATCAGTTCGCGCGCGTGGTCAGTCTCGCCGTCTTGTTTGGTGAGCGTTGTGAGCGTGTCATATGGGACGTGCGGGACCTCAAGCCAGAGGTCGATGCGATCAAGGATCGGCCCGGATACTTTGTTTTTGTAGGTTTCTTGCATAGCGCGGGCAAGGTCACTGGTACCGTCTTCACTTCCTCGGTAGGGATTGAGGGCAGCCACGAGGATGAAATCAGCTGGAAACTCTGCACTCCCTTGTACCCGCGAGATACTCACGACCCTGTCTTCAAGTGGTTGACGTAGCGCATCAAGTGAACGGCGGTCAAACTCAGGGAATTCGTCCATAAAGAGTACGCCATGGTGCGCGAGTGTGATCTCACCAGGTTTTGGGTGAGCGCCACCACCAACCAGGCTCGTGTGGCTGGCGGTATGGTGTGGGCTACGAAATGGTGGCCGGGTACTGATCGATACCCCATTACCTGCTAGCGAGTGAATGGCGGTCACAGCTAAAGCCTCTTCGCGCGAAAGCGGTGGCAGGAGTGAGCGGAGTGCTCGCGCGAGCATGGTCTTGCCGGTGCCAGGTGGCCCGACCAACATAACATTATGTCGTCCTGCCGCCGCGATGAGTAGTCCCCGCTTGGCGCTCTCCTGCCCCTTGATGTCTTCCAGGCTTACACTACTTTCAAACCAGCCATCGCCGATAACGGTTGGCGGTTGGATGGGCAGTGTGTCTGGTATGGTCTCGTCTGGAGCAATGTGGGCGATGACCTCAGCCAAAGTTTTTGCTGGCCGAACGGTGATTCCCTCCACCAAGGCTGCTTCTTCTGCGTTAGAGACTGGAATGATCACTTCTGTGAAACCATGTGCTTGAGCGGTAAGAATAGAATTGAGAATGCCACGCACGGGGCGCAGCGTACCGTCAAGACCGAGCTCGCCAATGTATGCTCGACTGACGTCATTGACAGTGATCTCCCCCGCTGCTTCAAGGTATGCAATGGCGATTGGGAGATCAAAGAGTGGACCTTCCTTTTTAATATCAGCTGGAGAGAGCGACACTACTACCTTTTGGTTCTTGGTCTTTGGTGAGGCGTACCCTGTGTGCTTAATGGCACTACCAACCCGATCCTTCGCTTCATCGACAGCTTTGCCAGCTAAACCAACCAGTGAGAATGCGTGCAATCCGCGTGAAATATCTGCCTCAATGGTCACGACGGTACCACGAAGTACCTCTGGTTGGATGGTATGTACTCGGGCGATCGACATGGGTGACTACAGTGGCAGTTCGGCTTCGCGATCTCGATTGGCAAGGTTTGTGCGGGCGGCGGGGTTGGCGTCTAGCCGCTCAGGCTCAATTGGTTCTCCGCTGATTTCACACACACCATAGGTGCCTTCATTGAATTTGTCGAGGGCGCGTGTGATATTACGGTAGCGAATTTCAAGTTGAGCCAGGAGCGCTCGGTTGGTATCCCAGTCTTCCGTGGTGTCTGCTACCACATTTTCATCAGCGTTTCCGATTTCATCAGTGCTAAAGCGAGCCACCCAATCACCGGTGCTTGGGTGTAGAGTAGCGATCTTTTTTAAGTCAGTGGTTAGATTTGCCAGTTCTGTCTCGAGACGAACCTTCAGTACTTCTTGTTGCATATGGTGCAGTATACCCTACTCGCGTAAGCCAAGTTCCACGACTTGTGAGAAGGTGGCGGTATTTGGTGCGATTAGAGCGGTGTTATCTCCAATGATGCCGTACACCAGCCAGCTACGACCATCGACACGTAAGACACGCACATCTTTACCTGCGATAGTGTCATCTATGAAGTCGAGTGTCATGTCGGCTGGGATGTCGTAGAGTGCGCGCAAGTCTCTAGCCATGGTTGCCTCCCAATTGAGGAATCCCCCGCGCACAGTATCTGTGTCGACAAACTGTACCGCGATGGCTGGTGTACCATGATTGACGCTGACAAAACGCATGATGGTGAGAGACTGTTTAAAGATAGGGACAGTCTTGAAGCTAAGGAGGTCAAATAGATATGGTGCACTGAGCTCATCACCTACCCCAGATACAATGGTGAATTCCACAATACCAGCTGAACTTGAAGAGACTGCCTGCTTGATAATGACTGGCAACACATTCATATGATTGGCACCAATTGGGACGCTTGTTACAGTTGTGTTTGCAAAGATCGGATTGGTGGTCACTGTTACAACGGGTGTGTTGGTAGTGGCGGGACCGCTAAATTGTTTGACGAGTAGGTAGCCGGCGAAGATCACTGCGACGACACCAAGTACGCTCGCTAAGAGAATAACGGTGAGGGTGTTGGTATCGTTTTGTAGTCGGCTGATACCACTGCCGCGCATCGGTGCGATCGCCGCAGTGGCCGGAAGCGGCTGTGGTGTTGGTGCTACTGGAGCCGGCTCTGAACTGACGATCTCAGGAGTCAGTGTTGGCTCCGTGGCTTGTGGCTCAGTGTCTGACTGACTCCAACGTTCTTCGTCAGTCAGGCCGGTGACAGGGTCGGTAGTGATCGGTTCGAGAGTTGGAGTTGGAGCCGGCTCAGGTACTGGTACTGCTTCGGGGGCAGGTGCAGGGCTGGTCGGTATCGGCGCTGGTACCACCGGTGCTGGAGTTTGGCCAATCTTCTTATACTCAACAGCAACATTTTGCGGGTCAGTACGTATCTCTTCTGGAGCTTCAAGAAGTGGGTAGACTGTTTCAGTAAATGGTGACCAGGTGGTCTCAGCATTTGCTTGGGCATCGGTCTTCTGCCGCCGCCGCCGGATCTGCTCCTTGAGTGTCTCGTTGTCAGCAGTAAAGATCGAACCGGTCTTGGTGGTGGCACGCTCGATCACCCCCTTCCGGCGATGGGTTTCAGGGACCACATATTGTGGTGCTTTCTTTTTCTTGTGTTTGAGTTTTAGAGACTTTGCCCACGCGACGATCGCATCGATGATTGCCGGTATCAGTTTAAATCGATTGGTCTTTTTTTCAGTGATGACCGTTGCATCATAACCGATGTTTGGTCGGTGTGGACGAGCTTTTTTGTCTTTCTTTTTTCGACGTGGAGTGATCGGTTGCTTACTCTCTTCTGCAACGATATGTTCTTGTGTCTTGGAGACTTTCTTTTCTAGTTCATGAAAAGCCGGGATCGTACCGATTTTCTTTGGTGGTGGCGCGGTCACTTTCGGCTTAAGCACTGATTCATCAGCAGCAATCCTAGGGATCGGGATGTGTTTACGGGGTGCCGCTTCGATCTTGCGTTTTGATTCCGGTTTGATTGAGTGTCCTTTCGATTCTACTTTGATCGCCGGGCCTGGAAGCGACTTCGGTTTTTTAACAATTGGTTCTGGTGTTGGTGCACTCGCGTGCGCAGGTATAGGAGTAGCCTTAGACGGTTTACCCTGACGTGCTCGTTCAGCTTCAAGGTCGCTGGCGTACGTACGCAGACGAGTTGGAGCTTTATGGAGTGAACTGGCCATTGCTACTAGTATCGCATGATTCTAGTCGGCTAAGGCTGAGTTTTTCACTACCTTGTGTACCGAAAGTGTTATTTTTTAGGTTCTAAACCGCGTTTTTTTGCAAAATCGGGGTCAGCCTGCTTGATCGAGAGGCCGATCTTGCCATCTTCCACTTTAGAAATGATGACTGGTACAACCTCCCCTTCCTTCAGGATGCCGTCCATTGTCTCGATCCGGAATGGAGCGATCTCTGAAATATGGATCAGTCCCTCATTGAAAGCATCGAGTTTGGCAAAGGCTCCAAAAGTAGCCAACCGGGTGACGGTGACATTGAGTCGTTCTCCTACCTCGTAGATCTTGGTGAGGGCACGGATCCGGTCGACTGCAGCTTGGGCAGTACCATTTTTTCCTGTGATAAAGACGGTGCCATCTTCTTCGATGGTGATCTCTTCAACACCAGTGTCGTCCTTGATACTGTTGATTGTTTTACCACCTCCGCCGATAACGAGCCCGATCTGCTCAGGTAGGATCTGTACGACGATGATCTCTGGCGCGCGCGAGGAGATATTGCTGCGAGGCGTGGCGATCTCTGCAGTGATTACTGCGAGAATTTCCAAACGCGCAAGACGAGCCTTTTCGAGAGCACCTTCTAATATATGTAGTGGAATACCGTCGACTTTTACATCCATTTGGATCGCTGTCACCCCTTCAGTCGTCCCAGCGACCTTAAAATCCATATCCCCAAATTCATCTTCAGGACCTTGGATGTCGGTTAAGAGTGTATATTGCTCACCATCGATCATCACCCCTGAAGCGATGCCGGCGACGGGACGAGTAATTGGCACACCGCCGTCCATCAGGGCAATGGTGGATCCGCAGACTGATCCCATTGAGCTTGAGCCGTTACTAGAGAGCGTTTCAGAAACGAGGCGTATCGTGTATGGGAATTCCACTTGAGAAGGAATAACTGGTGCCAAGGCTTTTTCTGCAAGCGCACCGTGGCCGATCATACGGCGATTAAAGCCGCCCACGCGACCCGTCTCTCCGACCGAAAATGGTGGGAAGTTGTAGTGGTGCATGAAGCGCTTTTTGGTATCAGCAGTTTCAATGGTGTCGATGATCTGTGCGGCTTCAGGGCCACCTAGGGTAAGAGCTGAGAAGATGTGCGTACCTCCGCGATAGAAAATACCGGAGCCGTGGAGAACAGGTGAGATACCTCCTGCCTTCGCGAACAGTTCGCGCACCTCATCCATGCCGCGACCGTCGGCGCGCTTACCTTCTTGGAGTGCGCCTCGGTGCAACTCTTTGTCGACTTCGCCTTCAAAAAAGTCACCAGCAATAGCGGTGTCGATCTCACGATCTTTGACGGCCATGAGGAACTCATGTTTGAGCTCATAGATGTGAGATTTCCCGGCTCGGTTTGAAAAGAGGGTTTCTGAGAGTTTGGTTTTGAAGTTGTCGGCAAAGAGTTTGGTAAGTGCTTCAGGGATGTCACGTATTGGTTCGGTTTGTTTCTCTTTTCCAACTGCAGCGACGATTCCTATTTGCCAACTCTCGAGCTGTTGGTGGATGGTGGTCGCTGCACTCAGTACTGACACAATGTCGTCTTCCGACACTTCATGAGCAGCCGTTTCGATCATGTTAATGGTGCTATCTTTACCGCAGGCTAACACTTCAAAATCAAGCAGTCCTTCTGAGCGTTCAGCATACGTGGGGTTGATGACAATTTGGTTTGTTTCCTTGTTGCGACCAATGCGCACTGCACCAACCGGCCCACGCCAGGGGATATCAGATACCGCGAGCGCTAATGATGCGCCGATGACGCCAAGGACGTCCGGGTCATCCTCGCCGATCGCCAGCACCGAGACTACCACCTGCACCTCTTGGCGAATGTGCTGGTTAAAGAGTGGACGAATCGTGCGATCGACGATGCGGGCAGAGAGTACTGCTTCGTCGCTCGGGCGACCTTCGCGGCGCTGGAAGCGACTGCCAAGGATGGCGCCAGCAGCGTAGAATTTCTCTTCGAATTCGACTGATAGGGGAAAATAGTGCATGGGCACCTCCTGCTCTCCCATGACTGCAGTGACGAGGATGGCAGTCTCGCCGTATGTAAGGAGGACTGAACCATTTGCTTGAGATGTAAGGTCTGAGAACTCTGCGGTGAGGGTCTTTCCTGCAAGATCCAATGAAAAAGATTGCGATTTCATTAACGTAATTTTAACAAGATGTGCACGATGAGACATTTGAATGATCAAATATCCGGTCGTGCACAACTCCGATGTATAACAAGGCAACGATAGCAAACTCTGCAATGAAGTGCTAGAGAGGAGAAAGCGGGGCGCCCACTTCGTGGGCGCCCCGCTTTCTCTCCCTCCTTACAACAGTCCATCCGTATCTGCACCGACGACTTTCGTGTTGCTGGTTTTGTTGCTACCACGGGTGACGCGATTGCGTGTGGTAGGGCGCCGACTTGGCCGATAGCCGATCAAGAATTTCTTTGGGTCGCTATCGAGGTCAATAAAGTCATCGACGGCCGCACGGAGTCCTGATGAAGCTGACCGACCAAAGGTGATTGCCTCTACCTGACAGCCGAGACTCTTGATGTACTCAACTGCTGGAATGAAGTCGCCATCGCCGGTCGCAAAGATGATCGCATCCATCTTCGGGGCCATCTTAATGGCGTCGACCGCCATCCCGATGTCCCAGTCGGCCTTCTTGGCTCCGCCATAGAAGATCTGAAGGTCTTTGGTTTTGATCTCAATACCGACCTTCTCGAGCGCTTCAAAGAATGCGCTCTCTTCCCCGCCTTCCGTGTTTACCACATACGAAGTGGCGCGGATGAGTTTGCGATTTTGCACGGCAGCTTTGACAACTTCTGCGAAGTTTACTTTCGACTTGTATAAATTTTTTGCACTGTGATACAGATTCTGCGTATCAATGATTACCGCGACGCGTTGGTCGGGGTGTCGGATTACTCCCATAAATTTGGAAATTAATTTTGTAAGTTTTCTATTATGAAAATTTTTAGGAGGGTGAAAGTCGCTGCGAGAATCAACGTCCTCGCTCCGGGTATTGTCGCTCCGGATGTTTCCCTACGCAGCGACTTTCACCCTCCTTTTAACGCTACACAAAATTCAAAAGATTCTGTGTGTAGTGTTCATCGCTAGCTCATGCTTCCGTGTTTGTGTAGCGAAGCATTTGCAGGCGAAGCCGAAACCGCTGAGTCTCGCAAATACGGAAGCATGAGCGAGACCAGAAGTTCCGTTTCACTATACCGCAAAACAAAAACTCGCTCCAGAGTATGGTGCGAGTTTTTGTCTTGCATTAACCCTTGAGGCCAAGCTTCTTGATGAGTGCAGCATACGCCTTCTCATCTTTCTTCTGAAGATACTTCAGATGCTTGCGGCGGTTGGCCACCATCTGAAGGAGTCCGCGACGTGAGTGGAAGTCCTTCTTGTGCTTACGTAGGTGAGCAGAAAGTTCTTCGATCTGACGAGTAAGGAGGGCAACCTGCGCTTCAGGTGAACCGGTGTCCTTGTCGTGACGCTGGGTCTTCTTTACTTCATTCTCTTTAACTCGCTTTGATAGCATAGTGTATTTTGTGTTACGAAATCGATCGTGTGGATCCACTCATATGTTTTGCAACATCGGTGGCACCATCGATTCGGAATAAATAACCTGTAATTAGGTTGGGAGGATAATAGCATATTTTGAGTAAAAATCAAGTCGTTTTGAGCCGTGTATGAAACCATCCTCACCTTGTCTCGACCGTGAGATTCTCAGCAGAATCTCACTTCGTCCTCAGCGCTGACTTTCATCCTATTTAATTTTAAGGGAATGAAAGACTGGCTCAGCGCCTGCGGATGCTCTCGCCAAAGTGAGGTTGGTTTCACAGAGGTGTAAAACAAACTCCCGCCGGGGCGGGAGTGGCAATCAAGCTTCTTGTAGCTTGGCGAAATAAAGAATCGGACCTGGATTCATTTCATCTAGTTCGTCTCCAGTGTCAATATGAAGTAGCTGCCAACCCTCTTCTACTAGATCGAGCACTTTTATAGGGTCAATTTCCATTGTCCAAACCACGTCCATTATTCTGTCGAATGGTATTTGGTCTGATTTTAGAAGGATGGAAGCAGATTTTGCTTTTCTCACCGCTTCCGTTCGATCATTTTGCCATTTGAGCAAACTTTCAATAGTCGCCATCTCAATCTCCTGAGTATTAGTCCAAAGCTATTAGTACAGATTTCTCTTGGCAATGTCAATGTTTTGTACGTTCTCCCCTCCCGTGTAACATGTCAGTAAAACAAACTCCCGCCGGGGCGGGAGTGGCAAATGGTCCGTCTTGATGAACGTTAAGCGCAACCGAAAGCGTGGAGCATAGGCCGGATCAGCTTCGTGTTCTGCTCCATTACAGTGACTGCTTTTTCTCTAACGATTGTGTATATAAGACGGATGTACCCATCTTTAGAAAAGCGGTGGTAGGCAGAGAAGTGCAGCAACACTAAGAAGACCTGTTCGTCAGAGTTTGCCAGTTCAGCGTATCGACTCAAGAAATTGTATTCTTTGAGATTCTCGTTCCCGCTCTCCTTATCTTTCATGGTTTCTACGACATGGGCAAAGTCGTCAAATTTTTGGCAAGCATTGGCTAACTTTTTCCAAGTCTCGACACACTTTCGAATGTCAGGTGGGCCGTTGGTGTAGTAGTTTTCCATCCAGGCAGTTAGTTGCCGCACTGTCTCAGACGGAACGATGGTGTATGGCTGCAGGGTTTGTGCTTCGACAAACTCAGCAAATAAGTTAGGTCTGATTTTACTTTCAGCCATTAGGGTGCTCCTAGTGTAGCGTAAGGTACGAGATGCTGTAGTTTTTATACTCTTATTGAGTATGTTTGTAAATGCTGTTCTCCAACTGCACAAAACATTTCGCAGAATTGCTATACTGGTTCTATGCACGACTTGGTGAAACTGAAATCCCAATTTTTGGAGTACCTCGAAATTGAACGGGGTAGGTCAGTGAAGACGGTGGAGAACTATGATCGGTACCTCGGCCGGTTTTTTGATTTTGCAAAAGTCAAAAAACCAAGCGACCTCACTGAGGAACAAGTGCGTGAGTTTCGCCTCCATCTCAATCGTCAGCCGGGCACGAAGGTCGGCAGCCGACGCGAACCCATGAAACGCCGCACGCAAAACTACTACCTCATTGCGCTGCGGGCATTTCTCAAGTACCTTCGTAAGCGCGATATCGAAGCGCTCTCGCCCGAGCGGATCGAGCTGGCGAAAGTACCTGAGCGTTCACTCGATCTTATTTCTTCGGCAGAGCTGAAGCGACTCATGAAAGCACCGGATACGAAAACGCTTGAAGGTAAAAGAGACAGTGCGATCCTTGAGCTACTCTTCTCGACTGGCCTTCGTATCTCTGAGCTCTGTTCCCTCTCGATCGATGATGTTGATATGAGTCGCGATGAATTTTCGGTGCGCGGAAAAGGTGACAAAGTGCGGGTGGTGTTTCTTTCTGATACTGCACGCTCCACACTCCAAGAATATCTAAAGCACCGCAAAGATATGGATGACGCGATGTTCGTGCGGTATGGGCGGAAACAAAATGACGGCGGTGATCTTCGCCTTCAACCGCGTGCCGTGCAACGACTTATCAAGAAGTACGCCGCGGCTGCGGGTATCACGCGCAAGGTGACACCGCACGTAATTCGCCACAGCTTTGCGACTGATCTCCTGCAGAATGGTGCCGACATCCGCAGCGTGCAGGCGCTTCTTGGTCATGCAAGTATCAACACCACGCAGGTGTACACACATGTCACCGACAAACACTTGCGTGAGGTACATAAGAAGTTTCATAGTAAGTAAAACAGCGCGCTTCTTAAAGGGAAGCGCGCCATTGTATTAGTTTCGTCGATTGAGGTTGTGCTGCTGCACCAAAATGTCTTCATGTACAACATCAACACAGAGTGTACTTGGTATCATGATGACACCGCAGGTGGTGATTTGAAGAATGTCACTATTAAGATCTTGTTGCAGGGCTGTGATGGTTTCTCCGAGCGAAGTTTCTTCGATCGACAGCTGCTTCAGTCGATGGCCAGCCCACCATGCGTTGAGAGTGATCATGTAAGTCCTCCGCCTTGAGCTGTGGGCATACTACATACGTAGATTGGTGGTGTCAATGAAAAATACGGTGGCCCGAAGGGTCGCCGTATTTTTCATCTAGCACATGTTTGGTTACCACCTACTCCAAAGTACTTGTACGAACTTCCAGAGGCCTCGTACGATAACGATCACGATCAGGGCGTAGACCACAAGGCGTACCAGCCACAAGAGGAAGATGCCAAGCATAGCGGTGAGTCCGATGAGGGTTTCAGTGTACTGTTCTTTAAGTTCTTCCCATGCATTGTCCCACTGTCGGTCGTATTTCCCAACTGAGATCGGGTTAGCGCGACTGATGCTCACATCAAACTGGACGACATTGATCCGTTCTTCAAGATCAGCAGCTTGCTGATAGAGATTATTGAGTTGGCTGATGTAGCTAATTTTTCGTTGCGTCAGCTGGTCGATGTAGCGCAGGCTATTAGTCACCTCCGCGGAGAGTTTAGTGACCTCGTTACTCGACGTAAAGAGTGCGTTGAGTCGCTCGAGCTGTGCCTCGGCAGCAGCGAGTGACTTTTCCGTACGTGCTAGTTGCTGCTGCATGATCGATGTCTGACCTTCGAGTCGCTGTTTGTGTCGGGTGACTGATGAAGTGTCGCGTGATACTTCGATGTTCCGATACTGAGTGAACGTGGCGAGTACTTCCTCCACCGCTGCCTCCTCTGCGTAAAAGGTAGCATAGCAATTGTTGGTTGACGCATTGAGTGACTTGAAGTGTATGTCGGTCTGGGCCTTGAGTGCTGTGAGTGAATCACAGACATCGTCAAAATCTTTCGTCTTTGCGGTCACGGCGTAGCTCGTAGTCTCGTAGGTCTCGAGTCCAGCAGTGTAGCTGTCTGGAGTGGGGATCGGCATGGGGTAATACGAAGACTCCATTTCTTTCATCATCATGTCGTCACCATCAGCGCCAAAGCCACCGACCATGTTTGCACTATCCATCGATACGCTTGGTGCGTACATCATACTTTCTCCACGATATGTACTGTCTCTAGCATCATTCAACGAGGCTAGGAAAACCGCTGCGAGGATAAGGAGTAAAAGCGTGGCGCCAATAACTGCGCCGATGATCTGTATGATTCGATTGTGGAAAAAAGCTGGCATGGATATAAAATGAGCGTGAGTAATGAGAGTATTGTAGCACTAAAAACAGCGGCCGGCCCCGAAGGGGCCGGCCGCTGTTTTTAAACCATCCTCTTCAAATCATTGCCCTCCATACAACTGCAGCACCGCTGCAGTGCCTGCCATGTTCTTACTCCACTCGCTACTCGTTCGTGAACCAAGTTCTACTGTGACGGCGGGTACGCCAAGTTTGGCAAGCCAATCTTCGGCTGCCCCAGTGACCGCATACGCGGTAAAGAGTGGTACGGCACCGTACCCACTAGCAGTTGCGTAGGTGTCAACCAAGGTTTTTGTTTCTGGCGCAAGTGTGCCATCACAGCTACTACCATACACATTGTCAGCCATACTGTGCCAGAAGATGGCCGCCGCAGGAGGGTGCAAAGCCACGTAGTCACGCAGCGCGATAGCTTCAGGTTCAGAGAAGACCACGGTGCCGCCGCTTACGGGCTGGCTGCGCCAACTACTCTCTGGTGACCAGTTACAGTCAAAGTTCCGGTTAAGGTCAACCTCATGTGCATTCATGCGACCTAGCCCCGTGGTGTGCATGCTGTAGTCTGTGATATCACTACCAGCAAATTTTCCTTCAATGCCGGTGGCGGCGAAGAGTCCGTCCGGGTTGAGATTGGGAATGATGTGCACGGTGATATTCTCGGGAATCATGCTGGAATCTTTCTTTAGGTAGTCAATCATTTCGTACGCCAGCGCACTACTGTTCCATTCATATCCGCCATGGATGCCACCTACCAAGAGAATATTGGTCTCTCCGGTACCAAAGGTGTGGGCCTCAATGACTCGTCCTTCCACTGAACTACCAATACGAGTTTTGGTTGAAGTCGGGGCGTCCGTTTCAGTGATGAGCTCGGTTGGCTCGAGTGCCACAGGTACGACATCCGCTGTCGGTTCATCCCAAACCAGGAAGGCAGCGCCGATCGCTAACAGCAGCGCGATCGCGGCGAAGACGGCAAGCGAACGATTCATTACTCAGCGTAGGTGTTAAGAATAGCTTTGACACCGGCGAGATTCTTGCTCCACTCAGTGCTTTGGTGGTCGCTGAGGAGCACACTGATGGCGGGGATCTTTTCTTTTGCCATCCAGTTCACCATGTCGCCAGTGATGGCGTAGGCATCAAACTCAGCTTCAGCTGGGTAGCCAGCGGCACTCGCAAAGGTGGCAGCGAGCTCGACTGAAGCATTGCTTGGGGTGCCAGCACAAGCTGAAGGATACACTTTACCCTCAGCACTAAACCACACTACCGCTGCGGCTGGTTCGTAGTGCAAGATGTAGTCACGCAAGGCAGCGGCTTCTGGTTCTGAGAATGGTGCGCTACCCCCACTGACTTCTTGTTGTCGCCACACTCCAGTGGCGCTCCACTCACAATCAAAGTTGCGATTGAGGTCTACGTCGTTGGTGTTGAAGCGTCCGGCTGTCCCACCAGCTGCAGTTCCATCCGGATTGAGATTAGGGATAATGGTCAACAGCACATTCTCCGGAATATCTGACTCATTCTCGGTGAAATAGCTCACGAACTCATCGCCGAGAGCACTGGTATTTGGTGAGTAGCTACCGTGGACACCACCGATCAGCACGATCTCTTGGGTTCCGTTGCCAAAGTGGTAGGCGCGGATTTCGGTACCTTCGACAGACGTACCAAGGAGCGTCTCGCTACCGCGAGCAGTTTCTATGACTTCGGGCAACGGTTCAGCTCCATCACCGATCCCACCATCTGGCTCGACTGGGAGGCGTTCCTCTACCGGTGTGGTGTCTGGCGTTTCTTCATTTACAACGATAGTCTCGCTGCTCATGCCAAGGAATAGAAAAATGACCACTCCCACGAGCGCGAGTACTAATACAGTGATTACGATATTTTTTGCTTGCATATACATACTATTGTATGTCAGAGTGCAGGGCTTGGCCAATCTGGCTTGATTAAAGGTTTTTAAGGACTGTGTATAACCCGATTGCTTGCGTACATCAATGGAGTACACTATGGGTAGTACCCAGTACATTCATCGTTCTTTCGCAGCAATTGCTGCACAAATATTCACTAGACCCGACGGTCACCTCTTTCAGAAATTCAAAATAGGGACCTACGGGTCTTTTTATTTTATCTACTATGGCGGTCCGACCATTTGGTCTAGGTTTGACCGCAGGCTGAGTCCAACCAAAAGAACAGCAGGGTGTGACACCAGTATTTTCCATCTGTGCACTTCTCTCTCCGTAGTACAGCAAGTATCTGTCATACTACATATATTAGTTTAGTTTGTAATTAGTAATTTTGTATGGGATTTATCAGTTTTTTGTTTTTTGTATATGCTGTGTACCTGTTAGTGACACTCAGTAAACGGGTAACCAATTTAGAACAAGAAGTAGCGCAACTTTCCAAGCATAAGCGTTCGACAGTATCAGTAACGCAGTCGGTACTGACGGCTGTTGAGCCCGCAGTAGCTCCTGAGTCAGAGACCGAGATGTCAGTACTGCCACGGTCAGAAACTGAACCGGATACGTCTAACCCACCAGAGGAGTCGGTAAACTGGGGGCAATTGCGACCGATCCCGACTGCTCCACCGGCATATACTCCTGTCATGTCCGAACCAAGTGAGTTCTTCTTATATACATGGTTTCGGGAACAGACCCTTATCAAGGTTGGTTCGATCATTTTTTTCTTGGGTGCAGTGTGGTTTGTGAGTTACGCTATCGAGCAAAATTGGATCGCGCCGTTCATGCGTATTGTGCTTGGTCTCTTATTGGCGGTGGCTGTTTATGTTGTCGGGTATTGGCGTCGTACCACTGAGGGTACTCAGTATGTGGTCTTGACCACGCTTGGCACCGCCGTGTTCTTGGGCACGGTGGTAGCATCGCAGTTTGCATTTACGGTACCGATTCTCGCTGCTCCACTTGCCTTTCTATTGATGGTAGGCAGTATCGCGTACACGGTGTTGGTGGCAGTCAAGACCAAGACCGAATGGCTCGCTACCACTGCAGCCCTTGCAGGTCTTCTGGTGCCATTCTTGATCAAGCAGGTTGATCCATCAGAAATACTGCTCCTCTCCTACCTCTTTTTGCTCTCTGCAGGTTTTCTCATGGTGGTCTTCTTTACTGCGTGGCGTTCGGTTGCACTACTCCTTTCGTTTGGAACAGCGCAACACGTATTCTTGATCTATCAGGAATCAGTACTGAGCGACCTGACCACTTGGTTCTTTGTCATCATCTTCTCGATCCTATTCTTTGCAAGTACGACCGTCAGCATCATGCGTACCGAGCGCCCGGTGGTACTTGATGTAGTGACACTCGTGGTGGTGTCGCTACAGTTCATTGGTTACGCTATGGCAGTAGCACTCTTCCCAGCTTTAGCGCTGTTTGTGGCTGCTACTATCACAGCGCTCGTGGGCTATATACTGTATCAACGAAACGCACATGCGGAT
This sequence comes from Candidatus Nomurabacteria bacterium, assembly GCA_020632135.1. Classification (GTDB taxonomy): domain Bacteria; phylum Patescibacteriota; class Minisyncoccia; order Phycocordibacterales; family UBA918; genus OLB19. Next base: position 312,559 of record JACKGC010000001.1, on the reverse strand, counting down.
GCCGTTTCACTGTATGCGGTCTTTAGTTTGGCGTGTATCCTCCTTGGTACGGCAGAATTATTCGACGGCTTTGTGTTGACCATTGCCTATGCGATCGAGGTCTTAGCGATCTACGTCTTAGCACTGAAGCTTGCAACCGTACAGCGCACCGTGATGGTCGGTGCGCTGCTCTTTGTGATCCCACTACTTCTGGGATCGAATGATCTCGCGAGTAGTGCCTGGCAAGGGGGTGTGTTACACAGAGAGGCACTTGGTGTACTCAGTGTAATTTTGAGCTTAGGTGTAGCAGTGGTGTATGTACTCCGACAGCCGGCTTGGCAGGATATCAACTGGTTGCGTTCGATCGCGGCGACGCATTTGGTGGTGTGGTATGGCTTTGTGATCGGTACCTGTTCGGTGATAGCGTATGCGCTGCGCGGCGGCTGGGAACCCGTCTTTACCGATACCTTCCTGACGCTTGGTGTAGCTGTGATCATCATCGGCTATCTCACCACGGTGGTGCCAAGGGCCAATTGGCTAATCGGGGCAAGTTTTAGTTTGATCGTGCCGACCTTCCTGGCGTTGTCGGCACTGACGGAGAGCGCGTGGCGCTCAGGTATTTGGCACCAGTCGTTCTTTGCGAGCGTACTCTTCTCGGTAACAGTGGCGAGTGTGGGCTGTGTCTACTGGATGCGAGCGCGCGGTCATGCGCACGAGGGTGTTATGCAAACTATTTCGTATGCGCTCGCGTGGGTATTCCTTGGGTACGGTTTTATGTTCTTGAGTACGGTCTGGTCGGCCCTGCTCTCAGGAGATGAAGAGCGAGTGGTGTCGGCAGTGAGTTTCCTCTTTGTTACGTACGTGGTGGTGAGTGTGCTCATGCTGGCACGGATGAGTGTTGGGCGCGTAGTAGCGATGCTCGCTGCCCTGGTTGTCCCAATTATCATGCTGATTGATTCACTTCCCTTCACGGGCTGGCACGATGGCCTTCTAAGTATTGATGCGGTCGGGGTGTATGCAGCCATTACGGTGCTCTTTGTCTTGGGTACGTCGCTGCTGCACTATCGTCGAAATGTGGCTGCGGAAGCAGTTGAGGTGCTACAGCAAGCCGCCAATATCCTCTACGGCGTTGCGGGTATCTTAGTATTCTGTCTCGTGTGGGTGATGAGCCAAACAGTGTTTGTGTTCGATGCTGTGGCGGTAACAATTGCGCTCTTTGTCTACACGGTGGTCGGACTGGTTGCATACAGCATTGGACGGACTCAAGAGAATGCGGTCTACAAGCGAGTTGGTGTCCTGCTCCTGGCAGCGGTGGTCTTGCGTCTTGGTCTCGTCGATGTGTGGGTAATGGAAACGGTCTGGCGGATCGTTACGTTCCTCGGTATTGGTCTGCTCTTTATTGGAACAGCGCTCTTGGAGCGTTCACCAAAGGAGTCAGTGGTGATTGAAAAAGAGTAGGCTACGTACGTGTGAGTAAAAGGAAAGCCGCCGCGGGCCCGAAGGGCCCGCGGCGGCTTTCCTTTTATGGTCCAACTACACACTACTCCCCCACCGCCAGCTCTGCTGCAGTAAAATCACCTTTGGTCAGAGTAATGGTGTCACCTTTTTGGACATGTCCGGCAATGATCTTCTTCGCCACCTTTTCTTCCACTAGGTCTTGGAGAACTCGCTGCATAGGTCGAGCGCCAAACTCAGGATTGTATCCCTTCTCCACCAGCACATCGAGTAGGTCACGACCAACGGTTAATTCATAGCCACGTTCTTTGATCCGCTCGTATAGACTGCCGAGCATCAAGCTCGCCACTTCAGTCTGTTCCCCTACGGTGAGTGGTTCAAAAATGATGGTGCTATCAAATCGGTTGATCAGCTCCGGCCGATATATGCCTTCGCGTACAATATGATCGATGATCTCTTGAGTCAGGTGTGTGAGCTCTTTGCGCTGCTTCACGGTACGTAAGATGAGTGTACTGCCGGCGTTGGAGGTGGCAATGATTATGGTGTTGCGTGCGTTTACTTTGCCGCCACGCCCGTCAGTAAAAACACCCTCATCAAGTACTTGTAGGAAAAGATCATGAATCGACTGGGTCGCTTTCTCGAATTCATCGAGTAAAAGTACGCAGTACGGATGTTCACGGAGGATGTTTGGCAGGACTCCGGCTTGTTCTTCGGATCCGATGAGGTGCTCAAGCGCTGCTTCCCCGCTGTACTCAGACATATCGAGTCGCTCAAGCTTATCTTCCCCGCCGAAGAAGATCTTGGCGAGTGCCTTAGCGGTTTCGGTTTTTCCTACGCCAGTTGGGCCTAGGAACAGAAAGGAGCCAATTGGCTTGTCGGCGGTTTGGATCCCCGCGCGAGCGCGGCGCATGGTGCGCGCGATGGCACTGAGCGCTGCTTGCTGCCCGATCACTTGTTGGTGGAGTTTATCCTCCAGATGCAACAGTAGGTCACGTTCGGATTCCTGGATCGGTCCAGCGGGGACACCGGTCCTCTCACTTACGGTCTCGTATACAAAATCTTCCGTAATGAGTGACGTCTTTACTTGCTGTGCCTTTGTGGCCACATCAATAAGGAGTGCGATCGCTTTATCGGGCATTACTCCCTCAACGATGTAGCGGTCGGCGGCAGTGCTGATGGCGTGGAGGCTACCATAGGTAAAGATGACCCGCTGCTTCTTTTCGTGAGTTAGCGCGATACCCTCAAGCACCCGGGTGGTAGCGAAGAGGTCAGGGCTGTCAATAAGCACCTCGGCAAAGCGCCGGGTAAAGGCACCGAGTGTTTCGAGGTAGGTGTGGTAGGCACCGGGGGTGTCGGTGGCGATGATCTGCAGCTCTGGTATTGCCAGGTACTCATCAAGTAGTTCAGGAATGAAGACACCCATCGCTTCTGCTTCACGTACGAAGACGCTAAGGTTTTCGATCACGATGATGGTATTACCGGCTTCGACAGCTTGGTCGAGCATGCTTAGAAGGGTCAATTCCAAGTCTTGCTTTTCAGCATGGACGGAAAAGAGTCGGTTGGTATCGAGTACGACGAATTGCTTACCAGAAATGGCATCGAGAGATTTACCGGTGTGCACGCGCTGAGCAACTTCTAGTACGAGATCGACCTTCCCGACACCGGCTTCACCAATAATGAGCACGTTCGAGGCTTTGCTGCGCGCAAGAGCTGACTCTATCTCCGTCACTTTCTCAGCGGCAAAGGGAGTGTTATTGGTAAGAGTGGAGAACACTGCACTCGTGCGGATGTCGCGCGCGAATTTTTGTAAGAGGTAGGCGGTACCGTAAGCCCATTCACGGCCAATACCTTTTGTGCGAGAAAGGTTATCTTTACTCCACCAGCGGAGCCGGCGTTTGTACTGATGGTGGGTACCGACGATCCAGCGTAGTGCTCCCAGGAAGATGTCTTCGCGGACGCCCGCTTCTTTGCACATGGTCTTGAACTCTAGATCGTGCGTGAGGAGGTACTTTCCGAGGCCGATCACACTAAAGATCTCCCCTTCTGGCAACACGACCATGTCAGCGGTGATCTTTTGTCGTGGGCTGGTTAAGAATGTGTTAACGGCAGCTTCGGGGATGCCGGAGCGGAGCAGCGCTTCGGTACCAAAGGTGGAGGTGCAAAACGCGCTTGTGACGTCATCACGATTATCAAGTACGACCTCAGCCACATCGTAAGTCGCACCAGTGACGGGCTCATCCTCGAGGCCAATGAGTGAATTGAGGTTACGGAAGTAGTAGCTGTTATGGTATGAAAAAATGAGCAGTTGCTCAAGCCACAGAGCACTAAAAATAAGTGTGCCGCCAAGGAGTGGAGTGGTGAATTGCCCGTCTAGGTAATAGTGGGTAGCCAAGGCGCCCGCACCACAAAGAATTGCCCCAGTCAGGCTTGCGGTGCGAGTAAGACTCAGGGCTGGGCGACTGATGGCACGATCAAGCCGGATAGCGGGGGCGTACTCTTTGATGCTGTCGTTGAGTGTTTCCATATGTTTTATGCGGTAAGTAACGTGATGCCGACGCCAAGAAGGGCGATGATGACAAAGGGTGCGCCGAACCAGAATACGAAGAATAACAAGCCGCTGCTGACAACGAGAAACAGGCACACCAAGCCGATCATAATAATGACCGTGCGCATGATGAATCCGAGTAAGCGTGAGATAAGGCCAATGATAATGAATCCAGCAAGATCTTCTAGGTTCCATTTATTTCCACGTTCTTCAACAATTCGCTTCCAAGGTGAAAACCACGTACGCATGAGTTGTGGGATGGAGAAGAAGTGGATAGTGAACCAGAGTAGATTAAGCCAGACGTGAAAGAGTTCACTCCAGGCGCGAAAGTAGTGCCACCGTAAATAGTGATGCACAAACGAAAGAAAGAGCATGGTATCTGTATTATGACATATGTATGTAAAAGCGCGGCATCCACTTCGTGGATGCCGCGCGGGTAAGCTGGCTGGGGATCGATGTGAGTATATGAAAATGGCGCAGGGGCTTTGCCCCTGCGCCATTTTCAGTGCGTTACTTACGCAGCGTCTGCATCATCATCACCGTCAGCTGGAGCCTCTGCTGCTGCAGTGCTGCCCGCCTTAGTAACGTTTGCTGCGGCTGGACCCTTTGGTCCTTCCTCAACGTCGAATGTGACGGTGTCACCTTCCTTCAGATCATCGAAAGTGATGTCAACCACTGATGAAGCGTGGAAGAATACATCCTTCTCACCTTCTTCTGGCTTAATAAATCCGTAACCTTCGTCACGCTTGCGTACAACTGAACCCTTCATAAATATATATTGCTTTTATGTATAAACAAAACGTCACTTCTTCAAATCTACAACAACTTCAAGAGCGCGGTTTCGTTAGAAGCATTAAAGCATAGGGGGGCAAAAAGGCAAGGGGTTTGGAAAGTAAGGGCAAGAAAAGGCCGGCGCGCTTCGCGCGCCGGCCTGGATTGTGGTGCTGGAGAGAGGACTTGTCCCAGAATCGCGGACATTTCTATTCGCACACTCTAGAAATGCCTCGCGTTCTTGGACGGCCGCTCGCCGTGCTTCGCCAGCTCAGCACATGCTCCGCGGCTTCAAGCCCTCACGCAAGGTGCGCCGGCACCTTGCTTCTCCAGCAATCAAAACCCCGCAGGGACGCGGGGTTTCTTTGTGCTGGAGAGAGGACTTGAACCTCCACGTCTTGCGACATACGCACCTGAAGCGTACGTGTCTACCAATTTCACCACTCCAGCAGTGTGGCAGAAATTAAAACATTATAAAAATGTAAAAGCAATGGGCGCCGGCGAAGCCGGCGCCCATTGCTTTTACAACTCCACCGTCTCCCCGCTTTTTAGAGCAGTGAAAGTGATATTCTGCTTCATAAGCTCCCGTTCAAAGTGTGGATACACCACAGCCTTTCCGGCTTTCGAGAGTCCCGCGTCATGCACGGGGATCATGGTCTTGGGTGCAACCTTGAGTACATAGCGGATCGCATTTGCCACCTTACACCACGGCCCTGCCACTGGTGCAGCCAACACGTTCACTGATTCAATAGGTACTATATATGAGTCGCCAGGGTAAAAGAATTCACCATGCTCGAGCAGAAAGCCGGTGTTCTGCACCAAGCCAAATTCCTCAAATATTTCTTCGTGCGGTCCGTCGTATGCCTTCAGGTGTATACCGGCCACTTGCTCTTTTTGCTCATGCGCCAACACGGCAAAAGGTATTTCTAGCTCAGCCAAGATCTTCCCGACACTGCCGTTGGTAACGACGTGTACACCAGGATTTTGCTCGATGAGTGCCTGCAACGCTTCGGTGTGCAGATGGTCGGCGTGTTCGTGGGTGATGAGAATTAGATCGATGTCGGTGAGGTCCTCAAAACCGCTACTGAACGTACCCGGGTCGGTCAAGACTCGCTTCCCTGCTAGCTCGATGAGCAGGCAACAGTGGCCGTATGTAGTGATTTGCATATCGTGAGTATAGCAAAAAAGAAACCCGCCGAAGGGCGGGTTTGGATGTTTGGTCTTACGAGAACAGATTGTCATCAACGCCGATGCCGCCGTTCTTGTCTGCGTTAAACAGAAGCGAACGATAGCAGTCGGGAATGTTATCGATAGATTCGATAGAGTGATTGTTTTGCGCACGATGTTCAGTGCGAAACGAATCAAGCTCGACGACCTTGTCGTCTTTTTTGCTGTCCCAGAACATAGGTGTACCTCCTCTACAACCACAACAATCATAAAATATATATTATAATTGTCAACCTCTACCTGACATGGAAAGATGAGAATCGCGATCATATTAGAGAGATAGTGTCGCTCTGCGGTATACTGTATTTCCAAATAATTGTGATTTCATAAAGTATGTACCAAGGAAACTGGAAATGTAGTGTGTGCGGTGGCACCATCACCGAATTACCATTTGAACCAAGGAGTGAAGAAGGATTGACCTGTCGTGAGTGTTGGAAAAGGCAGAAAGACGCTAAGGATGGTAAAGGGGCCGGTGTACAGCCTTCGGCCCAAGCAGCAGAGAGTGTCGCTGCGCCAGATGATATTCCCATGGATGCTGGCTTGGCGAGTGAGCCGATGCCTGAGGAAGATGCCTTTGCAGGTATGGGTGCAACGCCGGTAACGCCGGGAGAAAAACCAAAGTTCACCGGTGACTGGGCCTGTGCCATCTGTGGTGCCACGATTGCGTCACTTCCCTTTCAGCCGCGGAGCACCGAGAATCTCAAGTGTATTGAGTGCTTTAAGCAGAGTAAGTGATAGTTGGATGGTATTTGATAGGCCAGCTCAGAAGTTTTACTTCTGGGCTGGTTTTTGTATACGGTAACAAAAAAGCTGGGCGCGCGAAGTGCGCCCAGCCATCCCTACCGTAGGTGCTCCAATACCCTCGTTACGGTATCAGGCCAGTTGTGGGTGCGAATTGCTCCTGGTGGCACAGGTTCCTGGTTCCATGGCCGGTCAAGCAGTATTGCCGGCAAGCCCGCAGCGGCTGCATCAGCCACGTGGTGCCACGCATCATCGATGAGTAGCCGAGCTCCAATCTCATGACACATAACTGATTTTCGTTCGTTTTGGTGATTCTCGGTGTGACGCTTCTCATTGTTGTTCACCTTGGCTATAATCATGCTATGCAATCGCATATCTTTGGCCTTGCGCACCCCAATGAAGGCAGTATTTGATCATATGGTACGGCTCAAGCCACTCTGGTGGCTAGTAAGTGTTTGTGCGACCGGGTGGATCGGTTTTGGGCTGGGGCACAGTTGGCTTGGAAACCCTGCACCGGCGGCGGTTGAATCCATACCAGAACGCCATTTAGGTCGGATCAGCTTCACTAACCCCCTCATTGATGTCGCTGGCACCAATGAGACCAATGATCGCTACGCAGCACTGAAGGTGCCTTTAGAGGCAGAGATTGCAGCGCAAATTGCCAAGCAATCGGTATCAACCGTCGCAGTGTATTTTCAGGACCTTGAAACCGGCAAATGGTTTGGTATCAACGAACGGGCGCAGTTTGCTCCCGCCAGCCTCATGAAGGTGCCGCTTATGGTCGTGTACTATAAATTGGCTGAGTATAAGCCTACTTTGCTTGAGGAAACGATCGTATATAACGGCGAGCATGCAGCGGAGGCTAACTTGCCGCCGGCACAATGATTGGCACTCGGCAAGACCTATACCATAGACGAGCTCATCTACCACATGATCGTGCACTCCGACAACGTGTCTCGCGGCATTTTGTCTGATTACCTTGAAACGCGGGTCACACCGGAGACCCATAACCGCCTAGCGGAAGAATCCATGACTCTTATCCCGGCCAATTATGAACAGGGAGATGAATATGAGATCACACCGATTGATTACGCAAGCGTATTCCGCATTCTTTACAACGCAACGTATCTTTCCGAAGCCATGTCAGAAAGGGCGCTTGCGCTCCTTGCTGAATCCTCGTATGACAGCGGTATTGTTAATGGGGTGCCAGAAGGAACAGTTACTGCTAACAAATTTGGGATTGATGATACCGAGCAAGCGCAACAACGACTGCAGCTGCATGACTGTGGTGTAGTGTATGATGAACCAAATCCTTATATCTTGTGTGTGATGACCAAGACCGCCGATGTGCTCGCTGCCCAGGTCGCCATCTCTTCGGTGTCACAGATCATTTACGAAACGCTGCATCAGTAGGGCGCGCGACTGCCTAGTTTCCCCACTGACACATAATGCGCTAGACTAGACCCATGAAGATCTACTCATGGAACGTCAACGGCATTCGGGCTGTTGAGCGTAAAGGCTTGTTTACGCCATTTTTAGAGAAGCACGATCCAGATATTCTTTGTTTGCAAGAAACCAAGGCAAATCATGAGCAGATTGATCTTGATTGGCCTCAGTATGAAGAATATTGGTGCTCGGCGGAGCGAAAGGGTTACTCAGGCACGGCCATTTTTACCAAACATTCCCCAATTGACGTTATAAATGGCCTTCCTAAGGACATAATGGCCAAATACACGCTCGAAGACAGCTATGGCGATACGACCGAGGAAGGACGGGTTATAACCACTGAATTTGAGCCATTTTACGTCAGTACGGTCTATACTCCTAACGCTAAAGACGATCTTTCCCGTATTCCTATGCGCCAACAGTGGGACCCTGCCTATCTGGAGTATATGGATCGCCTCCAACAGCAAAAACCCGTTATTTTCTGCGGCGACTTCAATGTGGCCCACCAACCGATCGATCTAGCACGCCCAAAGCCCAACGAGGGCAAGAAGGGTTTTACGCAAGAAGAACGGGCAGGCTTTGATGCCATGATCGAGAAGGGGTTCATCGATACTCTCCGGCACTTTCACCCCGATACGCCAGAGCTCTACACTTGGTGGAGTCACTTTGGTGGTGCACGTGAGCGGAACGTCGGCTGGCGGATCGACTACGTGATGGTTTCAGGTGCGCTTTCACCGGTTCTCAAAAATGCCAAGATACATCCAGATGTGCTCGGGTCAGATCACTGCCCTGTCTCGATCGAGTTGGGGGTTGAGCTGTAGGATCACAAACCGGCGAGTGTGCCTGTAGGCAAACATCCCGCAGCGAGGATGTGAGTCTCAACTACACACAGCCGGTTTTCTCTTGCCGCTATGCGTAACAAAAAAACACAGAATACAGAAATGTCAAAACTTGAGTGAACAAAGAGGTATGAGACGACTGCAGGTGATAACTTACGCAAAAAAACAGTATAAATAAATGCTAGTTTAGCTAGCATGATGAAGACATACAATCACACGAAGATCAAATCTGTCAAACAAAATCTATAAAAGACACTTATCCCCACGTATGCGCACAGCTGTCCTTTACCATGTCCTTTACAAGGAGTACTATAGTGACAGGCCCAGAGAGGGCGAGCAGTAACTTCCAGAGTAGTGCACAGGAACCAACCGGTTCCTCTCCACTCCCCTGGAAGTCACCCTTAAAGAGATCTTCCAAAACACAATTGAGTATTACCTCCAAGAGCATTAGCTCTTACTCAAAACGTTCATAACATCCCACCCTATCTAGAAAGATTACAAGGTACCACTCCTCTACAAAGTGACTACCAACAAAAGTTTTCTTTCAAAAACGTAGAGCTTCGGACCGGGTTAGTTTCAAAAGCAAACGCCCACTTGGATTACCATAATCCTCCACAACAAGCTCATTTTTTACAAGGCCTGAAGGCACCGGCAGCTGATCACCACCACGATTGGCTCCCGATACCTTCAGGTCTTTTCTATTACTCGAGCGAATCTCTTCAGGAATTTTCGAAAGTGCTCAGTCACTGTACATCCAGGTGCACCTCCTTCGCACTTTCTCAATTCCTTCGACCTTCATCTCGAGAATTAGAAAAGACTATCAGGGTGACAGTTTCATTGTCTGCTCTGTGTTAAAATTACATCATGAACAAAAACGGTGGCTATCGATCTCTGCAGTTGGGCTAGTCTTGGTAATCATTGTTCTGAACACTCACATTTACAGCATTCCGTGGAACAGCGCCAATAACTCTGGATATGAATGTATTGGTATTGATTTTGGTACGCATTTGCCAAATTCAAACGAAGTGGAACAGCGAGTCTGCATTGGAATGCTAACTGTCATCGAGTACATAAACTAAAAACGGCTCAACAAAGCCGTTTTTAGTGTTTTGTCCTCTGTGTGGACTCATCCAACTTTGTGCTCGCGCTTGATGTCCTTTAGAGCAGTAGCCTCTTCCTCGGCTTGGCGGCGCTTCCCCGCTTCTGCCAGCTCAAGGAGTTCATTTTCAGGTAATTGTAGTAATTCAAGGGCACGCTTTTCCATATGTTCCTCCGTATTCTTGCTTGCATCATCAAGCGCTTCCTCCAAAAGAGCATGTAAAACATAGCCAAGACGCTTCCCTGGCTTCTCATCGGTGAGCTGCATGATACGATCACCGTTGATCTTCAGTAGCTTGACCGAGATCGGGTCGCGGAGCGCCTCATCCACCATAGCTTTATATTTACGGAAGCGAAACGGCTGCTCCTTGGGGCGGCCCATGCCAATACGGTCGCAGACACGCAGATTAAGCAGGTCTTCAATATGATCCTCCCCAATTCGAACAATAGTACGGCGTACCGCTGCCAAGGTTATCTCATCTGGGTCCGCAAAAAACATGTGCCAACGCACCAGGCTCACCACTTCGTCGGTCAGTTCCCGTGGGAACTTCATTCTATCCATAATTTGCAAGGTCATTTTGGCACCAACTACCTCGTGGCCGAAGAAGGTGTACTGCTTGTTTTTGCCTCCGGTACGGCGAGTTTGGGGCTTGGCGATGTCATGAAAAAGTGCCGCCAAACGCATCGAGAGTTTGTAGTTTTTATCGGCCGCAGCTTGCATAGTACGCAAAAGATGCTCGTACACGTCATATAGATGTGCTCCACCTTGCTCTATCCCGATTCCTATACGTAGTTCAGGCAGAAATTGCTCGAGTAAACCGAGTTTTTCCATGAAAATAATACCCTGCATTGGGGTCGGTGACATGATGGTGCGAATGAATTCACTGGTGATGCGCTCGGTGGAAATACGGCTTAACTGCTGGCTATGTCGGGCGATGGCCGTCATGGTTTCTGGGTCGATCACGAAGTCGAGCTCGGCCGCAAGGCGCACCGCACGCATCATACGAAGGGCATCCTCGCCGAAACGTTCATCTGGGTCACCAACAGCTCGTAGGCGCCTCGCGGCCAGGTCTTCTGCCCCGCCGTAGTTATCGACCAACTCCTCGGTTGAGATGCGGTACGCGAGGGCATTAACCGTAAAATCACGTCGTTTAAGGTCTTCCGCAAGGGATACGCCGAAAGTCACTTCATCTGGCCGCCTGGCGTCACTGTAGCCACTTTCAGTGCGGTAGGGTGTAACCTCAATGATCTGTAGTGACAAATCTTCCGACTCAGTTTTCACCCCGATCGTGCCATAGTCATTATTGGCATAATGCTCTGGAAATATAGCTTGGATCTCTTCTGGCCGCGCGTTGGTGGTGAGGTCCCAGTCTTTTGGGCTCTTCCCGAGCATGAGGTCGCGGGTGCAGCCACCAACCACATACGCTTCAAAACCCTTGTCTTCCAAGGCTTTTGCGACTTGCTTTACTTCAATTGGAATGTCAGTGGGTTTTATCACCATGTCTGGTTATTTTACCAGAAGTACTTTATGTGCGCCCACCAGGACTCGAACCCAGAACGACTGATCCGAAGTCAGTTGTGATATCCATTTCACCATGGGCGCGGTTGCGAGTGCGAACATCATACGTCGAATAAGCTGATTATGCAACGACGCTTACACGATACGACGGTGTGTACAGTTGTAATCGAACATGCATAAGTAGTATATAATATACACACAATATGGTTCGAAATCAGGAGAAATACGAGCAGGCACTTGGTTTACGCAAGCGGGGCTTCACCTTAGAGGAGATCGCAAAGTACTGTGAGATCTCGAAGTCAACCGCCTCAAAATGGTTGCAAAATAAAGCTTTTTCAGCTCATGTAACCAGACAGAACAAGAAGCGAGCTGGCACAGAGAATGCGAAACGACTGCAGTTAGTCAATAAAGCTCGTGGTGGTGAACGGATTGCGCGCTACCGCGAAGCAGCTCGTAGTGCTGAGGTTGAGTATAAACACTACAAGAAAGATGCCCTCTTTACAGCTGGTTTGACGCTCTACTTGTGTCTCGGAGACCTCGTGAACGAACGCACCATCAGAATCTCCTCAGCTCAGATGGAAGTACATAGGATGTTTATACGTTTTGCACTTGAGTATCTTGGAGTAGAGAAGAAACAGTTTCGCATATGGCTGCAACTATACGGAGGACATAGCGAAGCGGTATGCATGAAGAAGTGGCAGCGCCTCACTTCCCTCCCGTACGTACAATTTTACAAGAGCCAATTTGTAAATGGCTCCGCCAACAAGAAGCCATTGCATTATGGCGTTGGAAATACTATAATCGGCAGCACAGTTTTGAAGCGTAAGCTACGCCGTTGGATCGAATTATCGACCGAAGAGCTGTCACAGTAGAATATGCGGCCATGGTTAAGTGGTATAATGAGTCCTTGCCAAGGATTAGTCGGGAGTTCGATTCTCCCTGGCCGCACTACGAGTACTCAAAACGGGCCTTGCGCCCGTTTTGAGTAGGAGTGCGGGAGAATCGAAAGACGGACTGGAGCGAAGCGGAAGGAGTCAGGGTCGTGAGCAGTATATTTTCAAGGAGCTTGCGACTATGAAAATAACTGACTCCTGACCGATTCTCCCTGGCCGCACAAACAGGTAAAGTAAAAGCTGGATTTTTAAGAATCCAGCTTTTACTTTAGAAACTGAACTGCTTCAGTCTCGTGCCCGTTTGTGAGCCGGAAGCATGTTCCTAGCTCCATTCCTAGAGCTAGGAACAGCTGACTTACGCTAAACATATGATTACTGAGCAATCCTTGCTCACCTTCACAGAAGCACACTTATCAAACTCCACATAACCTTGCTCCAAGACTGCTTAAAACTGGGGATAAACGAGTGGATATGTGGATAAAGGACAATCCACAGGTCTAAAGTAGAAATGTCCTTTATAATATAGTGCTATAATTAAGGTCAATTTTCACATGAAACTATTATTACGTTTCACGTGAAACATATTGCAACTGTTACACATGAAACAGAGTCAAAAAAGAGGCAAAAGAAACCAAACTGGTGCCTGGGGTGAAGAGATTGCCGCCACACACCTTAAGAAGCAGGGTTTTGTCATTATAGATACAAATTACCTTAAGAAATGGGGTGAGATTGACATTGTTGCACGTGGAACAGGTAGATCAGGCCAAATAGTACGTTTTGTGGAAGTAAAGACTGTTTCATATGAAACAAAGCAGGATCTAGAACAAGCCATTTCACGTGGAACCTGGCGTCCTGAAGAGAATGTACACCACAATAAGATCCAAAGACTTAATCGAGCGATTGAAAGTTGGATCATGGAGAATAACTATGATGGAGAGTGGGAAATTGACGTCGTTGCGGTCCGAATAGTTCCACGTGAAAAGTACGCCTCTATAAAATACATACCAAATGTTGTCCTGTAGTTTCTTGTTTCGTGTATCGCTGGATAGTTACTGTTAATCTTGTACTTTGCTTGTTGTCGTGATGCAAACAGTACTGTTTCATGTGTAACTAAGCATTGTGTTTCACGTGAAACACAATGCATAAATTGTAGTTATGATCGGATACAAACTACAAAAAGCGCCAGCTATGCTGGCGCCTTTCTAGCGATGTCGGAGAGCCGGGAATCGTCCTGACAGTCACTAACGTACTTTGCTCCAAGTATTTGCAAAGATACGTAGTGCCGCGGGGCACGCCTCACTCGTTCGTCATAAATTCCTCACATTGTTCCGGCGTTTGATCCCCGATGCAAGCAAAACTGTTTGCTTGCTCTCCCGCTCCAAATGTAATAAGTCCTGGCAAAAAGCCAGGACTTATTACATTTTGTCGGGGAGCCGGGAATCGAACCCGGGCCGCACGGTCCCAAACCGTGTACACTACCATTATGCTACACCCCGATGCAGCGAGAGTCGTGACGTGCGAAGGTTGATGAATTTTTATAAAGAAAAGAGAGCTTGCTCGCTGTTTCTTTATAAAAATTCATCAACGCAAGCTTTGCTTGCAGCACGGCATGACCGAGTGAAGCAGGGTTGTATCGAGCCGAAGCTGGTGCACAGGCGAAGATACACCCCGATCATTGGACTTAAACCACGAACGTCATTTAAGTCCGCAAAATATACCATCTCCTTCCAAAAAATGCGAGTTTAGGTTTGCTATACTGTGAATTATGAAACTTTTTGTGGGAGCGAAGGCGGTGATACAGCGTTCTGACGGCAAGGTGCTAATTGTACGGGAAGGGAGTGCCTATGAAGAAGGAACAAACATCGGGAAATGGGATGTGCCTGGTGGCCGGATCGAGGCCGATGAAGCCTTGCTTGCTGGTTTGGCTCGGGAGGTGAAGGAAGAGGCCGGGTTAGAAGTAGAAGTGGGGGAGGTGCTATATGCGGCTGATAATTTCCCTGAAATTAAGGGTGAGAAGGCGCATGTGGTGCGAATCTACTTTGCGTGTACAACAACTAAGCAGGAAATAGTGCTCAGCAAAGACCATGACGAACATGCATGGGTGGATCAAACAGACATTGAAAAATATGCCGTGATGGAAGATGCTGCGATAGCGATCAGGAATTTACAGTAAGGCTATGGAAAAACAGCAAGTGTTTTATATTCATGGGGGAGATGCGTATAGCAAAAGGGGGGATTTCTTGGAGTCATTGAAAACAAGGGAAATTAGAACATTGCCCTGGACCGAGCCTCTTAAAAAGTGGACGGGTACCTTCGTAGAAGATCTAGGAGAGGAGTACGAAGTGTTTAAGCCCTCCATGCCGTGCGCAGATAACGCAAAGTATGACGAATGGAAAATTTGGTTTGAGCGGCATTTTGAGTACCTGCGCGATGACATTATTTTGGTTGGCTGGTCGCAGGGTGGGTACTTCTTTGCAAAATATCTAACTGAGAATGATTTTCCGTTTACGATCAAAGCTCTTTTCCTGCTCGCTGCACCGCTCATGACCCATAATGATAATGGGGAAGACGGGGCTGATTTTCAGTTTGACTACGAAAAAGTGGGGGAGCTTACGAACAAAACTGACCGCATTTATATCTACCACTCCAAAGACGACCCGATTGTGCCGTATGATCAGGCGCTTAAGTACAAAGAGCTGTTACCAGGAGCCGAACTCGTCACTTTCGAAGACAAGAACCACTTCTTGATTGAGGAGTTTCCAGAACTTTTGGAAAAAATCAGAGAAGTGTCATAGATGGTAAGGGGGCGGGGATTTTCCGAAGGAAAATCCCTGCTGTTATTAATAGCGAATTAAAGTGTGGCAAACCCTCCCAATTACTTATCATCGGGTAAGAAAGTGCTGTTTCGTCCGTCTACGTATATAATGGTCATTACATGGCAGGGAAGGACTCGACCGACAATGTAAGTGACCACGAAACGCGTTTTTTGAAAGCTTTCGATGAGTATAACGACGCTTTATTCCGGCATGCGTTTTTGCGGGTGAGTAATCGTGAAAAGGCGATCGACCTAGTGCATGATACCTACACTAAGGTCTGGTCGTACATCCGCGAAGGGTATGAGATCGATACTTTTCGGCCGTTTTTATACAAAGTGCTGAACAACTTGATCATTGATGAGTACCGTAAGCGCAAAGAAACTTCACTTGATGCACTGATGGAGATCGAGGGGGTTGATGAAGGTTCCTTTGATGAATTGTCCGAGAGTACGGTCGAGATGCTGGCGGCGACGATCGATGGGCGCAAGGCCTTCGAGCTTCTGGCTGAGCTGCCAGACCAATACCGTGAAGTGATCGTGTATCGCTTCATCGATCAACTCGGGCCACGAGAGATCAGCGAACTAATCGAGGAGAGTGAGAATGTCATTTCAGTACGGATCTATCGGGGCCTGAAACTCCTGCGGCAGAAGATCGAAGCGGGAGATGAATATGCTGAGGAGCGTCGCAAGGCAAAAGCGAAACGAGCAATGTAACATCAAATGAAACGATTTACCGAACAACTTCATAAAAAAGCTACCACTGCAGTCAAAATGCAGGCGGCTGAAAAGCGTGAGTTGCGTGAGCGCGTAGTTGCGTATATGGAGTACCATCCGTTGCCGACTGCATCAAAGCCTACGCAAGTGCCGCAGTCTGCTGTAAAAACGCTGGCTACTGAGGCCTTTACCACCGTAAAGGTGCCGTTTCAAACTTTCTTTAAATATGGATCAGTGGCTGCTGCTGTGATACTGGTGGCAGTGCCGTTCTTGGCTGAGCGTGCAGTGCCAGGTGATACTTTGTATGCCGTGAAGGTGCAGTTCAATGAGGAGCTTCGCAGTACCCTAACATTTGATAGTTACCAAAAAGTAGAGTGGGAGACTGAGCGGCTCAACCGTCGGATCGCTGAGGCACGTCTATTGGCGAGTGAGGGCCGTTTGACCGAGGAGGTTGAGGCTGAGGTGGCGGCGGCGGTGCGAGAGCATACCGAGAATGCCAAACGGGAGATCGAGGTTTTGCGTGGTGAAGATGCCGATGACGCAGCCATCGCTTCAATCGCACTCGATACCACGCTAGAGGTCCAGTCAAACGCACTGAAAGGTGACGAGGAGAAGTTGGCGGCCGATGATGAAGCGGTAATGAGTTCACGTAGTACGAGCCTGATAGCGACGGCAATTGATGAGTCACGGGAGGTAACCATGTTTGAACAAGCTGCTTCTTCGACCTTACCGGCCTACGCAAAACTCATGGCCCGGATCGAACAAAATACCACTCGTATCTACGAACTACGCCAATCGCTGAGTGAGGTAGCAACCAAGGCAGAGTTGTCTGAAGTGACGCGTCGGATTCAGGACATTGAGCGATCGGTGGCCGAAGCGGTAGCTGTGGTTGAAGCAGATGAGATGATGGCTCGTCAGAGCCTGGTGGAGGTGTTGCAGCGGACACAAAAATTGATCGTCTTTATTGCTGAGCTTGAGGTGACCAAGACCGTGGATATTGAGACGCTCGTACCAGTCGTACTCACTGACGCTGAGAAGCAGACCGAACGAGCACAGGTGATCGCCGAGCTCGAGCAAAATCTAATGACTATCGATGTGTTGTTGCCTGCTATTGAAGATGAGGGGGTCGCAGAAAAAGTACTGACGGCACAGGAGCAGATCTCAGGTGTGTTGATTGGTATGAAGGCTAGCTCGACTGAGTACCGAGCCTTCAAGGCCATGGAAGCAGAAACGGTGGCGCTGGTACATGATGTGCTTAAGTTACTTGAAGCCCAAAAGTTACCAGTCGAACTGCCAGCAGAACCGGCATCAGCCACAAGTACTGCTACGAGTACCGAAACAGAGGTGGTGGGAGAACAAGCAACTAGCACCACTGAAACTACGACCACTACTGAAAGTATCAATGGCGAATTTGACTTGATCGATTCTGCTACCTCCTCAAGCGAGGTCTTGCCAGAAACAGAAATTGACAGTGTGGCCAGCGGTAGCATTGACACCGCGTTGTAATAGCGTATATTCAAATTCATGCAATCTATTGCTACAACCAACCGCATAGAAGCACTAAATTGGTCATGGTTTATGCTGTTTATGTTTGGTTTTCTCGCGTATGGCGGGTCGGTTGGGATGTAGGTAGACGTACACAAACTCCAGAAAACCGGCTCGCCTATGGCGAGCCGGTTTTGTTTCGGGGAACGGGGTGTTGGCCGGCGGAAAAATTGAAGTATTCAATTTTTCCGCCGGCCTGAACCACAGGCCGCGCGACACTTCAGCTCGCTACTGGTACTGAAGTCTGACTTCAGTACCAGTCGCGGGTTGCAGGCCACCAAACGGTGGTTGCGTCGCAGACGCAGGACCGATACAACGGAAGCCTGCATTGTTCATTCATATCTTGAGAGAGGAGGCCGCATGGCTAAAACAGAAACTGTGTTACAGCAACGCTCCCCGGCCTTCATTCGTAGTATCGGGGTGGAGCAGGAAGGTTTTGCGCCGGGGATTAGCTGTGCTGATGTGGAGCCAGTACCAGGGGGATTCTTTATTGATGATGCGGGTCACCATCTTTGGGAGCTTGTGACGCACGTACAGACTTCGGTATCAGCTGCAATCGCGGTACTAAAAGAGATGTCGGCTCGTTATCCGGATATCGATTTTACACCATTTCGGCCAGCATCACTTCAAGGAGCTGCAGATCAGTGGCACGAAAAGGCTCGCTATCGTTGTATCTTAGAGGCGCTGCGTCGTGAGTCATCTGAGTGGCATGTAGTGCACCAAATGACCAACCAAGCGGCACTGCAAGTGAATGTTGGCGGCGACTTCGATCCCTTTGGTGACGAGGGGGCGTTCCTGATCAATGTGTTCAATGACCTTGCACCATTTGTTGCTGCGATGATCCATCACGAACTTGGTAGCGGGAAGGGGCATTTGCAGATCTGGCAACGATTTGCTCGGGCGGAACGACTCCCTGCAGCTGGTCGCTGGTTTTTGTCAGGCAGCGATATGGTCCGCTACATTGAATCAACACCGAAGCTCATTAAGGAAACAGCGCCGAATAGTAATGTGTATGTGCCGTTGCCAGGAGAGATGCAGCGGATTGACTGTCGGCTCGATCTGGGGCTGATCTGGTGGTTTGCCCGCGCCAAAGTGAGTGAGCATGGCTCGTATCTAGAGATCAGACTGATGCCGTCGATGCCGTTGGTAGCAGCGGAGCAGTATGCCAACTTGATGGTCCGCATGGTGGAATTCCTACTCGAGTGGTTCCACGGCTCGAATCGTGGACAGCCGGTTTCGGATCGGCACCAGGCGTGGGACGCGTATCTCGAGCTTGGGCAACGCTGCTCGGGGTACATACCCAATCGGCCCCTGACTGCTGAGGTGTGGCGGGAGTTGTTGTTGCGGTGATAGAGACGGGGGGGGCGCCCCCCCCCCCCGCGCGCCCCGCCCCCCCCCCCCCCCGCCAGCAAGTCGTCCTTTCTAAGTGTTCTTTTATTGCTATGACAGGTTCGCCTGTCTTCAGTACTCAGCCTGGAAATGCACAGCATTTCTCGTTTGAGCGCTGAATCTAAGCTTATAATCTAACTATGCGAGCAAAGATACTTGGTATTCAATTCCGCGAACGCGCGGCGGCAATGGCGCAGGAGCGTGCTTGTTTGGAGCGGGAGGTTGGTGTGTATGCGGACATTGAGTTCATCAACGCGCTTGATGCTACGTTCGATTGGAACGATCCAGCGGCACTCATGGCATCGTACCACGGGGTCATTATTGGTGGCTCGAGTGAATTCTACTTCGATGGCGGTAAGCCAGAGACTGATGAGGCGCGCCAGCAGACGGCTCTGTTTATGGAACGCTTTCAACCGCTATTCCGATATCTGTTTGATAACGACATACCCACGCTCGGCATTTGTTTTGGACATCAGCTTCTTGGTGCATTCGCAGGTGCACAAGTGAGCTGCGACACTACTCAGGCAAAATCATGCTCACATGAGGTCAAGTTGATGGTCGATCAGCACGACTACTTCCTATTCTCTGACCTACCTGATTCTTTTATGGCACACTACGGGCACAAAGATACCCTTGATCGGGTGCCAGACGGCGCGGTTCTCCTTATGAATGGTGGTGAACAGTGTCGGGTGTCTGCGCTAAAATACAAAAACAATATCTATACCACTCAATTTCATCCTGAGCTCAACTTTCACGATATGGCAGAACGGATCAAACAGTCACCGGGCTACTTGCCAGAAGGGACGGTGGCCGAAGAGATCTTTAAGGATGATCCAAATTCTAATAAGATCTTGCAGAATTTCGGTAAATTTGTTTCCCTCCAAATGGAGTCGGCAGTAACAGAACAAGTATATGTGTAACTGCCTTTCTATCTGGTGGCGTCCGAGCGCAGCTTATGTGGCGGGTTTTGCGTAGTTACACCACTCGTGGTAAGTATGTGGCACCCGCTTCGTAAGCGGGTTTAGTTCTTGAGTGAGGTGCGATCATGGAAGCTTCTGAGTATACGGTCACGATCAGTATCGCCAACCAGCATGGTGAGGTGGTCGAGCGGCAGTTCACGGTCCCGGTGCAGCTACGTGCTTGGTCTCTCCTGAAGCGGGATGACACGTGCATGTTGTTACAGCAGTTTTACAACTACTTTGTGAAAGTACGCGCAAAGGTGGGATGGATGCAGCAGTTGTGAGGAAAGTTTGTATTGGGCGCGGCCTTCGGCCGCGCCCCTTTTCTACCACCACGAGAAAAGCCGCGCGGTCCCACCCGAGCGGCTTTCTCCACTAACGTTAGCGAAAGAACTATTCCTCCTCGGTCATGGTTGGTTATTTTCCCACCGAGGAACGAACATCATACTGCCACTTACCATCTCGCTCAAGTTCTCTCCTGTGCATATTGCTCAATTGAATGATTTTGGTAGGGTAGGGGCATATTCGCTAAGATGTATACTCATGTTTGAACAATTTTCCGCCAGCGCCATCACCGCTATGTTGCCTGAAATGGTCTATGCCATCCCCGTTATTGGTGACACAGATATCCGACTGTTTGTCGCTTCTGGTTTGACATTTCTGGCCCTCACTGCAGTGTTCTGGGTGATCCGACAGGTGGTCTTGGTGCGGGCAAAAGTACTAGCAGAGAAGACTACCGGCTTCTTTGACGATACCGTCGTGCATGCGGTTGAGAGTATCCGCGCGTGGGTGTACACCTTGGTGGCACTCTACGCAGCACTGCAGTACTTCACGGTGCCTGAGCTGCTCGATTCTGTCTTGACCGGGGTATTCTTCTTTGCGGTTGTGTGGCAGATCATTGAGGTGGCGACCATCTTCCTCAATTATTTTGTGGCCACTTTCCTGGAGAAAGATGAAGATGGTGACGGGGTGGTTGATCCAAATGCTGCTACTGCCTCTCATATGGTCACGCTGATCGCGCGGATCGTCCTGTGGTCCCTAGGCATGCTCTTTGTGCTCTCTAATCTTGGTATTGAAGTCACCTCACTTCTAGCTGGGCTCGGTATTGGTGGTATTGCGGTGGCGTTTGCACTACAAGGTGTTTTGAGTGACCTGTTCGCTTCATTTTCACTTTACTTTGACAAGCCATTTCGGATCGGTGACTTTATTGTCATCGGCAACGATAAGGGAACGGTCGAGCGGATCGGCATCAAGACGACGCGGATCCGCACGCTCCAGGGTGAGGAGCTCGTGGTGTCTAACACGGAGCTGACCTCAGCCCGGGTACAGAATTTCAAGAAAATGCAGGAACGGCGCATTTCAACTCAGTTTGGCATCACTTATGAGACGTCACAGGAACTCGTGAAAGAAGTGCCGGGGATCGTGACGCGTATCTTTGAGGCGCTTGATGGAGCACGGCTCGACCGGGTACACTTCACCTCTTTTGGCGACTCTGCACTTATCTTTGAGGTAGTGTACTACGTTGATTCTTCAGACTACACCCAGTACCTGAATATCCAGCAGGCATTCAATTTTGACCTGATGCAGCGCTTTGCTGAACTTGGTATCGACTTTGCGTATCCGACACAGACTATCTACTCGAAGGCGATGCGTTAGAGCTGGTACGAAAAAGCGGCGGCCCTTCGGGCCGCCGCTTTTCTTAATTCGCTTGCTGCAAGATCGTGAGCAGGAAGGGGCTGAGAGTCTGTGCAAAGATATCGGCTCGGTAGGCGAGGTTACCGCCGACATTTTCGGCTAGAGTAAAACCTGTTTCTTCAAGGATGGTTCGGTCAATATGTGAGACGGTGATGGCACGCAAGCTGCCAGTACCATCAGTGGTATCATCGCCACGGGTCACGATCACGCCGATCACCTCACCGGCGCTATTAAGTACCGGACCGCCGGAAGCACCCTCGGCCCCCACTTCGCTCCCGCGAATGGAGATAACGTCAGCATAATTAGAACCAAAGGTGTAGAGCTCAGAGACAGTGGTGTACGCTTTTTGCGGAATCAGATCGACATGCGGGCCACGTTCCAGGAGGCTGGTGGCAGGATAGCCCGCAGCTAGCACCTCAGCTTCTCGGGTGGAGAGAGCGAGCAGGTCGGGGTCAAACGTTAAGGCGGGAAAAACTGCTGGCAAGGGCTCTCCATCTACCCGTTCGCTGGCATAGAGTAGGGCATAGTCGCGTTCACCAGTGCCCATTGGCACGGCAGCCGTCATCATTTCAGCATTGGTGACCACCCAAGCTGGGGAAATGTAGAGTAGCCCTGCATGGTAGGTGGGAGCGGCCGGATTGCCAGTGCGTACTACACAGTCGGTCTCTCCGTTTTCGTGGGTAGCTTCAAGGAGGAGGAATTGGGCCACGTGCGCGTTGGTCATGATGACACCGTCTGGGTCGATGAAGAAGCCGGTGCCGGTGGTGGTGCGAATGTACTCTTCGGTGGTGTAGGTACAGAGAATGTTGACCACCGCATCAAGGGGATCGTCAACTGTTGTGCCACTTAGGCCCGCTTCTGCTACGGCAGCGGCTTGTTGGTAGTCGGCGCTGCGCAAAAGTACATCGGGAATGAGACTGCTCAGCCGACTTGGTAGTGCAGAGAGGGTGTGGTCAGTAGTTTCCGCTGGCTTGGTCGTTTCGTGAGCAGGTTCAGCCGTAGCGAAAAGGGATTCTATCCCGCTCGCAAGGGTACTGGTAAACGCTAAGTACGCAGAGATAACGGCAATCAACAGGTCGGTCACAATGTGCATGTTAGGAAAAGTATAGCATTGCCAAACCAACCAAAAACCCGAGAGTGGGGAAACCATTGACACAAAGAAGAGAAGTTGTATAATCTCATTTGAGTGATAAAATGGTGCAAAAACAGCTTGATAAATAAGGCTGTTTCACGCTATATTCTCGGTAATGTCGCACGTACGGCAGTGATCATGGTTATTTACGACGGGGAGAAGGAAGATGTTTGGTGAACATCCCGAAAAACCAGCCAATGATGTGGTAGCTGAGTGCAAGGAGGTTTATGACCTGCACTGCAGCGCACAGAAAAAACACAACCCAACCGACTCTGAGTCGATTGATGCTCTCGGGCTGTCAAGCCAGGAGCTTGCTGATCGGGCATACATCCTGGGTCAGGACTGACTGATCGACTGACCCACAGTTGATATACATTGGCCGGCGCGCTTGCGCGCCGGCCTTTTTCTGTATATAGCACCACTGCTAGGAGTGCTCGTGCAGTACAATGTAGTCATGACTTGGCGAAAGATCGGCAGGGGACTGCTGTGGCTCTGGGGAGCGTGGTTGCTGACGTATCTTATTTTGTGGGTAGTATTTCGACCATCGCATGATCGCGACTGGGAGCTTGGGCACGAAGCGCTGCCACAGATCGTGTACTCTGCAACGAGCTCGCTCGTGACCATCGAGAACTACCGCAACTTCGAGTGGACCAATGTAAATACTGCCAACGCGCAGTACGAGACACGTACCTTCGATCTCGATCAACTTGAGAGAGTAGACGTGTTTATTTCCCACTTCGATGATTTTGAAGGGCTGGCGCACATCTTCCTGAGTTTCGGGTTTGCGGAAGGTGAGCGGGTGGTGGTGTCGCTTGAGACCCGGCGTGAATCAGACGAGTCTTTCTCGCCGCTCTTGGGAGTATTGAGGCAGTTTGAGATCATCTACGTCGTTGGTTCAGAGGAAGACATCGTGGGTGTGCGTACGGGCCACCGCGATGAGCGCGTCTACCTCTATCCAACTACCGCTACGCCAGAACGAGCCCGGCAGCTTTTCAATGAATTAGCCAGCAATATAAACGATGTATACGCGCAACCGCGCATGTACAACACACTTACGCACAATTGTACCAACGAGCTGACGCGGCCAGTTGAGCACATTTCGGATGTTGATTTCCCGATCACTTGGAAGACGATCCTGCCGGGTTACTTCGATGAGATCCTTTACGAGCTTGGGCTGATTGACACCTCAGGCTCTTTTGCAGAGGTGAAGGCAGCACACCTGCTTGATAACGATGCGCTTGATGTCACCAGTCCAACGTACACCGCTGATATGCGTACGCAGATACAAAATATTGAATAGATTGATATGAAAGGTTGGTTTACACAACACGAACACTATGTACAAGGTGCTACAGAAGCATCCTCTGCAGTGCTCGAGTCATTTAAAAAACGACGTCGTCAGCTCATCAGATTGAGCTTGCTCTCCGTTGGGCTCACGTTCTTCAGTTTAGCCATTGTAGGCACGCAGCTGCTGTATCCGTTTCATGTGTTAATTGGGGTCGGGGTGTATGTGTTGTCATACATACCATTTGTGCGGCGTGTCTACCTCAGTCGTGACACCTGGCGCGAGTACCATGCATACAAGCTAACGAGTGGTTTTGTAAGGAAAGAGCGACGCCGACTCTTCATGGCTGTACTTATACTCATTGCGGTAGCGGTATTCTTCTGGCTGCGACCGATGGACGATCGGCCCTTTGCTGGGATGAGCGATGAGGCGGTGGCAGAACTGGTGCGAGACGATCTGTACCGTTCGGTCACGGCGATGGATTATCTTGAGAGTAGTGGTAATGAGCTCATAGCGGTGCTCGCGAAGGAGGAGAGCGGCTCTAATCAAACCGAGGCCATCACCGCGGCTTTCACTGATTTCCTAGATGCAGTCGCATACTCAGAATCGTTAACTGATACCCACCGATACTTTGCTTCCATTTCATATGCATACCAGGATACACGTCTACAGTCATTTTTGATCGCCAATAGCCTCTATGCGAAGAAATACGAGCTGGTGCATCGGCTCATGATTGCGGTCGATGGGAGTGAGCATAAGAAAACCGCCTTGAATGAATTCATCCCTGAGATCGGCCGCGCGAATGTCTACAATGAAATGGTGTGGCGCTTCTATGAGCCAAAAACCCGCGTGCGCCTCACGGGCGGGTACGTATACCAATGGCTTTTTGTTGGCAACCGGCCACGGGCGGACGTGTCATTTACACTCTTGCGCGATAAGGCAGTAGGGAGTTACCGGTACTTGCGAGCTGGCGCGGGAACGACAGTGTTGCGCGCCCCAGAAGCTTTGGCCAACACCGCTGAGCAGCGAATGTTTGAGGCGTGGTTCCCGATCCAAAAGGGTGTCGCGACGGCAATGGGTCGTGCGATCATTTCTACCCGCGGCAAGGAAGGGCTCATCACCGAAGCGCAGGCGCGCACGATGGGGGAAGCGATGATCCCGGGCGACATCATGCTCCAGCGGCGTAACTGGCACGTGAGCAACGTGGGTATCCCTGGCTTCTGGACCCACTCGGCGCTCTACACCGGCACGCTCGAAGAGATGGATGCGTACTTTGCGAGCGAGTTTCCGTATGAAAGCTACGAGAGTATGTCTGCGTACATGGCAGCTAAGACACCAGCAGCGTTTGCGGCGTATGAGGTGCTAGATGATTCGGGTGATATGCCAGCGGTGATCGAAGCTATCGAGCCAGGTGTGGTCGCGCAAACGCTGCCGGTGTCAGCCGACGCCGACTTCGTGGTGGTGCTCCGCCCAGAACTCACCAAGCGCGACAAAATGCTCGCTCTTATGAGAGCTTTTGCCAATACCGGCAAACCCTACGATTTCAACTTTGACTTCAATACGCGCGATGCAATGGTCTGCTCTGAGCTTGTGTACGACGCGTACTACGAACGATTGCCAGAAAAGGCTGGTCTTCACCTGGAGACCTCACTCGTCAATGGCCGGCCGATCGTGTCACCGTTTGATATAGCTACTAAATATGTGACTGAGCGCGGCACTGCAGTGCAACAACTTCAGTTTGTGTATTTTCTACGTAGCGATGAGAATACCGGCCAAGCGTACCAGAGTAATGAAGCAACCTTCGTGGAGAGTATCGAGTGGAGTAAGTTCAGTTTCTTGCAGTCCCCAGAAAGCTAGACAAATAGTAAGATAGTTGTATAATTTCCGATGTCACTCAATCTCGAGGAGAAGGACATGATGTACGAATTGTTCTCACCGCAGGTTTGGCAACGGTACTGGGCTGAGTTGCTCTTTGGTACCCCGGCGTCACTCTGTCGGGTGACCTCGCACAACTTACAGCAGTTCCAGCAACTGCAACAGAGACAGCAGCAGGAGCAGAAAAAACGCAGCTGATCTGAATGGCAGAATGCCCGGCACACGAAGTGTGCCGGGCTGAATTTTTATGCTACTTCACCGACCAGGCTCATTTGACACCACCGCGCCCCATTGATACTCTCATCACGGACAAAAGATTGAGGGGTCTTAAAATGACCAAGAAACGAAAACGAAAGCGGCTGCCACAAGTCACCTGTTGGTGCCGAGCGTATGACTTTTCGCATCGCATTGGCGGTGGAAGGTGTGCTGGTGCTCACTGGGCTGAGAGCTACCGTGTCTTTCTCGGAGCGACGTGCACTTGCTGTAGTAGCCTTCGAGAGGACCAAACATGTGACGTTGCAACGGGAATTGAGGCCATTCACGTTTGTGAAGGATACCAAGACCACCTGCTGACCCAGGCCGGTCCGCGGCTGCCCATTGCCAATGAAGAAGCGTACTTTAAGGAGCTCTTTGATGATGATTGAGGCCAGCGTAAGCTGGTCTTTCTTTTGTGCGGGTGAGAGGAATCGGTCACCTTCGCATCACTATTTTGTTCGCGGTTAGATAAGGCCATGTCAGGCGCAGGTTACTAAGTGTTTTCACTAGCTTCGCTAGCTGTGAGCACTAAGTACCTGCTGCCCCAGCTCGCCTGTTTTCTGCGCTAGGAAAGGCGCAGAAAACATGGCTCCGCTTCACAAAACTAAAAAACAGTCCGCAGGGACTGTTCTTCTTAACGTTTTGTGCGGGTGAGAGGAATCGTCCTGACGGTCACCAACCTAATTTATTTCGTACCTCATAAATTAGCAGGTGCCGCGGGACACGCCTCATTCGTTCGTCGTAAACTCCTCACATCATTCCGGCGTTCGATTCCTCACGAAAGTGCCTCAAGGCACTTTCTTCACTCCGCACCGCAGCAACAGAAAAGCCATCCCTTTCGGGACGACTTTTCATGTTGGCTGTGCAGAAATACTGACCTTTGCTCGAACCCATTTCGAGAAAGGACAATGATCGCAACGCGCGGAGCGCGAGGTGATGCGGACGCGAAGCGTACGCATTGGAGTCCGTATGCGCCTCGGTCGCGCTCCGCTTCGCTACGCGCGAGCAACCCCAAAAATTTCCTTGCCATTTTTTGCGGCTCCTCCCCCGACCCCTCCGCCGAAAGGCGAAAAAGAAGAAAGGAAATTTTGGGTTGCGCCGTCGGGTACACATAATTATAAACTATGATGGTATATTCTACAATCGGTTATATTCTATTATTACGGTCATGGCAAACAAATACAGAATTAAATATCAAAAATTCATCCAACAGCTTCGCAAAGCTCGCCTTGAAGCTGGGTTTACTCAGGTTGATGTTGGCAAGAAGTTAAAGAAGCCACAGGCGTATGTGTCAAAGATTGAACGAGGCGAGCGTAGAGTTGATGTTGTTGAGCTAGAGGAGTTTGCGAAGCTATACAAAAAAGACCTCGAATATTTTACAAAATAGCCCATTAATCAGTGTTGGCTGTGGATAACTATTTCTTAAATTTAAGTAGTGAATCTTCCGTATTCTTTAGTTAGTGCCTCAATTCCTTTTTGACCTTCCCATTTTTTCTCAAACACATTTCGCAGTTGAGTTTTCATCTGTTCAACCTTTTTGGATCTTTTGCAATAGGTAGTTTGAGCTCTTTCCAACGGTCACCAATATTTGGCAATGTCGTATCAATCAAAATCTTTCCGTACAACTGCTTTTGAGTAAGAATGTGTGAGAATAAATAAAGCAAATAGAACGCATCAATGCCGTATTTATTATCCTCATCAACGACACGGAAAGTTTGTATCTCTTTGTTAAAAGAACATCCGTATCAAATTCTGAGACGATTGCGACACTACCTATACGGTAACTACCACGTCTTACAAAAGCACATCCTTTTCTTGCAAATCAAACTGGTTACCTTTAACGCGCTCATATTCAAATTCTGGAATGAACGCAGTCGGGTTTTTGTAGACTGCCCAGTTTACGATATCAGCTACGCGGATATACGGCACTTCGCCACGCCCTTGAAATGAGATTTTGGAGAACCATGTCCCGAGAAGCTTTTGATGACTCCTTCTTGTATCAATTTTTTACGGGCACTAATTCAAACCCTCTTTTTGGCTTCCTTTTCTACGTCAGAAATACGCTTTTTCCAATAATATCTTGGAACATAAACACTTCCTTGTATGTCGTTTACGTTCACTTTGAACACGTACTCATTGTTTGGATCGGACGGATTGTCTAGCTCTTTCAAAATATTATCGCTATCATTCCATATCTCATCAGTAAACTCATTTTATCTTCGTCGTAACGATAAATTGGCTGTCCATTATGGTCGTGTCCCATTTCTTCACACACCGCCATAGTAATTTCTTCCTGCTGTGGCACGCCTTTTTCAAGAGTAATAAGAAGTGTTTTTGCATTACAATACGGACGAAACGTGTTATGAGGCAGGTCGATAATTGAAGTTATATTGTTCCTTTGATTAAGTAATCAAGCACGTATCTTACTGACGGTGCATGAAAATATGTCTCAGGCAATACCAATGCGAGCTTACCTCCGTCTTTCAACATTTCTAAACAACGCTTCTACAAACAGAACCTGCGGTTCGGTTGGTTTTACTTTATCCGTTTTACAAAAGTATCACCCTCTTTTTCCAAGTGTGTCCTAAATCAAATTGCTTTGAGTCTTCTTTTACAACCTTAATTTTGCTTCCAAACGGAGGATTGGTTAGAACGATGTCAAACTTTTTAGGGTGTTTGTCTCTTCGTCTTCGACGAAGAGCTCCTTTGCTTTCTGATTGTAATCCTCAGGTAAGTGCAGTGTGTTATCTGAGACCAGACCACTTTTACCGTCTCCAATTATCGCCATATACGCTTTGGCAATTTTACCAAGTCGCTTTCCTTATCAATTCCAAAGACACAACGCTCTGCCATGTTTTTCTTGGCAATATCAAACTGCGATTCAGTCATTCCTCTGTATTTGGTTTGTTTTTTCATTTCAGACCAAACATGTTCGAGTGCAAAATTAAGAAACCACCACTACCACAAGCAGGGTCAACTATTGTTTCTTCTGGCTTTGGGTCAATAACCTTTACTGCCATTTTCACAATTTCCTTGGTGTAAAAACTCTCCTTTCTCTCCAACAAGTTTGCTTTCAGCAAAACCTCAAAAGCGTCACCAACGACGTCTTTTTCAGTTTTCATTAGGCTATATTTTTCGAGCTGCCCGACTACAAGAGCAATCGACTTTGGATCGAGAGTAATTTCTTCGTTCTTTTCAAACACCCCGTCATGCCCAAATTCGTCTTTTGCTTGTTGGAACAATTCTTTGATGCGCTTTGCAACGTCTTTCGGGTTTTCTTCAAAACCAACCCTAAACTTCGGCAGAGCTTCTTGGTCGTATTTCTCGTCAATGATTTTACAGAAAATGAGACGAATCATCTCTGCCCCAAGTTTTTCTTTACGGCTGATGTTTGTATTTGCGTACAAGATATTTAGCAATCGGTGGAATACTGACTTCAAACTCTTGGCAGGTTGCAGGTTCTTCTTAGAGATTCGCCCAATATCTTCAAACGTTTCTCCATTCTTAGGAATTTGAAAAAATATAATCCTGTTTGATTTTGCCACTTTGGGGTCGCGGAATAGATATTCAATATCAGTTCCATTAGTCCAAACTCCCCAAAGTGCAGAGCTTGCAGTCATGTAGCTCATCAATTGCTTGATTCCTTCTTTTCGAGTGGGGCGCTTGGTTTCTACAATACCCAATATGTCAGCCGACTGACTTCTTTTTGTTTTTGTCTGTGGTTTCGTACACAACAATGTCAGCGCGCTCGTTTTTTGTTTTTGGCTGAGTTTTTTTCGCCGCGTTGTATGGGGACTTCAATATCCATTTGCTCCTTGGCATATTCGTAGTCTTCATGCAACTCCTTTTCGTAATTCTGCCGAACAATCTCCTCCGGCTTTCGGAGATCGACCAGCTTATCTGTTGAATAATCTTTTATGTATCCGTCTTTCATATCTAAATTAGAACATTTCTCGACCTAAAAGAAAAGCTCTCTAGCACATAAAATTAATTTTGAAAGTTCCCAAAATATGAGAGATTCTTCTAGCTTATTTGGCATATGAAAAAATTTAAGAAATAGTTATCCACAGCCAACACTGATTAATGGGCTATTTTGTAAAATATTCGAGGTCTTTTTTTGTATAGCTTCGCAAACTCCTCTAGCTCAACAACATCAACTCTACGCTCGCCTCGTTCAATCTTTGACACATACGCCTGTGGCTTCTTTAACTTCTTGCCAACATCAACCTGAGTAAACCCAGCTTCAAGGCGAGCTTTGCGAAGCTGTTGGATGAATTTTTGATATTTAATTCTGTATTTGTTTGCCATGACCGTAATAATAGAATATAACCGATTGTAGAATATACCATCATAGTTTATAATTATGTGTACCCGACGGCGCAACCCAAAATTTCCTTTCTTCTTTTTCGCCTTTCGGCGGAGGGGTCGGGGGAGGAGCCGCAAAAAATGGCAAGGAAATTTTTGGGGTTGCTCGCGCGTAGCGAAGCGGAGCGCGACCGAGGCGCATACGGACTCCAATGCGTACGCTTCGCGTCCGCATCACCTCGCGCTCCGCGCGTTGCGATCATTGTCCTTTCTCGAAATGGGTTCGAGCAAAGGTCAGTATTTCTGCACAAAATTTAACTTCGTCAGAATTATGGCGAGATGACCGCCGCCGCGACGCGGCGGCGGGAGGTAGAAAACCCCGTCGCGTAGCGACGAAATGGCTGGGCGAGGGCACGGAAAAGTGGGCGGATTTGTTTCTTGTTTCGTATCCAAAAATAATTTTTTCAAAATTATGAACAAACCAAAATATTTTCTCTACGCTCGCAAGAGTACTGAAGATGATGATAAACAAGTCATGTCCATTGAGGCACAACTTTTTGAATTGCGAGAGTTTGCGCGTAAAGAAAATCTTGAAATCCTAGCGGAGTTTCAAGAGTCGAAAAGCGCAAAGACACCCGGTCGTCCGATTTTTAATGAAATGATGACGCGCATTGAGGTGGGAGAAGCAAGCGGGATTTTGTCGTGGCACCCCGACCGTTTGGCAAGAAATAGCATTGACGGCGGGCGCGTCATTTACGCAGTAGACACCGAGAGAATTGTGTCTTTGCGCTTTCCGACCTTTGGTTTGAACCCACTCCGCAAGGGCTCTTTATGTTGCAAGTGGCTTTTGGGCAAAGTAAATACTATTCAGACAATCTGGTGCAGAATGTAAAAAGAGGCATCCGCCAAAAACTGCGACGTGGCGAGTGGCTCACCAAAGCGCCATTTGGGTATGTGAACAATCCACGCACTCGGCAGATAGAACCACATGAGGTGAATGCGAAGATTGTGCAGCGCGCTTTTGAGGAGTATGTGAAAGGTACTCATGGACTGGTTTCTCTGTCGCAGTTTTTGGCGGATTTAGGCGTTACCAGTTCGAAAGGAAAGCCACTTGCCAAATGTGCCGTCAAACATATGTTGAGCAACCGAGCATATCTCGGTTTTGTGCGCCATAACGGAGAATGGTTTGACGGCACATTTGAACCAATTATTTCCCCCGACATTGTTTGAAGCCGTGCAAAAAGTTCTTGCGAGCAAGGCGCGTGCGCCGAAGCGAAGAAATCGCCATGATTTTCCATTTTTAGGTCTGTTCCGTTGTGGTGAGTGTGGTGGTATGTTCACGGCGCAACATGCGAAAGGCAATGGCGGTATCTATCGCTATTACCGTTGTACCAAAAAGCACGGCGCTTGCTCGCAAGGCTATGTGCAAGAAAAGACCTTGTTGCACAAATCAAGGATCGGCTTCAAACAACATCACTTTGCGATGAGTATGCTGATTGGATGTTGGCGAAAATTGACGAATGGGAGCACGAAGAAACTAACTCATCGCAAAGTGATGTTCAAAATCTTTCCGATAGAATCAAAGCGGACGAGGAGCGCATGGAAAAACTGGTGTCTGCGTATTTGGACGGCGATATACCAAAGGAGATTTATCTTAAGAAAAAAGACATCACTATGCGCTCTCTCGCCACTTTGAACGAGAAGAAGAAAGATTTTGAACGTCGGGGAAATACTTGGGTCGAACCCTTGCGGGAGTGGGTTTTGGATACGAAACAAGCTGCTTTTTTGTCCTCGTCTGACAATTTCTCCGAAATTGCCGACTTCGTCCAAAAAATCGGAACGAACCATTCGGTTCGTAACAAAACCGCCCACTTTTCCGTGCCCTCGCCCAGCCATTTCGTCGCTACGCGACGGGGTTTTCTACCTCCCGCCGCCGCTTCGCGGCGGCGGTCATCTCGCCTTAATTCTGACGAAGTTAAATTTTGTGCGGGTGAGAGGAATCGAACCCCCGACTACTGCTTGGAAGGCAGTCGTTTTACCACTAAACTACACCCGCGAGCGAGTAAGATACTGCCAAGCTTGCTTGAGCAGTAGCCTTACGAGCGAAGCGGTTGTATCGACAGATACACCCGCGAAATGTTGGAGTGCTCGCAAAACTCCGTTTTATAATCTTCCGCTGCACGCTTTGCGTGCATACGCACGGAGCCATCTCCGGCGAATGAGCAGTTGTATCGAAGATACACCTGCACTTTGAATATCAGCTCAAAGTGAAACGATTCTAGCACAGCAGGCTGATATTACAACTCATCCTTGCTACACTGTACATATGAAACAAAAACTATCACTAGTAACCCTCGGGGTGGCTGACCTTGCAGCTGCGCGGTTGTTTTATGAGGATGTGCTCGGGCTTGTGCCAGCGGCTGAGACCAATGAGTCAGTGGCGTTCTACGATATGGGCGGTGCTTGGCTTGGACTTTTTGGCTGGGAGGCGCTGGCAGTCGATGCGCAAGTCGCGCCGGAAGGGAGTGGCTTTCGGGGAGTGACCCTGGCGCATAATGAACCGAGCCGAGAGGCTGTTGATGTGCTGTTTGCTGAGCTGCGGGAGCGGGGAGTAGAGATCAAAAAAGAACCAGAGGAAGTGTTCTGGGGCGGCTATTCAGGGTACTTTGTTGACCCCAATGGTCACCTGTGGGAGGTGGCATACAATCCGTTTATGGATTTGACGTAGGAAACAGAAAAGGCCGGCCCCGAAGGGGCCGGCCTTTTCTGTAACACTTACAAACTCGTTGCAGTGAGAAGATACGATCTCTCTGTGAAGATATCGTCATCTATAGCTACAGTATGACTCTTCGCAAATGGACAGCGTTGGCAAACGAGCTCAAGCCAGCGAGTATCGCCAAGGCCAGAGCTGCCTTCGGTAACGGCGGGGGTAGAATCTGGGACATCACGCAAGTGCGTAATGAGGGGTAGGGTACCAAAGCGAGTGGTAAGCTCAGTGCGGCCAGAAAGATCGCTAACGGTGAGTGTGGTTTTGCAATTGCCAAAGTTGTCGATGTGCCAGACGGCTGGAGGGAGGTCTGGAGTCTCGTTAAGTGAGTAGGTGGTATGTGGTACCTCGTGGCCGTCGAGGAGAAAGGCCGCCACTCGTGGTGAGAAATCAAAGCTGCGAAACTGTGAGTTTGGAATACGTGCTGCTGCATCGTCAACGATGAAACCTGCTTGTTGCATTGCTTCTGAGGCGGTATGCGTATCGAGCAGGTTTACTTCACTGATGAGGCCGAGCTTTTTAACGCCTGCAAGCGCAAAGCCGTCGACGGTTGAGATAACCAACGTTTCTCGGTAGTGGAAGTAGGCAAACGGCGTGCCATTTTCCCACTTAGTTGTATGACCTCCGCGGGGAGCAACATTGACGAGGATCACGCCAGGGCGACCCTCGGTCGCATCAAGGATGTCGATGAGTTGCATACCGGCTTCGAGGTCTGACTCGACGCCGATAAAAGAAACGTTGACTGAAAGGAGCGACGCAAGCCGGCTCGTTTGGCGAGCGCGCGCATTGTCGTCACGACAGTCGTTGATGATTGTTGCAAACATGTTGAAAATAAAAAGGCCCCATGGCGGGGTGTTGGTA
Organism: Candidatus Nomurabacteria bacterium; assembly: GCA_020632135.1. Classification (GTDB taxonomy): domain Bacteria; phylum Patescibacteriota; class Minisyncoccia; order Phycocordibacterales; family UBA918; genus OLB19. The sequence continues at coordinate 278,449 of JACKGC010000001.1, read as the reverse complement.
ACTGTAATACAGATAAACACGCCCGCGCTAGTCGTGCTCCATCATCATGGTGATGGCAAGGGTGTTAATCATGTGCTCGCATGGTAGCAGGTTTGGGGAATTGCGCAAGCAAGACAAAAGCCCCCGTCGGGGCTTTTGTTGTGGTGGGAAATAGCAAAGGAATACTCTTCGTATTTCCGTTCATAGCGTATTACCTCCGCTACATGAACAGTATACCACAGTTGCAACAAGTGAATAAAACACACCCACTGGCGTTTATTGATTTGAGGTTATTAGAAAACGGGCGGGGCCGAAGGCCCCGCCCGTTTTCAGGTGGAGAGAATTACTTAACTGCGTCCTTGAGAGCCTTAGCAGCACGGAATTTTGGTACACGCATTGCAGGTACCTTAACGGTTTCACCAGTGCGTGGATTACGAGCCTCACGAGCGGCACGCATCTTAGCTTCAAAGATACCAAATCCTGCGACTGATACCTGGCTACCATCCTTCATGGCTGCTTCGATGCTGTCGAACACTGCGTCGACGGCGCGTTCTGCGTCAGCTTTGGTAGTGTCGAGAACCTCGTGCACTTTGCTGATGATGTCTGCTTTATTCATAGATCAGATTTTTCTATTGAATGGGTAAAGTTTGTGGTGAGTAATTACTCAAGCACGTGCCGTAATTGGCTTGCAAATCATTATATAGCAACACCTTTTACCTGCAACGACTACACAAGGGATAATTTTGTGTCGTAATGATTTTTGCTTGGAAAAGAAAATGGCCGGCACCCTTCGGGTGCCGGCCATTTTTACTCCTACCGAGCGTAACTCACTACTCTTGTCTCACGAATAACGTGGACTTTTATCTCACCAGGATAGCGCAGCTGTGCTTCGATGTTGGTGGCAATGGTACGTGCGAGGTCGTTCGTTTCGAAGTCATTGAGTGTGGTCGGATTCACTAAGACACGGATCTCGCGCCCCGCTGCAATAGCAAAGGCTTTTTCAACGCCAGCCAGGCTCGTCGCAATGTGCTCGAGGTCGGAGAGGCGCTTGATGTAGTTTTCAAGAGAGTCTCGGCGTGCACCCGGGCGGCCACCTGAAATGGAGTCGGCCACTTGCACAATGATGCTCTCAGGCGTTTCATATGGGTATTCTTCATGGTGCGCCCGCATTGCAAGAATGACCCGGTCATCAACACCGTACTTCTCAAGGATACGAATACCGATCTCGACGTGGGTGCCGGCCACTTCGTGACTCACCGTCTTGCCGATGTCATGCAGGAGCGCGCCAGCGCGTGCGATGGCTGGGTCGGCACCCACCTCTTCAGCAATGATGCTCGCAATGTGTGCCATCTCAACTGAATGCCACAGCACATTCTGTCCGTAGCTGGTGCGGAAGTGCAGGCGGCCTAGGATAGTGACCAGGTCGGGGTGGAGGTTTGGTACGTTGGCGTCGTAGCACGCTTTTTCACCCATCGCTTTCACTACCTTCGCTACTTCACTGCGCGCTTTTTCAACCGATTCTTCAATTTTGGCCGGCTGGATACGGCCGTCTTTAAGTAAGCTCTCGAGCGCTACGCGAGCGATCTCGCGCCGGATCGGATCAAAACTGGAGAGAACGATGTAGCCCGGTGATTCATCGATAAGTACATCAACGCCGGTGGCACGTTCAAAGGCCCGGACGTTGCGTCCTTCTTTACCGATGACTTTTCCTTTGAGGTCATCACTCGGAATCTCTACGTGAGCGGTCATTAAGCTCGGCGCCATGGTGTTGCCAAGCCGATGAATGGCTGCAAGTAGAATATTCTGCGCTTTCGCTTCATACCGCTCTTCACCAAGACGATTGATCTTTTCGAGTCGGGCGCGCAGATCTTCTTCACGTTCCACTTCCACCTTCGCAATCAGCTGCCCATACGCTTCATCTCTTGAAAGTCCGGCCGCCTCCTCGATCTTTTGCTCGATTTCGTTCTTTCGCTCATCAAGCTGGACTTTGATCGCTTTTACTTGCTCGATCTTCTCACGGACGTCTTCTTTTTGTGACTCAAGGTCAATCTGTCGTTCATCCAGCACCTCCTCTCGTTTATCGAGGCGCTCTTCTTTTTGTTCTAGCTTCTCTTCCAGGTGCTTTCGCTCTGCTTTGGCTTCGTTCTCGATCTTTTCCGCTTTCTTTTCCGCTTCTTCAACGATTGATAGAGCCTTCTTTTCCGCTGTGATCTCTTTCTCCCTTAGTCGTAGCTCAATCGAATTCGTCTTTGATTGTGCGTGCAGGTAACGCACGACATAGCCAGCAATGATCCCGAGTAACAAAGCCCCAACCAGCAACACCGCAAAGACAATTGGTGGTGGCATGTGTTCTCCCTTATTTCAATAAATGCTTCTACAAGCTCGTGTCTGTACGTTTGCACTGTACAGGAGATTTTGAGGTTTGTAAAACAGGGGAGAGGATGGTACTGTCAGAGAAATTACAGAGGAGTTCTTTGCCGATGAGTACCGTCATGCAAGCGGGAGTGGTCATTCTATGTGTTGCCGTTGGGTCTGTATTGCTGTTGGCTGCAGCTGCAATTTGGCGCACGAAACTTACCGAGTGGGAACGAAATCGCTATGCAACCAGCCTGATCAAGCGACAGAAAAAAGGTAGCCTGAGCGCACTTGAGCAAGCGGAGTTTGAGCAGCTGGTCAAGTAGGGGCAGATCGAAGATGTAGCGCCAAAGGGCTCGATCCAGCCGAATTATCGCCTCAGTGATCGATCGGTACGAAAGTTGTGGCAGCAATAGTGGTACATTATACGAAAAAGGCGCGACCGGAACGGTCGCGCTTTTTAAGATCCTGATAGAGTGTCTTAAGAGTACACTTTATCAACGATACCGTAGGCCTTCGCCTCATCTGCGTCCATAAAGAAGTCGCGGTCGACGTCTTGCTGGACCTTGGTGAGCTTTTGGCCAGTGGCCTTGGCAAGCATTTTGTTGAGGCGGTCGCGAGTCTTGAGGATATGCTTGGCAGTGATATCAATATCGGTGGCCTGGCCGTAGGCGCCGCCGGATGGCTGGTGGATCATCACCTCGGCGTTTGGCAAGATAAAGCGCTTGCCCTTCGCACCCTGCGAGAGGATAAGCGAGCCCATTGAAGCAGCCATGCCGACACAGACGGTCGCAACATCAGGCTTGATGTGGTGCATAGTATCGATGATCGAGAGGCCGGCTGTGACGCTGCCGCCTGGCGAATTAACGTAGAGGTAGATGTCTTTCTTGGGGTCTTCCGCTTCAAGAAAAAGCAGCTGAGCCACAATAAGGTTGGCCATGTAGTCCTCAATCGGGCCGGTGATGAAGATAATGCGCTCCTTCAAGAGACGAGAATAGATATCGAAGGCACGTTCGCCACCAACGGTCTTCTCGATGACCATCGGGACCAGAGTTGATTCAGGCGATGTGTGCGGGGTGTCTTTTTTCATAATGGTTTCAAAATGCAATGATTAGTACTTCGCCATAGTAGCAGAATTATTGAAAATGAAAACGGGCGGGGCCGAAGGCCCCGCCCGTTTTCAAACGCACTGGTGCTACTAGTGTGGTGTTGCTGTAGGACCCTTTACTGGAGTTGGTGTTTCAGTGAAGAGTGATTCGCCGTTAGCTTTCCAGGTGTGCCAGAGGTGGTAGGCCACAAAGAGATACAAGAGAGCAGTGGCTTTCATGAGGAGCATTGCCATGGTTGGTCCCAAGTTCCAGGCAATGGAGAAGCCAATATTCGAATCGGTTACGGTCACGAGGCCAAGATTGATACCAGTAATGGCCATAATGAGAAACAGCCATTTATCGAGTTGGTTGTCACGTCCAAAGAGCGACCGATCATTTTGGTGCCATACATAGAGTAGGTAGATGGCTGCAATTCCCGAAACAAGCCAAAAGACTGACAACAAACCGTAGGAAATGCCAAGTTTGTACGCAATTGGCATGGCACCGAAGAAGAGTGAAACAGCAGCAATAACCAAACGAGCCAGTGACCAGACGAACGCATAGCGTTCAAGTTGCTCTGGTGTGGTGTGTTCTTTTATATCCATAAGCAAATGAGGTTAGCCGATTAAGAGCTACTAGTATTAATAGCACTAAATCTAGAATTGAAAAGCCGGCGGGGCGCTTCGCGCCCCGCCGGCTTTTTCTCCATCTCTATATTACTTCTCCTCGAGGCTCTTCATCACCGCTTCATTGAGAAGGACTGATGCGACGTATAGGCGTACACGGTGTTCGTCTGCATCCTTGAAGCGTTCCATAAGTTCAGTGGTTTGCTTCTTCACTTCGTCAGCATCCGGGACGATCTCAGCTTGCTTGGCGATCTCGTTGAGAATGAGCTGAAGCTTGGCACGCTTTTCAGCGGCAGGAACCCACTCCTTCTTCAAGTCCTCACGGGTCTTCTTGATGTGTGCGAGGTAATCATCCATCTTCAGCTCGGCACGCTTGATGTCTTCCTCCATTTGCGCAAACATCTGATTGATCTCAGAGTCGATGAGGATCTGTGGCAGGATCATGTCGGTCTTCTCAATGATCGCGTCGGTGATGTTGGCACGGTGCTGTGCGGCGTTGTCTTGCTTCTTCTGAATCTCAAGATGTTCGCGAAGCTTGGTTTTGAAATCGTCAACGGTCTTGAATTGCCCGGGCTGGCCGAGTGTCTCCACGTATTCATCGGTGAGTTCTGGCAGTGGTGCTCCCTCAGCTTCTTTTTCCGTAGCCTTCGCTGCTTCTGACTCAGGAGTCGGGAGGTCTGTGTCGTCCTTCGGTTCTTCTGACTGCTGTTGTGCAAGTTCCTGCATGCGCTCGTAGGCACGCTTCTGCTTTTGGATCTCTTCGATCTTGGCGATCAGTTCTGCATCGGTCACCTCATCGCTCGGACGTTCTTTATTTATATCTTTTGCGATCTGTTCGTAGTCAGGCAGGGTGAATTCTGGTACGACCGAGACGGTGATGGTAAGTCCAAGTGGATTGTTGGGAGCAATTTTGGTGACTTCGATCTGCGGCTGGCCAATAGCTTCGATCTGGTGTTCTTCAACAATATGCGGGTACGCGTGTGCGATAGCTCGTTCGGCCATTTCAGCGAGAATGGTCATTTCTCCGAGGTGCTTTTCAAGCACGGGGGTAGGGACATGGCCTTTGCGGAAGCCATCAAGCTCGACGTTCTTGCCGAGGGCGACGACGGCTGCATTACGCTCGCTTGCAAGTTCTACGTAAGGCAGTTCACCGGTGATTTTTACCTGTGAACCATCCAGCTTTTCAATTGTGAACGCGGTTTTAAAATCTACTGCGTGTGCGTGAGAATGTGATTTAGACATAGTGCCCGCTAGTGTACGCACCTTAGCGAAAAATGCAACCAAAAACCGGCCGGCGCCAAAGGCGCCGGCCGGTCCCTTTGTGTGCTATTCGACGGCAGCGTCAAACTCAGCTTCAATGGCATTGAGTTCAGCATCGAGACTTTCAAGATCGGTGGCTTCGATGTCTGCTTCGATGGCAGAGAGTTCGTCTGATGGGCTGGTAGCCATCATGGTGTCTGCTTGAGCCTCGGCAGTAGTGCTCTCAGGTTCGTTGTTCGCTTCGCGGGTCGGACGCTCGATCGTTGGTAGTGGCTGAGTGTTTGATTCCAGTGTGGTAAACCAATAGTAGAGTCCAGCTAAGATCGCCACGAGGAGTAGTGCCAGTACCAGGAGGAGCGGACCACTGAGAAGTCGTGATTCGTCATGGACGGGTGGTTGCATGTCAGTGTTTTCTGGCATCTTCATCTCTTCACCTTCAAAATCAGGGGTCTTGATGTTGTGTTGGTCTCCATTCATACAGTTGTGCACTAGGTTGATTAATTTCCAGCTTCATTAGCGCCGGCAGTAGCTTCGAGTGAGGTTTCGCTTGGGGTTGTGGCACGTACGCTCATTTCAGCATTTGCAACGGCTTCTTTTAAAGCGGTGACTGCAGCGCGGAGTTCGGTGTGGGCGGTCTTGAGATGGTCGCGGATGGTCTGATATTTAGCTTTTACGGTGCTCCAGGCAGTGCGGACATCTTCCGCGCTAACTGCGACTGCCACGTCAGCATCAATGGTTGCGATCTCACGTGCAGCGGTGTTCACTGACAGTTGCGCAGAAGCCAAAGCTTGTGCAGCAGCGGTGGTGTCAATGCCACGCTCTGCGAGTTTGTCGATGCGTGAATCTATGCGGTCAATGATGTTTTGCAGACGAGCGATGACTGCTTCCATGCGGTTGCTCATGTTGGCAGCGAGATTTGTAATACGCTCCTTACCCTGAGCCTGTAGCTGCACCCGACGCTCTGCAATGTTGGTTTGGATCTCGGCGCGCTGCTCCGTTCGGGCTTCTTGCCGCTCAGCAACACTCTCTTGGATCTCCGCTCGTCGTGCATTGATCTCCGCTTCGGCGTTGGCGCGTGCGGCACCATTACCGCGAGTAGTGTCGGTTTCAAGTTCAATGGTGGTTTCAATGGTTGCCTCAGCTTCCACTGTTGTATCTTCTTGGGCTAACGCGAGTGCTGCGCCACCAAACAGGGCCAGGAATAGCGCGTGAGTGATGATAATGTGTGTAACGGTCTTCATAAGAGTATGGGTAAATTTATACGAACATCCCTACCGCCTGGTAGATAGGGTAAGTATAGCGCTGCTCCGGCACTGGCCCCAGCGGCGCTATGCACAGTTACGTGTATCGAGCTTTAAAATAAAGGATTTTCAAATGATTTTTGCGTGCTATAATCCGCTCGTTAACCAAACAAATACTATGACTGATTACAATAAACTCTACACTCCTGGTGACCTTGAAAACGGCCTTATCAATACTGTGGTCGAGATCCCAAAAGGTTCGATGCTGAAGGTCGAATACAATCGGGAGAAATGTACTTTCGAACTTGATCGGGTTGAGCCGGAGATCTTCGCCAAGCCAACGAACTATGGTTTCATTCCCGGTACACTCGACGAAGATGGTGATGAGCTCGACACTCTTTTGGTCTGCCCAGAGTCATTGCCGCTTGGAGTAGTGGTTGAGGCACGTATCATTGGTGTGCTGAATTTCGAAGACGATGGTGAGATGGATCATAAGGTCATCTGTGTGCCGGCGGATGAGCGCGATAGTGGTAACGCCATCAAGACCCTCGAAGACCTGCCAGAGCAGTGGAAGCGCAAGGTGGAGTACCATTTCAACACCTACAAAGACCTCAAGAAGCCAGGCACGACCAAGGTGCTCGGGTATGGTGACGCGAAAGAAGCTGTGGCAGTCATCAATGACTGTATCAAGCGGTTTGGAGAGCAGTAGAGTCTTTGTGTGTACGTAAAAGCGGCGGGTCCACGAAGTGGGCCCGCCGCTTTTACTCTTGAAACACCAATTAAATTCAGGCATGATGCAGGAAGTAGTACAAATCACCGCCGCGAGGAAAGCCAATGGGTAAGAAAAGTACCAAGCTCGGGAATAAGATATTCAAGTGGTTGAAAGGGGACCCTGACCAGTCATCTGTGAGCAAAATTAATGCTGTGCTTGAAGAGTGGGTCGAGACCGACGACCTTAAGCGGCAAGGACGAGTGCTTCGGGTGGCGCTCAAGGCTCTCGGGCTAAAGAGCAAAGCTCCGCTTGGTCCACTGGCAAGAAATACACTCATTACCTTCTTGTGCCGGCATCGCGAACAGCTGACCGACAAACAACGGATGAAGTTTGTTGATCGAGTAGATCAGTTCCAGATCGATCTGGAACTCCAGTTCGGGATCAAGAGGAAGAGAAAATGAAAAACAGCGGCAATGCCGCTGTTTTTATTTTACTTTTTCTCCTCTGCTTCAGCCTCCTCTGCAATCTCCTCATCGACTGCCGGGGCCAGCTCTGCTTCAGCTTCTTCTGGCGTGTCGATCTCGTCCTCGCCCTCAGATTCAGCACCGGGAGTCATATCACGGTCACTGGTATCTTCAGCCTCTTCGAGGACTTCCTCAAGGTCTGGCTTAGTGGTAGTGGCGTCTTCACTTTCAAGCACTTCGTCATCGGTGCCGGCTTCGGTATCAGCTGGCGCTTCAAGATTTACCTCGCCATCGGCATCAGCCTCAGCCAGGTCTTCGCCAGTGTTGGCAGAGACGATATCAATTTTCCAGCCAGTCAGCTTGGCAGCGAGACGAACGTTTTGACCACCGCGGCCGATGGCAAGTGATTGTTGGTCAGAAGCAACCTCGGCTACCGCATGGCCGCGCTCGCCAGCCTCTGCATCAGGCTCTGTTTCAATGCGAACCTCCATGACCTGAGCTGGTGAAAGTGCATCCTCAATGAATTCAACATTCTCTGGTGACCACTCAATGATGTCGATCTTTTCACCCCCAAGCTCACTCATAACGGTCGATACACGCACGCCACGCTGACCAACGAGTGAACCAACCGGGTCGATGTGCTCGTCGTGGGCGTAGACAGCGATCTTGCTGCGAGCGCCAGCCTCACGAGCGACCGCTTTTACTTCAACTGCACCGGTCTGGAGTTCAGGTGCTTCTATGGTAAAGAGAGCAACGAGGAAGTCAGGGTGTGAACGAGAGAGTTTCAGGAAGATGCCACGCGGAGTTTCTTCCACTGCGAGCAAGATAGCGCGAATTCGCTCACCGGGCTTGAATCGCTCACCGGGGATCTGCTCGTCGTACGGCATAATCGCCGTAACACGGCCGAGGTCAACGTAGAGATTGCCTCGCTCAAAGCGCTGGACATGGCCAATGACAATATCGCCTGCTTTCTGGCCAAATTCTGCGAGTGCAGAATCCTTCTCTGCTTCGCGGATCTTTTGCATGATCACCTGTTTGGCGGTTTGAGCAGCGATGCGTCCAAAATCATCCTTTGGTTCCAGCGGAAAAATAAGCTCTTCACCACGCTCCACATCTTTCTTGATCATGCGTGCGTTGTTGATCATGATGTGTTTCTCTTCGTCGAAGCGCACTCGGGTATCTTCTTCAGCACCCTCAGTGGTCTCTTCCACCTCCTCATCGATCGGGTTGCCATCTTCGTCGAGTTCTGGTTCTGGCTTCAACATACTTTCGTCGACCACGATCTTTATTTGATTGAACTCGGTCGTGCCGCTGTTCATGTCGAATTTACACGTGATGATCTGCCCGCGCTTACCAAATTCCTTTTTGTAGGCAGTCGCTAAAGACTGCTCGATCGCATCAAGCATGCGTTCGCGAGGAATGCCGCGTTCTTCTTCCATTTCGGTCAGGACCGAATTGATTACTTTGAGGTCAAACATTATGTGATTTGTTAGTGTTTCAGGTATCCGGTAGGGCGGGACCTATGGCCCCGTCCTACGAAGACTGCTCGGCCTTTGGCCGAGCAGTCATTCATCAGATGAAAAAAACTATACTCCTGCCTGGTAAAAAAGTCAAAATTCTATTGACGGGCATATTTACCGTGTACATCTGCCCGCTGCATCGAGGAGTCGATGTTATAATGGGTAGCAAGAAGAACCGGAGGTATTGGTCTTTTGTTTTTTGCATGCGTATTCAAGACGAACAACTTAAGCGATTCATCCTCGATGCTGGCCTTATTACTAAGGCTGATATTGCCGCCGCGGAAAAGGTCGCCAAGGAAGAGGAGCGCACGCTCAGTGAAGCGCTCATTGCGCATGGTCATATGTCGGAAGACGACATGCGTCGGGTTGAGTCCTACGTGCTCGGTATTCCATTCGTATCGCTCAAGAACATGAAGATTGATTTTGAGACCCTCACTCTCATTCCCGAGCCGGTGGCCCGTGCGCACAACATCATTGCGTACAAGGAATCAGAAGACTCGCTCGAGGTTGCGATGCTCGATACAGCTGATCTACCAGCCATTGACTTCATCAAGAAGAAGGTGGAGCTGCGTATCCAGCCACGCCTCACTGACACCGAGTCTATGCGGTTGGCTCTTCGCCAATATCAGAAAACTCTCAAAGATGAGTTCGGTGACCTCATCATGAAGGATGCTTCAGAACTTAAGGTCCTTAATGAAGAAGGGGAGGAGATGAGCGAAAAGGAGTTGAAGCAAATGGCTGAAGACCTGCCGGTCGTTCGGATCGTTGATACACTTTTACGTCACGCTATCATTCAAGGCGCGTCAGACATTCATATCGAACCAATGGAAGAGGAGGTGTTGGTCCGGTACCGCACCGACGGTATCTTGCACGATGCTATGAAGCTACCGAAGATCGCTGCGGATAGTATCGTGGCGCGCCTCAAGGTCCTTTCCAACCTCAAGCTTGACCAGAAGCGCTTGCCGCAGGATGGTCGTTTCAAAATGGAGATGGACGGTCAGAAGGTCGCCTTTCGTGTCTCGATCTTGCCAGTCTTCTATGGCGAAAAAGTGGTGATGCGTCTCTTGCGTGAGAATCGCAGCGGTTTCTCACTCGAAGGCATCGGTTTTCACGGCGAGACTCTAGAGCGTATTCACCGTGCCACACGCGCAACAACAGGAATCATTTTGGTTACCGGACCAACGGGTTCTGGTAAGTCGACCACGCTCTATACCATCCTCGATATTCTCAATACCCCAGAGGTCAATATCTCTACTGTTGAAGATCCGATCGAGTACCAAATGGCACGAGTCAACCAATCGCAAGTAAAGCCCGATATCGGCTTCACTTTTGCGGCTGGCCTTCGCTCGCTTATGCGTCAAGACCCGGACATTATCATGGTGGGAGAGATCCGTGACCAAGAAACGGCCAGTCTAGCCATTAATGCTGCGCTAACCGGACACTTAGTGTTGGCGACACTCCACACCAACTCGGCTGCCGGTACTATTGCGCGTCTCATCGACATGGGAGCAGAATCGTTCCTGTTGGTGTCCACTTTGCGAGTTGCTATTGGTCAGCGTTTGGTGCGGCGTCTGGCTGACGATAAGATCATGTATACGCTCTCGAAAGATGAGCGCGAAAAACTCGCTGAAAAGGTCGACCTCGATCGTGTCATGGCGTGCCTGAAGGAGGAAGGTGTGGTGAAGTCAGACGCAACCTGGAACGATGTTCCGTTCTATCATCCGAAAGAAAAGGGTGAGACAGAAGATGGCTTTAAAGGTCGTATGGGTATCCACGAGGTCTTGCAGATGTCGCCAACCATCAAAGATATGGTCATGGCCAATAAAACCGGTGATGAGGTTGCTGCGCAAGCTACTACTGAAGGGATGCTCACCATGATCGAGGACGGGATCGTTAAAGCTGCGCAGGGCCTCACGAGCATCGAAGAAGTGCTCCGAGTCATCAACGAATAATCATGCCCACATTCACATACAAAGGGGAAGATGGTGAGGGAAACAAAGTCACTAATACTGTTGAGGCCAAGGACCGTTTTGCTGTCTATGCCATCGCGCGTAACCAGGGTCATACGGTAACTTCGATCGCGGAGTCAACCAAATTCAGCATGCACCGCTTCTTCGACATGGAGAAGATCAATTACCACTTGAGTCGGGTCAAGGATGATGAGTTGGTGATGGTTACGCGAAACCTTGGCTCCATGTTGGTGGCAGGCCTGACCGTTTCGCGTGCCCTCTCGGTGATTGAGCGACAGAGTAAGAACCCGCGCCTTAAAGGTACCATTACGCGGATTCTGGAGCGGATCAATCAAGGTGATCCATTCTATGAAACTTTGAAGGAATTTCCGGAAACCTTCAACGATCTCTACGTCGCCATGATTCGAGCTGGTGAGGAGAGCGGTAACCTCGCTGGCTCACTCCAAACGCTTTCCGTCCAGATGGAGCGATCAACGACACTCAAGAAAAAGATCAAGGGTGCTATGATCTACCCTTCGATCGTCATTACGGTGATGGTCATTATTGGTATCCTCATGATGATCTACGTGATGCCTCAGATCACGGGAGTGTTTGAAAATATGGGTAAAGACCTGCCAGCTACCACCAAGATCCTGATTGCAACGAGTAATTTTCTGGTCGAATACACCCTGCTGGCGATTGGTGGCCTCATTGCTGTGGTCGCTGGCTTCATCTATTTCTTAAAGACCAGGTGGGGACACATCGTGTCCTCCTTTGTGGTGGTGCGATTGCCGGTTATCGGCAAGATGGCGAAGGAGACCAACGCAGCTCGAACTGCGCGGACACTTTCTTCACTGCTTAATTCTGGGGTGGACGTGCTCCAGTCGATCACCATCACTGAAGAGGTGCTGCAAAATGTGTTTTACAAAGAGATTCTGCGTGAGGCCGCGACGCGTGTTGAGAAGGGAACAGCGCTCTCTGAGACGTTCATCGAACGACAAGACCTGTACCCCATTCTGGTTGGTGAAATGATCCTCGTGGGTGAAGAGACGGGCCAGATCGCCGGTATGCTCGGCGAACTGGCGATCTTCTACGAGACGGAGGTGGAGCGTAAAACCAAGGATCTCTCTACGATTGTCGAGCCGCTCCTCATGGTGGTGATTGGTGGTACGGTCGGTTTCTTTGCGCTCGCACTCATTGCGCCGATTTATTCGATCAGTGATGGACTCAACTAACGCATATGCCGCACCGACCAGTTCAATCACATAGCGGCATGACTCTGGTGGGGATCCTCATCACCATTGCAGTTGCAACGACGATCTTCATGGCGTTGTACTCCGCGATTGAGTACTCCCTGCGCCTCTCCGCTGATTCGAGCGCACGTTTGGCCGCCATGTCGTTGGCGAGTGAGCGTATGGAGTACTTCCGGTCGCTCTCGTATAACGACGTAGGTACGATATCCGGGTTCCCATCGGGAGTCATTCCGCAGAACCGAACAATCACGTTGAATGGCATTGCGTTTTCCGAACGGGTCTTGGTTGATTACATTGATGACCCGGCTGACGATGAGCTAGGTGTAGATTCCAACGGCATCATTACCGACTACAAAAAGCTCAAAATCGAGATCTCTTGGGTCACTCACGGGGAGACCAAGAGCATTTCCTACGTCAGTAATATCGTACCTGTCTCAGTGGAAACCAACGAAGGTGGTGGCGCCATCAACGTAGCGGTGACAGACGCTGACGGCTCTCCACTTGCCGGCGCAACAGTGCAGGTGACAAATGACACCACAGGCCCAACCATTGACGTCACGCGTGTCACTGGCCCAGCAGGGGTGGCAGCATTCATTGTTCCAGCCAGCAGTAATTACCACGCGTCAGCCACCATGGCAGGGTACTCGACTGATGGGACGTACGTTGCCACTGGAGGCAATCCCAACCCAAGCCCGGGCTCATTCACGGTGGCAGAAGCGCTGATCACCGATCAGGGGTTTCAGATCGGAGCGCTAAGCGACCTAGAGATCAGTACGTTTAGTGGTATCACCGATGCTTCTTCCACGGTTGCTTTTGCTGATACTGCTGAGATCCAAGCAAGCAGCAGCGTGACTCTAAACGTTGGTCGTTTAGAACTCAAAGAGAGTCTCGGAGTATTCGAGGCAAGCGGCAGCGCCAGACTGCAGCAGATCGAGCCGGCGTCCTTGGAGCGCTGGGAGTCAGCGGTCATCGTCGGCACTGCCCCCCTGAATACCGCGTACCGTGTGCATTTCTATACTGGCACTACCACCGGGTACGAGTTGGTTGCTGAGACCGACCTCCCAGGAAACGCGGCTGGGTTTACGGATCGTATCGTTGATCTCAGTGCGCTTGATGTGGTCGCGTACCCAGACCTAACTGTGGAGCTAGATCTCACCGGCGATACCACTGACACTCCGCACATCGACGATCTCGCGGTGTACTATCGCGAGAGCGAAACGGCTCGTTCAAATGTAGATCTGACCGTACGCAGCAAGAAGACTATTGGTACTGGTGTATACAAATATGATGCCGTCCACAGCTCAGGGGTTGGTGCGGTTGTTTCGCTTCCTGACATGGAGTTTGATGATGAGTACATGATCAGTAATGGTGACGGGCTGACCCTAACTCGAGCCTGCGCGAATGCCGACCTGAATTTTCAGCAGCTAGATGTACTGCTTGACCATCAGGCAGGGGTCGACACCGCTTTGGAACTGGTACTTGAAAACACCCCTGACGACACGCTCCTTGTAGTGGCAAAGACCAACGATGGTGTACTCCTGCCAGGGGCGGTCGTAGTGTTGTCACGCTCTGGTTATGGTGCCACGACCACTACCGACGCGTGCGGCCAAGGCTTCTTCAGTAACACCGACGGAGTGCAGGTTGATTACACGGTTGAAGTGTCTCGCCTGGGGTATGACACCTACACGAACAGTTCGTACGAGATCAATGGAGACACCAGGCTTAGTGTTGTCTTACATGAACTATGATCATGATTAACTTGCATCAGAAAGGGATGACGCTCATCGAGATGTTGGTTGTCATTGGTCTGTGGGTATTGCTCATTGGTATGGTCTTTGGGTTTGCCCAGTCGTTTTACCAGACCAACTCGTACCTCACTGCCCAAGCAGGAGAGGTTGATAACGCTCGTCGAGGCGTCACCAAACTAACACGTGACTTGCGCGAAATGACGTACGCTGAGAACGGCACGTTCCCCGTGGCCGAGATCGAAGAACATCTCATTGGTTTCTACAGTGACGTTGATAAAGATGACCTTGTTGAATACATAGAGTATGAGTTATCAGGTACGACTCTGTATCGACGCTCCCATGATCCTACCGGTTCACCTCCTGTGTATGATTACAACAATCCAGACACCGAGGAGATCGTCTCAGAGTACGTGCAGAATATTTCTCAGGGTACCTCAACTTTCTTTTACTACGATTCAGTGGGAACAGAGCTTGATGCGACCGCACTATTGACCGATGTGCGGTACATTCGGGCGCAGATCATCGTGAACATCGATCCGGTGCGATCACCAGGTGAATTCATGTTGCGAACCGCGGTGGCACCACGTAATATTAAAGACAATCTCTAAATCATATGTTCTTTGTTGGCCAGGTAAAAAAAAGAAAACTATTTGAGCAGGGTACACTCTTGATCCTAGTACTCATGTTTGGAGCCATCTTCTTTACTATCATGAGTGGTTACATCGGCTACATCATTACCCAGAGTCAGATCGTTACTCAACGGTACGTGCTCAACCAGGCCGCCGAGATCGCCGAGGCGGGACTTAATTACTACAAGTGGTACCTGCACCACAACACGGTGGATATTGATGCAGCTCTACCATCGTCTGGTTCTGAAACACACGTGTACACCCACCCAGAGGACGGTGACATTGGCGAGTTTGTGCTCACCGTTGCGAGCACGACCTACTGCGGTGCTATTTCTTCTATTGAAGTCATTTCGACTGGCCACTCCTACATTGACCCAGCGCTCACTCGGACGATAAGCGCACGCTTCATCCGCCCAACAGTAGCAAGCTACTCATACATCTTGGATGCGAACGTTTGGGCAGGACCCGATCGACAGATCTACGGGCCGTACCACTCCAACGGTGGAATTCGCATGGACGGCACAAATCACTCGGTCGTAAGTAGCGGCTTAGAAACGTGGGATTGTGAAGACCAGTGCAGTCCTGATATTGATGACGCTGATGGAGTGTTTACTACTACGGCAAACGCTGATCCGAGCCTGTTCGTATTCCCAACCACGCCGGTGAGTTTTGGCACGTTCGTTAATGATCTCGATGACATTGAAACAGCGGCGGAGGATAATGGTGGGTATCATAAAGACGCGTCAAGCTACTACGGGTACTTGGTGCAGTTTATTGGGAACCACCAGATCCGCGTGACTGAGGTGGAGGATACCTACAATTACCGCGATGGGCACAACAACTGGGAGCGGCACATCATTGATGAGCTTGGTTCAAGCGAAGTGTGGACAATTAATCCAGATTGCCCGGTCGTGTTCATCGACGACAAGGTCTGGCTTGAAGCAGAGGCGGGGGAAGACCTCGATGACCTCATTAGTATTGTCTCCTCTGAAACCATCATCTTGCAGGGAGATATTGAGTATGAGGATCCGAGTGAGGATGGCTTGCTTGCCATTGCTGACGATGATGTGCTCGTGGGCGTTGATGTCCCAGATGATATGACACTCAACGGTATATTCATCGCCCAGCAGGGTCACTTTGGTCGCAACTACTACACCTATGGCAATCTCCCCAACCCGTCCGGTCCGCTGGACTTCAGATCGTACTACAAACGTGACTCGCTTACCATGAACGGGACGGTCGTCTCCAAGGGCAGTGTCGGTACTAAGTGGACAAGCGGTGGCACGTACGTTTCTGGTTTTGAAAACCGATACAACACGTACGATCGTAACCTCGTTGATAATCCGCCACCACTCGTACCCAACACCTCTTCAAACTACGTGCTGAGTGATTGGCGAGAACAGGACTAGGTGGAGTGGAAACGGGGCGGCCGAAGGCCGCCCCGTTTCTGTACCCCAGGCAACTATATTCCTCCACTGAACAAACACTCAAACCGGACTGTGATACACGTTTGCGAAACTTAGTTGGTTTACGTCCCTGACCAGTGCTCGTGCTACAATCTTTCCATATGAAAAGATCCGTACCACTGATCATCGGCAATTGGAAACTCAATCCGATCACCCTGTCTGACGCCGCTTACCTTGCAAGCGCTGTCGCGCGCAAGCACAAGACCACCCCGGAACCATATGTGGCGATTGCACCACCATTTCCATATTTGGCTGAAGTGGGTAAGAAGATCGCGAAGAGCGCGGTGGCATTGGCGGCTCAAGATGTACACTACGAACCGATCGGTCCGTTTACCGGAGAGGTGTCTGCAGCGCAGCTGAAGGACTTGGGTGCCACATTCGTCATTATTGGTCACTCTGAGCGACGAGCTATGGGTGAGAGTGATGCTGTGGTGCGGAAAAAGGTGCAGGCAGTACTGAAGCACCGCCTTACACCGATCGTCTGCGTTGGTGAGCGTGAGCGCGATGAGCAAGGAAACTTTTTTGGATTTGTAGAAGCACAGCTGCGCAGTCTGGCAGAGGTGCTACCAGCTGCAGTGATGAAAAAGGTGGTCATTGCCTACGAGCCAATTTGGGCGATTGGCACCGGCAATACGGCTACAGTTGATGATGTGAAAGAAATGCAGCTTTTTATCGAGACGGTGCTCACTAAACTGTACGACCGACCGACCGCCAAGGCGGTGCGACTCCTCTATGGCGGCTCGGTCAAGCCGGGCAATGCCGCGGCACTCCATGCTGAGGGTGATATGAACGGCTTCCTCGTGGGTGGAGCCAGTCTCAAGGCCGATGATTTTGCGGCGATTATCAACGCGGTAAGCTAAACACATGAAAGATGTTACAAAAGCGGGTGACTTACGAGGGAAGTACGTACTCTTGCGCGCGTCACTCAATATTCCGCTCAAGGAGGGCCAGGTGCAAAACCACTTTCGTCTGGAGCGGGCGCTTCCTACCTTACGCTACCTCAAAGAGCAGGGTGCTAAGACCATTGTGATCGCGCACATTGGCCGCGAACCGGAAGAGACGCTTAAGCCGGTCTTTGCTGCGCTTGAGAAGTACTTGCCACTGCATTGGGGTGGGGACGTGCTCGGTGAGGAATTTGCTACCCGACGCGAGTTGATGGGCGAGGGAGATATTCTGCTGGCGGAAAATATTCGCCAGCATGCCGGTGAAACGGAAAATGATCCAGTGCTGGTGGAGCACCTGGCTAGCGTAGCTGAAGTGTATGTGAATGATGCCTTCGCAGCTGCGCACCGTGAGCACGCTTCGACCTTTGGGGTGGCACAGATGCTCCCAGCCTACGCGGGACTTACGTTCATCGAGGAGGTGACTGAGCTACAAAAGGTCATGGATCCACAAGCACCAGCCCTCTTTCTCTTGGGCGGGGCGAAGTTCGCAACCAAGATGCCGCTAGTGGAGAAGTACCTGGAGATCTACGAGCACGTGTTCATTGGTGGGGCCCTGGCGAACGATATTTTTAAGGCGCGTGGCCTTGAAGTGGGGCGGTCAATGGTATCTGATGTCTCTTTGGCCGATGCGCCGTTTTTGCATGACAAGAAACTTTTGGTGCCGATCGATGTGATCGTCGATGGCCCAGATGGTAGGCAAGTGAAGCGGCCGGAGGAAGTGACCAAAGAAGAGAAGATTATGGACTGTGGTCCAATGACTATCGACATGCTGGCGACGTACATTGAAAAAGCCAAGACGATCCTCTGGAACGGACCATTTGGAGCGTACGAGATCGGCTACACGCAGAGTACAGAGATCACCGCACGTCATGTGGCTGGTGCCGACGCGTACTCAGTGATTGGTGGTGGTGACACAGTGGCGGCAGTTGAGAAGTTACATATTAATGAATGTTTTGGGTTTGTCTCGATTGCTGGTGGCGCCATGCTCACGTTCCTGGAGCATGGTAGTACGTCGGTGGTTGATCTGTTTCGAGAGTGAGAATGTAAAAAATGGCCGGCCCCGAAGGGGCCGGCCATTTTTTACAACTGCGCTCTGATCTCCTGTGCTTGCTGCTCCAAGGTGTCGTTATCAACTTCTTCAGTGGATGCAAGTATCTTGGGGAGTCCACCCTCGGGATTGGTGACTGGGTATAGTTTTATATGTGCATGCGGGACTTCAAATCCTTCGAGCACAACGCAGGTGCGTACCGTGTTAAATACCTTATCTGAGGCAAGTGCTACTTGCTTTGCAATGTGCCAGAGGTGTGAAAGAGTTTCATCATCGAGATCAAAAGCATAATTAACCTCTTGTTTCGGAATGATCAGCGACTGCCCGGGCACAGAAGGGAATTTGTCCATTAGGACCACGCACACATCATCTTCATACACGAATTGCCCGGGAATCTCACGGTTAATGATTTTGCTGAAAATAGTGCTCATATGTTGAAGATGGTACCATAGGCGTTACGATTATGGCAGCGTATGTTTTTCCGGATAGTTCTGAAGAGATCCCGACCGTTTCAGAGCGGGTATCGACGCTCGTAAATACACTCCTCTACCGGCGAAACATCGGGCGTGAGGAAGCCGAAGGCTTCCTCACGCCCGACTATGATGGACATCTTCACGACCCAGCTTTACTCAACGATATGGCATTAGCCGTTGCGCGCATTGTAACTGCCATGGAAAAAAATGAGCGCATCGCCATCTTCAGCGACTACGACTGTGATGGCATCCCTGGCGCAGTGGTGCTCCATGATCTCTACAGGGCACTGCAGTATGACAATTTTATAAACTACATACCGCATCGCCACTACGAAGGATTTGGTCTCAGTACTGAGGCGATCGACAAGCTTGCAGCAGATGGAGTAACACTCGCGATCACCATTGACTGTGGTACCTCGAATGTGGCTGAGGTTGCCTACGCCAACGAAAAGGGTGTAGACATCATTATCACTGACCACCACGAACCAGAAGCTGTCCTGCCGGAGGCGGTCGCGGTGGTAAATCCGAAGTTAGGCGAGTATCCATTCTCGGACCTTTGTGGCGCAGCGGTGGCGTTTAAACTCGCGCAAGCAGTGCTGAGCAAGGTGGAGCACGAGCTCACTCCTGGCTGGGAAAAATGGTGGCTCGATATGGTGGGTGTGGCGACTATTGCTGACATGGTGCCACTGCGGGGTGAGAATCGTGTACTCGCGCACTATGGTCTGCAGGTGCTGCGAAAGTCACGCCGACCCGGCCTTCAGCAACTCCTGAAGAAAAACCGTATCGACCAGCGGTATCTCACTGAAGAAGATATTGGTTTCACGATCGGGCCGCGCATCAACGCTGCCTCACGAATGGATACTCCGGAAGACGCCTTCCATATGTTGAGTGAGACAGATATGACGAAAGCGGGTGAGCGCGTGGAGCATTTAGAGAAACTCAATACACAACGTAAGACGGAGGTGGCGCTCATGACCAAGGATCTCCATAAGCGACTTAAGAACCTTGAAGAAGTACCGGCCGTTCTTGTGATGGGACATAGCGATTGGCGACCGTCCTTGGTTGGACTGGCAGCGAACAAGCTTGCTGAAGAGTACGGTCGCCCGGCGTTTCTGTGGGGTACTGATGGTAATGGAGTGTACAAGGGTTCTTGTCGCTCCGGCGGCACGGTTAGTGTGGTGAAACTCATGCAAGCGATCCCAGAAGTGTTCATTGAATCAGGCGGGCACCATGCTTCAGGCGGTTTCTCTGTGAAGGAAGAACACATCTTCACTTTTGGAGAACGACTCAATGAGGCGATGGCGGAGCTCGGCGCTGGTGCGTCAGTGGATGAACCGATCTCAGTGGACGCCGAGCTCCGCCTCGACGACGTCAATCAGCTTCTCATGAACGACCTCGCCACCCTTGCTCCCTACGGCTGTGGCAACCCGAAGCCGCTTTTCGTGTTTCGCGACGTCACACCCGGCAATGTCGAACTGTTTGGGAAGACCAAAGAACACACCAAACTCACCTTTGCTACTGAGAATGGCCGCCTCGAGGCGATCTGTTTTTTCAAAACCCCTGAGCAATTTACGAAGGAGCCAAAAGCCGATGTTCCCTGCACGCTCATTGCTCACGCCGAGCAATCCTTCTTCATGGGCCGCCGGCAGATCCGATTACGGATCATTGACATAATGTAATAAATATTATATAAACTTAACTTAAGTAGGATTCTATCCTATGGATGTTCTTTTGTTCTTCACAAGTTATTCGTGATACCGATGATGAACTATCTCATTTGAAACAAAGGAGAAAAGGATGAAAGCAACCCTGAAGCAAGTCGGTGGTCCCAGCGAAACAAGCGCTGGGAATTTTTACAGCTACCAGCTGCGTTTCCCGGAGGTGGCTTTCACCATCGTCCGGTTTTTGCCGCATTACCACGAGGCACGTGAAGTGCTGAATCGTGTTGAGCTGCCAAATGGCGATAAGCTGTTTCACGCTAGGGAACATCACGCTGGTCACGGCACGCTGATCTTTTTGCGGGAGATCGACAATGTGTGGGCCATTTATCGTCTCATCGGTCTGCCACGCAACGCCAGTGTTGATGTGGTGTGGACTATTGCCGAAACGGGGGTCTCGTACCCTGGTGCGGAACAGGCGATTGCGCTCAAGACAGCCATTGCATCCATCGAAGGCTGTCAGGTGACGCTCAGTTTCGCCGAAACGCTGTTTCAGCGGGCACAGGAGCACCAGGCCGAAGCGGCTCGTGCCGAAACGTTGCGCAAGCAGCGTGAAGCAGAGTCGGTTGAGGCAGCGAAGCGGGCGGAGGCTCGTGCCGAGCGTGATCGTCGGAAGCAGCAGTTGCGATTGCCCGCCAACACACGGACATTCACCACTGCTGGTGGCAAGCCGTGGAACGGCTTTGTGGTAGCAGATGAGCAAGAAGCTCAGATGCTCGAAGATCGCGACCGGGCCGTATTTCTGAATGTGGCTAGGCAAGTCGAGCGGGTGCTGGTGGTTCACAAGAATCGTAGCAATGGCCGTGTGACTTTCGATGAGCTGAAGCTTGCCAGCACTTTTGGTGCTTCGCAAAGCAAAGCTGCTTCGAACGGTCAGCGTTCGAATGCGGCCACATCGAAGCTTAGTAAGTTCGGTACCTTCCGTCGGCCGGAAGGTAAGCGGAAGGAAGACGAGTCGGATACAGTCGCGTACTACGTGACCGCGAAACAACTGGAGCAGCTCAAGGCCAACCGGCCGGAAGAGCTGGTGACCGTCGCCCTGCCGGTCGACGACCGTTTCCATGTCTACACCATCCACCCCGATCGGGTTGATGATCGTGGCTTCATGGAACGGGTCGAGGCTGAGGTGAAGAAGCGGCGGCACGTACAAGCACCACAGTTTGGTGGCCGGCTATACGCCTCGGTCTGATTCAGTCTTGTCACGGATGACATGTTACTGGGGAGTTCATACTCCCCAGCCTTATCTAGCTTTGAATCTTTGCTTGAAAGTTGGTAGGGTTTTCAGAAAATTACCTACCCCAACGAATGTTAGGGTAGGTAATTTTTCTACTACAGCAGCCTGTGTATGTTAGTCTAAACGTAATTATGAAAGCAACAATCTTCACCGACGGTGCAGCGAAAGGTAATCCGGGCCCGGGTGGTTATGGGGCGGTCATTTCATATGACGGTCACGTGACAGAGCTGGGTGAGGGGAAGAAGCTGACGACCAACAACGAAATGGAACTGCGGGCGGTTGTGGCAGCGCTCCAACATTTGCCAGAAGAAGTAACGAGCGCGGCGATATATACCGACTCCAAGTATGTGGTCGAGGGGGCCACGGGTTGGATCTTTGGCTGGATGAAAAATGGCTGGCAGACCAAAGCCGGCAGCGAGGTGTTGCATAAGGAAGTGTGGCAGGAGTTGATCAGCTTACTCAAAAAAGTAACAGTCGAGTGGCATAAGGTGCCTGGGCACGTGGGTATCATTGGTAACGAGCGGGCAGACAAGATCGCTTCAGACTTAGGCGAGGGGAAAACGGTAGAGTTATACTGTGGGCCGAGGGAAGGGTATACATACGAGATTGAAAATGTGTCTTTCGATGAAGCAAAGGCGGCCGAGCGGAGTGCCGCGCGCAAGCGCAGTGCACAAAAGGCCTACTCCTACGTGAGTAAGGTGGATGGAAAGATTGAAACACACCAGACTTGGGCAGAGTGCGAAGCGCGGGTGACGGGAAAACAGGGAGTACGTTTCAAGAAAGCCTTGTCGGCTCAAGAAGAGCAGGCGATCATCGCAGATTTTACATAAGAAAGAACTGTCCCCTATTGTGAGGAGGGTGATTTTGTGTGTTAGGCTGAGAATATGGAACGTGTAACTATTTTCATTCGCGGGGCTTCGCGAGGGAACCCGGGGCCAGCCGCTATTGGCGCACAGCTGGTCAATGTAGAAGGAACCGTACTAAAGGAGGTTTCGCAGGCCATTGGCAACGCGACCAACGACTTCGCTGAGTATCAGGCAGTGGTGAGCGGACTTATGGCTGCAAAAGAGCTGTTTGAAAAAAAGACCAAGGAGATGCTGTTTGAACTGAAGCTCGACAGTGAGCTCGTGAAAAAACAGCTTAACGCAGAGTATCAGATCAAGGATCCTGGCCTGGTGCCGTTCTTTATTGAGATTCACAATCTACGTGTGGCACACTTTCCCAATCTCGTGCTCACGCACGTCAGGCGTGAATTCAACAAAGGGGCTGACCGGCTCGTGAATGAAGCGCTTGACGTGTAAGAAAAGACACAGTACCGTAGTGCTTTAGAGGCGCAGCGTGAACGCGTCAGTTCCCAAGCCGAATAGAGGAGAAATACCGCATGGCACAAACGATCGAGAAGGCACAGGTTCGACTGCAGTGTTTGCAGGCCCAGCATGTGGCCCTTGAGCACTGACTTGAGGTGTTGCAGGTGGGTCACAACGGTTCGGTCCAGGAAGAGATCATCAGCATCAAAAAGCACAAGTTGCGCATCAAAGATGAGATTGCAGAGCTTGAGCGCTTCGTTGAGGCTGAGGTTCTTGCGGTCACTACGTCGGTCATTGAGTGGCCAAAATCAGGGGTGACTGTGTCGGACGTTCCCGATCGAGTGATCCCTTCATACGCTGCGGAGCAGTGGGGCTAGTCCCTTCAATAGACCAACCGGCCATGTGGCCGGTTTTCTTTTAGCATTACTTGACCATTACCAAAAAACTCAGTACAGTAATCCAGAAAATTCACCGTTCTTTTCTTTTCATGAGGGAGTGTGATGTCTGATCCAGACAAACAGTTGCGGAGTGACCTGGCGTACAACGAAGTGATGCAGGAATTACTGCGACTGAAGCAACAGCAGTCGGGCAGTGTGGGGGCGCCCTCATACCAGATCACTCGACTGGAGTCCCAGCGTCGTTCGTTGCGTTTAGCCGCGTTTCGCATCCAGCGGCAGCTTGGGGACTAGTGCTGCACAGTAAAAGCCACCGATTGGTGGCTTTTCTCTTGCTACACTAGAGCGCATGCAAACTATGTTGTGGTACGGTGCACTAGTGTTATGTGCGCTCGGGATCGGGGTAGGAACTGTGTGGGTACTGCCGCGTGAGGTGGTGTTGTGGGTGTTGGTGCTGGCGTTTGGAGTTGGGTTGGTGTGGCGCCGAAAAAGCTTTGCTTTTTTCGGCGCCACACCTTCTCTTTGCAAGTGTTTCACTCCTCGCGTTTGGAGTTGGGCTTCTGCGTGCGGAATGGGCCTCCGATCAGTTTGGTCATTCAATGCTAGCTGAGTCAGTTGGGAGGGAAGTAGTCCTGAGTGGTGTGGTGGTGCGGGAGCCTGATCAGCGCGAGCGTACCGTACAGCTGTATGTACAAACAGAAACTGACAAAGTATTAGTAAGTACCGACCGACTCACATCAGTAGCGTACGGTGATGAAGTGGTAGTGACAGGTACGCTCGAGATTCCTGAGGCATTTACCACTGAGTTGGGGCGCAAGTTCGATTACGCAGGGTATCTCAAGGCACGTGGGGTGGAGTACCGTATCTCCTTTGCGGAGGTAGAGGTGGCCGGCTCGGGGGCGGGAAACCCACTCTTGACTGCGCTCCTCTCTGCGAAGCAACACTTCCTCACGAGCCTAAAAAATCTCATCCCCGAGCCGGCCGCTGGCCTTGGTGCCGGTATTCTCCTTGGTGTGCAGTCGGCGCTGGGTACCGACATCGAGGAAGACTTCCGCCGCACTGGCATCATTCATATCGTGGTGCTTTCTGGGTACAACGTCATGCTAGTGGTAGCGTTTATCCTTTTTTGTTTCTCATTCTTTTTGCGTCTGCGCTGGCGCATCGTAGCTGCGCTTGTGGCGATCACTGCCTTCGCGTTCATTGTTGGTCTCTCTGCGACGGTGGTGCGCGCTACCCTCATGGCTGCGCTCGTACTCTTGGCGCAGTATTTCGGCCGGCAGTACGATGTGCTGCGGGCGCTTATGTTTGCGGGAGTCCTCATGCTCCTTATCAATCCTTATTTGCTCATCTACGACATCGGCTTCCAACTTTCCTTTATGGCAACGCTGGGTTTGGTGCTGGTGTTGCCACAGTTTGAATCAACAGTTGCGCAGGGGAAAACGCGCATCGGCGTGCGGGAGTTCTTTCTTTCCACCCTTGCTACGCAGATCGCTGTTTTGCCACTTCTCATGTATCACATCGGGCAGGTGTCCCTGATCGCGCTGATTGTAAATGTGCTCGTGTTACCGGTAGTGCCGATTGCGATGTTGCTCACCTTCCTGGCAGGGGTGATCGGTTTGGTGTTGCCGTCGCTTGGGGCGGTGGTGGCGTACGTGGCAACGCTATCACTACAGTACATTCTTTTAGTGGCGAAGTGGTTTGCGGCCGTGCCACTGGCAGTCGTACCGGTGCCCGCGTTCTCAGCTTGGGGTGTGTTTCTGATGTATGGTGCGTTGACGATTTTGTGGTATGGGTGGCGTCGGCGCACAAGCCGAGAAGATGCTCTCCACGGCTGGACCATTGAAGAAGAGTACGAACCAACTGGCGCGGCGCGGGCTTCCAGCCTCAGCGGTGCGCCAGCAAAGCCCGACAACCTCCCCATCTTTTTCCGCTAGCTCCGCCTAGACTAGCTCCACCTAGGGCAACCCTAGGCAAAGCCGCCTAAATCTAGGGACCTCGTAAGTCCCTAGAATTGTGACGGCGGCCCGAAGGTCCGCCGTCTTTGCGAGCGTAACGGAGTGGAGCGAAGCAATCCAGGGTATACTGCAAGTAACTATGGTGAAACAACCCTGTGTCTACAGCATAACTAACAAACGCAATGGCACCCATACACTGGCGTGACCAGCAATGTTGCAAAACGGGTGACCAAACATGTTCAAGGAGCGGCAGATAGCTTTACCAAAAAAATACCACCTACACACTCTTGTCTACGCAGAAGTGTGCGCCCTGATGGAGCAGGCGATCCTGAGAGCAAAGTTGGATCAAGAAAGAAGAAGGTAGCCTTAATTGAAGCAGAGGATCCACAGTGGCAAGATCTGACACAGATGCTCTGAACCTCTGGATTGCCGCGTCGCTCCTCGCAATGACGTGGCAGAAAATCGGCCGGCAGCGAAGCTGCCGGCCGATTTTCTTTTTGTTACACCAACCTTCCCGACACCACCTCCCAGTTGAGGTTTTTGAAGAATGCTTCGACGTATTTGCCCTTATCGGCTGAAACATAGTCACGCATGTACGAATGCTCCCACATATCAAGCGCGAGGACGATGTCGAGGTCGGCGAGTTGGCCCATGTGTTGTTCATCCACCCAAGTCTGCACGAGTTGGTCGGTGTGCGGATCATGGTAGAGCATTGCCCAGCCTACACCGCGGGTCTTAGCGACCTCCTTAAAGCGCGTGAGCCAGTTCTCAACAGAGCCCCACTGCTCTTCAAGCTTACGCTTAAGGGAATCATCGGGTAGCTCCTTAGCGCCACCTTCAAACTGCGCGAAGTAGTACTCGTGGTTGCGCATACCACCAAACTCAAAGCCCAGGCGGCGTTGCATCTCGGAGATGGCAAAGGCGTTGTTGTCTGGGTCGTTGCTGTAGGCGGCAATCTTGTCGCGAATGAGGTTAACGTGCTTCACGTAGCCCTGGTAGAGCGCAAGGTGGTTCTCGATCGTGTCGGCTGATATCCCTTCGAGGTCCGGGATGTCAAAGGTTAGAGGTTCGTATTTCATGCACAAAAGAGCGGTTACTGGCTAATTATTACTTAGTACGCATTGTATCATGGAGCCATGTCAGAACGAGTGATCGGCGCGCGGATAGTCATTGTTGGGTTACTGCTCTGTACAGTGGGGGTGGTGTGGTGGCCGGCCGCGACAGCGGCCGGCCCTGCTGGTAGTTTTCTTACCGTGCGTTTTCTTGATGTGGGGCAAGGTGATGCCATTCACATCATGACACCTGATGGGTATGAAATGCTGGTCGATGGCGGGCCCTCGGCTAGTGTGCTGCGTGAGTTGGCGAAAGGACGCTCGTTCTTCGATCGATCCATTGACGTGGTGGTGGCGACGCACCCAGACACCGACCACGTGGCGGGCTTGGTGGATGTGCTCGAGCGGTATGAGGTGGGGATACTCGTTGAGACCGCTGCAGAACACGATGCGCCGGCTGCGGTTGCGTATCAACGAGCGGCGGGCGGCGAAGCCGCCCGCCGCATCATCGCCCAAGCGGGGCAGGTCATACGGCTTGGTGCGTCGACCACGGTACGCATTCTTTCGCCGCAAGGTGATACGACGAATTGGGAAAATAACGCAGCATCGATCATCCTGCAAGTGCAGTACGGTGATATCGCCTTCATGCTCACTGGCGACGCGCCGAGTGGGATCGAGGACTATTTGGCCGGCGCCTTCGGCGCCGGCCTTCAAAGCGAAGTCCTCAAACTCGGCCACCACGGTTCCGATACTTCCTCCAGCGCGCCCTTTCTGGCCGCAGTACAGCCACAATACGCGGTAGTGTCAGCCGGGAAAGACAATCGGTACGGGCATCCAAAGCAAGGTGTGCTGACGCGCGCCCGCGAAGCGGGCGCAGAGATCGTGAGCACGGCTGCGCAGGGCACCATCACCTTTGAAACGGACGGAAAAACAGTGTGGCAAAAATAAAAGCGCGGCCCGCAGGGCCGCGCTTTTATGTTATTCCACCTTAGATAAGTCCAGCTTTCTTCAGTGTTGCGTACGCACCGTTCTTCGCGATAGTGCGCAGTGCTGCTGCAGAAACGTTTACCGTCACCGTCTTGTCGATCTCAGGGACGTAGATGCGCTTCTTCTGCAGGTTTGGCTGGCGCTTGGTTTTGCCACCAGGATTAAACTGCGTCGCACGAGTGCGGTTGCTGTATCGGCCTCCGATCTGGGTCTTCTTGCCGGTGATGTCGCATTGCTTTGCCATAAATAAATGTATTTAGTGCGGGTATACTACCATGGTATTTATAAATAGCAAGAAAAAACCCGCCAAGCGGCGGGTTTGCAGCAGAGGAGCAAAAGGTGATCAGTCGCCACCAAACAAGCTCTCCACAGCCGAAAAATGATCAACACCCTGGTCAAGTATCTGCTCGAGCGCGGCGATTTGCATGTCGGTCAAGTAGGTAGCGTCGGTAAGTGTCGCACCAACCAACTCGCGCCAGCTTACGGCCATTTCTGACTGGTCTCCCAATAAAGCAAAGCTGGGATGTGGGCGTGACTCGCGGTCGGTGGTCCAGTGCATCAATGCAGTGATGAAAGCGCTATCCCAGCCATTTTTTAGGGCGTAGGCTTGGAGTGGCGGCAAGGCATACAGGAGCGCCTGCATGTTGGTCAACTGCATAGCCACTTTTGTTTGTTCCATGTGTCATTCCTCTGGTTGTGGTGGATCATGTGCCGCTCATATGTATATAGGCTCTGGCTCGTTTTTGCAACTTTGCTATCATAAATTTCTACGCTACTATAAGAAACACTATGGAACCAACAGACATTGCACTTATCGTCGCTCTTATCATGTCAGTAGTCATGCACGAGATGGCCCACGGCTATGCTGCCAACTGGCTGGGCGACCCAACTGCTCGCCTGGCTGGCCGGCTCACCGCCAATCCAATCCCGCACCTTGATCCGCTCATGTCGGTCATTATTCCGGGTTTGCTTGTGCTCACTCAATCTCCAATCCTTTTCGGGGCTGCCAAGCCGGTGCCATACAATCCATACAACCTCCGCAACCAAAAGTGGGGCGAGGCGATAGTCGCTGCTGCCGGCCCAGCTACGAATATCCTCATTGCGATCATCTTTGCGCTCCTGATCCGTAGTGCTGACGTGTTGCCGCTGAGCGAGACCTTTTACCAGTTGTCTTTCATGATCATCGTGCTCAATATCTTCTTGGCCATCTTCAATTTGGTGCCCATTCCACCGCTTGATGGTTCCAAGATCCTGGCGAGTGTCTTGCCATTTTCGTTGGCGCAGAAATATGATGGCTTGCGGCGCGTGATGGAGCAGAATGTTGGTCTTTCGTTCATGATCATCATCTTCATGTTCCTCTTTGTGCTGGCCGACCCACTGTACAACTTCACCACCTGGCTCGCTGCCACTCTCGCCGGTCTCTAGTTGTATGAATCCAACTGTCCGGGTTGATCAGATCAATCTTGCACTCCTCGGCTTTTCTTTCGTTGTAGCTTGGCTTGTCCCGTTTGAGCTACTGCTTTTTTCGTATGCATTCCTTGGGCCACTGCATTACCTCACCGAGATTTCGTGGCTACACGACCGCAAGTACTTCACGCTTTTGCCTGAAGACCCGTGGTATCTCATAGCTGGCTCACTCTTTTTGCTCTACTCAGGCGTGGCACTCTTTCCAAGTGCGGCCGAGCTCGTGTGGATCTTGCTGCTGTTGGCATTTTGTACTGCATTTGTACGTTCCTTGTGGAAGCGACTCTTCATCCTAGCTGGCGGTATCGTGCTCCTAGTGCCGTGGATGGGTTCGTCACTGAGCTACGCTGGTGCACTACTCATACCTACCATTGCGCACGTGTACCTCTTTACCATCTTGTTTATGTGGTTTGGTGCGCTCAAGAGCAAGAGCAAGCTCGGCCACTACAACGCGGCCCTCTTTCTCCTTGGCGGCGTGGCTCTCCTACTCTTGCCGGGTGCCCGCGAGTATCTATGGCCTGAATTCCTCGGTGCAGACCGCATCTTGGTGGACGGGATCCTCGTGGCGTTTAGTAGTATCCTGGCGGTGTCAATGGATACGCTCCTCACGACCATCGCACCGTTCTTGGCCTTCGTGTATACCTATCACTATCTCAACTGGTTTTCAAAGACCTCCATCATTGAATGGCACCAGGTTAGCTGGCAGCGGGCGATGCTTATTGGGTGTTTGTATGCCGTGGCGGTTGGTGTCTACTTGATCGACTATCAGACTGGCTTTATCGTGTTGCTTTCCTTGAGTTTCTTGCATGTGGTATTGGAGTTCCCACTGAACTTCAAATCGATCGTAGGCATATATAGTTCGCTCCGCAAGAGTTGATTTTTGCGACACTGGGCGTATAGTTATGTTGGTACGTTAAAGAGTATCTGACTGTGCACCACTTCTTTGACGGACTTGTTCGATGAACTCCCCTTTTTTGCTGCCCCTCCGGGCAGCTTTTTTATACTTTGTCTGTAGTGTGCTGCGTAGGAGACGTAGTTTGGTTGCAAAAAAACCTAAATATAGTACAGTATGCGAGCTTAATTATGGCAACAATTCAACAATTAACCCGTAAGAAGCGAACTGACAAAGCACGAAAGAGTAAGCGTGCGGCTTTGGAGTCTGGATTCAATAAGATCAAGAACCAGCCAAACAGCTACTTCTCTCCGTTCAAGCGCGGTGTATGTACTCGTGTGACCACCAAGACTCCACGTAAGCCGAACTCAGCGATCCGAAAGATCGCTCGTGTCCGACTTAGTAACGGTCAGGAGATCACCGCATACATCCCAGGTATCAAGCACACACTGCAGGAACACTCAGTGGTGCTTGTCCGCGGAGGTCGTGTGAAGGACATCGGCGTTAACTACACCATCGTACGTGGAAAGTACGACGCAACTGGAGTAGATGAACGTCGCATGGGTCGGTCACGCTACGGAGCCAAAAAACCAAAAGGCGAATAATTTTCCTAAACTGACCGATCTGCTTTGTCAGACTACGGCTCGAAAGTAGTCACCGTACGCATGTACGTCTCCTACTTTCTCCTTTGTCTTCCTCGCATATCATCTCAGTTAAGAAAATTCAGCTTGCTGGAAAAAGGCAAAAAAGCTACGGAAAGCGAAATCCGTAAATCACATTACAAATAGTTTATATTCGCTACAGATCATAGAGTGGTGATCCGCAAGGAGAGACCATTATGCGAAGAATGAAGATTGTTTTCATAACAACTCCTCGTTCTTAGTCACTTACTAAGAAGACAAGCAGATCGAGCTTTGGACCTCCTGGTTCCTCGGTATGCGCGCTAGGAAAGGCGCGCTCCTCGGAACGACAGATTTTCAAAAACTCGCTACGCTCGTTAAGAAAATCAATAATGCGACGACCAATCAAAAAACGACCAGTGGTGTCACCAGACATCGTCTACGGTCAGGTAGATGTCGAACGACTCATCAACTACGTGATGCTTCGCGGCCAGAAGGAAACGGCTCGTAAGATCGTGTACGGAGCGTTCGAGATCATCAAGAACGACAAAGAAACGGGCGACGACCCAGTGGAGGTATACAACACCGCCCTGCGCAACGCCGGCCCACTGATGGAAGTTCGCTCACGCCGTGTTGGTGGAGCCAACTACCAGGTACCACGTGAAGTACGACCAGAGCGTCGTGTCTCACTGTCACTCCGTTGGATCATCGGTGCAGCCCGCAAGCAGAAGGGAATCCCAATGCACAAGGCGCTCGCCAAGGAGATCATGATGGCAGCCAAAGAAGAAGGTGAGGCGATCAAGAAGAAGGAGGATATGCACAAGATGGCGGAGGCCAACCGTGCGTTTGCTCACTTCGCTTGGTAATTCCACAATTGGCGCCGCAACGAAGCGCAGCATCCAATTCTGAAATCACCGACAAGAAAAAAGACCCGTCGAGGGTCTTTTTTCTTGTGTCAATTTCCAGAGCAGCAGATCTTATCATATATGATAAGATCTGCTGACACCCCGTACTTCATCTGAAAATTTGATTTCTAAATCAGAAAATGCGGCACCCCGCCGCTTTTTCTGATGGGTAATTCCAATACATAGCAAAATTAATCACAATAAATCTTATCATACATGATAAGATTCTCTATCGCTCGTACCTCGTAGTTAAGAAAATAGGGACCGTCCCCATTTTCTTAAGAGGTCTAACCTCCTAAGCTACTCCTTGCAAATACACCTGATGTGACATAGTGTTGCGGGATGGATAACTTTAGAAAGGGCGGGCCGGGAGGCTTGCGAAATAGGGACGAGTTTGTGGGTGGACGACCAAAGTCAGATGCTGACTATGGCACCAAGAAAAAGTTCGGCAAGAAGTCGGGCTTTAGTAAAGATCGCGGGGGAGATCGTGGCGACCGCGGTGGACGGGGAGATCGGAATAGTCAAGGAAATAGAGGCGGATTTGGCGGTGGTCGTGGCGACCGTGGTGGGTTCGGTGGGCAACGGGGCGGCGAGCGGCGCGAGGTGGAACTATTCAAGACCACCTGTTCTGCCTGTGGCAAGGCGGCCGAAGTGCCGTTTCGCCCAGACGGTTCAAAGCCGGTTCTCTGCCGAGAGTGCTTTGCCGGAAAGGCAGATGATCGTGGCGGGGCTGGAAAACGAGATCGTTTTTCACAGGACCGTAGTGATCGTAAGCCGGAACGAAGCTTTGATGGATCACGGAATGACCGTCAGTCAAGCGGAGACTACCAAGCGCTTTTGCAGCAAGTGCAAACCCTCGAAAGCAAGGTGAATGAAATACTTGCTATCTTGAAGAGTGCTTCAGCTCCAAAGACGACACCGACTGAAGAAAGTGTAGGGACTGAAGTTGTGGTAGCTCCAGCCAAAGAAGCAAAGGGGAAGAAGTTGAAGAAGGCGGTGGCTAAGAAAGAGGTAAAGAAAGTTGCGGCCAAAAAGGTGGCCAAGAAAGCAGCAAAGAAGGTGGTGAAGAAAGTAGCGAAAAAAGCTGCGAAGAAAGTGGCGAAGAAGAAGTAAAAGAAAGACAAAAGACCGGCGCCCGAAGGGCGCCGGTCTTTTGATACAAGTTACACTGCTGTTGCCTTATGGTCCGTTTGGGAAAGTACCGTCGGGACGCTTGCACTTCCCATTTCAGCGAATGCGCGTATGATAGATAAACTACTTAGTAACTCCTAATCATTAAAAAAATGGCAACTAAAAAACTAACGTTTGAGATTGACATTGCTGCACCTGCTGAAAAGGTGTGGCGTACGATGTTGGAGAAGGGAACGTACGAACAGTGGACCGCTGTGTTTTCTCCAGGTTCGACCTATGAAGGGTCGTGGGAAGAGGGAAGCGAGATTCGATTTCTTGGTCCAGAGGGTGGTGGCATGATCGCAGAGATCGCAGAGAATCGCCCCCAAGAATTCATCTCGATCAGACATCTGGGCATGATCGAAAACGGGCAGCCAAGTGAACAAGGCAAGGATTGGTTTCCAACGTATGAAAATTACACCTTCACCGAAGCAGACGGCGGCACGCACGTTTTGGTAGAAGTAGATATGGCAAAGGAGTACGAGGAGATGTTTACTGAGATGTGGCCACAGGCGCTCAAGACACTGAAGGAAATTTGTGAAGCATAAGTTTCACCTTGCTATACTTATCTTATGAAAAATTTTGTCACTGTAGTTTTGTTTGTGATGCTGGTTGCTGGGGTAGTGCTGTTCTTTTGGCAGGGCGGTGGAGAGGAGGTGACTGAGGTGGAGGATGTTGTTGGCGTTGGTGATGAGCAGCTCGAGACTGCACCAGGGAACGACCCTAAAAATGCAGCGTATCTGATCGAAGGGCAGCGGGTGCAGCTCGTGGATGGTTACGTTGAAAGTGAAGTAGCGCCTGACTCGGCGAGTAAGCTCATTACTCGCTACTTTGGCAACGAACTTGTGACCGACCTCGACGGTGATGGCGATGAAGACGTGGCGTTTGTGTTGACGCAGGAAACTGGCGGTACCGGCACGTTCTACTACGCCGTGGCAGCCCTGCAGACAGAGGAAGGATACGTTGGCTCCGATGGCTTCTTGCTTGGTGACCGCATTGCGCCACAGCCGACGACCCTCAGCCCAAACCCGCGCCACGTGCGCGTGGTGGTGTTTAACTACGCCGACCGAGCGCCTGGTGAGCCAATGACCACCCAGCCTTCAGTCGGAAAAAGTGCGTACCTCAAGATAGTCCCCGAGATCAACACTTGGGCGGTAGTGGCGCCGGATTTTGAAGGAGAAAGTGCACTATAGTGGCGCCGGACAAGCGACATGGAGGCAAGACGATGGGAATGTATATCCTGGGCAAGCATGAGAGCGTAGTGGTATACCGTCGCGTCCCTAGTGTGCCCGGTTTGCTATAATGCAGACATGGAAAAACGTATGGCGCACCAAAAAACACGACATCTACTGCTCGTACCGTTCTTAGTGGCGGCGCTTCTGATGCCGGCCATCGGCTTTGCTGAGGGTGCGACGCAGGAGCAAGAGACAGGGTTGGTGGCAGATGTGGTCGCAATCAACGTAGAGCCAAACCGCGAGGAGTTGTTGCTGCAGGTTGCGTTGCTTACGCAGTTGGTGAGTTTGCTGCAGGAGCTACAGGCCGCGCAAGAAGTGTATGAAGGTTTGCGCCGTAGTTTTGAGTTCATACAGTCAAATAACTCCACCGCACCAGCAGCCGGTTGGAAGAGTCGAACTAGTGAGGAAGAATAAAAAAGCCCGCGGCAAAGCCGCGGGCTTTTTTATTCAACCAACATCGTACTTAGCATGGTCGTCACGGCTGCTTCATTGAGTCCAGTGAAGTTGATGGAGAACATGGTCCCCGGATCTACAAATACATGTGCCGCAAAATTGTCGCCACCTAGGTAATAGAGATAGCCGGTGCTGTTGCTGGTCTCAAAATGTGCAATACGATTCGAGAGCAGCTCGGTTTTCTTCAGGATCATGAGTTTCAGGAACAGGCCCTTTTCAACGCTGCTTGAGAAGAAACCAACATCATCTGGCTTCAGTCTCAGGTAGGCGTCCCAAAGCGTTTGCTCATTATGACAGGCGTCAACGGTAGCGGTGCGACTGAGGAGAGCACAAATTCCGGCTTGTTCGTGATCAGTGAAATCATCCGCGTGCTCGGCAAAGAAATCTGGGGTTACTGCAGCAAAGAGGGTGACTGCTTGGGCATCGTGGTATGCGTGTACATATGTTTCGGCACGTTCAAATTGTGCTGAGAAGGGGAGAGTTATGGTGAGTCGGTCAAGTGTGAGTGAGTGACTGCTGTCATGGGTTTGTGTATCACTGCTAAAGCGCACCGTTTGCCAGTTGACGGTCCCGCGATCGATCACTTCCGGGTATTTCGCTTGAAAATTATAAAAATCATAAGTGGTGATCAGGGCACGGTGAAACACGATGCTGAAGAGGAGCAGCCCGACGGTTCCACCAACCAGGATCTTTTTCATATCTCAATCTTAGCATGGTACAATCCGTATTATTTCCTAAGAACGCGCTATGGAGGAAGCATTCAAGAACCCTGTCGAAAGCGATCCAACTATTGGTACGTACGACAAAGAAGCAGTTGAAAAGGAGGCATACAAAACCCTTGATCAGATGCTGGTAGATATCACTGTGCCAGAATCTGTACCCGAGCAATTTCATGAGGTAGCAAAATTAGAGATATTGCGATACCGGCTTGATAACGAAGAGACTGGCAACGAGTTCCGCCATGTCGCGCGAGTGCTTGAGACGGAGATACAAGAAGTGCTCGGTAACATGCCGCACCGAGATTTCACCATTTACCAATACACCTACCGTTCGAGCATCCTTGCTGCAGAACAACTGCTGCAAGCTGCGTAGACCTCTTTAGTAGCCGTAGCTCTTTCGTTCCTTATGACCTTTGATTTTGACAATGAAATAAAACAGCATCTCGATGTGATCCGCTCGCTCCAGAAGCCATCCGGAGTGTTCACGGCATCTGCTTTTGATGTTGACACTGGCTACGATAAGGCCTGGTTGCGTGATATCTATTTCATCGTGCTCTCCTTTCTCGAAACCGGCGAGCTTGAGCCAGTTCAAAAGGCTGCTAAGGCACTCCTGACGGTCTTCGTGAAGCACCAGGACAAGATCAACTGGGCGATCGAGAACAAGCCGCACTACGCCTGGCAATACATTCACGCGCGTTTTCATCCCGAGACCTTTGAGGAGTATTGGGAGGAGTGGGGGAATAGCCAAAATGACGCCGTCGGTGAAGTACTGAATCTCATCGTGACACTCGAGCAGCTCGGTGCTGGTGTCGTTGAGACCGACGAAGAGCGTGAGATGGTGCAGAAGATCATTGACTACTTGGTGAATTTGGAATACTGGCAGGATGATGATAATGGTATCTGGGAAGAAAACATGGAAGTACACGCCTCATCGATCGGTTCGTGTGTGGCGGCGCTGAAGAAAGCCAATGAAGTGGAGTGGCTCTCGGTGCCAGATCATGCTATCGAGCGAGGTGAGCACGCGTTGCGCGCTCTCTTGCCGCGGGAGTCGGTCACGAAGTTCTGCGATCTCGCGCTCCTCACACTCATCTACCCATTCAACGTTACAACGGAGGAAGAGACGCTAGAGATCTTAAAAAACGTCGAATACCATCTCGTGAAAGACAAGGGAGTGATACGTTACAAGACCGATCGTTACTACAACAACAACCTCGATAACTGGAGTGAAGAAGCAGAGTGGTGCTTCGGGCTTTCCTGGCTCGCAATCATCTATGCTGAGCGCGGCGAAAAGGAGAAAGCGTACTACTGGCTGCGCAGGGCCAAGGGCGCAGTGACGCCCGAGGGAGAGGTGCCTGAGCTCTACTACTCACACACCGATAAGCCCAACGATAACACTCCGCTCGGCTGGGCCGAGAGTATGTACGTGGTGGCGCTGCAGAAGGTGAAGGGGTTAGAGTCAAAATAGGATAGAGAAATAAAAAGACGGCCAGGCGCGAAGCGCCCGGCTGGCTTTCTATCTGCTACTCCAATGCCGAGACGTTGAATTCCCCTACAAACGTTTCCTTGACTGTCGGTGAAAGAGCAACGCCAACACCTGGCTTGATGGCACACGACAGGCCTTCCGCTGTTGCAGCTTCCGTGAGCGCAGCGAGCTCCAGGCCACTAGCGAGGTGTACTTTGGTGAGTGGTTCCTCCAGGCACCAGGCAGCAGTGTCTGGGTGCATGCGGTAGGCGTTGCCACCAGCCAAGCGCAGCTCGCGGGCAATCACTTGCTGACTGAGGCGTTGTACTTGCTCGGTTAGTGCTGCAGCAGTGCGTCCTTTAGCCCAGGTGGCGTCGAGTACTACCTGCAAGTACGACTTGGTCTTCTTTTTCCTCTCCAGGATGCCGAGGGTCGGCCCCATGATGGCGATGCCGACGATCCCTATAATGATATCTTCCGGCGACTGGTACTCACTGGCCCAGGTAGCCAAAGCACCGCGGGTGTGGGTGGCGTGTCGATGTTCATCGAGGGTCGCGAGGAGCCAGCGAGCTTGGGTGAGTGCAGCAATGTCATTGGTAGGAACTGTGTGCGGACTCGCAATTGTCTCGGCCGGAGTAGTATGTGCTTGCCAGCGCCGCGCTTGCACATGGTACGCGAGTGATTCAGCGAGCAGTGGGTCGTGCTCGGAGTACTCGATCAGCGCCTGAGCGTGGCCAAGTAGCCAGGCATCGAGATGGCTTTTTGTGGTGGTGATCTTTGGCATAGGCAATGAGCTTAACGTACTAATGGGTCCATTATAATCCGCTCTGGTGAGCTGTCTATAGTTTTCAATTCTGCCGTAGAAATTGCTATACTTGAGACATGAAATACTTGAATATTGCTTTCTATGTCTTTCTCGGTCTAGCGGTTGTGGCAGCGATTGTGAGCATGCTTACAAGCTAGGGCAGGGTGGAAGAAACAGCGGCCGGGGTGCGAAGCACCCCGGCCGCCGTCTGGCCTCACGATCACGCTTGTTGACACCACCTAAATGTTGTACTACTCTGCAGGCCGGCTGTTCTTCACAAAGAACAATTTGTAGTTACGTTTGAGGGGAGGTAGTTGTGTCACAGGCAGGAATGGGAAACGTGATGGCGATCATTCTCGGCGGAGGTGTCGGGAGTCGGTTGGCTGCATTGACTGAACAGTCAGAGCGGCCAAAACCTGCCGTACCGTTCGGAGGGAAGTATCGCATCATTGATTTTGTATTGAACTCAATCATCAACTCTGGGGTCAAGCACACCTACGTTCTGACCCAGTACTACGGCGAGGCGATTGCACGGCATTTGCACCGATTTGGTTTTGATGCACCGATGCACGATATCTTCGTGCGAGCGTTACCGCCGCAACAGCATCAGGGACATGGTTGGTACCTTGGAACCGCCAATGCCGTTCACCAGAACAAGCGGTACCTCGAAACTGACACTGCCGATGTGGTAGCAATCTTGGCGGCAGATCATATCTACAAGATAGACCTGTCGCAGATGCTTGAGTTTCACCGGCAGTCTGGAAGCGACTTCACCATCGCCGGCTTTACGGTAGATCAGGCGGAGGCAAAACGCTTTGGGGTTATGCAGGTGGATGAGGCCGGTCGAGTGTTGAACTTTGTCGAGAAGCCCACCGACCCGCCCATGATCCCAGGCGAGCCGGGCAATTCGCTGGCCTCAATGGGAGTGTACTTGGTTAACAAGCGCTACTTGCTTGACGTACTCGAGCGAGACAACGAAGATGCTGGATCGGGGCACGACTTTGGCAAGAACATCATCCCGATGGTGTTGGCTGAAAAGGGGAGTGTCTATTGTTGGCAATTTGCACACTCGCGAGTGCCAGGAGAAGACGATGATGCACCGGCGTACTGGCGTGATGTAGGTACACTTGAGTCGTACATGGACGCGCAGATGGATCTCGTGAGTCCAAAACCATTGCTCAATCTGTACAACATGCGCTGGCCGCTCCGTTCTGCTCCTGACTTCTTGCCGCCGGCCAAGGATGTGTTCCCACCGCACGCGGAATGGGCTGACGACATTACGATGGGCGGGTGTTCCATGAATCGTATCGCCAGTGGTGGCTGCATCTTTGACTCGCCTGCCCGGATGGATCAGGTGATTATGGGTCGACAGGTCGTTGCAGAGCACCGAGCAGACCTGCACAAGGTTGTCTGTTTTGATCGTGTTCATCTTGGGGCACGCGTGCAGCTGCGCTGGACGATCGTCGAATCAGGTGTTGCTATTCCCGCGCATGCTCGTATCGGGTTTGATCTCGATGAAGACCTGGTCAATGGTATTTTACTTGGCGTCTCCAAAGAGGAGTGGCGGTCTGGATCATTTCGTCAGCGAGACCCCGCCAGTATTGTTCGGGTTGTGACTAAGGATCACAAATTGAAGTAGGAAAGCAAGACCGAGGTGTGTCCACCTCGGTCTTTTTATGTGGTTGGTATTTGTCGCTCTTGCTACTCTCGTGTATGGTATAGCCCATGTCACGAAATGATGGACTTATAGTTTTCAAAGAGGTGTCGTTTGAGCACGACGCGACGAAGCCAATTCTAAAAGAGGCGAGCTTTGTCGTACGGCGTGGGGCGAAGCTGACGCTGATGGGGCAAAATGGTGCTGGTAAGTCAACCATCTTCGGTCTTATCAGCGGTCAGCTTCGCCCCGACGAGGGTGATATCAACTTGCAGCCCCGTACGACGATCGCCGTTTCTCGCCAGATCATTCCCCGTGCTGAGCTTGAGCTCACTGTACGAGCCTTCTTTGAGAAGTGTTTTACTGAGAAGGTGTACAACATTGATCCGCGTATCGACGAAGTACTCGAGGTAGTCAATCTCACGCCAACCGACAAGATGAAAGACACCTTTAAGGAGCGAATCGTGGGGAGTTTCTCGGGTGGGCAGCAGGCGCGCCTCCTGCTTGCTTCTGCGCTCATCCAAAATCCTGACGTACTCTTGCTGGATGAGCCAACCAACAATCTCGACACTGCTGGCATTGAGCATCTTACTGCGTTTCTTAAGGAGTACCGCAAGACGGTGATCGTTATTTCCCACGATGCTGACTTCTTGAATTCCTTCACCGAAGGGGTGTTGTATTTGAATACGCAGAATCGTCAGGTAGAACAGTACCAAGGCAACTATCATAAAGTGCTCCACGAGATAGCCGCGCGCATCGAAAAAGAAAAGCGTCAGAACGCGCAGATGGCCAAACAGATCCAGGCTGATAAAGACAAGATCAACTACTTCGCGGCCAAGGGCGGCAAGATGCGGCTTGTCGCTAAGAAGATGCGCGCTGATATTGAAGAAGCGGAAGAGAATAAAGTCGATGTCCGCAAGGAAGACAAGACCATTCGTGAGTTTACGATCGATCCCCATGGGGATATTCCACTTGAGGTATTGAAGCTCACCGAGGTGACGGTGATAAAGAACCATGAGCCAAAGCAAGCGGAGTGTGACATTGTTCTCAAGCGTGGCGAGCACCTGCAGATCGTTGGTCCAAATGGTATCGGGAAGACGACGCTTCTTGAGAGTCTTGCGGGCGGTCACGCTACGGGCGAGCATGTCACGGCAGGAGTGCAGATCGGCTACTATCGCCAAGACTTCTCAAATCTCGATTTTGATAAGACGGTCTTTGAAACGCTCATGGCTAGCATGAAGCGTAAGCTCGAAGAAGAGATGCGCAGTATCGCTGCCGGCTTCTTGCTGTACGGTGACGTGATGCGGAGTAAAGTCGGGGATCTTTCAGAAGGGCAGAAGGGCTTAGTCGCGTTTGCGAAGCTCAAGATGGAAGAGCCAGGACTCCTTATTCTCGACGAGCCAACCAACCACATCAACTTTCGCCACATTCCGGTGATTGCCAAGGCGCTGCACGATTTCAAAGGCGCAATGATCTTGGTGTCGCATGTCCCAGATTTTGTCGAACAGATTCACATTGACCAGGTGCTGGACTTGAGTAAACTCAAGCCAAAGAAGAAGTAACTGGAGCGCGGGGTCCCGAAGGGACCCCGCGCTGTGCTTTTCTCACTTTACAACCCTTCTCAGCAGGTACATACTATTTTTATGAAGTTTTGGGAGGAATACACAGCATATATTAAGGATAATCCTGAGGGATACTGGTTCAAGCGCAAACTCTACGGTTATGGTTGGACACCAGCCAAGCCTGCGGGTTGGGCGGTCGTTGGTCTCTATCTTCTCTTTGTCTTAGGGATGGTGCTCTACGCTGAGTATACCGGCGGAGTGGAAGCGAGTCCGTTTAAATTCGTCGCTGCATTAGTAGCAGCTACTCTGTTACTCATCGTCGTGTCTTGGCGCACTGGTGAGCCCCCAAAGTGGCAGTGGGGTGCTAAGCATCACTCTGATCAATGACGCACTATGTGTACATGCTTGAGTGTGCCGACGGTTCGTTGTACACCGGTTATACGACCGACCTAGAAAAGCGAGTATCCGAGCATAATGGAGAAGGGGCGACGAGGACTGCGCGGGCGGGGGGGGGGGGGGGGGGGGGGGGGGCCGCCCCCCCCCGCCCGGTCATGCTGGTTTATAGTGAGTCATTCTCGTCGCGTAGTGCAGCCATGCAACGCGAAGCTGCCATCAAGCAGCTCACTCGGAAAGAAAAAGAAGCGCTACTTCAGTGAAACGGGAGAGGTCTTTCTCAGATCTCGCAAGCCCGCTCTGATCAGTTTTTTTAATGTCGGCACGTGTAGTTCATCGAGGTTCTTGAGGTAGAGGCACGATTTACCTAGTTTGTGTGGGCCGATCTTTTGTAGTAATTCGCTGTAGTCCTGATAACCAGGCATGATGTAAATGGTAGGACCACTTTTGCGGATCGCGAAGCCAGTCGCCAGAAAGTCACCCTCGCGCCCAGAAGGGTATGTATAGTGATACGACCCAAAGCCAAAGATGTTGCCCCACATGACCCCTTTGGTCTTGGTCACATCATCAAAAATACTGAGTAGTATTTTTGCTTCAGTGCGTTGTTTTTCATCGCTGATTGTGTTGATGAACGCGGCAGGTGTGAGCTTGGTGGGTTGAGTTTTGTTCTGAGTTTTTGTCATATCTTTTGAGTATAGCAAAATGCAGGCAAGCGGCTTGCGCCGCTTGTCAGAAGCTGCCATCATATATCTATTATGAAACGTACATTTGAAACTGTCGCAGGAGTCACCATATTGGTGCTTATGCTCGTGGTGTTGGGATTGCTCCTTACGGCACCACCAGCATTGGCGCCACAGCAGACCCAGATTGACCCCTCATCGCTTGAGCTTGAAACAGAACCGGAAGACACGACCCTCGATGAGGTGCCAGCTCAATCAGCCCCAGGCGAACTAGTAGCGTGTACGATGGACGCCAAGATGTGTCCAGACGGTTCGTTTGTCGGGCGCACTGGCCCGAACTGTGAATTTTCACCTTGTCCTGAAGCGGTCGAAGCTGTCCCTTCACCCACAGTGCACTATTGTGAACCGCGCGAGACTGACGCACACGTTGCGTGTATCGACTTATATGAACCGGTGTGTGGTTTCGTGCAAGTGGAATGCATTACGACACCGTGCAATCCGGTACCAGAGACATTCAGCAACAGTTGTTATGCCTGTGCCAATGATCGGGTGCGTAGCTATGAAGCGGGAGAGTGTGTAGAGGTGAATTAAGGCGCTATGAGCAAGCCAGCCACCTACATCATGCGTGAAAAGATGTTTCTCTGGTCGACTGAAGGTGGCGCGTGGCATTTCCTTCCGGTAACCAAGCAGGTTGGGATGGAGATAAAAGAGACATACGGAAAGCATGCGAGAGGGTTTGGGTCACTGCCGGTTGAAGTCACTATTGGTAAGACTTCTTGGAGGACATCGATCTTTCCAGAGAAAACTTCAGGCTCATATATACTTCCGGTGAAGGCGGTGGTGCGGAAGAACGAAGGGTTGGAAGCGGGGGAGCAGGTGCGGTTTCAGATCAGGGTTAGGAGGTAGAAAGAGAGGGCGGGGCCGAAGGCCTCGCCCTCTTTTCTTGTGCACTTGTAACGTTTCCCAAAACCTGCCACATTGTATAAGTGAATGACACCATGGAGTCAATCGAAATAAAAGCATTAGTGAATCACGCAGTGGCTGATACCAGTCAGGGATTTGCTGCGCTCTATGAACACACTGTCGATCGCGTCTTTTCGTTTGTTGCGTTTCGCACCAATTCTCATGAGGACGCGAGAGAGGTTACCCAGGATGTGTTCATAGAGCTCTACAAGTCCCTGCCCCGGTTTACCTATCAGTCTGACGCAGCGTTCTACTCGTTTCTCTTTACGATCGTACGCCGCCAGTTAGCTGCATACTACGCCAAGACCAAGAAGCACGAAACGGCCGAGTTGCAGGAAGAGTGGCATGGTAGCGCAG
This sequence comes from Candidatus Nomurabacteria bacterium, assembly GCA_020632135.1. Lineage (GTDB taxonomy): Bacteria > Patescibacteriota > Minisyncoccia > Phycocordibacterales > UBA918 > OLB19. Next base: position 235,712 of record JACKGC010000001.1, on the reverse strand, counting down.
AGTCAGCTGTAGAACAGAACTGTTCAGTCACTCAGGCACTCGAAACACTCGACGACGTTTCGCGCGAGATCGTGGTACTGCACCACTGGTCGAGGTTCACGTTTGCTGAAATAGGAACCATTATTAATATGAAGGAGTCTGCGGTACGGGTGCGCCATCATCGCGCTCGCGCGGCACTGGCTTCGATCCTTAACGCATAACATCGCCATGTCGAATGATGATCTAGACAACCGAATAGAAAAAGAACGACCGACACTCTCTGCGGAAGAGAAGGCTGCGGTGTTGCGGGTGATCGAAGCCAAGGTGGCCGCACCAACTCCGTCACCATACGCTGCCTTCATTCATTCACGAACTAAAACCATGACCGGAGTACTTGTAGCCTTAGTAGTAATAGTTGGCACCACTGGCACCGTTGCAGCGTCAAACGACGCTAAGCCAGGAGACCTCTTGTTCCCGATCGAGCGAGCGGCTGAACGCGTACAACTTGCCTTTGCCGGCGAGGCGCGCGAAGCGGAGCTTCGCGCGCAGTTCTCCGCTGAACGCCTGGCTGAGCTGCGTGAGATCATTAGTGAAGAAACGGAGTCGACCGAAGCTGAAGTGGCCGCATCTTCAAGTGCATCAACTTCAGCTTCAGTTACTGTGCGCGAAAGCGGCGAGGAGCGCATCGCCAAGGCCGTCACTGCCGTATTGGACTCACTAGAAGATTTCGATGACCGTGATATCCGGGTCCAGATCCTGACTGAACTGCAGGCAGACATCGATAAAGTAAAGATCGCTGGCCGAAGTGAAACGACCACAAATGTACAAACTGAAGACAATACTCGAGTAGAGATCAAAGATGATCGGATCGAGGTGCGTGACGACGGCTTCAGGTTACGAATTGATGATGACGGTGACGTACGTGTACAAGTTAGAGAGCAAGACGCTCAGGGGTCAAAGGCCGGCGTGCAGGCAGAAGAGTCGGTATCTACAAACTTCGGTGACCATGATGACGACTACGAAGACAAGTGGGAAGAGGAGTATGAGGACGAAGATGAATGGGAGTTTGAAGACGAAGAAGAGTGGGAAGACGATGACGACGACCACCGAGGCCGAGACCATGACGAAGATGATTCTGACGACGATACTGAGTGGAATGGTAGTATCAAAAAGTTTGAAGTACGGGTTGAAGGGCTAAAAGCGGAGGTGCGCGTTGAGTACGGAAGTAAGAAGCTGGAGTACAACACGGTGTACACCACTAAAGCAGCGCTGATTGCAGAAGTGGCATTGCGTACGGGACTTACCTCTGCTGAGCTTGAGTCAGAGCTTGATCTCGAGATCGACTAGAGAGTGAAAGATGAAAAGCAGCCGGGCTCACTTCGTGAGCCCGGCTGCTTTTCAGTTTACGCCCAGAGGTCTAGCCATACCCCAATGTAGTGTACGACTACGTACAAGAAAAAAGTGTACCCGAGCACGCCAGCGACGATCACCATCGCGACATAGTTGATGATCTCGTTGCGGCGCTTAACGGCTTCGTCGATGGTGCAGATGCCTTTCTTGCGATTGAGGTAGTACCAAAGTGAGCCTAAAAGGGCCAAGAGACCAACACCGCGGAAGACCCATTTGTATTCGCCATAGAGAGTGTCAGCGAGAGACGAAGCAAAGCTGACAGTCGACACACCAAGTAACACGAGAATGACCGGTGAAAGGCAACACATCGATGCGAGTACGACGGGAAGGCTACTGATTTTTAGTATTTCTTTTAGTTTGGTGTTCATAATGTAAATGATTACGCGGTTAGTGGCTGACGGGATTATTTTTTCACACGCTCCGATGTTCACAGATCAGCTTGAGTACTCAGTCCCCGCGGACGCTCAAAAATAATTCCGCCAGCCACTTCGCCACTATCTAAAAATTCTTATCTCCGAACCAATGACACAAGGTCTTGGTAGCGACGACCAATACGAGTAAGTAGACGATCTCCGGGTACACCATCCCCATGGTCAAGATCTGGTGCGCGATGATCGCGACGAGTCCGCCGACACTCACAATGTATGAAGCGCGGTGCGCAAACGCGCGTATTCCAACATCGCGTTCATCGCGCACCTGCTCTTTAAAGAGTAACGCTCCATAGCCAATGGTGATGAGAGCCAGTACACCAAGTGTGAATTCAGCTGTCATGCCGAGCATGAGGAAATTGAATGGGTCGAGAAACGCTAACGCTAATGCAGCAACGACGAAGGGGAGGAGCAAGTGAAGTTTCGACATACAAGTTAGTTTATTGTTTCATAAAATAGTTCCTCGACAGTGACTCCTAGTGTGTTAGAGAGGCGCAGTGCCAGACGCACCGAAGGCTCATAGTTGCCTTTCTCTATCGAGATGATGGTTTGCCGGGTCACGCCGACCGCCTCTGCTAAGCTGGCTTGCGTGAGGCCCGCGGTGGTGCGAAATGAGTGTATATTGTTTTGCAGTGGACTTTGTTTCATGGGTTGGTGACGTCACGGTCATAATATAGTATAGCAAATTGTTAAGTCTACTTTACATACGAACACGACTCGGGTTTCTTTCAAAGACATTGCTGTTTTAGGGCAGATGGAGTATAGTGTGCGCGTCTGGCCTTCGGGTCAATTTTCTATTGCGGGAGTTGACGGGCGCGAAAAGCAAAGCTTTTCGCGCCCCACGCGCACTAGGGAGGTAAACAATTATTAACTTTCATTTATACATAATTATTTATGGCACGAGAATTTCCACTCGAGAAACTACGAAACTTCGGTATCGTAGCGCACGTAGACGCCGGTAAGACCACCACGTCTGAACGTATCCTCTTTTACACCGGTATGTCTCACAAGATCGGTGAGGTGCACGATGGCGCAACAGTCACTGACTGGATGGAGCAAGAGCGCGAACGCGGTATCACTATTACCGCTGCAGCGATCTCTTGTAACTGGACCAAGACAATGGAGGCTGACCGAACCACCAAGGAGCTGAAACACACCTTTAACATCATCGACACGCCAGGTCACATCGACTTTACCGCTGAGGTAAAGCGGTCAATGCGTGTGCTCGACGGTGCGGTTGTGGTATTCGACGGTTCAGCAGGTGTTGAACCACAGACCGAAACCAACTGGGGGTATGCTGACGAGGCCAATGTGCCACGTATTTGTTTCATAAATAAGATGGACAAGCTCGGTGCTGACTTTGACGCATCAGTGAAGTCAATTCATGACCGCCTTTCAACCAAGGCAGTGCGTATCCAGCTCCCGATCGGTGCTGAAGATACTATGAGTGGTGTCGTTGACCTCATCACCATGAAGGCATACCGCTTTGGTGGTGAAATGGGCATGACCGTGACCGAAGAGGAGATCCCAGCTGACATGCTTGAGGAAGCGCAAAAGTGGCGCGCTGAGCTGATCGAACAGGTGGTGGCTCATGACGATGTGCTCATGGAAGCATATCTTGGTGGTGAAGAACCATCAGTCGATGATCTCAAAAAGACCCTGCGCAAGGCAGTGATCGCCAACGAGATCTTCCCAGTGATGACTGGTACAGCCCTTAAGAATATCGGCGTGCAGCTCGTGCTCGACGCGGTGGTAGATTACCTCCCATCACCGCTCGACTTGCCACCAGTGGAAGGTGTTGACCCGAAAGATGAAGAGACTGTGCTCACCCGAAAGCCATCTGACGATGAGCCATTTTCAGCGCTCGTATTCAAGCTACAGGACGACAAGTTCGTGGGGCAGCTGGCTTTCTTCCGGGTGTACTCAGGAAAGGTGAAGGCTGGTACCTACATCTACAACTCCTCACAAGGCAACAAAGAACGTGTCGGTCGTATTGTACGACTCCAAGCTGACAAGCGAGCAGAAATTGAAGAAGTGTACGCAGGAGAAATTGCTGCAGTAGTAGGTCTTAAGGAAGTAAAGACTTCAGACACACTCTGTGACGAAAATGCACAGATCGAGCTTGAGACCATTACTTTCCCAGAGCCAGTGGTGGCAGTACGTGTCGAACCAAAGACCAAGAACGACCAGGAGAAGATGGGTGTGGCACTGAAGCGTCTCGCTGACGAAGATCCAACCTTTAAGGTGTCAACTGACGAAGAAACACTCGAGACGATCATCGCTGGTATGGGTGAGCTTCACCTCGATATTATCGTTGATCGTATGAAGCGTGAGTTCGGCGTGGAGGCCAACATCGGCGCTCCACAGGTGGCGTACCGCGAAACGATCCAGCGTGAAGCCGAAGCTGAATACAAGTACATCAAGCAGTCTGGTGGACGTGGTCAGTACGGTCACGTGAAGATCCGCATTAAGCCGCTTCCGCCACTTGCGATCGACCCGGAAACGGGCGAGCCAGTAAAGGTGGCTAAGAATATCACTCGTGATGAGCACTTTGAATTCATTAATAACATCAAGGGTGGTGTTGTGCCTGGTGAGTACATCCCAGCCGTGATGAAGGGAGCGAAGGAAGCAATGGGACGCGGTTTCGTTGCTGGGTACAAGATGGAGGATGTGTCCGTTGAGCTGTTCGATGGTAGTTACCACGATGTCGACTCGTCTGAGATCGCCTTCAAACTCGCTGGTATCAATGCGTTTAAGGAAGCAGCAGCCAAGGCTGGTGCGGTGATCCTGGAACCGATCATGAAGGTTGAGGTCCGTACGCCAGAAGAATACATGGGTGATATTCAAGGAAACATTTCTTCAAAGCGCGGACAGCTTGAAGGTACCTCAGAACTGGGCGGTAAGACCATCGTAAACGCAAAGATCCCATTGGCTGAGATGTTTGGGTACACCAACACCCTCCGCTCAATGACCCAGGGTCGCGCATCCATGACTATGGAATTCGATCACTACGAGGTGGTACCACCAAACGTAGCGATGGAGATCAAGAAAGCGCGTGGCGTGGCTGAGTAATCTGTAAGATCTTACACAGCAAGGAAAACGGCCGGCCCCTTCGGGGCCGGCCGTTTTCCTTGCAAAATATCCCGTCTTTGGTACTATTCTCGCACCGCTCACAGATTCGTCTGTGGAAGGGGGGATATACAGTGCTCTTTCACACGCATTCGCGTACAAGTGAAGCGCGGCGTTCTCGCGCCGTTTCGCTTGCACACGGAGAATCAAGCGCGCGAAAGAGCCTGTCGCCACGAAAGTGGCACAGGCTTTTTCTAACGTACGCAAGTGTGTGCGGTGAACCTTATTTAATTAAAACTAATCTAATCTACTAATATGGCAGATTTTGATCGTTCAAAGCCGCACATCAACGTCGGTACCATTGGTCACGTCGACCACGGTAAAACCACCTTGACTGCTGCTATTCTTACTACCCTCAATGCAAAAGGTGATGGGTATGCAGCTAACGTAAAGGATGTTAGCGAAATTGACAAAGCCCCAGAAGAAAAGGCTCGTGGTATTACTATTTCTCTTTCTCACTCTGAGTACGAGACTCCAAATCGTCACTACGCCCACATTGATGCGCCAGGTCACGCTGACTACATCAAGAACATGATCACCGGTGCGGCACAGATGGACGGTGCTATCCTCGTAGTGGCAGCTACTGATGGTGCTATGCCACAAACAAAGGAGCACATCCTTCTTGCAAAGCAGGTAGGTGTACCAAAGATGCTTGTGTTCCTTAACAAGTGTGACATGGTAGATGATGAAGAAATGCTCATGCTCGTGGAGGAAGAGCTTCGCGAAGATCTTACCAAGGCTGGATACGATGGTGAAAATGCACCGATCATTCATGGTTCTGCACTTAAGGCGCTCGAAGGCGACGCAGACTACCAGGCAAAGATCGTTGAACTGATGGATAAGATGGATGAGTACTTCCCAACCCCTGAACGTGAACTCGACAAGCCATTCCTGATGCCAATTGAGGACATTTTCTCAATTGAAGGACGCGGCACAGTAGTAACTGGTCGTGTAGAGCGCGGTAAGGTAAAGGTCGGTGAAGAAGTAGAGATCGTTGGCATCAAGGATACTTCAGTCACAACAGTGACCGGAGTTGAAATGTTCAATAAGCAGCTTGATGCTGCTCAGGCAGGCGACAATGCTGGTATCCTCCTGCGCGGTACCAAAAAGGAAGATGTACACCGTGGTCAGGTGCTCGCAGCGAAGGGTTCTGTAACCCCGCACGCTGAGTTCGAGGCTGAAGTATACGTCCTTTCAAAGGATGAGGGTGGTCGTCACACACCATTCTTCTCAGGTTACAAGCCACAGTTCTACGTACGTACTACTGACGTAACTGGTGATGTAACCCTCGCAGAAGGTACTGAGATGGTTATGCCAGGAGACACTGCAACCTTCAAAGTGAAGCTGGTAACTCCAGTAGCGCTTGAGGAGCAACAGAACTTTGCTATCCGTGAGGGTGGTAAGACAGTAGGTGCAGGCGTAGTAACCAAAATCATCGCCTAAGCGATTGATGAAATTACTCAATCTACTTTGTCAGGGCGTCGGCTTGGTCGGTCACCGTACCGCCAAGTACGGCTTCCTCCCAAGCCTTGCCCTTCCTCGTATCTCGAGCAATTTCAAGCAATCGCTTGCAATTGAGAGTAAGGTAGTGTGAGTAGAAACATCTAACGTATTACCATGGCTGAAACAACCGAAAAAACTGCCGGTGCGATCAACAAACTCCGTATTCGAGTGCGTGCCTACGAACACAAGATCCTCGATACTTCGGTCAAGCAGATCATCGACACTGCCATGCGTTTCGACGCCAAGGTGGTTGGTCCGATCCCATTGCCAACGGAGATCAAGAAGTACACGGTTAACCGCTCAACGTTCGTACACAAGGACGCGCGAGAACAATTCGAGATGCGAACGCACAAGCGTGTGATCGACATCCTCAATCCGGGTCCAAAGGTAGTGGAAGCTCTCACGAACCTCTCACTGCCGTCAGGTGTGAACATTGATGTGAAGATGATGTAGCTCAAAATAGGGAGTGTAACGACCATATTTTGAGTTCTCCAAAAAACGCCCATTCATAGGGCGTTTTTTGGAGGCTGACCACCTGGTCTCTGATGGAAGTCGTGGTTGTATGTTTAAAACAGTGCTACGCAAACCCATGACGTCTGAATATCGATAGTAGCCTAGGAAAAGCCGACCCCTTTGGGGCCGGCTTTCTTGATTGTTACCTCCTCACTGATCGAGTAAAGTGTGGTCCATACCTCGATCTGTGGTGGGTCTTACAAATACCAATCTGTTGCCAAGGGCAGGGGTTGTAACACATTTCAAATCCAAACAGGCTGTAGATGATAATGACTTGCTTGATCATCATTTTTTGTCCTCCAGTGTTGGCAATTGATTTCCGCGAGCAGTATACCACCGCTAAAATGATTTCAAATTGACACCACTCAAGTTATCCACAGATGCTACTTGCACTCTTTTCGCGAAGGTTCATACTGTAATCAACAGGAGGCGAATCGCGCAAGCGATTCGCCTTTCTCGTCGTTATCGTCGACGCGATTCGCCTCCTGTGCCCGCTCCACTCCCTCGGGAATACAGCAGGCATTAGAAATAGTTCTTTAGGAAGTCATCTGAGTTCTCATCGAGGTCCGAAGTGACCAATGATCTGAGCGAAAAACAAGCTGAAGTTTGAGTTGAACTTTCGTTCAGCGATAACGAAGCGCAGTTTTGCAGCCAGATCATTGGTCACGACGACCCGAAACAAGAGTTAGTAACAACATGCTTGTGTTGAGAACTCAGATGGCTTCCGATAGAAGTTGTCTAAATTCTCATCGTAAATTCTATACTCGGTGAGATTAAACAAAGTAAACACCAGAGTCATTATGTACAACGTAGTATCTATGGTGAGAGCTTAGACAACTTCTACAGTTCTTTAGAGGATAAGTTTTAACTCCAAATTATATGGAAAACTTAGAAAAGAAGGAGATGACGTTTCAGTCTGAAGATAGCTGGATGGTCCAGTGCCTCAGTCTGGCGACGATTGCAGTACTTGCGTACTTCCATATCGCTCCCGTGATCGGATAGATCAAACGTTATCAGTTAATAAAAGTCGAGCTTCGCTCGGCTTTTTTATGTAAATAAGCGAAGCCGACTATTTCGAATTCATCTTGGATCTTCGTCAGATCCAATTTCTTCTCCGCAAAGGAGATCTGACGTCGGAGAGCTGTACTAGTTGCATTTTTCATCAGTATGCGTATACTACCCCCAGCTTTTAAAGACCTACGTACGTGGCGCGAGCGAAGCGAGCGCCCCGGACCAATGGGCACAAATCGCGCGGATTTTCTGACGACGAGCTGTGCTCGCGGAAAATCCGCGCGATTTGTTGTATGGGTCTACATCATTTGATGATAAAAGCGATTTACAAGATTCATACATAAATAATGAAATTTATCGTAGGAACTAAGACTGGCATGACACAGGTCTTCGATACCGAAGGAGTGTGTCGCGCAGCTACCGTGCTCACGGTCACACCAGCGACTATCGCTCAGGTGAAGACCGCAGAAAAGGACGGCTACGCAGCGGTGCAGCTCGCGTTTGGTGAGCAGAAAGAGCATCGTGTCAGCAAAGCACAGAAGGGTCATTTTGGGACCGCTGCTGCCGCGCGCGAGTTTCGCCCAAGTGAATTCAAGGGAGAGACTATTGGCGACGTAGAAAAGGGTGCCACTATCGACGTGTCTGTGTTTGAGCCAGGTGATGACATCACGGTCTCCGCTATTTCAAAAGGTAAGGGATTCCAGGGTGTGGTGAAGCGCCATGGCTTTGCCGGTGGACGGCGCTCGCACGGTCAGAAGCATTCTGAGCGTGAGCCAGGTTCAATCGGTGCGACCGGTAACAATCGCGTACTTAAGGGTACTCGCATGGCCGGACGCATGGGTGGCGACACCGTCACTGTAAAGGGACTTAAGGTCCTTCAAGTAAATGCTGCTGAAAATACTCTCGTAGTATCAGGTGCAGTACCAGGTCGAAAGGGAACATTAGTAGAGGTCTACGGGGCCTAAGTAACAAATAGAATATGGATGCAAAAGTATTTTCTAAAGACGGAAAAGAAACTGGCAAGGTAACCCTTCCAGAGTCGGTGTTCGGAGTTGCTTGGAACGCAGACCTTGTCCACGAAGTGGTGGTCGGTATGCAGGCAAATGCTCGCGAAGGCAACGCACATACTAAGGATCGCTCTGAAGTACGCGGTGGTGGTAAGAAGCCATGGCGTCAGAAGGGTACTGGTCGCGCTCGTCACGGTTCACGTCGGTCTCCGATCTGGACTGGTGGTGGTGTGACTTTCGGACCACGCAGCGAAAAGGATTACTCAGTCAAGATCAACAAGAAGGTAAAGGCCAAGGCGCTCGCGTCTGTGCTGACCAAGAAGTTGGCAGATGCAGAAGTGATCTTCGTTGATTCCCTCAAGCTGGATGCACCAAAGACCAAGGATGCAAAGGCAGTCTTTACTGCAATTGCGAATGGTTCAGGTAATGAAGCAATGGCCAAAAAGCGCAAGAACGCTGCCGTAGTCGTGCTCGCAGAACGCGATCTCGCTACTGAGAAGAGCTTCCGCAACTTCGGTAACATCGAAGTTATTCAGGCAAAGGACGTCAACCCGGTTGACCTCCTCACTTATAAGTACGTAGTGGTGGCAGACGCGACAGCTTCAGTTGAAGTTTTGGCTGGACGCATCGCACCAGCTGCTAAGTCAAAGTAGTATGGCTCTCTTTGGAAAAAAGAAAGATGCAAAAAAGGAGAGTGCAACAGAGGTGGTGAAGGCAGTGAGTACTGCGCCAAAAGCGCTCAGCACAGACCACAACCTCGACGCAATCATCGTTGGCCCTCGCATCACTGAGAAATCAGTGCAGCTCGGTGAGCAGAACGTCTACACCTTTACGGTGAAGCGTGATGCAACCAAGTATGAGGTCCGTGATGCGGTGAAAGCACTCTACAAAGTGACGCCGGTGAAGGTGAACATCGTCAACAAGGCACCAGCTAAGCGTATGGTGGGAAGTCGCAATCGCGCAAAGCACGTGAAAGGTATGAAGAAGGCATACGTCTATCTTAAGAAAGGCGATACGATCAACCTTGTCTAATTATCCGTTAGGAAGATAAGAGATTTTTCTCACTATTTTCTAACCATTCAGTTATGAAAAAGTATAAACCAACATCAGCGGGTCGTCGTGACGGCTCGGTGATCGAGTACAAGAAGAAGCTCACCAGTACGGCAAGCAAGCCGCTGAAGAAGCTTACCAAGGGTAAGAAGAGTACCGGTGGTCGCAACAGTGCGGGTCGTATTACTACCCACTATCGTGGCGCTGGTAACAAGCGTACCTTCCGCGAGATCGACTTCAAGTTCGAAAAGAAGGATGTACCAGCTAAGGTAGAGACCATTGAGTATGATCCAAACCGCTCTGGTTTCATTGCGCTCGTGTGTTACGCCGATGGTGAGCGTCGCTACATCCTTGCGCCGCAGAAGCTTGAGGCGGGGGATGAGATCATCGTTTCAGAGAAGGCGAAGATCAAGACGGGTAACCGTTTACCACTTGCTGCTATTCCAGTTGGTACTTTCGTGTATAACGTCGAGATCAACCCAGGAGCAGGAGCAAAGCTTGGTCGTTCGGCTGGTAACGCGATTGAAGTCGTTGCCCAAGACAGCAAGCATACAACGCTCAAGATGCCATCAACTGAGATCCGTAAGGTGCAAAACACCGCCTGGGCTTCAGTTGGTGAGGTGTCGAACGAGGAGTATCGACTCGTGAGTATTGGTAAGGCGGGGCGCGCGCGTCACATGGGACTTCGTCCGAAGAACCGTGGTAGCGCTCGTAACGCCGTGGATCACCCACATGGTGGTGGTGAAGGACGTTCTCCACGAGGACACCGACGCCAGCGCACCAAGCAGGGTCGACCAACCGGAAAGGGGCAGAAGACTCGTTCACCGAAGAAGTACAGCAACAAACTCATTGTTTCTCGTCGCAAGCCAGGTCGCTTGATGCGAGGTAGCAAGTAGTGGTGTTGGTGTCGTAAAAGTAAGATCGGCCGGGCCCTTTCGGGGCCCGGCCGATCTTGTTTGACGTATCGCTGCTTCATGGTGAAAGTGCTCAGACGAGCTGGTTATCAACGTCACTGCCATTACAGTTTTCGTGTCTGCTTGGTAGGCTATTACTCCCACTCTTACAAACAAGCGGTCCCACGTAAGTCATGTTCTATCTCAATGAGATCAGCTCGCAATGTTTTTTTGATTATTGGTTTTGTCCTCGTGATCGGAGTAATGAAGGTTGCTAATGGTGTGCTGGCCCACGAAGCTGGCCGTTATCAGTGCGTGAGTTCCGTTGCTGCGACTGCTGTTGCTCAGCACCATATTGGTAAGTCCCATCCCTACCAGCTGCTCTGCGAGCAGTGATGTCTGTGCGGTAGCAATGGGAAGAAATCTGATACAATGAAAGCAACTACTCATAATATTTAGTATTGATATGAACCTGTCCGTTTCCATTCGATCGCGTGTCTCATTTATTTGTCTAGCCGTTGCGTTACTTTTTAGCGCACCATTTGTATTTTATGCGCAGGCCAACACTTGTACGTTTTCGCAAACGCTTGAGGTTGGTGTGATCGACGAGAGCGTGCGCTGTCTGCAGGAGTACCTTAATGCTAATGGCTACGAGCTCACCGCCGAAGGGCCAGGGTCACCCGGTAATGAGACCGACAAATACGGTTCACTCACTCGTGAAGCCGTAGCCAAGTGGCAAGCAGATCATGATGTTTCTCCGGCCATCGGTATCTTTGGTTCAGTTTCGCAGGCGAAGTATCAGGAAGTGGTCGGAGCGGGTTCTGCAGTGGCACAGACTGAAGCTGAGCGACTTCTCAGCTTAGTTGATGATCTACAGTCACAGCTCAATGCTGCCACGCCACAGCCAACGCTTCCGGCTACGGTCACGACACCAGCGCCGCAAGTGGCGGGCATCTCAACCTCGGCCAAGAGCAAGACGCAAACGGACGCGGAGCAACTCATTAGCGATGCAATGGACCTTATTCTCAACACGTATGATGAGCTTGACGACCTACGTGACGATGACCCAGATGAGGCGTTGGACATCGATGAAGATGTTCGTGATGTCATTGAGTCTCTGTTTGAGGCTCTGGAGAGCTATTTCGATGGAGACTTCGCTGAAGCTGAGGAAACAGCAGTGACCGCTCTGGATGATGCGACAGATGCGTACGAGGACGCTGGCGGTGAATCTGAGGCAAGTGAAGCAGAAGACATTATTGATGATGTTGATGATCTGCTCGAGGAAGTACAGGATCTCTTTGATGAGGCTGAAGACAAGGACGAAGATACTGGTGACGCCGAAGAGCTGATCGGGGAGGCAGAAGATCTCCTTGATGATGCAAAGGACGCATTTGAGGAGCGAGTGTACCGTCAAGCCAAGAGCGACGCGCTCGATGCGGAAGAGTTGCTTGAAGACGCGCTCGATGAGATCGACTTTATTTCAGACAAAGACGCAGAAAAGTACGTTGAAGATGTGTGGGATGACTTTGATGCAGCTGAGGAGGAGATCGACGAAGCTGATGAGGACGGCGAGGATGTCGAGGACGCCCAAGATCTGCTAGATGACGCGGAGCGAGCCCTGAAGCGGGCTGACATCGCTATCGACGAAGAAGATTATGAGGAAGCGATCGACCAGGCAGAAGAGGCAGAGGACTTGATCGACGAAGCGATCGACGCGATCGGGGGTTCTTCTGATGAAGATGAAGACGAGGCAGACGAAGCGCTTGAGGATATCGACAAAGCGCTTGATGAGGCCTGGGACGAAGTGTATGATGCCGACGACGCGGGTAAGAGTACCAAGAAAGCGGAAGGTATTTTGGATGAGGCAGATGACCTCTTGAATGACGCGGAAGATGCTTTTGAAGACGAAGATTGGGATGAGGTATTGGATCTCGTCGAAGAGATCGAAGATCTCATTGATGAGGCGATGGCGGAGTTGTAGGATGAAGATGAAAAGGCCGGCCCCTTTGGGGCCGGCCTTTTCATTGCTGCAATAGCGGATGGGTGGGTATGAATTTTCTCGGGGCATCAAGGTAGCGCTTGAAGATCTCTGGAATTGTAGCGATGGCGTGACCTTGCAGGCTAATGAAGTCCACCGCACCGAAAGCTTTAGCTTGTTGCACCTTTTCGTCCACAAAGAAGTTGGTCAAGATCATGATCGGAATTTGTGCTGTGCGTTCATCAGCCTTTAGCAGCCTTCCTGCTTCAAGGCCGTCACGTTCTACATCAGCCCCCGATTTCCCGATCATGATATCCATTGAGATGATGTCTGGTCCAGACTTGACTACATCTTCAATAAAATCACCGTCCGCGGTGCGGCGAATGGTGACCGCAAATCCGGCAGCTTCAAAGACCTTGCGGAACAGGGGGTGATTATTGCGATCATCCTCTACCATAAAGATCTTTGGTTGTGTCCGTTTCCACATATGTATCTATGATACTCTCTTCGGTAACAACGACAAGCGCTGGCCGGGCGCGAAGCGCCCGGCCAGCGCTTGCCTCTTATTCTCCCGGCTTGCGCTCCCGTTCCTTAAACACAAACTCGCGTAATTTTTTGCTGGCTTTGAGCGCTGCGAAAACGGCGCGTGCATTAGAAGTAGTGTGTACCGCGACTTTCTGCGCGCTCTGACCACTGATGATGAGCTCAAAGCCAGCGGTCGTGTACACACACGTCACAAACCGCCCGCTCGCGCTGCGGGCATTGGTGCGGATCTCGCCTGGCGCGATCATTTTTATTCCAGGTATTTTTTCTAGCTCACGCACGACCAAATCGGCTGTTTCGGTGAGGGTGGAATGTTCGCGTCCGCGGTTTCTGGGCATATGGGGTAGGGTAACACAAAAAGAAAAGGCCGGAAGCGCGAGCGCTTCCGGCCAATGATGTGACAAAATACTCTTTCGAACTCACCTCATTGCAAGGTAAGGTGGAGAGGGTTGCATTTTCACAATGAATAGGAACTGGTGTTGCTCACAACTGATCAGACGCAAAGTCCGCCAGCCGTGAACGTTCCCCACGCAGCAGCGTGATGTGGCCTCCATGCGGCCAGTCCTTGAACCGGTCGACCACGTAGGTGAGACCAGAGGTGGTTTCGGTCAGGTACGGCGTGTCAATCTGTGCGACGTTGCCGAGGCAGACGATCTTGGTGCCGGGGCCGGCACGAGTGACGAGTGTCTTCATCTGCTTCGGGGTGAGGTTTTGTGCCTCGTCAAGGATGAGGTACTTCTTAAGGAAGGTGCGACCACGCATAAAGTTGAGTGAATGGATCTTGATGCGTGAACGCAGCAGATCGTCGGTGGCGGCACGGCCCCAGTCTCCTCCCTCGGTCTTCGTGAGCACTTCGAGATTGTCCATGAGTGCGCCCATCCAAGGTGTCATCTTTTCCTCTTCAGTGCCCGGCAGGAAGCCTATATCTTCGCCGACGGGCACCGTGACGCGCGTCATGATGATCTCGCGGTAGATATTTTTATCCAGTACCTGAGCCAAGCCAGCGGCAAGAGCAAGGAGCGTCTTGCCGGTACCGGCGGTGCCGAGCAATGAAACGAAGTCGATCTCGGGGTCCATCAGCAGGTTGAGAGCGAAGTTTTGCTCGCGGTTACGAGCGTTGATGCCCCACACCGCATGCTTTTCAGAACGGTAGTTGTTGACCAACTCGATGATCGCACCATCGCCTTCCTTGCGTCGCACGATCGCCTCGAACGGCTGATCGCCTGCCATGTACAAACACTGGCCGACATACCACTCGGCGGTATCTGGGCCGGATGCTTTGTAGAAGGTGTGGCCGCCCTCTTGCCATGAGTCGATCTCCTTGCTGTGTGTCTCCCAGAAATCCGTTGGCAGCGCCGACTGGCCGCTGTAGAGCAAGTTGACGTCGTCCAGTACCTGGTCGTTGTGGTAGTCCTCCGTGTGGATGCCGACGACAGCGGCCTTGATACGCAAGTTGATGTCTTTGGAGACCAACGTAATTTTACGGTCAGGCGCCATCTCAGCGAGTGCCAGTGCAGTGCCAAGGATATTGTTGTCGGGCGAGTTCCCATTCCCGGTTAGTTGGACAGGGAGGTTTTTTGGTTGCAGCTGGGTCTGAAAGAACAGATGACCGCAGTCGAGGGCCGGAGCATCATTGCTCAAATGCCCGTTACCTTCGATGCAGGAAGAGAGTGGTAGTCCATTGTCCATAGAGTTCCCGTTTCTCTTTTGCATCAGTTCGTCGAGAAAGCGGCTAACCTGGCGTGAGTTGCGTGCGACTTCAGAGGTGCCTTTCTTTGCGCGGTCCAGTTCCTCAAGGACGACCATCGGGAGGAAGACGTCATGCTCCGCAAAGCGGAACAGCGCGGTCGGGTCGTGCATCAGCACGTTGGTATCAAGGACGAACAGTTTTTTATCTTTACGAGCTTTAATGCCCATTGGGACAGTACCTCTTTGTGATGAACGGAAGAGCTATTTAGCTGCTACAAATCTACCTCTGTCGTAACGTAATTACAATAGTCACATAAAATATGTGGTGCGTTGGGCACGTATTTAGTTGTCACCCTAAAAATGTATTCATTGACTTTCCAGTACTTTTTGGTACTCTATGCGGGTTCCAACCTCAAGTCGTTTCCCTGGCAGGAAGCGCATGAAATAAGAACGAAGTAGGTGACCACAAGAGTAGTCAGGCCGTTACCGGACTGCTCGGGAATATCACAAGCCGCCACTGACGGTGGTTTTGCACCCAAGGCTTTAGCCTGCGCAAAACTGCTAACTACAAGCGGTATTTACTAACAATTAAATAGAGAGAGTAGCGACTCTGCGACGGCGTCCAGCAATTTCGGGCGGGTGAGAAGTGGCTTGATGCCACTTCGCAAGAGGTTGTCTGTTGCGTAAGCAACGACAACCTGAACAGCTTCTGTAAGAAGAAAGACCGAAATTGGGACGTAAGTTCAACATAGTCGTTGCTCTCCTTGTTTCACTTAAATGTCACGATCACTATACAAGGGACCGTACGTAGACGAACGTCTCCTCAAAAAGATTGTCGGAAAGAAACCCGGAGAGGGTGGTGTCATCAAGACCTGGGCTCGAGGCTCAGTGATCTCTCCAGAAATGGTAGGGTTCACCTTTGGTGTACACAACGGCCGCGATCATATTGAAGTACTGGTCGCAGAAGAAATGGTGGGCCACAAGTTCGGTGAATTCTCACCAACCAAGAAGTTCTGGCGCCACGGAGGTAAGATGCAGAAGGAACTTGATCAGAAGAAGAAAGAGGCAGAAATTGCAGCTGCTAAGGCTGCTAAGGCTGCATAATCTGTACGATATCTATGAAAGCAATTCTCAAAAACTATCGTCAGTCACCGCGCAAGGTTCGCCTTATCGCTGACCTCGTGCGTGGCAAGAAAGCAGCTGATGCTCTCGCGACGCTCAACTTTGTTGACAAGCGTGCCGCACAGCCATTTGCAAAGGTTATTTCTTCTGCAGTCGCAAATGCCAAGCAGCAGGGGGCAAAGGAAGAGGAGCTCTTTATCAAGGCTGTACAGGTCAATAAGGCTCCTACCTTCAAGCGCTCCATGCCGCGAGCTCGAGGTTCTGCCTCACGAATTAATAAGCGTAACAGCCACATCTCAGTCGAGCTGGGCGTAAAGAAATAAGGATATGACACACGTAGCACATCCATACATTCAGCGCATCGGCGTCAATCGAGACTGGAAGAGTCGTTGGTTCACTACCGACCCAGCCAAGTTTCGTGA
Source organism: Candidatus Nomurabacteria bacterium (assembly GCA_020632135.1). GTDB lineage: Bacteria > Patescibacteriota > Minisyncoccia > Phycocordibacterales > UBA918 > OLB19. Next base: position 219,035 of record JACKGC010000001.1, on the reverse strand, counting down.
GTACTTGCGTGTTGACGCAGCGCTCCGCAAGCTTCTCAAGACACGCCTCAAGGGCATGTCAGTTGACACGGTTGAGATCGAGCGCAGTCAGAAGGATATTCGTATCATCATCAAGACTGCTCGTCCCGGTCTCATCATTGGCCGCAGCGGTGAGGGTATTAACAACCTCAAGAAGGAGATCGATCTCTTTTTGCGCAAGCAAAAGACTACTGATAAGCCGGAACTCAAGATCGATATTGAAGAGATCCGTTCACCTGAATCGTCAGCCCGCATTGTGGGCCAGATGATTGCTGAGGGACTTGAAAAGCGCATGACGTTCCGTCGTGTGATGAAGCAAACCATTGAGAAGGTAATGGCTAACCGTGACGTTGAGGGTGTTCGTATCATTCTCGCCGGTCGACTCGGTGGTGCCGATATGGCTCGTCGTGAAGAGCTCAAGAAGGGTCGTGTTCCACTGCAGACCCTCCGGGCTGACATCGACTTTGCACGTGTCGAAGCAAATCTCCCCTATGGTGTGATCGGTATCAAGGTATGGATCTACCGCGGAGAGGTGTTTGCCGACCGCAAAGCTGGCCAGCAAGAGCAGGAAGCGCGCACGCCTCGTAACCGATAATTAGACGAGTATGTTATTCCCAAAGAAAGTTAAGCACCGCAAGTGGCAGACTAATCGCAAGAGTGAAGAAAAGCGAAGTCGTCCTGACACCCGTGGTGTCACCGTTTCATACGGTGAGTACGGCCTCAAGGCCACTTCCGCCTCACGCGTGAAGTCAAATCAGATCGAAGCAGCTCGTCGAGTGATCTCTCGCACCATGGGTAAAACCGGTAAGGCGTGGATCCGTATCTTCCCTGACCGACCAATTACCAAGAAGGCCGCTGAGGTCCCGATGGGTAAGGGTAAGGGTGATCCCGATCACTTCGTATTTGAGGTAAAGCCAGGACGCATCCTCTTTGAAGTCGATGGCGTCCCTGAAGACATTGCTCGCGAAGCCTTCCGAAAGGCTTGTGCGAAGCTCCCATTACAAGGCAAGTTCGTGCGTCGTGAGGACACGCGCGTGTAATCTTTCAAATTGTATATGACAAACATGGAAGATGTCCGCAAGAAGTCAGAAGCTGAACTCACCAGTATGGTTGAGGAAGGCCGCAAGACCATTCGCGAAGAGCGCTTTAAGGATAAGTTTAGTCGCAAGGCAAGCACCATTCGCAAAGCCAAGACTGACACTGCGCGCGCGCTTACTGAGCTCACTGCTCGACGACGTAACCCAGACACAAAATAGCGTATGAGTACTGAACAAAAGACAAGCAACGGTCGTGTACTCCGTGGTACCGTGGTGGCCAGCAAGATGACTGACACCTGTACTGTTGCGGTAGAGCGATACGTGAAGCATCCAAAGTACAAGAAGTTCATGCGTCGCACGAAGAAGTACTTGGTGCATGATGCAGGTAACACCGCCCAGGTGGGCGATAAGGTCGAGATTATCGAAACCCGTCCGATCTCAAAGCGTAAGTGCTTTAAGCTCGTAACCGCAAAGTAGTATGATTCAGCCACAAACACTCGTGAAGATCACCGACAACTCAGGTGGTAAGATGGGTCGCGTATTTAAGGTGCTCGGTGGTTCAAAGAAGCGATATGCCGAGCTAGGTGAAATGGTTGTGCTCGCAGTCCAAAATGCTGAACCGCGCAAGCCAGTGAAGAAGAAGGATGTGGTATACGGAGTGGTTGTGCGTCAGCGCAAGCCGTTCCGCCGTAAAGACGGCTCATACGTGAGCTTCGACGACAACGCAGTAGTGCTTGTCGATAAAGAGAAGAAGGAACCTAAGGCAAACCGTGTCTTTGGTCCGATCCCACGTGAGCTTTCCGAAGCGGGATACCAAAAGATTGTCAGTCTCGCGCCAGAGGTCGTGTAATCAAACTGAGTAGTATGAAAATTCGAAAAGGAGATACTGTGAAAGTGATTGCGGGTAAGGACAAAGGAAAGACAGGTACTGTCCTCATGACTCTCAAGGAGACTGAGCAGGTAGTGATCGAAGGTATCAATGAAGTGAAGCGACACCAGAAGAATCGCCGCACTCGTTCACAAGGACAGATCATCGAGAAGAGTATGCCGATCCACGTGTCTAACGTGTCACTCATGGAGGGTGATAAGGTGGTACGTGCTGGGTATACCATTGAGGGTGAGGGTGAGAAGCGAAAAAAGATTCGCACCGCACGTCCAAGCGGTAAGAAGATCTAATTTAGTAGGGGCGGCGGCGAAGCCGCCGCCCAGGAATCAAGAAAATAATTTGGAGCTTGGATGCTGAGTTAATTTTGCGAAGCGGCGGCTGTAGACGAGAGAAGCGTACGTCTTGTACGGTGACCGAAGCTACAGCTGACGCGACAAAGAAATTGACCGACAGACTGCTCCCTAAATGAGTATGGAAACAGTACAGACTCAACTAAAGACCGTATTTGATTCTCTTAAAGGAGATTTCGGATACACGAACGTAAATCAGGCGCCCAAAATCGAAAAGGTGGTGGTGTCTGTAGGAACTGGCCGAGTAGATGATAAAACGCGAATCGCGCTCATTCAGGATCGGTTGGCACAAATTACCGGTCAGAAAGCCGCTCCTCGTGCTGCTCGTCAGTCGATCGCATCATTTAAGTTGCGTGAAGGTGATATTGTTGGCTATCAAGTAACACTGCGTGGTGCGCGCATGAATGATTTTCTCAACAAGCTCATTCACATCGCGCTCCCACAGACACGTGACTTCCGTGGTCTCAAGACCTCATCGATCGATGAAATGGGTAACTATACCCTCGGTATCAAGGAACACACTATTTTCCCTGAGACTCATGACGAAGACATTAAGGATGTCTTTGGTATGTCGATCACGATCGTGACTACAGCCAAGACAAAGCCGGAAGCTGAGGCTTTGTTGCGTCATGTTGGCATGCCGCTGCAGAAACCAACTGAATAGTTGGTTATGCTTAGGAGGACGGACCTCCTAAGTGAGCAGTGAAACGAAAAACCGGCCGGGCCCCGAAGGGGCCCGGCCGGTTTCTTATAAAAATAACCCTGGTACAAACTAGCTACCAGGGCTTCCAGAAAAAAGAAGTCGACTATTGATCGGGCTGACCCTTAGCGTGCAATACGATACTGTTGAACAGAGATTGTGAGTCTTCTTGCTCAATGTTGTTGATGTCTGCAGCAAGGTAGGGATTTTTGAGCAGCCAATCATACGGCACTGCTGCAAGCTTATCCTTCGGAACAGTCCTTTCGCCGTACAAGCGACCTTTTAGTGTTCGTCTTGTGTTTTCGACTACGGCCATGTAGAGCTGTGGCTTCCCTTGAAGCGAGATCCGAATGATCTCACCCGGCAGCACATTCTGCAACAGGATCTCGTGTTTGAGTCGAACGTCTGTGAGAATGCCATCGTATAAGTGAGTGGTGTCTGCTGGTGGATGTTCCAAACGGTATTGCACTCCGACTGCTACGAGTGTCACTAAGAAAAGGGTAACGAGAATGTTACGTGTGTTCTTCCGATACGGCTTGCTGGTCGCAGCATCATTTTTGCCCATGGGCGTTTCCTCTTCTGATACGTCTTTTATGATAATACAATAATATACAAAAAAGTCAAAAATATACCCGAGCGTGTTGCTCGGGTATTACTCTGTCTTTTCGACAGCGCCTTTGGCTTGTTTGACCGCGGCCTTCCGTTGGCAGAGTTCTGCTCGTAGTCGTTTCTTCTCTCTGAGCGTCTCTGCTGTCTTCAACTTCAGTGCAGTTGCTCTCGCTCGAATGCGTCTTCGGCGCAGGACCATTCCGCGGAGGTAGTTCCATTTATATCGGACTAACATATGCTTCGGGATGAGGCGAGTGACGAGAGTCAAAAGGCTTCGTTGAATTCGCTCCACCACAGCACCAGCTCCCAACTTTGTAACAACTGAGCGAGCAACAAACGTTACTGCTTGTTTTACGAGTGCGAGCGGGATCAGTAGCAGGCCCAACACATGCAGGCTTGGCACTGAAACTATCGTGGTGATGAGCAGTGCCACAGCCATGATGCGGCCACTCCTGCTCAGGCCAGACCACCAGGCTTTGGGACGTTCGATGGCAGTACGATGCAGAAAGGAGATCGTGCGACCCTTATAGGCCCGTAACTGCAGACGTCGCTTCTTGGTGAGTAGGTGCAGGCTGATAAAGACGACGAATGCACGCAGGTACTTTTTCACTGCGCTATTCATGAGTGCCTGGGTGACCTTTGGCCAGAGTTTGACCAGAAATTTTGCAGACGTTTGGTACCATTTGGGCAGCGTATTGAGCACAAATTTCTTAAGTGCCAACCCCAGTACAGGGAGATCAATGTACGCCCAGGTCAATCCAGCGATCACTAAGAACAGAGCGAGTAAAAGTAGAATACGAGGCCGCAGTAGCCAGAGTACTATTCCCTCGAGAAGGGAAGTGAGTATTCTCAACATGTTCCCTCCTAAAGATGTTGTTGAAGAACTAGATGGTGACTATAACATATTTTTAGAAAAAAGCAATTTTAATATTGACAAAATACAATTTCGTGTAATTTACCACCAGGCTTCCATTTGGAAGTTCTTTTAGTACTTACATAGATATAGAAAGGAGAAGCTCATGGATCCGTCTCGTTATGGTGGGGCAGCAGTGGCAGCCGATGTCGTTCGGCCGAGCAAATTTCAAAGTTTCGCCAGACGTGCACCGGCCTTCGGTTATGTGCTGATGTTCTACCTGCTCACGTCGGCCTTCACGACCGCCATCGGTGGACTCACGTGGTACAGCGCCGTAACCTGGGGCAACTACTCCGTTTCACTGTCAGATGTCTTCACGATCATGATCGTTGCAGCATTGTTGACTGAAGCGGGCAGAGTCTCCTGGCCTGGTAAGAACAACAGCGTCGAGGTTAGTCGAATGTATGTAGTAGCAGGTATTGTTACCGCCATGTTCGCGATCGGTGTCATGCTCAACTTCCTGACTGGTGCCGGCATGCTCGCGGAAGGACTCGCCTTTGGTTTGTTTGATTGGCTGAGTGAGGTGTTCAGCAACACACAATTTCTGTTGCTGCTCATTTTCAACTGGATGGCCATTCCGACTATGAACCTCATCAATGGTCGTACTGCACAACGTGGTATGGCGGTAGGTGACACTAGCGGCGACGACTTCGGCATCGATGGCTGATCTTTCTCGCAACCACGTTTAGTGGTTGTTGCAACCAAACCCCGACTTTGTCGGGGTTTTTATATTTAAATTCACTCAGACAAAGAAAAGCCCCGCCGGCTAGTACCGAACGGGGCTTGGGGAAGGTGAGGCATTGCGCCTCACCAGGGACTCATTACGCGCCGAAGAAGGTGCGTGCGAAGACGAGCATGATCTGCCCATAGCCGCGGACGACCTCGAGAGGCAGGTTGGTGCCGACGAGGTCACCGGTGACCTTTACACGTTCGTATGTATCGTCCTCGGTCTTGCGGCCACTGTTCTCCAGATGGAGCGTGCCCACGATGCCGTCGACGGTGGCGAACGGATCGGCCGCCGCAAAGGGATCGCCGTTACCAGCGCCGGGAACGATCAGGTTGACGCTGTAGGTCTGCTGCTGACTGCTGCCGTCGACGGGGCGAAGCGGCATGTTGCCTTCGAGACGATATTTCTGCTTGCCGCAGGTGATGTCGAATGCGCCCTGCCAGCTGTCGTTGGCGTAGGCGTAGATGAAGTCGCCAGTCCAGCTGCAGGATTCGGTGTTGCCGAGTCCAACGTGCGGTACGGTAAAGTTTTCGAAACGGATCGAGTCGATCTGTTCGTCGAACTGTACTGCTTCTGCTCCGGAAGCTTGCTCGTGGAGTTTGCGTACCAGTGCCGCTCCAAGCGCCTTGGCGGTCGGCGAGGGGTCTTCGGGCATCATCATCGCATGGCCGGAAAACGAGCTGCTTTCGGCAGCAGCGCCACCAACACGAACGTAGTTCGCCTTGATGGTGCTGGCGTCGGTGTAGCCGTCATCTTTGGCCTGGATCTTGAAGCCTCCTTGATAGCCGACACGTTCTGCTGTCTGAGACGGGTTGTTCGGGTTCTTGATGAGGCCGTGTCCGGTGACCGAGCACGTCTCGTCGACCCGGCCCATTCCCCAGGCGATGCTTTTGCCGGCAGAGCACGAGACCTCCAGGCTTGTTGTCCCGCTGTTGTCGTCGACGTTACCCTTGAAGTTGTCATGTTTCTGCTCGTCAAAGAGCGACGGCTGGTAGATATCCAGCTTGAATCCGATGCGCTCCTGCCCGGCGAAGACATTGGTGTACGCCTGCGATGAAGCAAGGATGGTAGCGACGGTCAGTCCGATCATGGTTTTCCGCATGGATTTTTCTCCGTAAGTTGCGGTGTATGAGTTTGCTATTTCGAAATAGCTTGAGTCCTAAAATATGTAAAGACCAAAGGTACTCAAAGCTGCGCGAAACAATAGCATGTTTCAGGAAAATGTCAATAGTTTGTTTGAGTGCGGCGCGGGGCCGAAGGCCCCGCGCCAATCACTGCAAACCTTGCCTTTTCTGTATGTTTTGGTATTGTACTGCGCAAGACGAACGATTCCTTTTCTCAACATTTTGGGTGGGTCGGGCGTTGAAGGCTTCAGTTTTGAGGCTGGATTATCAGGAAGTAAGTTGTGACGTCTTCACAATACTGCTTCAACAAACGAATAAGAGAAAATCACGTGGCAAAAAAGTCAATGATTATAAAGGCGGCTCGTCCGCCTAAGTTCAAGTCGCGTGTGGTCCGACGCTGCAAATTGTGCGGCCGTCCACATGGCTACATGCGAGACTTCGATATGTGCCGAATTTGCTTCCGCGAACTCGCACACGAAGGACATATACCAGGCGTAAGGAAATCATCATGGTAGGCGATACTATTGGCGATCTCATCATTCGCCTCAAGAATGCCGGCGCAGTGAAGAAGGCAACAGTTTCTGTTCCCCATTCAAAACTCCGCAAGGCAGTACTTGATAAGCTCACCCAAGCTGGCTACATCACTGGTGTAGTAGAAAAGGGTAAGGAGGTACAAGAAAAGACCCTCGAAGTGACACTCAGCTACGAGCACGGCGCACCTCGCATCAGCGGTGTGAAGCGCATCTCAAAGCCAGGTCGACGTCTCTACACGAAGGTTTCGGATCTACATCCGGTTAAGTTTGGAAAGGGACACCTGATCCTCTCGACTCCAGCTGGCATTCTCACGAATGATGAAGCCAAGGAGCAGAAGGTGGGAGGTGAGCAGCTTTTCATCATTTGGTAAATATGAGTCGTCTAGGAAAGCAACCAGTCACCATTCCAGCTGGTGTTGAAGTAACACTGACTGATGGTGTGCTGACGGTGAAAGGTCCCAAAGCGACCCTTTCACGCCCCGTTCGTGAGACTGATGTTACCTTCAAGATCGAAGGTAACACCGTAGCACTCGAGCCAGGCAAGACAGAAGCAGCACCAGCTATGTGGGGCACCTACGCAGCCCACTTGCGCAACATGATCACCGGCGTTACTGAGGGGTACGAAAAGATCCTTCAGATCGAGGGTGTGGGTTACCGCGCTGAGGTGAAGGGAAATGAGATCGTACTCAATGTGGGATTCTCGCACTCTGTGCCACTCGCGATCCCAGAAGGGATCTCAGCTGAGGTGGTGAAAAACGAGATCAAACTCACCGGTACTGATAAGGACGCACTTGGGCAGTTTGCTGCCAATGTGCGTAAGGTAAAGAAACCTGAGCCGTACAAAGGTAAGGGTATTCGGTACCAAGGAGAATACATCATTAGAAAACAAGGTAAAAAGGCAGTCTAGCCGTCTAAGTAAATTCGTATGACAAACAAATCATCACAAAAGACGGCTGCACGCGCGAAGCGACACAACCGTCTCCGACACAAGGTGTCTGGTACGGCTGCTCGCCCACGCCTGGCTGTCTACAAGAGTAATACTGCGGTGTACGCACAGCTCATCGACGATGTGTCTCACAAGACGCTCGCGGCAGCGGATTCTCGCAAGGAAAAGGGTACGCAGCTTGAAGCGGCAAAGGCAGTTGGAACTGCTGTCGCAAAGAAAGCTGCCGACCTACAGGTCACCGAAGTGGTCTTCGATCGCGGCGGCTTCCAGTACATGGGAGCTATTGCTGCGCTCGCGGACGCTGCTCGAGAGGGTGGACTTACATTTTAAGTGAGCGCCAGACATTTTTAAAACATTCGTTTTAAAAATGCGGTCGCGCGAACTTAATTCTAAGAAAATGTCCGAGGGATATTTTCTTAGAACGCGGAACTTTCAAGGATGAATACCCGCACTATTACTTACTTACAGAAAATTAAAATGTCTGAAACAAAACAGCAGGAAGCTACAACTGACGTGAAGTCAGATGCTGTAAAAGCTACAGCAGCAGCTCCAAAGGAGACTGCAACCGATGCACCAGCTGCCGAAGGCACGGAGCGCACACCGCGCCGCCGAGGTGGACAAGGGGGACGTCGAGGGGGAAATAATGACCGTCGTGGTGGACGCCGCCCACGTCGTGGTGGACGTCCTGAGCGCGTGCGCCCAGAGTTTGACCAGAAGATCATCAGTATTCGTCGGGTCACCCGTGTGATGGCTGGTGGCCGCCGCTTCTCATTCTCAGTGGCCATGGTCATTGGTGATAAGAAGGGTAAGGTCGGTGTCGGTATCGGCAAGGCCGGTGACACCCAGCTCGCAATCGAAAAGGCGGTGCGTGATGCTAAGAAGCACATGATCGTCGTCCCGATGAACAAAGATAGTCACATTCCACATGACGTGCATGTGAAGTATGCATCATCAGAAGTGATGATCATGCCAGCACCAGGTCGTGGACTTGTGGCGGGTAGTTCAGTACGTACTGTGCTTGAGCTTGCTGGAGTTAAAGATGTGACCGCAAAGATCTTCTCGCGATCAAAGAACAAACTTAACAATGCTCGCGCTGCTGTCGAAGCGCTCAAGCAACTTAATGTTCGCTAGTCTATGCAGCTACATGAACTAAAGCCGACATCACCACGTAAGAGCGCCAAGCGTATCGGTCGTGGTGGTAAGCGTGGCAAGACCTCTGGAAAGGGGCACAAGGGACAGAAGGCACGAGCAGGTAACAGCACCCGCCCAGAAATGCGCGATATCATCAAAAAGCTACCAAAGCTTCGTGGTCATGGTGTCAATCGGGCACGTACCGTTAATGCTGAGAAGGAGCGTCCGGTGGTGGTCAACGTTTCAGCCCTTGAAGCTTCGTTTGAAGCAGGTGCGACGGTGACCCCAAAGGCACTTGTTGGTGCTGGTGTGATCGCTACTAAAGCGAAGCGTGCACCAATGGTGAAGATCCTTGGTAACGGTGAGCTTAAGAAGAAACTGGTCGTTGAAGATTGTCAGGTCTCGCAGTCAGCGAAAACGAAGATTGAGGCAGCTGGCGGAAGCGTGAAGTAAGCGGTATCATACGGCTTATGCAAACACTACTTCACAAGTTAAAAGTCATCTTCACTGAACCTGCCATTCGTAATCGCGTCTTGTTTGTACTGGGCGCACTTATCATCTTTCGAGCTTTGGCTTCGATCCCGATCCCTGGTGTTGATGCGGGTGTCTTGGAACAGTTCTTCTCGAACAACCAGTTCCTCGGACTCCTCAACATCTTCTCGGGCGGTGGTCTCGCCAATCTCTCGATTGTGATGCTTGGTGTCGGGCCATTCATTACAGCATCGATCATCATGCAGCTGATGACGGTGATGTCACCAAAGCTTAAGAGTCTCTATACTGAAGAGGGCGAGGCCGGACGTGCACGCTTTACTCAGTACAGTCGTATGTTGACGTTGCCACTGGCAATCTTGCAGGGCTTTGGCTTTCTGACATTGCTCAAGAGCCAAGGTGTGTTGGCCGGACTCTCTACGTTTGAGTTCGTAGTCAACGTCATCTTGGTGGTCGCTGGCTCAGTGCTCCTCATGTGGATCGGTGAGTTAGTAACCGAGTATGGTATTGGAAACGGTGTCTCTATCATCATTTTTGCTGGTATCGTAGCCACGTTGCCATCGACAATCAGCCAGCTCTACTTCAGTTATGATCCGTCACAGTTGCCACTCTATCTTGGCTTTGCCATTGTGGCACTTGGTATCATCTACGCGGTAGTGGTGATGACCGAAGCGGAGCGACCAGTACCGATCACCTACGCCAAGCAGAGCCGCGGTGGTGCGACTTACGGCAAGAGCCAATCGTACCTCCCAATGCGCCTTAATCAGGCTGGGGTGATTCCGATCATCTTCGCACTCTCGATCATTCTTTTCCCGCAGATGGTGCTCAATATCCTTACGGCTTTCAATCTGCCGTGGGTAGCGACCGCCAATGAGGTGGTGACCAACTTCCTCAACAATCAGTGGGCCTATGGTGGCGTGTACTTCGTGCTGGTATTCCTCTTCACCTACTTCTACACGGCAGTGACTTTCGACCCAGACTCAGTGGCGAAGAACCTGCAACGCAGCGGTGGTTTCATCCCAGGTATTCGCCCGGGTGGCCACACTGCTGAGTATCTTGGTGGCTTGGTAACTCGTCTGACGCTTGTAGGCGCGCTCTTCCTCGGTGTGATCGCGGTGCTCCCAGTGGGCATGCAGATCGCAACCGGTATGACCGCGCTTGCGATCGGTGGTACTGCGGTACTCATTGTGGTATCGGTGGTATTGGACCTCATCCGACGACTGGACGCACAGGTCTCGATGCGAGAATATTAATTCTCTTGCTTAGAAAAATAAAAACGGCCGGCCCCAAAGGGGCCGGCCGTTTTCTGATCACTCAGTACTGATTCTTAAACGAATACCCAAGTGGTACCTGGTTGTGCTGCTGTTCCCAGACCTCGGCATCAAGCCACTCACGATACGTGTCAAAAACGGCGATGGCCACTGATTGCGGGTTCTGGCGTGAGGTGTCGATGATCAAGTCGAAGTGGCTCTTATCATACGGGTCAACCCCGTAAAGCTCTCGAAAACGTGATTGCTCAGTCAGCATACGCTCACGTACTTGTCGTGACACATCGGTCAGCGAGGTGCTGCTGGTACCAACCGCACTGCGAGCACTATTGCTGATCGTGTCTTTAAAGATGCGGGCTGTGGCGATCTCAAGATCAAGGTCCAGATACACCTTAAAAGACTCAGGGAGCCAGTAGAATCCGAGGCGGGAATCAACGACGATGTCTTTCTTGTCACGGAGCGCGCGAAGTTGCTCATCGACTTGGTCGTCGAGATCGTGGTTAGTTCGTGCTTTTGCGTTGTACTCTTCGAGCGTCATGTGGTTCTTTGCGAGGACACGTCGCACCATATCGCCAGAGGAGTGGCGGGTGTAGCCAAGCAGCTCGGCGACCTTGTCAGCGGTCGACGATTTCCCGCTACCGGGCTTGCCAGAAATGGTAATAATGTGTTTTTTCTTCATGTGCGTGTAGCATATCACACTCGTGCCAGGGATGATTCATTGACTACGGAGAGTATATTGTGTTTACTAGCAGTCGGATGGCCGCATGGCCACAAATTTTTTGCTCTATACAGTTTGAGAGGTGATGGAATGATAGTAAGGAAACCCAACATCGTAGTGCCCATGTCGCTTGCGGCAGTAGCGATTATTGCACTGCAGGGCTGTGCGGTGGTGCCGGTGATGGCTGTGGCTGCGTTCAATGAGAAGCAAGCCAAAGAAGCCGAAACCTACACCGTCCAGAGCGTCAAGCTCCGACAGCGGGCCAACTGGAAACAGGCCACCACGAAGGAACTCAAAACCTACGGTGGTCTCATCAAGACCGACAGTGGTGCTGAGAACCAGTGGAAGTGTGCTGCAAGCATCGATACGGCAAGCGACGATGTGCTATGTATTGAGGTGAAGCATTTCTCGAAGCTCTACCAGAACACCTCATTCAGGTGTCAAAAAGGGACGTATCTTGAAAAGACGTTTCTGGGGAAAGAGCATCGCTGCAGCCCAGAGACGGGTTAAAGCGTCGGATGCACACGAGTTGCGCCGCGATCAAAGATCGCGGCGCTTTTCTTTATTCTCTATACAAAAACCCTACTACCAAAACGGTAGCAGGGTCGCCACGATGCGCTACACCCTCATAGGCGCAGCATACTGTCGACAAGAACTACTCCAAGGCCACTTGGAGCAGAGCGTCGGTGCATCTTGCCGTTGGCCAGCTCCTGGTAGTACAGACCGCTCCAAAGGGACGGCGGTTCCAGGTAAGACCGGTGACGGTGTGACAGAAGTTGACGCGCAGCCTGTGACTATTATTGGTGTCACTAGTATGAGCGTCAGTACACTTTGATTTTTATCGCCCATTGTTATATACCTCCGGTATGTTAGGGCAAGAGCCCGTACCGAACTGCACGGGCCGGTACAGAAAAACACAGTTGTGCACTTGAGTCAATGAATTACGTCCTTGACATTTCAGGGGTTTTTGCAAGAATGTAGTCACACTTTGATATTGTCCAGTTCTTTTTGGAAAGCGCTTCCCACCTCCGGTGAAGCGCCTTTTCTTTTTAGTTACGAATGTGTTGCAGAGGGGTAGAAAAGTTGCTACTCTCAGTTGGTCATGGATACAGACTTAGGTGAAATACGCGGGCACGTGATCGTCGTGATGGCCCCGATGGGTAGTGGTAAAGGCACAATTGTGCGACATGCACTCGCGAAGTATCCAGAGCTCCGACAGACCGTGTCTGGCACCTCACGGGCCATGCGCCCGGGTGAGGTTGATGGGCAGCACTACCATTTTCTCAGTAATGCAGAATTCGAACAAAAGATCGCTGCTGGCGAATTCTTAGAGTGGGCGGAGTTCGCTGGCAATAAATATGGCACACTCAAGAGCGAGATATTGCCTCGGATACTGGAGTGCGATGTGGTCATTGTTGAGATCGAGCTTCAGGGAGTCGAACAGCTCCTAGATCTGTTGCCACGCGAACATCTCACCATTGTGTATATTGAGGCGGGTGGTTGGGAGGTGTTACGGGCGCGGGCTGAATCCCGCGCCCCAATGAGCGCAGCTGAGCTCGCTGCGCGTCATGAGCGGTACTTAATTGAGGTTCAGGCCAAGCCGATCGCTGACATCGTGATCGACAATACCGGCGACATCAATGCTGCTACAGCAGCGTTTGACCAAGTAATAGAGGAAGCCTATAAGAAGTGTAAGTAAGTATATGAAACCAACCACGGTAATTTTTATTGGTCCACAGGGAAGCGGTAAGGGTACGCAGATTGAGCAACTGTACAAAGTAATTGCAGCGAAAGATCCAGCCAGGCGAGTTGTCGATATTCAAACCGGCCGTCGTTTTCGGGCGCTCGCCGCGAAGCATGAAACCTTCGCTGAGCGCAAGATCAACGCCACCCTTGATACGGGTGTGCTGCAACCAGACTTCCTCACCCACATTCTCTGGGGCCAGGCTATGCTTGACCAGCTCGACCCAAAGAGTCACTTGCTTATCGACGGCTTTCCGCGCACGGTCCCGCAGGCCGAAGTACTCGAAAATGCCCTTGAGTTCTTCGACCGTGATGAGGTGCATGTGGTAAATCTCGACACACCAGAGGAGGTAGTGCGACAGCGCATGTACGAACGAGCACGGGCTGATGACACTAAAGAGTCGATCGAGGAGCGATTGCGATGGTATCGTGAAGATACGCTACCGGTGCTCGATTACTACCGGGTCCGACCCGACACGCACGTGCACGACCTCGATGGGACTGATACCATTGATGGGGTACACCAGCAGATCATTCAAGCCTTAGCGCTTGCCTAGCGTATGATTACCAAAAAGACACCAGAAGAGATCGAGATCCTCAAAGAAGCAGGGTCTATTTTGGCGCGTATTCTCAAAGAGGTGGCCAAAGAGATCAAGCCGAGCGTGACCACACTGCACCTTGATGACCGGGCCATGGAGTTGGCCGAAGAGTTCGGAGTCGAGCCGGTGCTCTTGGGGTATCATCCAGGGTTTGCCGATCGACCCTATCCGGCATCGCTCTGTGTGTCGGTGAACAATTGTGTGCAGCACGGCATTCCTTCAGAGGATGTGGTGCTCCAGGAAGGAGACACGGTCAATATTGATATGTCGATCGGACATAAAGGTATGATCGTAGATTCTGGTATCACTGTCCCGTGTGGTGAGATCTCAGCCGAGGATCGCAAACTGCTCGCGGTCACCGAGGAGGCACGCGCGATCGGTATTAAACAGGCAGTGCCCGGCAATCACATTGGTGACATCAGTGCAGCCATTCAGGAATTTGTAGAATCGAAGGGTTTTTCAGTGGTAGAGGTGCTCTGCGGGCACGGTGTCGGGTACGCTGTGCATGAGGAGCCAACTATTCCTAACTTTGGCACAAAAGGCACTGGGCCGCTTATTGAGGTGGGGCACGTGTACGCCATTGAGCCGATCGTGAATGCGGGTGGCCCAGATGTCTACTTTGATGATGAGGGTGATGGCTACAGTGTCTACACCGCTGATGAGTCAATGAGTGCGCACTTTGAACATACGGTGGCTATCACTGAGAATGGTCCACTGATTTTGACAAAATAGTGATAAAGATATACATTGCGTGAGTCTCGCTTGGTATTGCGAGCCAAGCAGATGAATCCCTTTGGTGGAACCTTTACCCCGCTTTCCAAGCGGGGTTCTTTTATGTGTACCATTTGGTTTTTTAGTTCTTTTTGCTATACTGCGGCCATAAAAATAAGTCGCAATTATGTCAAAACGACCAAATCAAGAACGATCATTAGTGCTCCTCAAGACCGACGCGGTACAGCGTAGTCTCGTCGGTGAAATTATCAAGCGCTTTGAGCAGACGGGCCTAAAGATCAGCGCCATGAAGATGTTGAACGCGACTGAAGCACAGCTCCTTGATCACTACAACAAGGATGATGCTTGGTATGAAAAGAAGGGTAAGGGAATCGTTGAAGACTTGAAAGCGCAAGGGCGAGAAGTCGAAAAGGAACCGATCGAGTACGGCAAGGACATCATCCGCACCGTGGTGAAGTACATGCAGGCCAGCCCGATCGTAGCGCTTGTGTTTGAAGGTAATCAGGCAACGGCAGTGGTGACCAAGATCGTGGGTACCACAGAGCCAGCCACCTCAGATGTGGGAACTATTCGTGGTGATTACACGCTCGATTCATTCTCTCACGCTACGTACGAAGATCGCGCGGTGCGCAACCTGGTGCACCAATCAGAATCTCCAGAAGAAGCTGAACGCGAGATCAAGATCTGGTTTAGCGACGCCGAGATCATGCAGTATATCACCGCTCAAGAGCGCATCATGTACGACGTGAACCTCGATGGGAAGGGGGAGTAGAATGATCGTAAAAACCGGCCGGGCCCCGAAGGGGCCCGGCCGGTTTTCCTTTGACAAAAATATCGTCTAGGCATACCATAATAAGTGGAACCATATACGTATGTTCTGATTACATATGTATCGGGCTGCCTCTAGTCGTGAGCGGTGCCGAGAACTCGCAAGAGATTTCGAATAATCCGGTCAGAGCAGGTGCCCACCTGGTGTCTTACATCAGGAGCATACGAGTGGTTCCACGGAAAAGGCTCCCCCTCCAGGGAGCTTTTTTGTTTGAGATAATGGACGTAGCGACTATATCGAAAACACGCCAGTACATTGCAGCTTCAGTCCGCCGCAAAGTGTCGACGTTTTTGAAATTGTAGTTAGGCTGGCCGCTTCGCGGCCAGCCTATTCCTTGCTACTATAAGGCTCATGATTCACGGCATCGTCATCATTTTCCTGCTCCTCGCGACCGCGTTTGCTGCCGTGCACGCCTTTGCCGTGTTTGCCTCACTCTACTGGTACTACTGGTGGTTTGATATCATGATGCATTTCTGGGGAGGTACTTTGTTAGCACTTGGAGTGTTCTCGTTAGCAACGTTTAGTCGCTTTCACTTTACCCCAACTCTCAAGCTCATGCTGGGAGTATTACTGTGTGTCACCGTGTGTTGGGAGGTCTTTGAGTGGTTGGTTGGCTTGTACGATCCAGAGACGTACCTGGTCGACACCGCAAAAGACATGGTAGTTGGCTTTAGCGGGGGATTACTGATGTATGCAATGCTGCGACGATATACAATAAGCAAACTATGAGTGCAACGATCGGATTCTATGGAGGAGTTGGTTCGGTGACGGGTGCAAACTTTATGCTCGACACGGGTAAGTTGGCTGTGCTGGTCGATTGTGGTTTGGAGCAAGGTGATAAATTTGCGGCTGATCGTAATGCTGAGCCATTTGTATACGACCCGGCACACATCGATGTGTTGTTTGTGACCCATGCGCACGCTGATCATATTGGCCGGATTCCCAAGCTCGTGCGAGACGGCTTTGCCGGAGTAATCTACTCCACCGAGCCGACCAAAGCGCTCGCGCAGATCATGTTTGATGATGCGCTGCATATTATGGAGTACGAAGCAGAGCGCGACGAACGCCAGCCGCTCTATGGCCGACAAGACATCGATCGTGCCCTTGCGCTCTGGGAGACCGCCGCGTACCACGAGCCCATTACTCTTGAGGATGATGTCGAAGCCACCTTCACCAATGCCGGTCATATCCTTGGCTCAGCCATGGTGCAGTTCACGCGCTTCGGCAAGAAGGTGGTCTTTACGGGTGATATCGGCAATGCGCCTCAGCCGCTCATGGCTCACCCAGAAGTGCCGGAGCAGTACGACTACATGGTAATGGAAAGTGTCTACGGCGATCGTGTGCATGAAGAAGTGGAAGAGCGTACCGACATGCTCAAACACTTCATAGAGGAGACTATTCGCAAGGAGGGTACGCTCATCATTCCTGCCTTTTCACTTGAGCGTACCCAGGGTATTCTCTTTGAGATCAACAACCTTATCGAGTCAGGGGAAGTGCCATCCATCAAGACCTACCTCGATTCACCGCTCGCGATCCGGGTGACCGATGTCTACCGTCATGCGACTGAGTTTATGAAGCCTGAAGTGGCCGAGCAGATCAAAGCCGGCGATGATATCTTCACCTTTGAAGGACTTTCGTTCACCGAGACCATGAAAGAGTCGAGCATGATCGCTCGCTACGGTGGACCAAAGATCATCATCGCCGGCTCGGGCATGAGCCATGGCGGCCGGATACGCAACCACGAGAAGCAGTTCCTTGGTGACACCAAGACCACGTTGCTTTTAGTTGGGTATCAAACAGTGGGAAGTATTGGTCGCTTGCTCCAAGACGGCGCCAAGCAGGTGTGGATCGATGGTATGCAGGTGCGGGTGAAGGCGCAGGTGGCGACCATTCGTGGCTACTCCGCCCACGCTGACCGCAACCAGCTCATTGACCTCGTGTACAACGGTACGCAAGACTATCAGCCAAAGCAGGTGTTTGTGACCATGGGTGAGGAGCGTGCGTCGCTCTTCCTCACGCAGCGCTTGCGCGATTATCTCGGGGTGAACGCAATTGCGCCGGAGGAGAATGCGGAGGTGGAGATAGATTTCTGATCTGGAAAATAAAATTGGCGAATTTCTTTGTCAGTCTGCGGAAATTATTTTTCACCGTACCACTAAGTACGACTCAAAATAATTTCCTTGGCTTCCTCGAACTTCGTCCAATTTAAATTTCCAGATTTCAAACACGTTCTCTCTGTTTAGCTCCCGAGGGAGCGTAATGCAACAGCCGTGACCTTATGAGGATCACGGCTGCTTTTTATTGGTGTATAAGAATTAATTTTATCTATAGTTCCTCCCCAATCGCCAGCAGTCGATTGTACTTAGCGAGCCGTTCACCACGGGAAAGGGAACCGGTCTTGATCGCTTCGGCGCCGGTACCAACCGCCAGGTCGGCAATAAAGTCGTCGGTGGTTTCACCAGAGCGGTGAGAGACGACGACGCGAATGTTGTTCGCTTGCGCCATCCGGATACAGTCGAGTGTCTCTGAGAGTGTACCGATCTGATTCACCTTGATGAGAATGGCGGTACAGGCCTTTTCAGCAATGGCTTTCTCGAGGCGCTTTGGATTGGTCACAAGAAGGTCGTCGCCCACGAGCATAAAGTCAGACTCGATCTTTTCTGGGTGAGAGGCAATAATGAACTGCTTGGCTTTTGGTAGAACCTCCACCATCTTGCTCCACTCGGCCCAGTCATCTTCATGGAGGCCGTCTTCGATGGAGATCACATGATACTTCTCTTGCCAGGCTTGGTAGTGCTGTACCAATTCTTCCGCCTTCAGTGATTCACCCTCTGGGCTGAGGTCATAGAGGCCGGTTTCTTTGTTAAAGAATTCACTGGCAGCGGTATCAAGCGCGATCGAGACGTTCTTGCCGGGTACGTAGCCAGCCGCTTCGATGGCCTTGAGCAAAAATGAAAATGCTTCGTCATGGTCTTTCACGCGTGGCGCAAAGCCGCCCTCGTCACCCACGCTGGTGGAGAGATCAGCATCGCCAAGGAGCTTCTTGAGTGTATGGAAGATCTCAGCACCAGCGCGCAGTTGCTCCGGGTATTCTGCAATGCCGTGTGGCACGAGCATGAATTCTTGGCAGGAGAGGCCAGAGTCACTATGGACGCCGCCATTGAGGACATTGAACATTGGCACCGGGAGAGCAACGGGTTGCTTGGTTCCCAGCAGGGTATTGATGTGCTCGTAGAGGGGTACCCCTTGCTCAAGGGCAGCCGCGCGAGCTGCGGCGAGGGACACGCCAAGGATGGCGTTGGCACCGAGGCGGCCTTTATTTGGTGTGCCGTCAAGGGCGATCATGGCATTGTCGATCGACTGCTGATCAGCCGCATCGAGACCAACAACTGCTTCAGCGAGGACGGTGTTCACATGCTCGACTGCTTTCTGTACGCCCTTGCCGAGGTAGCGGTTTTTGTCGCCATCCCGAAGCTCGACCGCTTCATGTGCGCCGGTTGAAGCGCCTGAAGGCACCATCGCCTCTGCAGAAATGCCGCCTTCAAGAGTGACAGTGACTGCGACGGTCGGATTGCCGCGTGAATCGAGTATCTCTCGTCCGGTAACTTGTTGGATCTTTGCCATGTTCGTTTTCAGTGAAATATCTGATTGATAGGAGTGGAGTATAGCACGGTGTAGGTGGAGATGATATTGATGATCTGTGCTTTCGCTGGCAAGCCAAAAAACATATCATATATGATATGTTTTTTGGCTTGCCTGAAGATAACAATTAGCATTGTTGCCTACTTAGATCGGTGGGGCGAGGCTACGCTAGCAAGTTTTCTCCCGTCATCGCCTCTGGTGGCGTGAGGCCAAGGAGTGAGAGGGTGGTGGGAGCCACGTCGGCTAGGGTGCCGTTTTGCACGGTGATACCTTCCTTCGTGATGATCGCGGGCACCAAGTTGGTGGTGTGGGCGGTGTGCTTTTCGCCGGTGGTGCGGTCGACGTTTTGCTCGGCGTTACCGTGATCGGCGGTGATGAAAAGCACACCGCCCTTGGCGAGTACCGCCTCGGCTACGCGCTTCAGTTCCCGGTCAACCGTCTCCACCGCCACTTTGATCGCCTCAACATTGCCGGTGTGACCGACCATGTCGGCATTGGCAAAGTTGATGAAGAGAAAGTCAGTCCCGTTTTCAATCTGTTCCACTGCCTTATCAGCGATCTCTTTCGCACGCATTTCTGGCGCAAGGTCGTGTGTCTTCACCTTCTGACTTGGTACGAGAAGGTGCTCTTCACCGGGGTATTGTCCCTCATGCAGACAGTTGAGAAAGTAGGTAGCGTGCGGGTACTTTTCGGTCTCGGCGATGTGCGCTTGGGTCAGGCCGGCGAGTGAGATCTCGTTTGCGAGTGTCGTATCAATATCGATCGGTGGAAAGGCGACGAGCGCGGGAAGGTTCTTGTCGTACTGCGTCATGGTCACGAAGCAAAGGTTTTCATTCTGGGCTTTTTCACTGATCTTGGTGGAGAGCATGCGCGCGCGGTCAGAACGGAAGTTAAAGAAGAAGACGCCATCGTTTGCTTGTACGGTGTATCGCTCGCCAAGCGCGTTTAAGAACACGACCGGCTCCATGAGTTCGTCGATCACACCTTCTGCATAGAGTTCCTTCACTACTTCTGAGGGCTTGCAGTTTGTATACTCAAGATCGCACACACCCTCAAAGACAGCCTTCTCAACTTTCTCCAGCCGGTCCCAGTTGTTGTCGCGGTCCATGGCATAGAGTCGGCCTGAAGCGGTGGCGATCACGCCAATGCCCAGATCATCGATGATGTCCTCGAGTTCTTTCAGGTATGCAGCCGCTTCCTTCGGGCCGGTGTCGCGACCATCGGTGAAGGCGTGAATAGCGATCTTGGTGATACCAGCTTCTTTGGCGGCCTTGAGAAACGCAAAGAGGTGTTGGCTGTGACTGTGAATCCCCCCGGGCGAAACGAGCCCTTTTACGTGCAGGGTGGAGTTGTACTGCTTCACGTGATCAAAGAGCTGCACGAAGGCGGGGTTGGTGGCAAATTCGTTATTTTGTGCAGCTTTGGAAATTCGTACCAGATCAGTGTCGATGATCTTGCCGGCGCCGATGGTCATGTGACCGACCTCGCTATTGCCCATCTGACCTTCGGGCAAGCCGACACTGCCTGAGCTTGCGTCCAGTAGGGCGTGTGGGTAGGTGGCCATGAGGTGATCGTAAAAGGGTGTGGCAGCAGTGCCAATGGCGTTGTCTTCCAGTTCTTCGCGGTGCCCCCAGCCATCAAGCACGATAAGCGCTACCGGTGTCGTTTTTGCAGTATTCATGCGGGGGAGTCTAACGTGTATCAGAGCGGAAGGGAAGTGTATAACAAAACCGGCCGGCCCCTTTGGGGCCGGCAGGTGTATCGCTGAAGACTCGGTAGTCTACTTAACTTCAGCTACGAGTCGCGCGAATGCGTCTGGGTTCTCAACAGCGAGCTGTGCGAGCACCTTGCGGTCGAGCTCGATCTGCTTGTCTTTGAGCATCTTGATGAAGCGACTGTACTTGAGGCCATGAGCCATTAGTGCAGCGTTGATGCGGACAGTGAAGAGACGACGGAAGTCGTTCTTCTTGTCCTTGCGGTGCGCAAACGCATGAAGCTGTGCGTGGTAGATCGCTTCGCGAGCGACGCGCTTCTTCTTTGAGCGCTGGAGACGGTATCCCTTTACTTCGTCAAGGATATTGCGTCGGCGCTTCTGGGCCATGAGGCCTCCTTTTACACGTGCCATAGTTCTATCTTACTGTTAATTAAGCGCCACTTTTTGGCAAGAAACGACGAGTAATGCGCTTGCTCATAGTGAGAGCCTGCGTGCGCTTGCGCGCGAGACGCTGCTGCCCAGTCTGGCGGGCATTAAAGTGGTTCTGTCCCGGCTTGCGTGCGATAAGCTTGCCGTTCTTGGTCACTTTGATGCGCTTTGTGAATGACTTGTTGGTTTTCATAATAAAATTCGAATTTTTGATCGGGCTTCAGCCGTCAGGCAAAAACAAGGGGTGTTTCGCCTCTGGCAAAGTGGGCAAAATATACCGTATTAGAGCTTAAAAGTCCAGTGAAAAGCCGGCGGCCCCTTCGGGGCCGCCGGCTTTTTCTACACCATCCCCATCTCCAGCAGATCGTCAAGGGATTTCTTCTTAGACTTCTCCTTTGGTTGGTCTAGCTTTTCTTCCTTTTTCTTCTTTTCTTCAGGTTTCTTTTCCTCTTCGAGAACCTTTGGTCTGTCGGAAGCCTTCTTGGCCTTGCCGTCGCGTTCGATGGTGGCGGTGAAGCCCTTCGGACTTTTCTTGATCGGGTCTGCGATCTTGTAGTCAGCCGGGATGATCTTGAGGAAGCGGTCGAGTCGTTCCTTTAGAAACTCTTGTTCCATATATTTGTAGCGACCCCAGAGGAAGAGGTCTACCTTTACACGATGGCCTTCTTGTAGCCATTCAGCGATACGCTTAGCTTTTAGTTGCATATCATGTTCACCAGTACCGATTTTAACCTGGGCACTCTTGGTTTCGGTCACATGCGCCTTCGCTTTCGCTGCACTGGCTTTGCGCTTGGTGTCGTAGCGGTATTGTCCGAAGTCGGTGATCTTGGCTACCGGCGGCTTTGCATTCGGTGAGATCTCAATTAGATCGAGCTTATATTTTTCTGCTGCCTTGAGTGCATCTGCGAGGGAGAGGGTGCCGAGATTCTCACCTTCAGGTCCAATGACACGGAGCTCAGACGCACGAATGGCCTGGTTGATCCGAGTACGGGTATCTTTTCCTGAGAATCGTCGTTGTGGTGTTCGCAAATTAAATAGGCTTAATGGATAATGTTGGCGACGAGTTATACAAACCATACCCGCGGCCGCGATTCCTCAAAATGTATCACACTAGTGTTGGTTTGCAAGGTATTTTCACAGCAGCGCACTGCTTTCTGGCTGGGTGCGATATAATGTGTCCATGTTTGATGCATTATTTCCACTTGGTATTGAGCACTATGTGCTTGGTGGTTTGCTGATCGGCCTTGGTATTGCGATTCCCTTTATTTTCACTGGCACGGTGGCGGGCGTGTCAACTTTCTTCACGTCCATTTGGTCATACTTCAGCACCCAAAGTTTTTTCCAAACGGAGTGGTACCGCATCTCGCGTGGGTGGCGTTGGTTTTTGGTGGGTGGCATCGTGAGTGGTGGCACGCTGTATGCCTTTTTCAATGGTGTTGCGATACCAACTGGAGTCGAGTGGTGGCGTCTTCTGGTGGGAGGCGTGCTGGTGGGCATCGGCGCGCGCATGTCAGGCGGGTGTACCTCTGGGCACGGTATCTGTGGCTTAGCAGCACTCGAAAAAGTATCGCTCGTCGCTACGATCACCTTTCTGATCACAGCCATTGTGGTGGCTCATCTCGTTTCAGTTCTACTCGTATGATAAAAGCAACTATGTACATCGGTGGGGTATTATTTGGCTTTGGTCTGGCGCTGGCGGGCGCGACTAAGCCAGAGGTTGTGCTGTCATTCTTGCATTTAGACGATCTTGGTCTGGGGTTGGTGATCGGCACTGCGCTTTTGGTATCACTCATCGTATTTCAAGGTGTGGCGCGACTGATGAGCAAACCACTATTTGGCAAGCAGTTTGACGGGCACGATGGCTTTCCGGTGACACGTCGCACGGTCGTGGGAGCGATCATCTTTGGGGTGGGGTGGGGCATCTCAGGTATTTGCCCGGCCACCTCGCTGGCGTCGGTTGGTACCGGCAATTGGCCACTTTTATTTGCGATCGTTGGTATGCTGGCGGGCGGATTCATCTACGGCACTATTCGCTCTCGGCAGGGAGGTTGGCATTAAGGAGAAAAGGCCGGCGCCTACGGCGCCGGCCTTTTCTCTTGACAAAAATAAAACTAGTACTATAGTTCGAGCATGAAAAGTTTTGGACTCAACTTAGTTTTATCTGTAGCGCTTTTTGGCGTGGCGTTCCCACTCTATGCTGCAGTGCCTGCGACCTACACTAATGAGAATTTCTTCACGAGCGAGCAAGATGCACCGGTGACTTTCACGCAAGCCGCGGATGGTAGTTTCTCAGGTATGACGGAAGGTGGCAAAACGTTTTACCAGCGTCCGGTGGTGAGTGACATCCATGTACACTTACACCGTTTCAGTATTGATGAAGCACATTTCTATATTTCCAGCCTCGGACTTATCTTGGCCGATTCCGATACGGTCGCGCTTTCAATTTACTTAGCGCGAGCTGGGTATATTGAGGTGGTATAAAGAAAAAGGCCCGCGATCAAAGATCGCGGGCCACTTTTTACTCCTCCCCCTGGAGGGCGTACCACAGTGCGCAGTGCCATTCGACCACCCGCTCCTCACGCTGGAGGGCCTGATGCTCACCCTGGTGCTGTGGGAATTTCGCAAAGAAGGTTGGATCATGTTCCCACGGAATGAGCGATTGGCGGTAGGTCTTCTCGATCTCAAGGAGCGCAGCGCCGCTTCCGCTCAAGGCTGGTGCCCAGCTTGGTTCCCAGGCCACGGTCTCAGCGAGATTGATCTGGTATTCACGTTGTAGCCGTAGTGACAGGAGTTGTGTCTCGAGCAAGCTTTCTAAGATCTCGAGGTTTTGCGCTGGCACCACCCCATCCTCCACCAAGTGCTGACATAGCCGGAGTCGAGCGTGACTCAAGAGCGAGCGTTCTTCGTCGAGCTTGTGCGCGACCTGCTGCAGTATGTCGTCGATGGTTTGACCTCGAGTATATACCGACACCAGGTCAAGTCCGACGGCACGCGTCAGATACTCAGTGGCGGGTCCCCGGAGGAAGGTGTTGAGGTAGGGCGAAGTGAGTAACCAAAGGGCAGTCTGTTGCAGTATGTTCACGGGCGTCTCCAGTGAGGAATATCTATTAAGACTATACAATCATTACCACGTACAGTCAATACTCTTGAGTGCCCTGTGTGCTAGAAGGCGGCCAGGCGGTGTAGTACGATAGGGCATGCCGCGCACTAAAGCCGCCACCAACAAAGATCTCGATCTTGATATTGCGCACGAGCCCCTTTGGCACGTTCTCCTCTTCAACTGTGACTGCCACACCTATGATGATGTGGTGTTGGCACTCCAGAAAGCCATTGGCTGCACCGTGGAGCAAGCCATGCAGTACGCGTTGGTGGCTGAGCAATTTGGGTGTGTGTCTATTTTTACCGGCTCGCACAGCGAATGTGAGCAAGTAGCCGAGCCGCTTGTAGCGGCCGGTCTGCGGGTGCGAATTGAGGAGGTGTAGGTGGGCAGACAGGCCGGGCGCAAAGCGCCCGGCCTGTCTGCCACCAGTGCACAACCACCCCGCACCACCTCTTCATATTCTATATACTGTATCCATATGGATATATACACCTTTCTCGTGATGCTGCACGTCATTGGTACCATCCTAGGTACTGGTGGTGCTACCGTTGCTGAGCTACAGATCGCACGCGCTTTAAAAGACAAGCGTGTGAGTATGGACGAGCGTGCTCTCATGCACGTCAATTACGGCATGATCCGGGCAGGGATGGCCATCGTACTGGTCTCTGTTTTGGGTATGTTTTGGTATTTCGAAGCGCAGGGGAGCGACGTGCTTTTTACCAACGAAAAGCTCTGGATAAAAGACCTCATGTTTCTCATGGTCTTCCTCAATGCCTTCGCGCTCCAGAAGCGTTTGGTGCCACTTTGGCTCGGCGCGAGCATCTCCTTCACATCATGGTGGGGTGCGACACTACTTGGCCTGGCTGGGCAGCTGCCGTATAGCTTCACTACCTACCTCGTTGGCTACGTCATTGCTATTTTTGCGATCGCCGGACTTTTCCACCTGCTGCGCCTCTGGCGCGCGATGGGGATTCTCAACACTCGTACCACCATCCTTTCCTTCGGCATCATTCTAGCGGCCGTGGCAGTGATCGTATTTCAGCTTATTCAGGGTGAGCAAGCTCGTGAGGCAGCGCTTCAGGCTGCGAGTGAGGAGGTGGCCGCTGAGTATCGTATGTTGACTGAAGTCGTGACCTTTGAATACCCAGGCGGCACGCACAACATTGAGTTCAAGATCGCCGTTGATGACTCAGGTGTCATTCAGCACATCGCTGGTGCTGACATTAACCCCGATAACCAAGGCAAGATCGCAGACTTCGTTGTGGCGGTAAATGAGCTGTTGGTTGGCGAGACCTTGAGCGAAGTAGAGACCCTTGGCAAGGTAGGTACGGCTAGTCTCACCACTGCTGCATTCAATGAGAGTATCGCCAAAATGCAGGCGAAGTTGTAGCAAATTGGTAGAGGATTAGACACAAAAAAGGCCGGCGCTTCACGCCGGCCTTTACATCCCCACTTCACCCCCACATAACAAAAAATAAAAAACCACCGGACGCGAACGGACCGCGATCCGGTGTGCGGTTGGGGAGGGACTCCCATGAGACCAAAGGAACGTTTATCGGCTTTCTCCAGAGCTCCGAACGTATAAATAATTTTGCAAAATACAGCAATGTCCGCTTGTCTCCGCCTGCGCTCCGCTCGTGGCCAATTGGATAAAACCTTTGAAAGTGCTAACCTTCACAGATGTCTAGACGCCGAAACACAAGAGTCTCTCCTGCTGAAGAATTATTTTCCGAGTTAGTCGATTTAAGTTCCTTATTACCGTGGTGGCTTTCTATTACCGTGGCCCTGCTCTTATTTTTTCTGGTCCCATTTAGTTTGAACGAAACGTTTAGTGTTGAAAGTCTGCCAGTGCTGATCTTTAAAATGTTTTTTGGTATTTTCTTGAAATATTTTTTACCCCTTGCAATGTTACTAGGAGGTATTTTAAATCTCTTCAAACGAGGAAAGGCTGCCTTTATGTTTCGGAGCCTCTCCTCGAACGGAGTTAGAGAAACTCTAAATAAGCTCAGTTGGCAGGATTTCGAGTTTCTTCTTTCCGAGTGGTTTAAGAAGCAGGGGTACGGTACTGAACTGGTTGGAGGTGGGGGAGCAGATGGTGGTTTTGATATAAAGCTCCACAAGGATGGGGGTTTGTACTTGGTCCAATGTAAACACTATAAAACTTGGAAGGTGTCAGTAAAGGTGGTTCGGGAATTGTATGGAGTTATGGCGGCTGAAGGTGCAGTCGGTGGTTTTGTGATTACGACAGGTAGGTTCACCAAAGATGCCAAAACATTTGCGAATGATAACAACGTCATTTTGTTGGACGGCGATGATTTGGAACACAAGCTCGATAGTGACCTTGAAGCAATGACAAAACCTGTTCAAGCCGATGAAACAAAAGCGCCAGAAATTTGTCCGCGTTGTGGACATGAGTTAGTAGTACGAAACGGAAAACGAGGCAAATTTTGGGGATGTAGCTCCTTCCTGCAGTGTCGTTTCACCAAAGACCTAAATTGATTGATAAAACCTTTGAAAGTGCTACTCTTTTCACTATGTCACTCTATGAATCTCTACAGACTGCCTCGAGCGAGGAAGATGTGAAGGATCTCTACATAAAGGCACTTGGCCTCAAGAAGTATCAAAAAGGTTTGATTGACATTCAAACTAAAGAAATTTGGTTTGAGGCTAAAGCTGGTCATACTCACACCAGTTTTGAGATGTTCACACAGTTACTCCATTATGCAAAAGAGTGGCTTGATCATGGTGAAGAATTACCACCATTCTTGGCAGTTATTGATGTAGGAAAAGCGGCCATCATGAAAACGATTGATGCGATGCCGATTTTGGAACGTAAGGATATTAAATGGGGAAAATCAGCGAGTGATGTTACTCCAGAAGCGCTTGCTGCGGTGTCGGCCTACATTGGTACCTATATGGTGTCCTTTAATATAAAGACACACGAGCAAGAGTTTATTGATGCGGTAAAAAACGCCATTAAACAGGGTGAGATTATTCGCACGCAGATTACACCAAGCAACCTGAAGCAAGTTTTCGACCGTTGGGTAGAAATGATTGGTCGTGAATTGGCTGATGTGCCAGAAGAAGACTACGCGCTCCTTTTCTTCGCGGATATTATGCATGACGGCACAGTGTCCTCGGTAAAGGATATGCCGGCGGAATTGTTGCATAAAGACGGAACGCCAGTGTTCTCGCTTGGCGGAAAGCTCTACGAGCTTGGTAACAAGGAAGGTTATCGACGTTTCTGGGCTATTTACCACAAGCCACCGAAAGAAGAATATCGAAACTATTTGCTTGAACGTCGCGATAGCCTTATTCCACTTGATGAGCGAAGTTTTAAAGGTGCATACTACACACCGCTACATGTGGTGGACGCAGCCTATGACAAACTAACAGAAACGCTGGGTGAAGGGTGGCAGGACGAATATTTAGTGTGGGATATGTGTTGTGGTGTAGGGAATTTGGAGATAAAGCATAGTAATCACCGTAATATATACATGAGCACGCTTGATCAAGCTGATATTGACGTCATGAAAGCGACCAAAACTTGTGTTGCAGCGGAGCGATTCCAGTATGATTACCTCAATGATGATGTTACCGACGACGGGCAGATTGACTATAGTCTCACCAATAAGATTCCCGAATCGCTTCGCCGCGCGATTAAAAGTGGCAAGAAGATTTTAGTACTAATCAATCCGCCGTATGCAGAAGCGATGAATGCAGATAACATTTCAAGTACTGAAAGGGCACAAAATAAGAAGGGTGTTGCAAAAACACGAGTTGCTGAAACTATGATGGATGGCTATGGTTCCGCCACTAGAGAGCTGTTTACACAATTTGTGGTACGAATTTCTAAGGAGATTCCACACGCAACATTAGCCATGTTTAGCACTCTAAAATATGTAAATGCGCCCTTTTTTGAAGCATTTAGGAAAAAGTGGGATTCAGAATATATTGGAGGTTTTATTGTGCCAGCCAGATCCTTTGATGGTATTAAAGGTACCTTTCCTATAGGTTTTTTAGTATGGCAGACTAGTCATGGTGATGGTTACCTAAGTCAAATTAAAGAAATTAAAACAAGCGTACTAGATTTTGAGGCTCGCCCAATTGGTAACAAGATATTTGTCAACGTGCCTAATAAGCACATGCTCAACGCATGGGTTGAAAAACCAAAATCAAACAAAACAGAAGTCATTCCTTTGACAAATGCGGTTTCTCCAACTTTAAAACATGATAAGAAAAGATGGTCAGATGGTGCTGTTGCATACTTGACCGCACTAGGTAATGACGTGCAGCACGCAAACGGAACTTGGATTCTTTCCTCTCGCGCATATGGTGCAAGTGGTGGATATTACATAAATACGCATAATCTTGAAGAAATTGCAGTGCTGTTTACTGTCCGCCGCATCATTAAGCCAACTTGGCAAAACGACCGCGATCAGTTCTTGCAGCCAAGTGATGAGCTGACAGAGGAGTTCAAAAATGATTGTCTGGTCTGGATGTTGTTCAATAGCAGCAATCTTACCGCGAGCGCCAATGATTTAGAGTGGAATGAAAAGAAGTGGAGTATTGTCAATCACTTTATTCCGTTTACTGAGCAGCAGGTCGGTGCGCCCGAGCGCTTCGAGAGTGACTTTATGGTGCGGTACATGGCAGAGAAGGAGTGGTCGCTCGAAGCAACCGAGGTGCTCGCGCGTGGACGCGAACTTTGGAGCGAATATTTCAAACACACCGATCCGTATACAGTTCGGGAGGAGTTGAAGTTGAATCGTCCTGATGTCGGTTGGTACCAAATCCGAAATACGCTTAAACGACGTAATGATGCTGGTGACGTGCCACCGGTATCGTTTACTGAATTTGAAACAGCCTACAGAACACTCAGTGACAAAATCCGACCGCAAGTATTCGAGTTGGGATTTTTGAAGTGAATATTGAGAGGTATATTGCATGTTGTGAAGGTCGGGTAGGGTCAGTGTATTTCGCAGGCTGATTTGCGAGAGTATTTTGGTCATCAAGGCTAATCTCGAATTAGTTTGTGAGCAACAAAAAAGATCTCAACAAAATAGACCAAAAAGACTGACCTTCAGGTCAGTCTTTTTGGTCTATGGTCACACGGTTAAGTGGTGTGGCACGGATTCGAGCAGTAGTAGCATCCGTTGGTGTCGGAGTAGTGCTTCTTTGCTTCACGGACAGCTGCGGCACAGCTGCTGAAGTCGCCGAGAAAGATTCGATTTTCTGGGGCAGGGAGCCAAGAGCAAGTCTTGGTGTGCACCTCATGATCGTACGAAGTTGGCTGGGCGTTTTTGTTTACGTAGTAGAACATACTGTCGTAACAAGGCTATCGGATAAATGACCCTTGCTGTTGTTTGTACTACCAGCTATAGTAGGAGCAACAGATCTTAGGTCTGTTTGTTTGGGAAGGCGGGGCGCGTAGGCGCCCCGCCTTCTTTGGTATTTTACCCCAGTAGGATATTTGATGTCAAATATCCATACTTGTGAAGTTGACATTCTTTACATTTTGGCTATACTTTGTCTTATGACTAAGACAAAGTATAGCCAAACAATTAAAAATGTGCGTGAAGCTCGAGGGCTGACTCAAGACGAAGTGGCCAAGAAGCTTGGCATGTCACGCCCCACCTACATTGCCGTAGAGAAGGGAAGTCGTGAACTAACAGTCAGTGAGTTTGATGTACTTTCTGGAGTGCTCGGTGTTTCTATGGAAGAGCTCGAGCTTGGTATGGTGGCTAATTTTGAAAAATACAAACAGATGATCTTGTTGTATTTACGAGACAGTGGGAAAGCTGGGATCAGACGCACAAAACTTGCCAAGCTCGTATATTTGGCTGACTTTGCATGGTTTTACTATCATCTAGAAAGCATGAGCGGTATGTTGTACCGACGCCTCCCATACGGTCCGGTTCCGGACATGTATTTCCGAGCCCTCCTAGAATTAGAAGAGGAGGGGAAGATAACAGTCACTACAATGGATGACGGTGATAAGGTTTCATATACCTACCACGAATCCACAAGTAACAAGGCACAGAAGTTTTCTGCCATTTCAAATGAGGAAGAGGAGTTGATTCACAAGATCTCTAGTCACTGGAAAGGAAAGCGAGGTAGTGAGTTGGTGAATTTTACCCACAACCAGCTACCTTGGGCCATTTGTCATGAAAACGAAATCATCCCTTATTCTCTCATTACACAAGAGGATCCAGATAATATCTTCTAAGTCTCATGCACGGGTTGTATACGGTCGTTATTGAAGATTTTGCGGAGCGACACTTTATCAAAAAGTTTCGTAAAAAGTACAAGCAAAACTGGGATCTTACAGAAGATGCGATACGGGCCATGTATGAACGCGTCGATAACTTGCTGGAAAAGAAACGAGCAAATGTCATTTGTGAAACCGACGGTGTGCAAATCATTAAGTCAGAGTTTGCGGTTGTAGGGAGTGGTGTGTCCGCAAAAACTTCGGGTAATCGGTGTATAGCAGTCTGCTTGGTTGAAGAGAAAGTGGTAAGGATCTTGCTGGTGTATAACAAGAATGATCTGCCTGGTCGCAATGAAACCACTGAGTGGAAACGACTAATTGCTGGACACTACCCAGAGTACAGACATCTTGTGTCTTAGAAAAACCGTGAAAAAAAACCGTGACAGTCACGGTTTAATTGAATTTCTTGTGGTGTAGTTTATCTTGCTGGACGCAAGTCATTAAGTGTCTCCGTACGCAACGTAAATCAAGAAGCTCTCTAGGCCGCGGTCAAGCCAAAATCAAATTGGAGATGTGATAAGGGCGGGTTGGTAGGCCATCAGTCAGATTCGTAGTGTATGAGTTGAAGGCAGGTACGAGTAAAAGCGCCACCCGAAGGGTGGCGCTTTTACTCGTTCTTCTGTGTTTACATTTTTACAACATATACAGTAAATATTGAAAAACGGTTGTGTCTGTGTCATACTCAGTCTATGACTACGTGGATCCACACTAAGCGCAAAGCGCTTGGTCTGTCGCAGGCTGATGTTGCGCAGGCCTTGGACATATCTCGTCCCACCTACATTCAGCTTGAGAAAGGCCGACGCAAGCCAACGGAAGGCCAGAAGGCGATACTGTCGCAGCTTTTTAGAGTGTCACGAGAGCGGGTCGAGAAGCATACCGACACAAAAGTGCAGGCGGTGCCTGAGGTGGAGCCCAGAAAGATCCCATGTGAGCATGTCGAGAAGTTCAAGCAGACCTTGCTCTATATTTTGAACAAAGTAGGAGCCAAACCAAACATCGGTCAGACCGCACTGTATAAATTGTTGTACTTCATTGATTTTGACTATTACGAAAAGTATGAAGAGCAGCTTATCGGCGCAATGTACATCAAGAATACCTACGGCCCGACTCCGGTTTCATTTGCGAAGATCGTGAAAGAAATGGAGCGAGCGGGGCAGATCGTTGAGGTCAAGAGCAAACATTTTGGCTATGATCAAACCAAGTACATCCCGACAACTGAACCTGACGTCTCTGCGTTGTCTGGCAGGGAACTAAAACACATTGATGATGAGGTGAAACGTCTTGCACACTTAAGCGCGAAGGAATTGTCTGAACTCTCTCATATCGACACACCATGGAAAGTGGCAGCCGACCGGGAAGTGTTGAATTACGAACATGTTTTTTACCGACCGGAGGAGACTTCGCAGCGAGAATATGAGTCGCTTTGATTCACTGTCAGAATTTGATAAGGAGAAGAAAAAGTTGGCGAAAAAATACCGGTCTATCCCAGCCGACCTTAAAGCATTTGAGCAGATCTTACTTGTTGCGCCGACTGGTATTGGAAAGAATTTCACAATCATACACAGTGACGAGTGTGTGCAGGTGGTAAAGGCACGGTTGGCTTGCCATGCTTTGAAGAATCGGTCGCTTCGGGTGGTGTATGCGTACCATGAAAACACTATTACGTTTATGTACATTGAGCTGTACTTTAAAGGGGTTAAAGAAAACGAGGACAGGAAGAGAATAGAGGGGTATCTCGAGAGTCTTGATCAATTCAATTGGAAAGACTGAGGCTGTTATAGAAATGTCGGATGTGCGACCTAATTTTTAAGGAGGAAACTTCGACTGTAAAAATGGAAGTACTCCTGTGGTGAAGCGCCCGGCTTTTTCAGTTTCGCTATACTTGCCGGATGATCAAGAAAAGGACGGAGAAGGAACTCGTAATATTCAAAGGAGCGAAAGGGCAGGTGAAGCTGCGCGGTGATTTTCACAATGAGACCTTGTGGGCAACGCAGGCGGATATGGCTCAAGTATTTGGAGTTACTCCGCAAAACGTCACTATTCATTTGAGACATATTTACAAAGACAAAGAACTCAATGAAAAGGCAACTTGTAAGGAATCCTTACAAGTTCAAAAGGAAGGCGCGCAGGCTCGACACAAAGCGACTGACCCCGGCAGCACTCACCGCACTCACGCTGCTCATTGCTGAGAGTGATCCAAAAAACAAAAGCAAGATGACCGACCTGGTCGTACTGCTTTTGGCTGGCCCGAAGTGAAAGGGTGCAGGAGGAGTTGGGTGTTGCGGAGGAATGAAAAAGCCGGGCGCGAAGCGCCCGGCTTTTAGGATGTGGATCAGTGCATTTGGTAAGAACTAGCGCCGTTTGGCTTTTTCTTTGAGCTCTCGTTTAACCCTTTGCACCCCCTTTGCTCGAGACACTCGCTTGCCGATGTTCTTGTACAAGGAGTGCTGACGGATCTTGCCAGCACCTTCTTGCACATAGGCTCGGAAGTGTCCTTTGTGTACCGAGTGGCCAGCGATGGTCACCGTCGCGTGCCGCGGTACTTCGTACATGAATTCGACCAATCCCCTTTGGGTCATGACGTTTCGTCGTTCACACGACGAGGCAGATTCGCCCATTTGGTTGAGGAGGTCGGCCAGTGCCTCATTGGCTTCGGGGCCGATCGGTTCGAGAAAGTAGCGATAGGTGGTCACGTAGAGCACTCCTTTGTGTGGATCAACTGTTCTGGCCATACACTACTACGAAACAGGATGGTTTCAAGGTGTGTGGCGTGCCGTGTCACGATCAATACAAGATATTCATGGCGAACGTGCTTCCGAGAAGTTGGAACAGGGACATAAAATTCTAAAAATTGCCAGGTTGAAAGTCGTGCGGTATGTGCGTGCGTGTGTGCTACACGCTCGCGCATGATGTGCCGAGCGGCAAAAGGTGCACTGTCTCGAGTGGTGTGTGGGTTTGATGGCACAGCAGTGGAGGTGCTGTGTATCGAGGTATATTTTGCAGGAAACAAAAGTACTGAAGAGAAGAAAGAATTGATCGGTACATGAAAAACCACACCTAGTCTAGTTTGTTAACATCGTAAATCTGATATAAGTGAGTTATGCAAATAGACCAACAAAAAATTCGATCGTGGGTGCAGCTATTTCTCAAGCATGTTGCTGAGGTGGGAGAGGCGTATCATGTACAGGATGAAGAAGGGTATAAGTTTGAGGCGGTGGAACATTTTCAAAAGCATTTTGACCTTGAGGCGGATGACTTGGTGAATATGCTTGATGAGGCCATTTTGAATACTAATTTAGTGGCAGGAAGTATGTATTTCCCGAAGAAGATGCTTCTTATTTTTGCCGAAGAGCATCAAGCTGAAGTGCGAACTATTTTGCAGCGGTTGTTTGATGAATCATTGTTAGTGCAAGATCGGTTGGCAGAAGCAGAAAGCGCTTTTGATGATCTGATGGCGATGCGTAATAAGACGCTTGGTGAAGAGGCACATAGTTACGTCAATCTCCGGTTTTTAAGCCTGTTACTAGGACTTCGATACCCAGAAAAGTACAATCCACTAAAGCCAAGTGAATGGCGCGTGTTCGCGAAGTATATTGATGACTCATTCAAGATGCCGATACGTCTGACTGCTGGCGAGCAGTATGAAGTGTATCAGCCGTACATCGAAGCACTACGTGAGCATATTGATGGGAATGAAGCAGTGCAGGCGCTGAAGAAACGTTTAACGCAACACCTTTCCTTCGATGATGCTGCTTCGCGCTGGATGACACAAAATGTGATCTATGTTGGCGCCCGCGTGTACGCTAAACGCGCAGCAGAAGCAGCTGAGGCGGTACCAGCTCGGACTGATGAGGAGGATGTAGTAGGTGAAGGCATGGAAACGAACACGGGTTTCTTTGCGTACGAAAACCACTTGGAGGAATACATTATTAAAAACTGGGATCGAATTAATTTTGGTGAAGAGCTTCGGATCTACATAGATGAGGGTGGTTCAGAAGGGCAGCAGTATACGACCGATGTAGGAATTATTGATATTCTCGCCATTGATAAGGACGATGATTTTGTGGTGATAGAGCTCAAGCGAGCAGAGTCTGGTTATAAGGTGGTGGGGCAGGTGCTCAACTACATGGGCTGGGTCAGTGAAAAACTCGCAGAGCCAGACGGGAAAAAAGTACGAGGAATGATCGTAGTAGGAAAAGCTGATAAGACGCTCAAGGCTGCGCTCAGTCAGGTGGCAGATAAGGTGGCGCTTAAAGAATATCGGACGCAGGTGGATATTGTTGATCCCTCTTAGTGCCGGTTTGATATGAGCATGTTAGATGAATTGTTGGAGCGGCCCCTTTAGGGGCCGCTTCATTTTCGCTATGATACGGTCATGACGCGCATGCTCCAGAACCCATTTTTTGACCGACCAGCTGAGGTGGTGGCACGGGAGCTTTTAGGCTGCGTACTCTGTGTACGAGTGGGGGAGAAAATTGAGCGACACATCATCACTGAAACAGAAGCGTACGTTGGTCCACACGACTTGGCAAGTCACGCTAGTAAGGGGCGGACAGCGCGCACTGAAGTTATGTTTGGGCGGCCGGGTACGATCTATATGTACTTGGTGTATGGCATGTACGACATGTTGAATATTGTGACCGGTGAGGCTGGGTACCCGGCGGCCGTACTCATTCGCGGCGTGGGGAAGTGGAATGGGCCGGGCAAGCTCACTAAGGCGCTTGGTATTACGCGCACGCTCAATGGTCAGTCGGTTGGGAAGAAAGTCGGACTCTGGGTCGAAGAGGGGGAGACGATGGTTTCGTCAGAGCAAATTGAGAGCACGCCACGCATTGGCGTGGCATATGCGAAGGAGTGGGCAGAGAAGGAGCTGCGATTCGTATTGCGTCGGTAGGCGGCGGGGAGCCCTTCGGGCTCCGCGCCGCCTACCAGTTGACTCACCGCCTCTTGTTATGTAGCATTGCGGCGGTTTGTTCTGTGCAGAAACGGGAGACGCACGTGAAATTACTTTTAGTTGATATGTCTCAAGAAATTGGGCAACTGCTTCGAACGCATGGTGTACCGATCATGCACTGTCTTGGCGAACGAGCGGCGATCAAGATGCTCCACGACGATGCGCGATATGGCAAGCATCAGTTGGGAGCGGTCTTGTTTCCGTATGCGAACACGGAGTTCGTCTTGCGAGCTCGTGAAGTGGCGTTGGAACATCAGTTGATCGCCGTGGTGCCTGCTCATAGTTTTCACTTTGGTCGCATCGCTCGGATCGAAGATGGGTTTGATGACGCGGTCTCCGACCGCCTTGACCCGCAAGAGATCGCGGCGGTCTTTTTAGCTCGAACGCGTCACCGTGAGGCAATGCTGCAGCGTATCATATACGCCGGTCCGCTCGAAGTTGATCTTAGACGCCGTGAGGCGAGAATGTATCAAAAGAAAGTGTCGTTCACCCCTAAAGAGTTTTCCATTTTGGCCAAGCTTGCCGAATATCAAGGTAAGTCGGTGTCAAAGGCCAGTGTCAGACACTTCTTTAATGCAAGCAGTGTTGATCCGGAGGGGGTGATGCGGACGTATATGTGTCGCATTCGTAGCCGCCTGAAAAAGATCGATCCGGTGGTAGGGAAGCGATTGATCAGGTACAGTCGCGATTTTGGGTACATGCTTGCAACCGATGAGTCGATGCAGGAAGTGTGATGGCCGTTGATCCTGTTGTTCTTTGTGTGGCTGCTGTGTAGCGAGTTGCGCGCGACCCTTCGGGTCGCGCTTTTTTAGTGCTGTATAATTTTTCATATGAGATTGATCCAAAATACTTGCTTGCAGTGGCTACTGGCAGGCTACATTGTTCTATTTACAGTACTCGCCTTTGATCCGGTCGATCGACCAACGTGGTTTGTGGAAAATTTGACGGTCTGGATCATTGTTCTTGCCATAGTTGGCTTGTATGCCAGAGGCGTACGCTTTTCTAGCACAGCGTACGTACTCATGTTTGTGCTCATATACCTGCACACGATCGGTGGACACTGGACCTTCGCACAAGTGCCGTTTGAGTACGTCACTGACTTCTTTGGGTTTGAACGCAACCACTTCGATCGGATCGCACACTTTAGTGTCGGGTTGTACGCGTTTGCGATCGCTGAGTGGTTGTCTGTGAAGCGGTTGGTCACTGATCGTTTTTTGCTGTACACGTACCCGATCTTTGCGATCGCAACGGTCGCGATGGGGTACGAACTCATTGAGTGGATCTACGCCGCAGGCGCTGCACCGGAGGCGGGGGCTGCGTATCTTGGTAGCCAGGGAGACATCTGGGATGCGCAGAAAGATATGTTGGCGGACACGCTTGGTGCCATGGTTGCTACCACGCTTTACTTTTGGTTACGGATCACTAAGAAGTCTTAATTAGACACCGAGCGCGTCTTGTACCACCGGTAAAATGCGCTCGGTGGCCTTTTGGTAGCCGGCGTCGTTGGGGTGAATGTAATCGCTCATGTATTCAGCGCGGCCAATGAGTCCGGAGAGGATGTTGGGTACATAGAAGGTGCGATATGTTCGTGCGAGACGTTCGTATTCCTTTTCGAAACGGTTGCCGTAGAGGCCGCCTGGTTCTCCCACGAGTATTACTGCCGCGCCAACTGCCTGGATGCGCGTGATGATGCGCGTAAGATTTGCGAAAATGTCTTCGACCGGGACTTGCTTGAGAGCGTCGTTGCCGCCGAGAAGGAGTATTACAACCTGCGGGTCAGCGGCGAGGAGTTCTTCAATTCGGGCGAGACCATCAGCGGTGGTATCGCCGGGGACTCCGAGGTTCAAGATGGGGCGGCCGAGGGCGGTGGTGAGCCGGGAGGCGATATCGCCACCCTCGGCCGCCCCGACCCCGGCTGCTAAACTGTCGCCAAATATCACGATAGTGCTACCCGTGGTAGGTAGGAGCGGGGCTGGTTCGGGCCAGAAGAGCCAGCCAGCAACGCCGAGCGCCAGAGTGAGTGCTATATAAAGCCGCAAGCGTTTCATGGATGTAGTATAGCAGTGGCCGCGCGCCTTTGGCGCGCGGCCATTTTGCTACACTACCAATAATGAAACATCGCCCCGGTAAATCCGGTAAGCGTTCGAAGCCGGTAGGGTATCGCACTGCTTCAAGCTTCTTACATTGCCACGTAGCTGAAATAGCTCGCTCAAAATCACTCCAGAAACGTCAGTGGCGAAAAAAGTGATCGCGCGTGTGAGCAGGGTTAGTGGTTCTTTCGGCCAGATGGTACAATTCTGGCAATATGCCTCGTTCATCTGATGAGCCAGAAGTACCGCGTAGACGTGCGGTGCGCAAGCGTGCCACACGCAGGAGTACTCGCGAGAGTACGGCTGAACCAGTGCGCAAGCAGCAGGATGAGGTAGAGCAAAAGCCAGTGAAGGTCAAAAAGCCCGCGCCGCCACCAGAAACCACAGAGGAACGAAAGGCGCCAACATCACTGGCGGGGAATAAGGCGATAGTTCGTCGTAAGCGCAAACGTCTTATGGTGGTTGGTGTGCTGTTGGTAGTTGGGCTTGGTTCCTCGGCGGCAGTGGGCTTCACCGACCAGGGCCAGATCGATGTGCAAGCAACCATCAAAGCACGTAACGACCGGATCAAAAACAACCAGGCGACTGAGCAAGACCTGATGATCACACAGATCGAGGTGCCGGTACAAAATACCAACAAGGAACGTAAGGTAGACGGCGGTCTACACGGCCTTGGTATTCAAACACCGCCAAAGCCGCCGGTAGAAGTGGCAAGTACAACAGCGAGTTCCACGACTGCGTCAAATACTGATGCTACTGCGAGCTCGACTGCTGCGGTCGCGTCGAGTACAGAAGCGGTGAGTGAGGAGATCGACACTGACGCAGAAGCGGCGCGTCCAGAGGACGCGCCGCTTGAGACCACCCCCAGCTCAGAAGCTACGCCGTAGCACACTTCTCACAGCGACAGCCGAGCGGCTTGATGACCCGCTTAAAATAATCCGTGCCGTAGTTATATGTCAGCTCCTCCCCGGGAGCAATTTTCTTTTTCGCATAGATGAACACTCGAGTTTCATCTTCATTGAGCTCCGGTTCGCAGTTGGGCTTGCAGCTGTGGTTGATGTAGCGAGCGATATTTTCACGGCCAGTACCGTCAATGGTCCAATCATCGTTAAGTTCGAAAAGGTATTTGCCGCCGCGCCGCTGCGCTTCACCGTCGCTGATGGTCTTACCCGTGTACTCGATCACCAGGTCGCCCTTTTTAAACGGCGCGGCGGCAAACAACCCTAACCCCGCACTACTTCGTTTTACCACCACCCTCTCACCTTGCTGCGTAGACATGGTCGACAGTATACCAGACTCCTCACTTTGCACAGGAGGGGAAAACTATATATGTAAAACCTGCTAGAATGGGGGCAATGAGTGATGTTCTTGAGAAGTTCGTTCGCGCCACTAATTATTTAGCGGCTGCCCAGATTTATTTAAAAGATAATGCTTTATTAACTGAGCCTCTTAAGCCTGAGCATATTAAACCGCGCCTCTTGGGGCACTGGGGAACGTGCCCGGGTATTAATTTTACCTACGCGCACCTCAATCGGGCGATCATCGCGCACGACGTCGACATGATGTTTGTACTCGGCCCGGGACATGGCTTCCCGGCGGTGCAAGCCAACCTTTTTCTAGAAGGAACACTCACGAAGTATTTCACTGACATCACCCACAATAATGCGGGCATTGCCCATATGGCGCGCATGTTCAGTTGGCCATATGGCTACCCAAGTCACTCCAATCCTGAAGCGCCGGGTGTTATCCTCGAAGGTGGTGAGCTCGGCTACTCACTCTCGACAGCCTATGGTGCTATTCTTGATAATCCTGATCTGATCGTCACGTGTCTTGTGGGTGATGGTGAGGCTGAGACTGGCCCGACCGCCACCGCTTGGCACCTTAATAAGCTCATCGACCCGGGTAAGAATGGTGCGGTGTTACCAATCTTGCACCTCAACGGCTACAAGATCTCTGGCCCGACCTTCATGGGTCGCATGAGTGATGAAGAACTCAAAGCACTCTTCTGGGGTTACGGCTATGAGCCGCACTTTGTCGATGCGTACGTTGAGGAAGATGTGCATTGTCGCATGATGAAGGTCATGGACGATGCGATCGAAGCCATTCGCTTTACGCAGCATTGTGCGCGGGAAGGTACGCTCCAAGAAAACCCACGCTTCCCGATGATCGTCCTGCGCACCCCAAAAGGCTGGGGTAGCATCGACTATATTGGTGAAAACAAGATCGCCGATAACTGCCTCTCGCACCAGGTGATCGCCGACCAGGCCAAGTACGATGAAGGACAACGTCAGCAGCTCGAGGAATGGCTGCGTTCGTATCGTTTCCATGAGTTATGGGATGGTGAAAAGTTTGATGATGATATCCAAAGTCTGATCCCGCGCGATGGGCGCAGGATGGGCGACAACCCACACGCACATGGCGGTGAGCCGGTGTACAAGCCGCTCGTGATGCCTGCGGTAGAGGATTACGATAAAGAGAACACCTGCGACCTCAATAGCCCGATCTGTGGTACTGAGAGTGGTATGGAAAAGATCGGCGCATATCTGCGTGACATGATGAAACTCAACGAGGCCAACCGCAACCTTCGCCTTATGTCGCCGGATGAGACGTACTCCAACAAACTCGGGCACGTGTTTGAGGTGACGAAGCGTGCCTTTGTCTGGCCTCACAGAGAGTGGGACAAGGACATGGCCTGGGATGGGCGAGTGCTCGAGATGCTGTCCGAGCATAGCCTGCAGGGGTTGTTGCAGGGGTACATACTTACCGGTCGCCACGGCGTGTTTGTGTCGTATGAAGCCTTTGTGCAGATCGTTGCCAGTATGACCGATCAATACGCGAAGTTTCTCAAGATCGCGCGCGATGTTCGCTGGCGCGGCACCATCCCTTCACTCAATTACATCCTCACTTCAGGCGCGTGGCGCCAGGAGCATAACGGCTTCTCACACCAAAATCCAGGCTTCATTGACGGCATCTTGCAGCGACAGGGCTGCTTTACCAACGTCTACTTCCCAGCTGATGCCAACTCCGCCCTCGTTGCCTTTAAGCGGATGATGGTATCAACTAAAGAGATCAATGTCCTGGTGTGTGAAAAGCGGCCACTACCGGTTTGGCGCACACTTGAAGAAGCCAAGCGTGACATCGAAGACGGTGTGGCTATTTGGAAATTTGCCAGTGATGAGAATCCACACATGGTCTTCGCGGCAGCGGGAGATTACCCTACGCTCGAAGCACTTGCTGCCATCAGTTTGGTCCGTCAACATGTACCAGCAATGCGCATGCGTTTCGTGAACATCTCTTCGCTCTCTGCACTTGGTATCGGTAACTCACAGTGCCGCGTACTCCGTCACGACTTCAAACACTACTTTACGGAAGACAAGCCAGTCTTGGTCAACTTCCATGGCTACCCACAGACCATGAAGCAGGTGCTCTTCGACTACGCGCAGCATCCTGATCGTTTCATTGTTCATGGCTATGAGGAAACGGGATCTACCACGACACCATTTGACATGATGGTACGCAATCGAGTTGACCGTTACCATCTCGCGATGGAAGCCTTCGCCAAGGCAGCCGAACAGAACGTTATCACTGAAACAGAAGCCCAAGCACTCATCTCAGACTTCCAAGAGAAGTTGGCCGCTCATCGTCAGTATGTGGTCGAGCACGGCGAAGACTTGGAGGAGATAACCAGCTGGGTATGGCAACAACGCTAGTCGTAAATCCAGGGAGTTCATCACGAAAATATGCACTGTACCAAGACGGGCAAGTAGTCTTGGAGATGCGCTTTGAAGACACGGATGCTGGCTATGAGGTGTGTTCACAGACTGCGGGCACCCAGCAGATCTGTGAACGACTCACTAAAGAAGAGTTTGCTGAAGCCTTTTCACAAGTAGCAGAAGCAGTCCAAAATCACCTCTTTCGTGGTGGGGTCGGCAAGCACCTCGATAACATTGTGCTCCGTGTTGTGGCGCCTGGCACGTATTTCCAGCGTCACGGAGAGATCACTGATGAGTACTTACAGAAATTGCACGACCGCGCACCGTCAGCGCCACTCCACATTCCAGTCATTGTGCGGGAGATCGAAAACACCCGTAAGCACTTCAAGCACGTGCGTCTGATCGCGGCATCCGACAGTGCGTTTCATAGTGAGATGCCACCGCAGGCGCGTGAGTACAGTATTGCCAATGAAGATGTGAACTCATTTGATATTCATCGTTTTGGTTACCATGGTCTCTCGGTCGCCTCGATCGTTCGACGCATCCACCCGATCATTGGGATAGACCCGGAGCGGCTGATCGTCTGTCATGTTGGTAATGGCACGAGTGTCACGGCGGTGAAGAACGGCAAGGGGGTAGAGACCACCATGGGCTTCTCGCCTTCGACTGGTCTACCAATGGGGAGTCGGGCAGGTGACATCGACAATGCGGCACTGCTTGAGCTCATGCGAATGAAGCACCTGCGCCCGGCTGAGGCAGAGCTGTATATCAATACGCGTGGCGGTCTCGCTGGTATGACTGGCGACTCAGACATTCGCCGCTTACTTGACCGGCGTGCACAAAACGATGCGGTGGCTACCCACGCTCTCAATGTCTTTGCATACAACATCCAAAAAGCTATTGCTGCACAGACCGTTGCTCTCGGTGGGTTGGATGTGCTCGTGCTCACCGCTACCGCAGCAGTGCGCAGTGCAGAGCTCCGGAGTCTTATCCTCAGCGGTCTCTCGCATCTCGGAATACAGATAAGTAAAGACCGGAACGACCTCTTAGTTGGTAAAGATGGTGTAGTAAGCGTGCGCAACAGTGCAGTCAAGGTAGTAGTGATGCGTACAGACGAGATGGGTGAGATGGCCTTTGTGGCAGATCGGGTAGGGTTGGGTGCACTCTGACGCCCGTTCCTATCGTCTGAAATTTTGTAATACATGGATCCGTGGTACGCACATAACAAAAAACCGTTCATTCAGTCAATCTTTGTTTTTGTCATTTCGTTTGGGGCGGTGGTTCTAATGACCATCTACTTTGACTTTTCTAACATTGACCTTGGTGGATTGCTTTTCTTGACGGCATTCTTGTGCTGTATCTTTATTGCCAAGAACACCTTCGATATTGTGAAGGCTGACGAGACCGCAAAGGAATTCGAGAAGAGTGCTGCACTCGATCTTGCGATCACTTCTGAGGAGTTATATGTACAATTGTATAAGAATAGCCCGGTACCATACATCATCATTGACGCCACGGGTGATATTCGTTCGGCCAATGTGGCAGCGGTACGCATGCTAGGTGTGGCCCAGAATAAAGCTAAAGGTTTAAATATCTTTGCACACCTACAGTGTGATGATACTGAGCACCTTGATCTGTTGGTCGAGAAGTTTCGCAGTGGGGTGGCAGTCAGTGATGAAATGGTGCAGGTCAAACGCACCGACCACCGCGAAGCTTGGGCGCTGTTATCGCTCTTTGGATTTCGTGATGTGGAGGGGCAGCAGATCGGCCTCATGACCTTGGTGGATATAACCAAACAAAAGAAAGCCGAAGATGCAAAGTCAGAATTCGTCTCACTTGCATCACATCAGCTCCGCACACCGATCGCGGGTATGAAATGGAGCGCTGAGTTGTTGTTGATGGACAACCCTGACTCACTCACGAAGCGGCAGCATAAATACATCGATCGATTACTCATCAGTATTCACCGGATGGCGCGCTTGGTGGATGACTTCTTGCGGGTCTCGCGCTTCGAACTCGGTACATTCCAGGCGGAGTACACCGCAGTTGCACTACCCGCACTCTTTGAAGACATCATGACTGAGCAGGCGCCACGGGTTGATCAGAAGAAGCTGGTTGTAAAGACCTTCTTCGATTCGGAGATCGATGTCATTCTGACTGACCTCAACTTGATTCGCATGATCGTCACCAATCTCTACTCCAATGCCACCAAATACACCAGAGAGCAGGGTACTGTACATCTTGGCTTTGGGCGCAAGGCAGACCGACTCGTTATCACTGTGGCTGACAATGGTATGGGTATCCCGATTGAAGACCGCGACCAGATCTTTTCTAAATTATTCCGCGCCAGCAATGCGGTACGTAATGTCCCAGATGGTACCGGGCTTGGATTGTATATTGTGCACGAGGCAGTATCGGTTCTCAAAGGTAGTATCACTTTTACCACAACGGAAAACGTCGGCACTACCTTTGAGGTGGTACTGCCGCTGGAAGAACCAGAACGCACAAAGAAAAAGTAACCTTACGTAAGGTACGATTC
The DNA here is from genome assembly GCA_020632135.1 of Candidatus Nomurabacteria bacterium. Lineage (GTDB taxonomy): Bacteria > Patescibacteriota > Minisyncoccia > Phycocordibacterales > UBA918 > OLB19. The sequence continues at coordinate 175,231 of JACKGC010000001.1, read as the reverse complement.
AATCTTAGTTGATAAGTCAGGAATGCTCCACTCTGGCTTGAAGAGTACGAGGTCCATGGGGAGGTCGATATTCTTGGAAATGTTCTCAATGGATTCGGAGGCCGTGAGAATGATGATCATTGCGTTTTTACCCCACTTATCAGCGCGGATGCGGCGATATACTTCGTAGCCGTCGATATCAGGCAGACGAATATCGAGCAGGATGAGGTCGGGGTGCTCTGCAAGGGCCAGGTTTACCGCTTCACGACCTGTGCCAGTGATCAACGCGCGGTGGCCTTTGATATCCAGCATATCCGCTAATGATTCAGCGAGATACGGTGAGTCTTCGACCACCAAAATGGTTTTTTGCTCCATATTTGTATAGTGTAGCGTACTTTTTACTGAGATGCTGGAATGAGCTGTGGTGTATCGACATTGACCACCCATGCTTTATATTATGCAGTGTTGTGGCAAATAAGAATGTCACACTGTTAACGTCTACACCCAATATGATGAAGAAAAAAACGAAACGAAAAATAATACTGATCAGTACGGTCGTGCTCGCAGTGGTGGGGTACGTCCTTTTTATGCAGGTCATCAAACCGCAGCTCGATGGTCGGATGGTCACGGCGGTTGTGCCGATGGTGATCGAGAACGACGGGCTCTCATACGGATTTACCTACCCGAGTGGGGAGCAGGGCTATACGCTCATTGAGCCACCATTGCCCGAATCTCCTACTGATGGGCTTCAGCAAGTATTCATCATCATGGATACGCAGGACTACATCAAGTATCAAGCGCCAGGCAATGGTGCAGCTGCACCGGCCGCAGTGAGTGTCTTTGTGGTGGAGTTGCCGGAGTTGCCAGAAGGGGTGGATCGTCTTGCGCATCTAACCACCTGGGCTGAAGCCAATCCGCAGTTCTCCTCATATAGTCGCCGTACCACCGAGCCGGAATCACTCACACTGGATGGTGTGAAAGCGGTGCGTTACCACACCGATGGTGCCTTCCGGCAGACTGTACATCTCGCCACCTATCAGGGCAATGCGTATGTGTTTGTGGGTCAGTATGAAGATGATACCGATGCAATCCGTGCTATGTATGATGAGCTTATTACTTCAGTGACCTTCTACTAAACACCATGACAATCGTTACTCGCCTCCTTTTTGTCTTTCTGCTCTTCTCCGTCACGGCCGCTAGCACCAATGCTGCGCATGTAGCTGGTCGGGTTGATCGCAGTGACCTTGATGACGATATTGTCGAATCATTCCCGATCCCTGTACTTTTTGGGGTGGTGTACGATGATCTCGTCCCTGATTTTGCTGACCCACGTGATGGTGGTCTTCGCTCACATGAAGGGCAAGACATGCGCGCGCCACTGGGTACCCCGATCGTGTCGCCAACTGAAGCGATAGTTATCAGTACTGGTGAAGGGGCGAGTGCGGGTAAGTATGTGTACACCGCCAACCCTGGTGGCGAAACGTTCCGCTACATGCACCTCGATACCATTGCGGATCTTGACCGTGGCGATCGACTCGATGTGGGTGATTTCATTGGTACGGTCGGTGACACCGGCAATGCGCCAGCGGGTATTTACCACTTGCATCTTGAGGTGCGTGATGAGGATAATGATCCAACCGATCCGTACGAGCGTTTTAGTGAAGATGGCTTTACGCTTCGTGAGCAGATCAGTGCTGTGCGACAGATCATGCGCGAGGTCAGAAATGAGGAAGAGTACGCAACGTTCTTGGTAGAGACCTTCCCAGATGTCTTCATGGCTGCACTTGAGAAGAAATATGACCTACCCAACGAGATCGAAGACATACTAGAAGAGTCGGGAGCCGATGAGCGGGTGGAGTTAATAAAAAAGCTTGATGCGTTGATACAGACCATTCCGTCTGTATTACCGGTCGGTTTGGGTGGCGGCGATTCTGGCACCGCTGTTTCGCTGTTGCAGACCTACCTTATCTATACGCAGCGTGGCTCAGCGCGTGACCGCTTGGCTGCGGCTGGAGCCACGGGCTACTTTGGCACCATTACCGCGGATGCCTTGCGTGAGTATCAGGCAGTTCATACATTACCTGAGACGGGAGCTTTTGACGCGAAGACTCGTACGGTCATGCAATAAAAGAACAGCCACCGAAAAGGTGGCTGTTTTGTGTGTCTATTCCTTCAGAACACGGGCGATGTCGAGGAGGTAATCACGCACTGGGGCAAAGGAAAGGGAGCGAATCTGCAGTAGTTGTGCAAGTTGTCCCTGCACCTTGATCAGCCGTTGGTTGATGGCTGGCTGACTCAGTTCCATGAGCCTGCCGCTGCCTTGGCGGACGATGGTGTCGAGAAGGGCTTGTGCTTTGACACGCAGTTCACTGGGTAGTTGCTGGCATGTCTCATTGGTACGGAGTTCATGGAGCGCGTGTTCTGCGTTCCGGGCACATTGGACGAGTTGGGGACGGCTCTTGTGGCGGGATCGAGTGATGGGGGTCATGTTGCGTCTCCCGGTGGTGGCTTGGTGGAGCTATCACCAAAGCAGTGAAAAGTACTAAAACCGCAGTCATTTAATACTACTTTCGTCAGATGTCAAACTAAAGAGAAACGCGCGTATCGAAGATACGCGCGTTGGGATAGAAGGAGCAAGAGTTTAGACCTGCGAACAGGCACTCATGCACCCAGGGATGTCGTGATGCTCGGTGATGAGTCGGCCCTGTGGGCAGACAATGCTGATCGGCCGTACACACTGTCCGTTAGTAGCGAGCCAGAGGTTGTGCAGGAGCGTGTACGCCACCTGCTCACCAGCCTGGCTGGTGTAGCGATACCCATACTTGGCGGCCATCTCGTCAATCTCTGCGAGCTGATCGAGGTGTTGTTGCACCACGGCACCGAGGTAGCGCGCGCAGTCGAACATCGGACAAGCGCTAGAGTGGTGCTGCTGACTGATGTAAAACTGGTCGATCTCAATCGAGCCGGGCGGTAAGTCTGCCAGGTCTTCATTTCTGCACATGCAGGGGAGACCAAGTAAGTCACTCACGATCCGGCAACCCATCAGGATGTGCGGACGGTCATTCGGACCTTCGACTGCTAGTATGTAGTGACTGTTGGCATCGTAGATGTCACCTGGGTCACGCAGACGATGGTAGGTTCTTTCCGTTGGCACGATGCGTATTGCGCCGTCTTTCCAGGTACTCATGAGTGAGATACATAAGGGAAATACTGGCAAGACCGGCTCGTCTGAGGCAGTCATGCCAGTGTCAGAGAGGTAGATTCGCTCTGAGCGAGGTTTGAAGTTCAAGGCACCAGCGTACCGTACAGTACGGAAGAGATCGCAAAAGTCTTCGGTAGGGCCACCTCTGTAAGCAGATCGTGCGTTATCGTTGGTCGCTACCGTCAGGAAGCGAAGGTCGTACAACGGAATGTGTAGAGTTTTCATACTCCCTCCGGTGTTGTGCTGGAAGAAGACCTCCCGTGCGCAACGATAGTGGGGAGGCTCCGCTCCACAGTTGCAGTTCAATAGTTAATTTGAAAAACTCCTAGGCTGTTACCATTATAACATATTTAAGCACAATGTCAATACAATATGCCCGTGTATATTGACAATCTAAATATTTATAGGACTATACAAACGGCTGTTCTAATTAATATAGTGATACCAGAGGAGGAGTGTCATGCCCAGATTTGAAATGACCGCGCGTGAGCGGGTCTACGCCAAGATCTTCATTGTTGTATTTTTGGTCGTTGGCTCAGCGTATGTTGGCGAGATGTTCCGACCCTTCGGCGTTGCCGACCGGGTCATTACCTACGCCGCCACGCAAGTGGATGCGGAAGCGAAACGTGTCGCAACTCAAAACCATAAGGAGCAGGAGAAGAAACCGGCTCCCAAGCCTCGACCGACTTCTGGTGGCACCTATATCGTACAGAAGGGTGACACTGTGCACTCGCTTTCAAAGCGGTTCCAGGTCGATCCGATGACACGTAAGTGGGCCAATCAGATCGCGGAAGCCAACCATATCGAGGCGGGCCAACGCTTGGTTATTCCTCGGTAGGTCATAAAACCACAAACCCCCAGCTTTGCTGGGGGTTGTTTTATTTGGTGTTCTTGCTTGCTCTCTAGAGCTGTGCTTTCAGGGCGAGAATTTGGGTCAAAAGGGCAATGAGTTGCTGAAGCTTCTCGATCTTAGCTTGCAGCATGGCGGTCTCGCTTGTAGGCTTTACCTCCTTCTTATCACTTTCTTTTTCAGTGTTCTTACAGTACTTACATTCCTCATCCTCATCCTCATCTTCATCTTCATCTTCATCTTCATCTTCATCCTCTGATTCGTCTTCTTCCTCCAGGTAGTCCTCCATATCAAGGTCTAGCTCATCAAACACTTCCTCAGCCATGTCGGCAGCGTCTTCAGCGAAATCTTCCGCTTCGTCGTAGTCACCATCGTCAAAGGCGTCTTCGGCGTCATCAAAGAGTTCCTCTGCAAGGTCAAAACGTTCGCTCGCGTCGTCATAGTCAAGGTCATCCTTGTCGGTGTCGTCAAGTGCTTCTTCAGCCGCTTCAAGGAGTATTTCAGCGTACTCGATTGCTTCCTTCGCGTCAGCTGCGAGTTCGTCTTCGAGATCATCAATCGCGTCCTCGAGAATCTCGATCGCTTCTTCTGCGAGTGGAATAGCGTCTTCCCAGTCTTCGCTAGCATCTTCAGCCACTGCGTCTTCGTATAGGTCGGTTGCGTCGTCAAGCGCATCCTCGGCGTAACTGACGTAAATACCTGCTTCGTCAGCGTCTTCGATCAACTGGGTGAGGTCAGCCATCAGCTCCTCTACTTCATTAATGGCGTCGTTGGCTTCGTTCTCGTACGGCTCAGCGGCATATGAGATGCCAGTGAAGGTGAGTAGTGCTACGAAGGCAATGATGAGGGCGGATAAGTGCGATGTAATGGTCCTAAACATAAGTTACTTATTTTTTATGGCAATGCCTACCATCATACCTATATCTGCCACTGGTTTCAAAGGGAGGGAGCGGGGAAGTGGCGGGTATCTGCCGTGAACCAACCCTACACTATTGATTTTGCATGAAAGCATATTGCATTCTTTATACACAGTTAATCCACAGCTTATTCATGAGTTGTTATCAGCTTAACCACCAGGCTTACCCGGGGGTTATCCCGAGGTGTGGTGGAAAACCCATGCACTAGTAGGCAGTGTGACGGAGAAACAAGGTCCAGATCACCTAGATTACAAAAATCAGCGGTACCTTCAATACAAACAGATACTCACAACGGAGATACTCTTGTGGTAGACCTAGTTTTTAAGGAGGATCCATTCAGACAATTTTTCAGAAATGCCGAGAAAAAGCGGGGGAAGACCTTAGTTTGATATTAGTACCTTGCAATACACAGTACCGCATGATAGCATTGTACCAATGAGTGATGAATCGCAAGCATACAATATAGAAAACACTAAGTCGCAGATGCGCAAGGGTTTCCTTGAGTTCCCGGTCCTTTTAATAATCGGTGCCAGAGCAACCTATGCACCAGATATATTGAAGCAGCTTAAGAAAGCCAATTTGTTGGTGGTGGAGGGGACGCTCTATCCGCTCCTGTCTCGACTGAAGCGTTCGGGATTGGTGGAGTATGAATGGGAAGAGAGTAGAAGTGGCCCGCCGCGGAAAATGTACACCATCACCAAACTGGGAGAAGCAGCCCTTACCCAATTAGAAACCTCATGGAAGTCACTCGACACTTCAATAAATACGTTAATCAAACAGTATGAAAAAAGTAATTAGTATCAATCTCGGGAGTGTTGTCTTTGCGATAGAGCAAGACGCGTATGATGTGCTCGCCGCCTACCTCACAGAGATCAAAACCAATCTGGCGAGTACTGAAGATGCAGGCGAGGTGATCGCCGATGTCGAGCGAGCTATTGCTGAGAAATTCATTGCCCTAAAGCGCAGCGAAAGATCTGCGGTCACCACTGCAGATGTCGAGCAGGTCATGAGTGAAATGGGCAGCCCGGCTGACTTTGCTGATGGTGAAAGCGAAGCTGATGAACCGGCCGCAGCTACTTCCGAGTCAACTACCAGCACAGCGAGTACTAGAGAACCGAAGCGACGTCTCTACCGCGACACCGATGACGCGGTGATCGCTGGTGTGGCGTCGGGCCTCGCGCAGTACTTTGAGATCGATCCGGTCATTGTCCGACTCATCTTTGTGGTGTCGGTTTTCTTCAATGGGCTCGGCGTCTTGGCGTACATCATTCTGTGGCTCGTGGTCCCGGAGGCAAAAACAACCACCGACAAGTACGCTATGCGTGGTGAGCGGGTGACGCTCAAGGATATTTCGGAGCGGGTAAAAAAGAACATCGACAGCATCGACGAGAAAGACCTAGAGAAAGCTAAGGGCCTCTGGGCAAAGATGCGCGGTCTCCTCGATGCGTGCTTCAGTGGACTCGGCAAACTGTTTCGTGTGCTCGCGAAAGTAGTACGCTTTGTGGCTGGCATTGTGCTCATTATTGCCGGTGCACTTGGTATTGCCGGACTAGTGTCTCTCTATAGTGTCATTCTGCTTTCCGATAAAGTCTTTTTCCCGGCCGATGTACAGACAGCGCTTGAAACACTAGAGGGGAGTGCCATCGGCATTGTCGCCATGTTCTCTTCATTTATCATGATGACGATCCCGCTCATTGTACTCGTGATCGCGGGGGCGAGTCTCTTGGCAAAGCGCAACTACTTCACCGTCCAAAAGTCAGTCACCTTGGCGGTGGTGTGGATCGTGGCGGTCGTGGTGGCCGGTACCACCTCTCTGCTCCAGGTAGAGCAGGTGATGCAGAAAGTTGGCCCGATCGAGGGTCGCTTCAATGACTCGTCTTTTGAGGTGCAATGGGAGGGTGGTCGCATCTATGGCAACGAGCATGAGCTCAACATCGTACCGACCCCACCAACCCCACCAAACCAGCCGGAACGTATCACACTCACCGGTACGTATGACTGCCTCGAAGACAGTGTTGTCATCGACCCGCCGAGCGAGTCGTGTATACAGGGTCTGCGGACCACCGAGGGTGAGATCTATGTCATCGACTTCATGCTGATGTCGATGATACCACCGGTGCTTGAGCCAGGCGACGTCATCACCGTCTCCGGCCCATTCATCCCCGCCGAGCAGATGAGCGCCAGCTGGTGGCATGATTCAGAAGTGGAGGGGCTGCTTTCTGCTACGAGTGTGAGGGAGGAGGTCTCAGTTTCTGAGTAAGAAAAAACTGTAGTTGTAGAACCGGTGTTGTAGACAAGTTTCCGTTTGTTCATCAGGCACTTTTTTATTTTGTTATACTCAAAAACATGCAAAACAAAATCACCAAACTCGACTTCGTTTTCGTGTATCCGTGGTAGCATCAAGAATATGAAAAAAATAATCTGTAGTGATCTTGGTGGACCAGAGTCGTGTGAAGTTGAGATCAAAGGAAATACACCAGACGAGGTGGCCAAGAATTGCCAGGAGCATGTGATGGAAGAAATAGGGAAGGGAGATAGCGACCACCAAGACTCAGTGGAGAACATGCAAAGTATGTCTCCCGAGGAACAGCAAGAAAAATTTGCTGAGTACATGAAGATCTGCGAAGACGCGTTTAAAAGAGATTAAAATCTTTAACATAAACAAACATGCAAAACAAAATCACTAAACTCGACTTTGTCGGGGTGCCGTCGACCGACGCAGAACGTTCACGAACATTCTATTTGGACACGTTAGGCCTGCGGCCAGACGAGAAAGCCAAGTATGAATTTTGGGTAGGGGACACATGCTTCGCTATCTGGGAACCAGAGAAAATGGGTATGACCTTCACACCGCAGAAGAACGCGCACATCGCGCTCCATGTCGATGACATCGAAGCCGCCCGGAAGGAGCTGGAAGCCAAGGGCGTGGTGTTCCTCGGTGAGACCATCGAGAACCCGGTCTGCTTCATGGCGCTCTTCACCGACCCGGATGGCAACGATCTCATGTTGCACTGCGTGAAGTAGATAAAAAAGCCTACTCAGTATCGAGTAGGCTTTTTAAGATGGTGGATTGTAGTGACAAGCATTTCATAAAATAGTGTCCATTTAATTCCTTAGTATATGGCCATGGGTGTACAATAAATATTATTGGTCTAACTCTAGTCAATATGAAATTATTTAGGGATTACCTTATGCCATGGTGGCAGGTTGGTTTGCTAAAACTGTACGTCATGGTCGTAGGTCTTATTGTCGGCTCATATTTTGCTGAATACATATTACCGTACATGAAGTTACTCCTAGTCTTATTTGTCTTGTTAGCAATCTACTTCTCACACCAATTGCTCACCAACGGCTTTAAAGAGAGGGGAGAGGTGTGATCGTATAAATCACACGCACAAAGAGCGAGTGGTGTTTGGTGGAGATGAGGAGGGGTTGTCCTGACAATTCCTAAAGATCGTTGGCGGTGGCAATTATTTCTTCTTTCCAAACCACTTCGCTGCTTTCGGGCGACGGTGCGGGCAGCCGGGCCAGCAGCAGGGAGTTTTCTTCCCGCTCTTCATATCACTCACCATCCGCGTAATGTGCTTTTCGTGAGTTTCTGGTTTAGCTCCAGTGGTCGCATAGCACGCCCACTCATTGCGCTGAATTTCAGTCAGCCCATTCCAAAGCTCGGCCAGCTTATCGTCTTTCTTGAGTGCCGCGAGAACTGTTTTCGGCACATCATGATAGGCGGTGGTTTTGGTGATTTTTGTACTCATGGTTTCAGTATACCAAAAGGAGAAATACCCTGGTGGTAGACCTAGAAATTAAGGAGGATTTATTCCGACTATAATTTCGGAAATGCCCTGGTGGCAAAAGCCTCTTTGATTCAAATGGAGTGTGCGAATTTCTTGCAGGTGATGGATTTGTAGGATTGGCTCGGTGGATCAATATTTTTATCTGGATACCACGCACATCCATCGTAGTTGAATGTTAGATTTAGATTCTGGGTACATTGGCACCTCATCTTTTGCTTCATAGTCTAACCAAAGTCTAAGAAACTTTATCTTGCCCATTTTTAATATTTCTCCGGTAGTAGGTTCGGCGAGATAAATATGATCTTTATCAACTTTGTCTAGAACGCTTAGGTGTCCGATGTAGCCATCAAGCATCCAGGAAAGGACGATCACTGAATCTTTAGTGTTTAGTTCAACTAACTGTTCCCAAGAGGCATTCTCCAGAACTTTTGTCTTAAGGCCGTAGTGTTGCAGCACATTCACGAGTTGTTTGTTGTATATACCCCCTTCTTTTTTGTAGTTAGTAACCTTAGTGATGTCTGAAATAGTGTGGGGCACACCAAAATATTTTAGAGTCATTTCAATACTGGTAGGCCCACAGGCGCTCGCATCTCGTTGTTTTATGGGTGTTATTTTCATACTTGATTTTAGTATAGCAAAAAACAAGGTTCTAACTTTTTCTTCTCATCTCAAATATACGTAAAACGAGCCTTATAAAATAAGGCTCGTTTTGCTTCAGATTTGGTGGAGATGACGGGAATTGACCTGACGGTCACCAGCGTATTTTGTAGCACTTCGTGCACAAAAATACACGGTGCCGCGGGTCACGCCTCGCTTGTTTTCTGCGGCGGGCAAAAGCCGCAGAAAACATCGCTCCGGCGTTTCGATTACCTCGCGAGTGACGCAGGTCACTCGCTCCCATCTCCACGAACAAAAATCGCCCACGCAAACGCGTGAGCTGATTTTGTACTCGTGGAAATCTTTGTACGAAGTTAAAACCTCTTTGATTGAAATGGAGTGTCCCAATTTTCTGAAAGTTACTGATGTGTGGTGAAATAAAAAGCAGCCCGCAGAAGCGAACCTCTGCGGGCGCTTTTCTGCGGGCTGTTACCTCGTGAGAGGTTAGTTGAAGAGACTGCGTGCGCCCTTGGCCAGACGTTGGATAAGGGTTGGTGCAGGTGGCATTTCGATTGGTCCGATCATCTCGCGAAGCTGAGCGATGGTGAACTCGCCTTCCTGGGGCGGTTCATCGGCGCTTTCCACCTTCGCTTTGATGTGGAACCGTTCGTCACGAAACTTGGCCGACAAGAAGGTGTACCTTGTCTCGTCAGCGGCCAAGAACCAGGGGTTCTCGATCTCGCCGGAAGACGTCTGGTACATTGTCACGCCAGGTGCAACGTCATCAGCGAAGGTTTCGGGTCCCTGTGTCGTATGCTCAAGGGTGAAACCATCTGTCAGGTACTCGCTGAAGCTGTCACGCTTAGCGGTCTGGTCGAGATCTTTCAGTTCGATGTGACCCCAGTCCATACCATACCCGCCGAAGCCGCCGCCGATGATGAAGTTGCCAATGCGCAAGTCCTTAAAGAACTGCGCGAGACTTTCTTCAGGCGGAACAGGTTTCTTGATCTGTTCTTCCTTCCGAGCGTATGCGACTCGCTCCTCATCTTCTTTCTTGATGATCAGCTCGATCGCAGGACTGGTTTCGATCCGGCCCGCTTCGATTTCCGCTGTCAGATCCCAACTGTCGACGCCAACTTCTTTCTCGCGAAGGTTGCTGATCATCGAGTCGATTTCTTCAGCGCTCGGTACAGAAGCGAGAACTTTCGCCCTGGCTTCTTCGAGGCCATCCATACCGCCAAACTGATCAGCAAGCTCATCGAGATGGCGTTTGTCGCTATCAGACACATCGCTGGTTGCGATTGTCCAGCAGCCACAGAGTGTGCCGTGTTCGATGCGGTCGACCTGTTCAAGCAGTTTCATGCCACGCCACGATTTGATCAGGGCGTGTGGCATGACAAGACCCCAGATCATACCCTTTCCTTCGTCAGGGAAGAGTAGACCGATGCCCATTTGGGCAAATTTACCCTCTCTATCAGCACCCACGAAAGGTACGACAGACTTCAGCTCCCCGTTCACGATCTTTTCGGACGGTTCGCCAAGGATTGCGACTACAAGACTCATGTTGTCTCTCCTCAGTATTCAAGTGTTATGCCTAAAAGGCGGGAACTTAGAGGCCTTTCAGGGCCGTAAGCTGATTGTGATTATATAATAAAATAGAAATTTGTCCATACAGGTTCTAATCTCCAAACATCTCTTCAAAATACAGCAAAACGAGCCTTATGGAATAAGGCTCGATTTGCTTCAGATTTGGTGGAGATGGGGGTAATCGAAACCCCGTCCGAATCAGGGTGCGAAGGTGAGTCTACAGTGCGTAGTTAGCCTTTGTCAGAATTGCTTCTGTTTAAAGACCTGTAGCTAGAAGACTAACCAAACACTACGGTCTCGAGTTGTTACAATCTTGGAAACCTATGACAACGACAATGGTTTCCACAGTCTCGTGGCTATTCTACCCCGGCTCACGTATGAGACGTTTATGAGCGGAGCATCACATCGGCTGGCGTTATTACGCGAAAGCGGGTGTGAATCCAAACGCGCGAGCGTAAGGACTTGGTACTGCTTTGTTTGCACGTACAGAATGGAACCTTTTAACGAATTGATTACCAGTTTTCGACACTGCACACATCCGACACGACTAACCGTCGATGCCTGGCATCCCCAGAGTGATCACGGGCGGGAATTTTCCGAAGGAAAATTCCCGCCGTGATCGTGAGCACTCTGGGAATGGTGTACACACACCTTAGCTACATGGTGATGGGTCGGACGGCAGTGGGTCTACCGTCCGACTGGTGGTTTAGGAAACCATCTCCTCGCCAAGCAACTCTGCTTTCAGGATCTCGAATGCCTCGTTATCCTCTTGCAGTGCGCTCATGAAGCCAGACGAATGTGCCAGAGCCGAGTTATGCGCGTCGAGCGCTTGGTATAACCGTTCGAACTCGTCTTCCTCTCGGGTAAGCACATGCATACCGGGTAAGTATGCTTCCTCTTCCTCGTTGAGGCAGAGGACACAATTGCCGTCAGTGCAGCAGATGATGTCCTGGTCCCAGAAAGACTCGCTGGTTGCGATTTCCGGCTCTTGGAATTGCTCCAATTTCTCCACCATTATATTTCTCCCCTTTGTATAGGAACTGGTTGGCCTCATTGCCCACCACCATACAGCCAAGGTGTTTTAGTATTGTGATTTCAATGTACGATCAATATCTCGCTTGGTATCGCGGGCTTTAATACTTTCGCGCTTGTCGTACTTCTTTTTGCCGCGCGCGATGGCTACCTCGAGCTTGATATTGCGGCCAGAATTATACAATTTAAGTGGGATAGCTGTCAAGCGAGCGGTTTCCGTTTGAAGCTCCAAATGTGCCAGCTCTTTTTTGGAGAGGAGGAGTTTCCGCGGGCGTTCGGGGTCGTAGCTTTTTGGGGTGTTGGCCGGCTGGAAGGGGGCGATGGTGGCACCGGTAAGAAAAGCCTCGCCGCCACGGACAATGACAAACGACCCTTCCAGCCGGCCCTTTCCTGCTCGAATCGACTTTACCTCATGCCCTTGCAGCACCAAACCAGCCTCGAGGGTCTCTAAGATCTCGAAATCAAAGCGAGCTTTGCGGTTTTGGATGTATGTACTCATACGTGGAGTGTACTGTAGCAATGATACTACATAGAATTCAAGTTGTAGCCATCGAGAGCCAAAAACATAGCGCAATTAGTCGTTTTCTGTATAATAGCCCTCATATGAATAAGCCCGAAAATACTGAAGAAAACAAGGGGGCCGTGCCACCAGAACCGACCAAGCCGGAGTCTGAAGAGCAAAGGTCTACCCCACGAGACATCCCAAAGGCCGAACCGACAAAGGGCCCGGCTGGTTTGCGACATGGAGGAAAGAAGTTGCCGGTGGGACCAGGAAACTTTTGGAACAACATGCTTTCTACCGTGTTGCTACTTATCCTGGTCGTGTTTATTTTTTCGCATATTACTGATACGCGACAAGAACCAGAAGAGCTCAGTATTACTGATGTGGTTGGGCAGGTGAAGGCTGGTGAGGTCGACACTATCACTGTGCGTGGTGCGACTCTGGAGGTGAGCTACAAAGATGAAAGTCGCAATGTTGGAGAAGCAAAACGAGAAGTGGACGCTTCCGTGACAGAATCCCTTACCAACCTCGGCGTGACGAGTGAAGAGCTCTCTACCATTACTATTAACGTAGAACGCGAGACCGGTTTCACGTACTGGTTTGGGTTGTTTGCGCCATTCTTGTTCCCGCTCGTTTTGCTTGGAGTCATTATTTGGTTCTTTACGCGGAGTGTAAAAGGGGCAGGGATGCAGGCGCTCAATTTTGGTTCGAGCAAGGCGCGCATGATCGACCCGAATGACACCACGCAGAAAGTGACCTTCAAAGACGTGGCGGGGGCGAAAGAGGCTAAGCAAGAGCTTGAAGAGATCGTCGACTTCCTCAAGAACCCAAAGAAATTCCTCGACATTGGTGCAGAGATCCCGAAGGGAGTCATGATGATGGGTTCACCAGGAACTGGTAAGACACTCTTGGCACGCGCGGTAGCCGGTGAAGCAGGTGTACCGTTCTTCAGTATTTCTGGTTCGGAGTTTGTGGAGATGTTTGTTGGTGTCGGTGCGTCACGAGTGCGTGATCTGTTTCAGATGGCTAAGAAGGCAGCGCCAGCGATCATCTTCGTCGACGAGATCGACGCCGTGGGGCGCGTGCGTGGTACTGGTGTTGGTGGCGGCAATGACGAGCGTGAACAAACACTCAATCAGATCCTGGTTGAGATGGACGGCTTTGAGCCAAATGCGAAAGTGATCGTTATGGCGGCCACTAACCGTCCTGACGTGCTTGATCCAGCGCTCTTGCGTCCAGGTCGCTTTGACCGCCGGGTGACGATCGATCTGCCAGACCGCAAGGATCGCGAAGCGATCCTGGCGGTCCACGCCCGAAAGAAGCCACTACAGGACGATGTTAATCTGGAGATCATCGCGCAGCGTACCCCTGGTTTCTCTGGTGCCGACCTCTACTCACTTATGAACGAAGCTGCCATTCTCGCTGCGCGTGAGAAGCGCAAGCAGGTCGGACAATTTGATATCATCCGCTCAATCGAGAAGGTGATGCTTGGGCCGGAGCGCAAGAGTCACGTGCTCTCAAAGTACGAGAAGTTGGTGACGGCGTATCATGAAACGGGCCATGCCCTCGTGGCTTCAGTGCTGCCGTATGCCGACCCAGTCCAGAAGATCTCGATCATCTCACGTGGTCGAGCTGCGGGCTATACACTCAAGTTGCCAGACCAAGATCGACGCATGCACACTCGCAAGGAATTTCTCGACGACATTGCTATGACGCTTGGTGGGTACGTTACGGAGGAAATGGTCTTCGGCGACCTCTCAACCGGCCCGTCAAACGACTTGCAAGTAGTGGCTAGTATGGCGCGCGATATGGTGACGAAATATGGTATGAGTGAGAAGCTTGGTCCCGTGGCGTACGACGGCAGTGGCGGCCGATTAATTGGTGGCGGCATGTCTGAAGATCGAGCGTATGGTGCACAAGTAGCAAAACTGATCGACGAAGAAGTAACGCGCATTATTGAAGAAGGTAAAGACAAAGCGCGGGAGATCCTCACCACTCATCGCAAAGCCCTTGATGAGATCTCAAAGAAATTGATTGAGGCAGAAACGCTTGAGCGCGACGAGTATGAAGCCCTCTTGAAGCAATTCAACGTACCAATCAAGGATGCGTATGCAGATATGTACAAGGAAGAACAGAGTATTGGCGATCCGACCCGGGGGCTAGAAGTGCGTCCGGATGAGCAGAAGGGGAGTTAGGAGAGTGAAAAAGCGGCGGGCCTTCGGCCCGCCGCTTTTCAGTAATACTCCAAAGACTACCGCAATCGCTCTTCATCAATAATACGTCCATCTTCCATATGTACGATACGATGGCAATTGACAGCGTACTCTCGTTCGTGGGTCACCATGACAATGGTTTGACCAAACTCACGATTGAGTTCGGTGATCAAGTCAATCACCTGCTGCCCGGAGACGCTATCGAGGTTGGCAGTGGGCTCATCTGCAAATAAGATCTTCGGCTTGCCTGCCACCGCGCGAGCAATTGAGATGCGCTGCTGTTCGCCACCTGAGAGCTCAGCAGGAAGATTCGTGTACTTGCCGTGCATGCCGACCGCATCGATTGCTTGGCGCGCTTGCGCCTTAGCCTCTTCCCAGGTGAGCCCTTTCATGAGGAGGGGGAGCATCACATTCTCTTCTGAGGTGAGGTCGGGTACCAGAGCATAATTTTGAAAGATATAGCCAAGGGTATTGAGTCTAAACGCAGTGCGTTCGCGTTCGCTGAGCGCGATGATATCGGTGCCATTCACTATCACTGAGCCATCAGTAGGCTCATCAAGTACTGAGAGCTGATACATAAGTGTCGACTTACCGGCCCCTGACTTACCCATGATAGCTACAAACTCACCTGCAGTGGCAGTGAAGTCAATGCCTTTGAGTACGTGTGCGATGAGATCGCCCTCGCCGAATGTTCTGTGGATGTTGGTGGCTTTAATAATTTCCATACGCGTTGCTATTTACGACCCAGAATCGAATTAAGGGTATTTTGCCGCACAATCAGCCAGGCGGGGAGCAGGCCAGCAATGAGGGTGACAATAAAGAGTATGACAAAACGTAAGAAAGTCTCATCTGGTGGTGCGACCAAGATGCCGTCACTAAAAGGGAAGTGGATAGGGTTGCGTTCAAAGTAGCCGATCAGAAAACCGTACGTGAGCAGTGCGCCCATGCCAGAACCAGCCAGAGCATACACCGCTGCTTGAAAGACGTACGCGGTCTCGATCGCCTGGCGTTCGATACCAATGCCTTTGAGAATACCGATCTGCTGCCGGCGTGAAAGGGCATTAATGAAAATGATAATGAAGATAGTGATCGAGGCCACCACAATGCCGATTGAGCCAATGAAGGTGCCAAGGAGGTTCATGGTGTTCTTGATGTCAGTGATAAACTTTGGTTTGCCCTCGTCATAGGTTTGAATTTTGGCAAACTCATCAAAACCGTTTGCGACAAATGCCTGTTTGAGTTCCGTCTCCGATTCGCGTGTTTTCATACGAATGACGATCTGATCGGCGTTCCGGTCCAGGCGGCCGAAGAGGCGACGGAACTCACGCTCAGGGATGTATGTGTTGAGTGACACTTCATCAACCTTCGACTGAATGATACCTTTGACGATGAATTCCTTTGAGACGGTACCTACGGTGAGTCGCACCGGGTCGCCTGGCTCTACGTTGGCGATAGTATCAAAGATGTCACCAAATTGCTCAGCAAATTCCTCAAGATAGTAGTAGCCGATGAGAATATACCCCTCTTCATCAGGGTTGAGGTATTCGCCTTTTATGATCGTGTCGCTGAGGTTGGACATGCGATCCTCAAGGAGCGGGTCAATGCCAGTTACTTTGACAGCGGCGGTGTCTCGCTCAGCCGTGAGACTACGCCGTTCTTTGTAGTTCGCCTCGAGCTCGCCGCCGCCGCTGTACCGCACCGAGTAGGCACTGATTTCAGGGTAGGCAGCTAGTTCCCGCAGGATCGTTTCAGTTTCGAGTATGTTGTCTTCATCATCACGTTCACTGAGGATGAGGTCGCCGAGTGATTCGGCTTTCACTGCGCGTTCTGCGCCTTCGATGAGGCCAACCAGCACACCCGACACCGCGATGAGGTTGAGGAAGGTGAGCATCATCACAAAAACAATGAGGAGTGTGGTCCATATATTGGCCCGCTGTATCTGCCGCAGGCCAAGGAGTAATCCAATGCGGAGATTACGCATATGTTATGGTGCAACGACGATGTCGCCCGCGGTTATGCCAGTAATTGCGAAGTAGCCGTCATTGCCTTCGAGGATGATGTCAACCGATGTGCTGGCTAAATTATTGTCCCGGTATACCAACACTTCATAGCCTGTATCATTCTTATTCACAAAGCGTTTCGGCACGCGTAGTGCATCTGTTGCTTCAGCGATAATAACTTCGATGTCGGCATTAAGGCCGCTACGGATCCAGTTGGGTAAAGTGCGGAATTGAATGGTGGCCTCGTAGTAGGCGACACCGTCAATTTCGGTGGCGATCGGTGAGATGAAGCTGATGTCACCCCAGATGGTTTCGGTGGTGCGGGCATCAAAGATCATTTCTGCGGCCTGGCCGACAGCGAGCTTGCCGATGTCGATCTCAGGGATACGAGCGATCACTTTGAATTCATTGCTCGCCAGCAACGTCACCACTGGTGCAGTGGTGACCGTTTCGCCAGGGAGGATATCTAACGTTGTGACCACGCCACCAAAGGGTGCGGTGAGTGTGCGGTCAGCGATGGTGGCGTCGATGCGGGCGAGACGTGCTTGAGCTTGAGTAATGGCGGCATTGGCACGAGTGATGGCTTCGCTGCGAGCAGGGGCGTTTTGGTTCTGGGCATCCGCTTCTGCCAGCAGTACTGCTTGCTCGGCTAGTTCGATGGCCGTATCGGCTTGGGTCACAGCAAGTGTGTAGGCGTTACGGCTCGCAACGTAGTTCGGGGATTTGGTGTTTGGAATATCAATGTGCCAGACAGAGTTGTTATAAATTGAGGATCCACCGAATTGCGCACGCAGGCCACAGGTGCCGAGTGGGGTGGGCTGTTCGGTAGAAACTACGTACGTGCCAGTCTCAAGGCCACTGAGTTTGTAAGAATAACCGGAGTCTGATTTGGAATTAAAGATGGTGAGCGTGTATGCACCTTCGCTGTCGCATGTGTATGTACCGCTGATGATCGGTGGTGTGGCATCCTCGGTCGGGTCATTTGAATAAGCAGATAAATTACTAGAGAGTAACGCTCGGTACGCGTTGGCAACTTTCTGTCCCTCAGTGTCGCGGGTGGTGATGAGAGTAGCTTGTTTGCTGGCGAGGGTCTCAGCGGTCACTTCGCGGGCAGAAGCGGTCGGTCCTGTAAGGAGTTCGTCGCGGTCGGCGACGGCGCGGGCCAGGGCAGCAAGTGCGTCTTGGCGGTCGGCGTAGAGTGTGCGGGCATCAAGTGTGACCAGTACGTCGCCGACCGCGACTGTGTCACCCTCTTCTACTAGTACCTCGAGCACCGTGCCAGACACAGGGAAGGCGAGTTCGGCCGTTTGTTTTGCTTCGGCGATACCAGAGACCGACACCAACTGGCGCACGCTGCCGCTTTCGACCGTGGCCATGACCACCTCAGTGTTATCACGTTGGCTTACCTGTCTGATCATCACTAACACGAGTATGATCACTAGAAACGCAATGCCAACATACATTCGCTTTTTCGAGAAGAGCAGTTTCATGCCACTAGTATAACAGCCTCCGTATGGAAATGCTTGGGGGCTATAAAGAGTTGTCCGTCCTCCTGGATTCGCACCATAAGAGTATTGTCGAAATTACAGTCGAGCAAGCTCTCCTTAATTTCTAGGTCAACCAGGGACTATGGGGGTATATCCTACGATATGTTTCGTCTCGCTCGGACATGTCCAATGTCCGTCAGCCTGGATTCGAACCAGGGACCACAGAGGTATAAGCTCTGCGCTCTAACCAACTGAGCTACTGACGGAAGGGTGCCGTTGGGTTGGCGGTACTCACTATAGCGTACATCAGTAGGAGGGACAATCGAGTTAGTGACTTTACAAAACAGTATTCTTTTTGTAATACTGATATTGGACGCACGTGCGTTCGTAGCATGTTGAAGGGGAAAGAAATGAAACCGACAAGATCTTTCAAACAGGAGACCACGGCCTTCCTTTTCCAAGCTCACCAACAACCGTAGGAGGTGATCCGTCTCGGCGGCCGTAAGAGTCGTTCGTAATACAATGGGAATACACTCGTACTTCCATGTGGATCTCGGCTTCAGGGGCCATCTCCTCAATCATTTTGCCGCGCGGCTTTGCCGCGCGGCGTTTTCATTTTCCTTGCATAACTGCACGTAATCATGTTTGATAGGTATAGACAAAGACTGATGTGAGGTGGAATGATGAAGTACTCCCAGCAATTATCTGCGGCCTACGCGCTGCCACTGTTTGAGGAGTTTCTGACGCAGTCGACACCGGAGTTGACGCCAGGGTACATTCGTACACTGCGGCCTGGAGACGACGGGTATTTGATCGGGCAGACCTTATTTAGCATCTTTCGTTCGATTGATGGTGTGCCTGATCCAGTGCGGGACAAGGACATGGCCCTCGTAGCTGCCTATGCACGTGAGACGGGGTGGGCAGTTCATTATTGCAACTGACTCTGGTGGTTGGAGAACTACAGGCGGCGCTTCGCGCCGCCTTTTTGTGTCTTTAGTGAGTACATCTGCGGGCGGCCGCAGGCCGCCCGCTTGCCATCAGCGTCCTTCCAGCTATAGTGTTCCCAGGTGGTGGAAGTTCTTAATTGTATTGGAGGCATCATGCTGAGCAAACCCAGGCTTGATAACAGTGCGGCTCCTCACTTGCATCTTAAAGCGGAGGTGCGACCAGGAAAAATCGAATTAGAAGAGTACCCTGGAGTACGGTTCGGGTCCGAGTATATTGAAGTGACCATTGTGTCTGATGGAAGACATCCCCTGCATGGAGACTTGGGAGATCTTTGGAGACTGCTGATTGTGCAGTCGGAGGATGATATTGATCGCCAAGGAGTGGAGACTGAACATGTATCGGTCGTGCCCCTGAGTCACGAAGACGAGGTGGTCAGTGTCACGTTTGTGGAACAAAGTGACTATGTCCTCGGCGAGATTGAACCGCAGTACGGATTGTGGTTGTGTGTCGGCTTCCGCAATCCCGATCATGCCGAAGTACTACAGTTCCCGTTTCTCTTTTTGGCGTATCCTGAAGGACCAGGCGTGCGTTACCTCAGCTGACCAGGCAGCCCGGCTCGGACGTTCGTCCGAGCCGGTTTTCTTATTTATGAGTTGCTAGAATGGCCGGGTTTGTCCTCATCCAGGTCAATCTCAATGTATGTATGGTCTTCGCCAGAGTCATACCAATTAGGTATTGTCCGGCTAGGTTCTGAGTGTAGGTAGGGACGATAAAGATTAAGCAGTTCAGGTGGTGTGTGGGCTGATATGGTCTGGTAGCCTCGGTCTTGGGCGTGGGTGATGAGAAGTTGTAGTAGTTTTGTAGCCAGGCCTTGCCTTTGATACTCGGGTGCAATGTTGATTGTTTCAATGTACAGATTGTGCTCGGAAGGTTTAAACGCTTCATCTTCCTCAACCAGCTCTGCTTCGGTAAGTGAGGGAACGCCAACGACATAACCTGCGATGCCTTCACCGACACCTTTCACGATCACAGTGATGACGTTAGGTGACCGTATGTACTCCTTGAGCGCGTCAATATCTGCTTGCTCGATCGACCAGTCAAACGCACTTTTCTCAAGTGTGGCGATTCGGTCTGCGTCTGCCTCACTAATGAGGTGAGTGTCAGTGTTTGGTGGTTGGTGTTCAAAGTTCATAGTTAATAGATGTATTAGTTTACTCCATATGCAGCACCTCTCCTAACCGCGCGACTTTCTCCGCAATAAGTGGGAAGGACTTGGTTAGATCGGGGTGAGATTCGACGATGTGCTTCGCTTCGGTGCGGGCGGCCTCGACGAGCTTGAGGTTTCGGATGGCTTCCATGCCGAGGTCGGAGAGGCCGCTTTGCTTGCCGCCGTAGAGTTCGCCGGAGCCGCGGAATTGGAGATCGTGTTCGGCCAGCTCGAAGCCATTCTTGGCGGTCGCCAGCGCTTTGAGGCGATCACGGGTTTTATCGCTCTTTGACTCGGTCACGGCAAAACAGTATGGCTGGTGGGTGCCGCGTACGACGCGTCCGCGGAGTTGATGGAGCTGCGCGAGGCCAAAGCGTTCGGCACCTTCGATGATGATGTTGGTGGCGTTCGGCACATTGACACCCACCTCGACCACGCTGGTGGCGCAGAGGATGTCGATCTTGTGCTCAGCGAAGCGTTTCATAACATCGTCTTTTTCAGCCGTGGTCATTTTGCCATGGAGTGGCTCGATGACGTAGTCTTGAAAGACATCGTGCTTCAGGCGTTTGGCTTCGGCGATGACGCTTTTCATATTGAGGGCGTTTTCTTTGGTCGGATCGGGCTCGTCGATGCGGGGGCAGATGACGTAGGCTTGCCGGCCGGCCTCGAGCTCAGAGCGGACATGGTCGTACATCTCCTCGCTCTGGCCCGGGCCGACGATCGTGGTCTTCACCGGTTTGCGGCCGGCTGGCATTTGATCGAGGAGGGTAATGTCTAAGTCGCCGTAGATGGTGAGCGCGAGTGTACGCGGGATCGGGGTGGCGGTCATGGAGAGGAGGTGCGGGAGGCGCGCGTCTTTCTTGGCGAGCTTTTTACGTTGGTTGGTTCCGAAGCGGTGCTGCTCGTCGATGATGACGTAGGCGAGGTGTTTGAATTCAACACTCTTGTAGATGAGCGCATGGGTGCCGATCAGGATCGGCACCTCGCCGTTCTGCACCCACTTTAAGAGCTGCGCTTTGCTTATCTTGGTTGGTTTGGTCGGGTCGGTTTTGCTCGGGAACTTCATGCAGCCCGAGCCGGTGATGAGTCCGATGGAGATTGGGAGATGGTGAAAATACTCGATGAAGGATTCAAAGTGTTGCTTTGCCAGTATCTCTGTTGGCGCCATGTAGGCGACTTGGAGTGCGCCAAATTCAATCTTTTTATTGAGTCCTTCAGGTGGGCGAGAAGTTGCCACAGCGTACGCGGTGGTGGCGGCCACGGCGGTCTTGCCGCTACCCACATCTCCCTCAAGGAGGCGTGACATCGCGTGCGTGCCAGCGGCAAAGTCTTGTAGAATTGACTTGATGGATTCGTCTTGGGCGGCGGTGAGCGCGAAGGGGAAGCGCTCGGTAAATGCGGTGAGATGCTCAGGGCTCGTCTTCACCGTATAGGTCTCAGCCGCGCTCACCGCCGCCCGTTCCTGCGCTTTCTGCACCTGAATATAGAAGACCTCTTCAAACGCGAAGCGCTTTCGGGCCGCTTCGGCATCACTCGCTTTCTTGGGGGAGTGTACCCACACCAGGGCAGTCTTGAGGACTGGTAGTTTGTACTTTTTTAAGATCTCCTCCGGGATCGGGTCGCGCAGGTCTTCTAGTGCGCCTTTCTCAAAGAGCTTCAAGACGGTGTGATAGAGCCAGCGGCTGGTGATACCCTTGGTCTCGCGGTAGACAGGATAGAGCGTGTCTCCGGCACCTTCGGTGCCGGCGAAAATGCTGTCGTGGCGGTCGATCGGGAGCGAGTCGAGCGGTTCGACTTCAGGATTAGAAAGATACAACTTACCTTCGCTGCCAGCGACCTTTCCAGCCAGTTTCACATACATGCCATCGGTGTACATCTTGGCGAGGTAGGGTTGGTTGAACCACATGATCTTCATCTTGGCGGAGCCGTCTTCCACGTAGCCCTCGGCGATCGGCTTCCGACTCTTCCAAGCTTTGCGGGTCTTGAGTCCAGAGAGTTGGCCGTACACAACTGCCTCCTGACCTTTCTCCAAGCCACCAACCGACTGCACTTCTGAAATGTCTTCGTAGCGCGCGGGGAGGTAGTAGAGGAGGTCGCCGATGGTTTCGATACCGAGACGTTTGAGAGCCTTTTGATGCGCAGCGTCCACTCGCACATGGTTGGTTAGTTGGTCAATCGGTTGCATGGAGGTCATTGTACCAAGGTTTCGGGGCAAATTCCCAAAGGGAATTTGCCCCCTATTTAGAGAGGCGTATACTAGGAAGATATTTTTTATTTCTAGCAGTCTCCATGTAATCAAAATGCCAGCCAAAAAACCAGACTATAATAAGTTAGCGCTTGCGCTCCATAAAAAACTACAAGGAAAGATTCGAGTCCAAACCAACGGTCGTCTCAAAACCAAGACCGACTGGAGTACGATGTATACGCCAGGGGTTGGGGCGGTCTCAATCCATCTTTCCAAACAGCCGCGCGAAGCGCGGCTGTATACCATGAAGCGTCACACAGTGGCGGTGGTGAGCGATGGTTCAGCCATTTTAGGTTTGGGCAATCTGGGTGCCATCCCAGCATTGCCGGTCATGGAAGGGAAGGCGGCTATCTTCAAGGAAATGGCTGACATCGATGCCGTCCCGATCGTGCTCGATACCCAGGAGCCAGAAGATATCATTCGGACGATCAAGAACATCGCTCCTGGTTTTGGCGGCATTAACCTCGAAGATATCGCGGCACCGAAGTGCTTTGAGATCGAGGCGAGGCTCAAGAGTGAGCTTAATATTCCCGTCATGCATGATGATCAGCACGGCACCGCAGTGGTAGTGTTGGCTGGTCTTATCAATGCCTCGAAAGTGCTCAAGAAGAAACTTGACGGCCTCAAGGTGGTGATCGTCGGCGCGGGCGCGGCTGGCCGTGCTATTGCACTCATGTTGCGTAGGGCTGGGGTGGGTGATGTGGTCGTGGTAGATTCTCGGGGCGCTATATATGAAGGCCGGACCGGTCTGGCAGGATACAAGCGCGAGCTTGCCAAGCTCACCAATCCGCGGCAGCTCTCTGGTGATGTACTACAGGTCGTCGAGGGTGCCGATGCAATTATTGGTGTCTCTGGCCCAGGGACGATCGCGCAGGTACACATTGAACATATGGCCCCGGAGCCGATCGTGTTTGCGCTCGCAAATCCGATTCCCGAGATCATGCCACAAGACGCCAAGCGCGCAGGCGCAGCGATCGTTGCCACTGGTCGCTCAGATTTTCCTAACCAAATAAACAACGCGCTTGCGTTCCCTGGTATTTTCCGTGGTGCCTTAGACCATGGTGTGTGCGAGATCACCTACGACATGAAGCTAGCGGCAGCGAAGAAGCTGGCTGGTCTCGTGAAGAAACCAACGGCCGAAGCGATCATTCCCTCGATCATGGCTCCTGGCCTCGTGAAGGCAATTGCGAGTGCGATCAAGTCTGCGAAGCGGTAAGGCGAAATGGCCGGCGCGCCCTTTGGGCGCGCCGGCCATTTCTCATACACCCCTACGCCTTGCACTAGCGAGCCTAAGGAGTATAATGGCGGTGTTTTTAGGGTCCCTCCACACGTGATCTACACGTATCTCCTTGGATCACACTTAATAATTTGAATAATTTTTCAGTTCATGATCGATTGGTTTTTATCGCTTGGTCCAGTGACGCAAGCATTGTTAGCGGGTTGCTTCACCTGGGGTGTGACCGCCCTTGGCGCATCTGCAGTTTTTCTTTTCAAAGAGATCAACAAGCGAATTCTTAACGCCATGCTTGGCTTCGCTGCTGGTGTGATGATCGCAGCGAGTTTTTGGTCGTTGCTTTCACCAGCTATTGAATTATCAGAAGGTGGGTCGTGGCCGTCGTGGGTACCGCCACTGATCGGCTTTCTGCTTGGTGTGGCGACGCTGTGGGTGATGGACAAAGTCATTCCGCACCTGCATATGGGTTTCCCAACCTCAGAGGCCGAAGGCCCGAAGACCTCTTGGCACCGTAGCATTCTCTTGGTCTCAGCCATTACACTCCACAACATTCCGGAGGGCCTCGCGGTTGGTGTGGCGTTTGGTGCCGCGTATGCGGGCATTGAAAGTGCTTCGATTGCAGCTGCCATCGCTTTGGCGGTTGGTATTGGTATCCAGAATTTTCCGGAAGGGGCGGCGGTTTCGGTGCCGCTGCGCCGTGAGGGCTTTAGTCGCAAGAGGTCATTTTGGTATGGACAACTTTCAGGCGTCGTAGAACCAATCGCTGCTGTGATCGGCGCAGCGGTCGTAATTGTGGCGGCTCCCGTCTTGCCGTACGCACTGGCGTTTGCAGCTGGTGCAATGTTGTTTGTGGTAGTGGAGGAACTCATTCCAGAAGCGCAGCGGGGCGGTATGGGTATGACCGACCTCGCAACCACTGGCGCCATGCTTGGTTTCGCGGTCATGATGACGCTCGACGTGGCGTTGGGGTAGCCAGCGCTCAAAAAGAACATGGCCGGGCGCCCAAGGGCCCCCGGCCATGTTCTTTTCCTCCATTTATGCTACAGTGCCAGCAGAATCCCTGCTGAGCAGGTTTTGTTTTTTCTATCATACCCGAAAGGGTGAGGAGTCTACCATGACGCGCACTGTTGCTATTACTGGTGCAGGAGTCATTTCGGGAGCTGGCGTGGGGCGATATGCACACCACACCAGTTTGCGTGCAGGCGATGTGCAGTTTATGTCACTGCGTGATGCTGTTGCGTTCTTGCCATTCTCCAGCAATGGCGAATTGCTCGAAGAGATCGGTGGTGCCACGGTGTGTCCGGTCCCTTTGACCAATGATGAGCTTGGCGAAGTTGCTCAGCTCAACAAGAAAGAGGTTCGACGCATGGATCGGCATCAACTCTTTGCTCGCATTGCGGCGACAGAAGCTATGCAGCCGTTGGTTGGTGTTGATGTATCGCAGTACGCGTGCATTGGTGCGACTGGTGGAGCTGGTCTGGCGAGTGTGTTCGAGTCATCTCGGCTTTTAATTGAAGGAAACCGAGCTGGTAAGAAACGACTTGGTCCGTTTGATAACCTCAAGTACCTGCCCAACATTCATGTTGGTCAGCTGACCCAACAGTTCGGTTTAGGTGGCCCGAGTCATGTGCATGGTACTGCTTGTGCGGCCTCCATGCATGCTGTCTTTGATCTTATCCGCATGATCGAGTTGGGACATGTACCTGGCGGCTTGGTGGTTGGTACCGAGGCAGCTATCACGGAGTTTGGAATCGCATCTTTCTTCATACAAGGGGCGCTCGGTAATGGTCTTTCCTACCACACTGACCGCTCTGGTTTTGTGATGGGGGAGGGTGCAGCCGCACTGGTTATTGAGTCGTATGAGGTTGCTAAGGCCCGAAAAGCACCAATTCTGGGTGTGATCACCGGCTATGGCGAATCTAGTGACGCACTGCAAGATGCACTCATTACTGATCCGGACCCAAAGGGGCGAGGGGCAGCACGAGCCATGAGTCAAGCGCTCACAATGGCGGGTCGTGAACTCCGAACGATCGACTTGGTCAAGACCCACAGCACTGCGACGCCAAAGGGTGACCTGGCAGAACTGAAAGCACTTCATCTCTTGGAATCAAACCCGGTTAGACTGAAGAAATTGGCGGTCACGTCGGTGAAGTCAAATATTGGTCATCTCTTAGGAGCGGCTGGTGTGGCCGAAACAGTGGCCATGCTTGATTGTATGGAAGACGGCATTCTCATACCGACTCGCGGGTTAAACTACGATACGCTTGACCCAAGTTGTGCCGTGGTTGAGCACATTATGTGTACTCAAAGACGTGATGTGAACACAGTACTCTGCAACGGGTTTGGATTCGGTGGCACGAACGCATCGATGGTCATCTCTGCCCATCCGTAGCACTCGGGTATTAGCACTTTTCTAAAAAGCGGGTTGCCTTCGGCAACCCGCTCTTTTTATCTGCAAATCCAGTCTCTTTAAAACAGAAACAGCACCAAGCTCACCGCCATGATTCCCATACCCATGATCGCACCGATGATAGAGTGGTGATGGAAGCCGTACTTCTGTGCCGCCGGAAGGAGTTCATCAAGAGCAATGAACACCATGATACCAGCCACACCAGCGAAGATAACGCCAAACACTTGGTCGCTGACAAACTGGATGAATAAGAAGTATCCCAACAGTGCACCAACTGGCTCAGCTAAGCCAGAGCCGAATGAGTACCAGAAAGCTTTCATGCGACTACCGGTGGCGTGATAGATCGGGATCGACACCGCTACACCTTCTGGTACGTTGTGGATCGCGATCGCGATCGCGAGTGAGATACCAAGCGCCGGTTCATCTAAGGTAGCCAGGAAGGTGGCGAGTCCTTCGGGGAAGTTGTGAATGGCGATCGCCAGGGCGGTGAACGTTCCCATTTTAAGAAGGGCGCGTCTTTCATGTTCTTCCTTGTCTGGGTGGTCCATTTCGTGCGCCTCATGCGCCTCATGCGGGCTACCCTCAACGCTACCGTGCATGAAGTGGTCGATCACGTAAATGACCGCCACACCACCAAAGAAACCGATGGTAGCCCAGAGGTAGCCGAGAGCATGGTCGCCGTACGCCTCACCAAGTGAGGCCACTGCCTTTTGAAAGATCTCTACCAGGGAGACATAGATCATCACACCCGCCGAAAGGCCAAGCATGAATGATAAGAATTTTTTATTTGTGTCTTTTGCCGCGAACGCCAGGAAACTCCCGATACCAGTGGCTAAACCGGCTCCGAGGGTGACCAGGAACGCGAGTAGAAGTGGTTCCATGTATTGTGATTATTCAGTTGTATTAGCAATAAACTAACATTCTGTTTTTATCACAGGCCGTAGCTGAAGGCAAGAAAACTATCCCCGCCGCTTACCCCGCGTAAAATTTTTGAATCACGCTTATTTTATGCTATTCTAGCGATCACAACGAATGTTGGAGAGGAGGCTAGCCTTTGGCTGAGTGGATGAATCGAGACCGGCGTCTCAATTCATCCGGTTCTGTCGTTAGACAGAATTCGCCGTTGTGAGCTGGCGAACAGGCGAAAGGAGGACGAAAGAAACTTTCGACCTCAGCCAACTCTCCAATTTCGGAGAAATTTGGAGAGTTGGCTGAGTGGTCGAAAGCGCCTCACTGCTAACGAGGTAAGCCCCTTAAAGGCTTCAAGGGTTCGAATCCCTTACTCTCCGCCGTTTAGAGCTAGCACGAGACACTAGCTAGTCTAGTTCTAATATTTATTATGGAACTAGAATATAAAACTGAAGCAGACATCATTCAATATTTTCAAGATCGCACTGGAAGCCGTTCTGTTCTGATTATTGCTCAGCAATTAATTTCTCGTAATAACCCTCAGGAGGTCGAAATCAAGCATATTAGGAAACTCCTTCACAGTTTAAAGGCGGAAGGTGTTTTGTTAGTGAAAAATGAAGGTGAAGATATTTATCATGAAGAATTTTCTTCAACCCCAGATCGTATAGAAAAGTATTTAGAAGCTACAACTCGAAAGAAAAATTATTACGACAACAAAAACCCAAATAGAGAGGGTGAAGTGAGTTTTGATTACTCAAGTAATGACCATACTTATTTTCTTGGGCAAGATGAGGAATTATTTGGAATCAGGTTTTCTGGCGCATCACAACAGGCAATACATGTATACACGGATCATTCATCCATACGTAGTCTAGCTATGGTAAAGGGGGCTAGCGATATAAATGATGTTAATTTAAATAAGAAATATGACGGGACGTCTAGAGCCCGGTCTCCCGAGATTGGGCAAGTTGTGCTTTTTCGAAATATTTACGACAAATACGCCCTCATACAGATTGTAGACATTAAAATGGAGAGTCGTGGGGACGGGTTTGATGAAGTGAAGTTTAAGTTCAAAATACTCAATAATTCTCTGGACGATGTTATTGCAGAGCCCGAGAACTTAAGTTCACCAGCAGTCAAAAATTTAGAGAAAGCTGAAGACAAGCCGAACCTTGGAATTATTGCCGGAGGGCCAATTACTGCTGGTGGAGATATATTGGTTGGTAGTCAAAAGTCTGAAAAAAATGAAATGGACACAAGTATACATTGGCATCAAAAACCTGTTGGCCAAATAATCATTGGGCTTATTGTGACCGTTGGAGGTGGAGTCATCTTATATTTCTTGTTTGGTGTGTAGCGCTCGAGACGTATAATCTGAGAACTAATCAATCGGTCAGGCAGGGCTTGGTATCACACGGTTCTAACTCGAGACCGCCCGCAATAGCCGACCGGAAAGCGAATGCTTTCCGGTCGTTTGCTATTGCGCGAGAGTAAGGGATTCGAAAGACGGAGCCGGTACACAAGACGAACGGAACAGAGTGAAGTGAGTGCTTGTCGGCGAGTCAGGGTCGTGAAAAATTTCGTAGAAATTTATTCCTGACCGAATCCCTTACTCTCCGCTGTGACTACTTAGTTAACTCACACCAGTAATGTCTGAACTATTTACTAAACCTGCTCCATACGGTATCGTGAGATTGCCAATGTTGGCGGGAAGTACGAAGGAGTTTGTTCTATGAATGCAGGTCGTGTGTCCGGAAAGAGGCACTTCAGTCGCGGTCAACCACATGGCCAAAAACGGCGAAGTGGGGAAGTGTATCTGCGCCGTACAGAACGGCGCGGTCTCGTGACCCCGTTCACTCAAAACCACCACCATCGGGTCGGTCGGAAGAAGGCTGGCGTGCTGCAGATTAGCATCGAGTAATACACGTTCTGCACCAGGAAAAGGCGGTCGCAAGACCGCCTTTTAGATTGCACGAAAAAACCGGCATCCATGAAATGGATGCCGGTGGGCGGGTTAGGCTGCAGTGCGTTTTGGGCAGCCGGGCCAGAGCCAACAGACGGCTCTACGGGCCATGCGCGCCAGGGCTTTGTAGCCAGCGTAAATGGTCTCGGGATAGATCGCTGTGGCGGTCAGGACGACTGTAGCCAAGAGGATCAGTGGTGCGCCGATGGCGCCGGCTTGTACGGTGAGACCGACGCCGACCGCAAATAGGGTCATACCGGCACCATACAAAAGCAGGATCTTGAGCGGGTCTGGTCCCTGCAGGGGTTGTGAATCTTCTTCGGATGAACGTTGTGTGGTCATGATACTACTCCTAAACTGTGCAAAATCGACCATCTTCCGTCGAGAATGATACAATTATTTTATAAAAAAGCAAGTAACTCAAGGCTGATATTGAGTAGTGATATTGACATACAGTTATAAATAATATATAATTCTTCCCAGAATATTTGACCCGCGTAAGGAGGGCGACTCATGAGCGATGAAGCTCTAATGATTTTTTGGCTGTTTCTTATTATTGTGCTACTCATGTTTATGTTGTGGCACACCAACGGAGTGGCTACAAGAAAAAACGCGGCACTCAGACAGTCTCTGAATGAAGCTGTGTCGCAGAAGCAAGAGCTGATCGAGGTCATTAACAAGCAGGACGACGAGATCGCCGTACTCAAAGAGCAGGCGAACACCGACGCACTGACCGGCTTACTCAATCGGCGTGCGTTTTCACGTGCATTTGAGCGGATGATCAACTTGCTGCGATTTGATTCGACAACCAGTGAGCGACGCCGCGAAGGCGTCTTCTATGCTTTAACGGTCTTGTTGATCGACCTGGATAAGTTCAAGTCGATCAACGACTCTCATGGTCATTCGGTTGGTGACGAAGTGCTGCAAGCGGTCGCCCAGGCGATCCAAGCCGGACAGCGTGATAGTGACCTCGTGTGTCGGTGGGGTGGTGAGGAGATCATCCTCGCGCTCCCAAACACGTCGCGAGAGGAGTCTCAGGCGGTGGCAGAAAAGATCCGGCGTGAGATATCTGCACTGACGTTTAGTGTCACCGAACTGATGGTGACAGCCAGTATCGGCATTGCGTGTACCGAGTATCGTTTGGACGGTGGTGTACTGATTGAGCGGGCCGATGAAGCGCTCTACCGCGCTAAGGCGCAGGGCCGCAATCGGGTGGAAATGGCGGTGTGAGAGCGTTGTTATTTGAGCAAGGGCGAATGTGCGTAGCGCATTCGCCCTTTTTCTAATGTGCGATTGCGAGACAGCGTAGTTTGGTGGTGGGAGGGAGGTGCGGCGCGAGTGCAGCTCGCGCCGCCTCCATGGTCGCGCCAGTTGTCACAACGTCATCAAGTAGCACTACCGTGTCATAGTCAGCGAGCTCTGCGGTGGTGCCAGTCCACACAAACGCTCCGTGCATATTTTGCAATCGAGCGGTTCGGTTAAGTTCCGTTTGCGGTTCAGTCTCGCGTGGTCTGGTGAGTTGATTGCGAAGGGTGTGTGGTCGGCTGTGGGCCGCATTAAGAATACGTTCTACCTGATTGTAGCCACGCTCACGCATGCGGTTTACTCCCAATGGTATTGGTATAAAGACTAGCTTCTCGGTTTTGTTCTCTAGCCACTGCTCAAGCAGAACACTAAGAAGCGCACTCGCTTCAGCCCGTCGATGGAACTTATTCTCCGTGATCGCAGCTCGGATCACTGGCTCAGTATACCGGCTGATGAACTCAATATTCTGAAGTCGACCTGGGTGGTACAGCGCTCGCATCGCTGCTGGTTTGGTCTCAAGTACGAGTCTGTGCTCAGGGGTGGGTGGGAACAGTGCATTAATGAGGGCTGTGAGTAACTGATGCATATGTAAATAGTATACGAAATTCTTCGTGCTAGAATAAGTGCAACATGAGTCTCATTGGCAATATCTTCTCATCCCTGCAGGCGGGCGATAGCGCTGCCAGTGGAGTGGTGGGCATCGACATTGGCTCCTCGTCTATTAAGGTGGTTGAGCTGCAAGAGCGCAATGATGTCATTACGCTCACAACGTACGGAGAGGTGCAGTTGGGTCCTTATGTGGGTAAGGAGGTTGGCCAGTCAGCCACCCTTGAAGCCAAGCAGGAACAAGAGGCGCTGGTTGATGTTATTCGGGAATCTGCAGTGAAAGCCCGCAGCGCGGTATTTGCAATGCCACTTTCGTCGAGTTTTGTTACCAATGTCAACATTGAGACCGATCCCGATAGCGATCTAGCAGCAATGGTGCGGGTTGAAGCGCGCAAGGTCATCCCCGCATCTTTGAGTGAAGTAACGCTCGACTGGGCGGAAGTCGAATTCGGCAAGAAAGACGCCAAAAAGAACAGTAACCGTCACGATGTGCTGATCGCTGCGATCCAAAATGCAGCCTTGGAGCGCTTTAAGGTGCTTATGCAGTTCATCGGCATCAAACAAACCCCGACCGAGATCGAGTGCTTCAGTGCGATCCGTGGGCTGTATGATAGCGAGGAGCCAGATTTAGCGATCATCGACCTTGGTGCAACATCAGCGAAACTGTATCTGGCCCAGAAAGGACTTTTGATGCGGATGTATCGTATCCGCGCGGGTGGTGCGATTGCAACTAAGGAGATTGCCAATAAACTGAATGTAGATTTTGAGACTGCGGAACAAATGAAATTTGCGGCTGATAAAAGTGCAGCCAACTTCGGTGATATCAAACGCGTGCATCATGGCAGCTACGACCGTGCATTTCGCGAGTTCAATCAGGTGCTGCGCGAGTACGAGCAGCGTGCTGAGGTAAAATTCGACACGGTCTTCCTGACGGGTGGAGGAGCGCTATTCCCAGGCATTGATGCCCATCTCAAGGACGCGCTCGATCGTGAAGTCATTATGGCTCATCCATTCTCCAAAGTGGCCTATCCAGCCTTCATGCAAGACACCATGAAGCAGATCGGTCCGTCATTTACTGTTGCTCTTGGTGCAGCGATGCGATCGTTTGAATAGTATTTCCACAGTCTCTAGATTTTTTCTGGTTGCTGGAGCGTATAATGATGCATATGGCAGATCCTTCTTTAAATAGTTCGTTCATTCCAAAACGCGGTCCTGCAAAGCTCCGCCGGAAAAGTAGCCCTCGTAAGGTCTACGCATTTACTATCGTTAGCTACGTGCTCATCTTTGCAGCGTTGCTGGCATCGGCAGGAGTCTATATATATGAAGGAGTGGTACAAAAGCAGCTTGCAGAAGAGATCGCCAATCTCAACACAGAAATCCAGATCTTTAGTGAAGCAGACATGCAACAGGTCCTTGATTTTGACGGTCGTCTGCAGCAGGCTTCTGGACGGGTCGATAAAAGTGTATCGATGACCTCTGTCTTTCGTGCGCTTGAGGCCGCGACGATCGGTTCAGTCCAGATCGAGCAACTCGCAATGCAGCGCATCGGTGACCAGAACTACATCCTTGATGCTGCCATTCTAACTGACTCATTTGATTCTACTATCTTCCAGCGAGGGGAATATCAGCGTAACCAGGTGGTTGAAGGTATTGATATTGCTGATGTACTCGCTGCGGCTGATGCCGAGGCAGTAGGTCCAAACGTGCCAGCAGTTGCTGAGGGTGACAGCCCGCTGGTTTCCTTCAAGGCGTCACTGTACATCCCGGTAGAGGCCATTCCATACCGGCCGTCCCAGGTTGCAGCACCAGCAGCTCCGATCACCATCACCGCACCAGAGCTGCCCGCTGACGAATCCACGGATACTGAAGCCGCAGCTAGTAATGAAAATGACATATGATCCCTAAAGGTCTCTTCACACAAATTGGCATGATGATCATTGCGGTGGGTATTGCACTGACATATGTCCAACCAGCGTTCGATGATATTAAGTCAGTCCAGGATGACATCGCTCGATTCCAGCAAGAGCGTCAAAAGGTAGCAGATGTCAATCAGTTATTGAACCGCTTGGTCACTGACATGGAAAACGTTTCGCCGAACGATCGTTTGCGCCTGCTCACGTACATGCCAGACGCGGTCGATAGTATTGCGGTGTCTCGAGACTTGCTATTCATTACGCGTGAATCAGGTGCTTTATACAAGAATGTCCAATTCAGTGAAAGTGGCGGCTCTCGGTCCAGCAATAATCGCACCGGTATCGACAATTCGGGCCTCCCGACACCACATCATTTTTCACTCAGTGTTGAAGGCACATACAATCAGGTCAAAAAACTATTTGAGCTGATTGAACAGAATAACTACCCCCTTGAAGTGCATAATACCGATATCAGCGTGATGGAGGGTGGATTTCTTAACGTAAACGTTGAGCTGGTGGCCTACGCTTATAAGCATCGAGGGCTTGATAAAGAAATCATCTACTAAGACCTATGGGAAAAACAATAACAAATCTCGCAACCGTACTTGGTCTCATTGTGATTGGGATTGGAGGATACTACTTTTACAATGAGCACAACGCCAGCATTGATTTCACAACCAACGATGCGACCATGCAGGCAATGCTTGATAATGCAAATACATTCATTGGGTACAATGCAACATTGCGGAGTATTGAAATGAATACATCGCTGTTTGATGATCCCCGCTTCCAGTCACTCCAAAGCTATTCGACCCCAATTCAGGAGCAGCAAGTAGGACGTTCTGATCCATTTGGCGAACTCTGGTTCAGTCGAACCAACGCATCATCTGAATAGCAAGTATGAATCCACTGCAAGCACTCTTTGAAAGTGGTAAAGTTGACGACACCTTTGTAACAGAAACGGAGCGCATCATGGGTGAGACCGGCCGTTCGTACGAGTCGGTCTTTGTTGAGCTTGGAATGAGTCAAACAGAGGTTCGGGATTTCATGGCTGAGTTCTATCAGGTACCTGCCTTCATTATTCCAGAGGGGTTCACGGTTTCTCAGGAGTTACTTAACTACATCTCTGAGGCCTCTGCCTCACACTACCGGATAGTCCCGCTGAAGGTGGAGGATGAGGTCTTGGTGGTGGGTGCCAATAACCCAGATAATCTCCAGATGCGCGAAGCGCTCAATTTCATTAGTACGAAGCATAATCTTCCGTTTCGCTTGGTGTACATGCTCGATGAGGATATCGCGCATGTACTTGGGTTTTATTCCAACCTTGAAGGTGATGTGGGCGATGCGCTTGAAACACTTGAGACTGAACTTGATGCAGAGATTGCTGCTAGTATTGAGGAATCATCTGGGCAGACGAAGGAGTCGCTGGAACACATCGAAGAGGATGCGCCGGTAACCAAGATCGTAGCTACCATCTTGCGCTATGCGGTTGATGGAAGCGCATCTGATATTCATATTGAACCAACTCCCAGTGAGGTCGGGGTCCGCTTTCGAGTTGATGGTGCGCTCGCCAAGAGCCTGACCTTGCCAAAGAATGTTCACATGGCCGTGGTGGCGCGTGTGAAGATCCTCTCTTCGATGCGACTCGATGAGCGACGTCGTCCACAAGACGGTCGATTTTCAGCCATCTTTGATGATCGAAAGATCGACTTCCGTGTGTCAGTGCTGCCAACCAACCACGGGGAGAAGGTGGTGATGCGTATTCTCGACATGAGTAAGGGGGTGCGGACTCTGGAGGGGAGTGGTATCTCAGGGCCGAATGTCGAGTCGATCCGCCGCATGACTCAGGAGCCGTACGGCATCATTCTCATCTCTGGTCCAACCGGTTCAGGTAAGTCAACGACGCTCCGGGCAATGATTCAAGAGATGGATACTGCTACTAAGAACGTCATGTCGCTTGAAGATCCGGTTGAATACAACATGGATGGTGTGAGTCAGTCACAAATGCGCCCAGAGATCGGCTACACGTTTGCGACTGGTCTGCGCGCTGCGCTTCGTCAAGACCCGGACATCATCATGGTGGGTGAGATCCGTGATAAGGAAACAGCACAGTTGGCTATCCAAGCAGCGCTTACTGGTCACCTGGTGCTTTCTACTATTCACACCAACAACGCGATTGGCGTCATACCGCGTCTTATTGATATGGGTATCGACCCATACTTGATCGCTCCAACACTGAAGTTGGCCATCGCGCAACGCTTGGCACGCACACTTTGTCCTGATACGGGCACCGAAGCAGAGATCGACAGGAGTACTGATTTCCGTATCAAGGAAACGTTTAAGTCCTTGCCCAAGAAGTACCATAATCGAATACCGACCAATCGCACGATGCTGCATCCAGAAGAGACACCGGGCTGTGCTACCGGGTACAGTGGTCGTACTGCTATCACTGAGGTGTTGACCATCAATGAGGAGTTGCAGGAACTCATCTTGAAAAATGCCTCCGAGGAAGAATTCTTCCACACCGCACGTAAGCATGGCTTCATCACGATCCAGGAAGATGCCATCATCAAAGCGCTCAATCACGAGATACCCTATGAGGAAATGAACGTCTTTAGCACCAAGATCGGCATGGATTCCGGGGTTGAGGATTCCTACGAAACGTACGACACTGTCGATAACCTGACCGATATTGAGATCTCAGAGGCTATAATGAATGACGATGAAGTTGCTTCTGATAGATGATGATGCATTCCTGAGAGACATGTACGCCATTAAGTTTGGTGACAGTGGCTATGAGGTGTCAGTAGCTGATAGCGCAGCAGCCGGGCTCACCATACTAGAGCGCAGTCCAGATTTTGATGTGGTCTTACTCGACATGATCATGCCGGGGATGACCGGAGTGGAGCTGATCCGAGCGATTCATGAGCAGTTCCCAGACAGCAAAGCTAAGTGCATCGTCCTCTCAAACCAGGGTCAGCCAGAAGATATCAAGGAAGCAATTGAGGCAGGAGCAGTGGGGTACATTATTAAAGCAGAATCAGTGCCGAGTGACGTGGTGAAGAAGGTTGAGGCACTCGCTAACGAATCATAACTATGGCAGTTGACTACAAACGAGAACTCAATGCGCTCATCGAACTGATCTTGCAGGAAAAAGCTTCAGACCTGCACTTTTCTGTTGGCGCACATCCACTCATCCGTGTTTCTGGTACGCTTATCCCACTGATCAAGAAGCCGATCCTTACTGACGCTGATGCTGCTGCGTTTGCGCAAGTGCTCATGCGCGAAGATCAATACACGCGCTATCTCGATTACAACGAAATTGACTTCTCGTTTGAGAATGCTGAGGGTGTGCGTTTTCGTGGTAATGCCTTTTACCAGCGGGGGAAGATGGGTATTGCGTTGCGTCTCATTCCAAACGTGATCCGTGATTTCTCTGAGCTGAGTCTGCCACCGATCCTGGAAAGCTTCACGCAACGGTCGCAAGGCTTCTTCCTTTGTGTGGGGCCGGTTGGACAAGGTAAGTCAACCACCCTCGCGGCGATGGTGAACGTCATCAACAAGACACGTTCTGAGCACATCGTGACCATTGAAGACCCGATCGAGTACGTGTATGAAGAGGAAAAGTCGCTGATCGACCAGCGCGAGATCGGTATCGACACGAAGAGTTTTGAGGTGGCGTTAAGTGCCGCGCTGCGTCAAGACGTAGATGTGATCCTGGTCGGTGAGATGCGTAACACGGAGACTATCGCCGCCGCGGTGACGGCAGCTGAAACCGGACACTTGGTCTATTCGACTCTCCATACCAATGACGCGGCACAGACCATTAACCGCATCGTCGACTCGTTCCCGGCTGCTCAGCAAGATCAGATCCGCATCCAGCTCGCGAGCTCCTTGATCGCTATTTTCTCGCAACGCCTTATTCCACACATTGCTGGCGGACTCGTACCAGCCTATGAGCTCTTGATCAACAACACTGCGGTGAGTAACCTGATTCGTGAGAATCGAATTCATGAGATCCCGTCGGTGATCGAGACCGGTCTCGAGCAGGGTATGATCGACATGAACCGTTCGCTGGCTCGGTTGGTACAAAACGGCGACATTACCGTTGAGAATGCTTTCACCTACTCGGTCAATCCAAAAGGGTTGGAACGTATCATTTAAGTAATCGCGTATGCTCTTCAATTACAAAGCAGTCGACAGTGCAAATATCCAACGAGAAGGTACCGTTGAGGCGCCTAGTATTGATGCCGCCATTACTGCCGTACAGAAGCGTGGATACACATTGGTCTCGATTGATGAGACCACTGGCGGTGGTAGCCTTTCGGATATTCTCAACATTGAGTTCTCGTTCTTTCAGTCTGTCTCAAATAAAGAGGTGGTGATCCTCTCGCGTCAGATATCGACACTCTTTCAGGCACAGGTGTCGCCACTGCGCATCTTTCGCTTGCTTTCAGCTGAGGTTGAAAACCCACAGCTTCAGGCTGCCATGAACGAGATCGTCGAGGACCTTCAGGCGGGTAGTTCAATTTCTCGCGCTCTTTCGGCGCACCCGGACATCTTTTCATCATTTTATGTTAACTTGGTGCGCTCTGGTGAGGAGTCCGGTTCTTTGGAGAAATCCTTCGATTATCTTGCTGATTATCTCGATCGTCAGTATGAAGTGGTCTCAAAGGCACGTAACGCGCTCATCTATCCGGCGTTCGTGGTCGGCATCTTCGTGATAGTGATGTCGATGATGTTGACTCTGGTGATTCCGAGTATCGCACAGATCTTGACCGAATCTGGACAAGAGCTGCCGATCTACACCAAGATCGTGATCGGCCTCTCCGACTTCATGGTAGAGTACATCAGCATCATTCTTATTCTCATCGCGGCGGGTGGTGTTGGTCTCTGGCGTTTCAAGCAGACAGAAGTGGGACAACGCACGATCGACGAATTTATCATTTCTATTCCATACCTGGGTACGTTGCAGAAGAAGCTACTCTTGACCCGTATCTGTGACAACATGGCTACCATGCTTAGTAGCGGTATCTCCATTGTGCAAGCCCTCGAGGTGACCGCTGATGTGGTTGATAACACCGTGTATAGGGAGATCATCGAGGCTGCTCTGGTAGAGGTGAAGGGCGGTCGATCCTTCGCTGATTCGATCGCTGAGTATCCGGAGATCCCAGGTGTGCTCTCACAGATGGCGAAGGTGGGAGAAGAGACCGGTAGTTTGGCTACTATTCTGACGACGCTATCGAAGTTCTACCAACGTGAAGTTAATAACGCGGTGGATACACTCATTGGTCTCATTGAGCCGATCATGATCGTCTTCCTTGGTCTTGGGGTGGGTGTGCTTCTTGCTTCAGTATTGATGCCGATCTACAACCTGACGAGCGCGTTCTAGCGCTGATCAAAAAACGGGCGGGGCCTTCGGCCCCGCCCGTTTTCTTAGCAGAGAACCTCCAGCCACACCGGTCCTGCCAACATCCGCACCACGTGCAGCATTTTTGGGGAAGGATCTTTCTAGGACCGATGTGGCTGGTGTTTCTCCGAGTTCGCATGATACCTTTGTCCCCACCTGGTCAATATTGGCGAGTCTGAAGTCGTATAATAAAGAAAGCTACGTACAACGTAGGCACTGGCGTTCAGGTACGCAGCTGATACCTGAACCCAGTATTAATGAATTAAAACGTACAAAGTTTATGAAAAAGACACTTCAACGAGGTTTTACACTCATTGAGCTCCTCGTAGTGATCGCAATTATTGGTATTCTCGCTGCGGTGGTCCTTGCGTCACTCAATGATGCACGTGACAGCGGCAACGATGCTGCTATCAAGCAGAGTCTTGGAAACGCTCGTTCACAGGCCGAGATCTTCTACAACCAGAATTCGTTCTCATACGCAGGTATGTGTGCCGATGGCCAAATTACACAACTCATCACAGCAGCAGTGGGTCCATCTGGATCAACTCGTCAAGCTGATGATGCCGCCGTTGCAGCTGGACAGTCAGTTTGTCGTGATGCTGATCAAGCATGGCTTATTGTAGTGCCGCTAGTTGGAACAGGTACCGCTAACGACATGTGGTGTGTTGATAGTACTGGCTTTGCACAGGAAGTAGCA
The DNA here is from genome assembly GCA_020632135.1 of Candidatus Nomurabacteria bacterium. Lineage (GTDB taxonomy): Bacteria > Patescibacteriota > Minisyncoccia > Phycocordibacterales > UBA918 > OLB19. The sequence goes on along the minus strand of JACKGC010000001.1, from coordinate 136,221 downwards.
ATCGCCGATATCGCAGACGTAGCAACTGCCAATGATACTACCTGTAACTAGTTAGTTTATAGCATTTCAAAAAAGGCCGCCTTGCGGCCTTTTTTGGTGCTTGGCTCTCAAGTTAGTGCGAACAGAGCTGGTATAATAAGCCAAGCTTTTCCAAGCCGACACAACTGTATGTTTTCCCTTGAACAATTTCTATTGCCAATGAGTTTTTGGGCAATCGCTGCCTTTGGGTTTGGCGTTATCATCGGTAGTTTTCTCAATGTCTACATTTACCGCTTTCACACCGGCAAGTCACTGGCTGGGCACTCACACTGCCTTTCCTGTGGTACTCCGCTGCGTTGGTTTGAATTGTTCCCAATCTTATCATATATGATACTGCGGGGTCGGTGTCGCACCTGTGGTTGTCGGATTCCGTCACGGTACTTTCTTGTCGAGCTTGCCACGGGCGTCCTGTTTGCACTCACGCTGACTCTGACACTCGACCTTGCGGCCATTTTGCTCTGGTGGTTTATCTTTTCAGTTTTGGTGGTGATCTTGGTGTACGATCTCTACCACTACATCATCCCTGATCGCTTAGTGATCGTGCTTACCACCGCTGCGCTGCTGCTGTTGGGGTACCAGTGGTGGCTGGCACCGAGCTTTTCCCTTGAGCGTGTAGGTGCGACGCTCTTGGCAGCGCTCGCTGGCTCAGGCTTCTTTTTCTTCTTGTGGTACATCTCCAAGGGGAAGTGGCTGGGCTTTGGCGATGTGAAGCTGGCCTTTCCGCTGGGGCTTTTGGTTGGTCCGGTGTATGTGTTTTCGTTTGTGGTGCTGTCGTTTTGGATCGGAGCGGCGGTGAGTCTCATGCTCCTTGGCTGGTATCACCTCCGCAGGGGAAAAGCGGGCTTACATTTACCGAGCCAAACCCTTACAATGAAAAGCGCGGTACCATTTGCTCCGTTTCTGATCGCAGCTGGTCTCGTGGTCATATTCACTCACTTTAATGTCTTGGCACTTTTTAGCTTCAACTAATGAACGGGCCGCGCGCGAAGCGCGCGGCAATCAGGCTGGCTTTGGGCTCATTGAGCTTATGGTGGCCATTACCGTGATGGTCTTGGTGGCATCGGTGGTGGTCGTACGTCACTCCACTTTCAACAGTGCGCTGTTGCTGCGCAGCCAAGCCTTTGATATTGCGCTCGGGATCCGTGAAGTGCAACTCAGTGCCGTGAGTGCCAGTGGTGACACGGGCGATTTCCGTCAAGTATACGGACTGTATTTTGATAGCAGCACTAACAATAACGGCTACTATATTTTTTTCCGCGACCTGAATGAAGATGAATTTTATACTTCGAGTCCCAACGAACAATTTGGTCCGATCAGCGAGCTCGATCAACGATTTGAGATCGGAGCGATCCGTGCCGTTGGGGGAGAGTCACTCAGTAGTGACGATGTTTCAGTTGTATTTGAGCGGCCAAACTTTGATGCCCGTTTCTTTCGCGCTCCAGGTGATCAAATTGACGCGCCTAGTATCGAGATCGACGTGGCCCGCCGTGGTATGAGCGGGACTGAGTGTGGTAGTCACTACCGCACGATCGAGATCACTCGCACGGGACAGATCGCCTTACTCGATTGCCCTGAATAGTTATGCCGTACCATCATTTCAACACACCGCGCGCTCATCATGGCTTCACTCTCGTGGAGATGCTTGTTGCGCTGGCGTTATTTTCAGTTGTGATCACTATCGCCGTTGGAGCGCTGTTGATGCTGATCTCATCCAACCAACGCCTCCAGAGCGAACAGAGTGTCATGACCAACCTCTCTTTTGCGCTTGATAGTATGACCCGCGAGATCCGTACTGGAGCGGCTTATTTTTGTGCGTCTGGCGACGATAGAGATGCAGCATTCACCACGGCATCCGTGCACATTTTTGAGGATAATGCGCCACTAGACGCACTTGACCCCCAAGACATTACCAACCCAATGGCGAGATTACATAAGACTCAAGATTGTGAGAATGGTAATGTGGGAAACCTTTCGTATCCAGATGGATATCCCATCCATGGCATTACCTTTACCGAAGGCGGTAGTAGTATAACCGGCGGTCTTTCAAATGACCGGATCGTGTACTTTTATGATAAAGATGAAGGAAAGATCTACCGGCGTTTGAGCGGAGAGGAGGCGCAGTCGATCGTCTCGTCAGGTATTTTTATCACGGACGCTGAGTTCTATGTAACTGGTAGTACACGAGTGGTGGGTAGTTTAGATGAGATCCAACCAATGGTGACCATTTACCTGCAGGCACGCGAGGTGGCGGACTCATCGAAGGTGTATGAGATCCAGACTACGGTCACACAACGTTCATTAAACTTATAAGTATGCATCACCCAACACCAGAAAGTGGCTTTAGCTTAGTTGAGACGCTCGTCGCGATCACGTTATTGTTGATCGTTATCACTGGGCCGATGGTGGTGAGTACTTCAACGGCTCGAAGTACGAGTTTTGCAAGTGAGCAAGTGGTAGCCTTCTTCCTGGCGCAAGAAGGCGTGGAAATGGTACAGCGCGCTCGCGATGACTTGTACCTGCAAGCGTTTAGTACTAAGTTCGATTCAGTGTTGGACAACGAGCTCAATAACACTGATCAGTGGAACTTGTTCGCAGATCGAAATGGTACGTACCGAAACTGTTATGTCGCCACCAACTCTGATGGTTGTGGTCTGGGGCTCAATACTGATCCGGATGGTTCACTAAAAGCTCCGATTGACTGTGGTACCAATAGCAGCTCATGCCGCTTATACTATGACGAGGATGGGGAACGTTCACGGTATACTCACACCGCGAGTGGTAATGAGGAGACTCCCTACACCCGGGTCATTAAATTAGAGGACGATCCTGCTAGACCAGATGAGATTAAAGTGACTTCTCGTGTCACCTGGCGTACTGGCTCACGTCGCGACGTACAGGAGTCAGTTGTCGAAACGTACTTATTTAATGCGTGGTATGAATAGACACACTAATTCACAACCAGAATCTGGATTTGCACTACTGATGGCACTTATTGTCGTCGGGGTAGTGTTGACTATCGGCTTGTCGATCCTTGATCTTTCCATCAAGCAGGTGCGACTCTCGAGTAATGCGGACCAGTCTGAAGTGGCGTACCATGCAGCCAACGCCGGCATGGAATGTGCCCGGTTCATCCGACGTTCGGAATCTGATGCGATGGAAGATGGTGAAGATATCAGTGATATAAACCCTTCCTGTTTTGGGGTTGGTACATACGCTGAAGATTTCACAGACCACACGGGTGAATCGTATGTGCCGCCAGTAAATGAAGTGGAGCTGTACCAGTACGAGTATTCTTTTTCTTGGGGCAGCAGCTGTACACTAATCAATACACTGGTTGCGTCATCAAGTCCACTTGTGGTCGGCACATTAGAGGTGACAGACATGGACACATTAGTGCGCGGATACCCTAATCTTGTTTGGGATTTTCAGCCGGGTGAAAAGCCAACGGTAATATCGGTACGTGGCTTCAATAAATCTTGTAATAACATCGACTCTTACGGTACTATTCAACGTGAACTTCTTATAGAATTCTAACCATGAGTACACGGGCGGAGACAGAGCGACTGCAACAACTGCGGGAGACAGTGGCGTATCATCGTGAGCGATATCACCGCGATGATGCGCCAGAGATCAGTGATGAGGCGTATGACGCTCTGTTAAGTGAGCTTCGTACACTTGAACTTAAAGTGGAGGGGAAGGTGGGCGCCGCCGACGTAGTCGGCGGCGCAGTCAATGAAGCGTTTGCCAAAGTCACGCATATCGTTCGGCAGTGGTCGTTTGATAACGTCTTCACTGAGGCAGAATTACGTGAGTGGGACGAGCGATTAAAGCGGCTCATTCGAGAAGCTGACCATGACGCCAGTGAACTCTCGTATGTGGCAGAACATAAGATAGATGGCTTGAAGTTGATCATTGAGTACCGAGCGGGGAAGTTGGTGCGGGCGGCAACGCGTGGTGATGGGGTGGTGGGTGAGAATGTGACGCACACCGCGAAGACCATCGCCTCGTTGCCGCCCAAACTCACAAAACCAGTTGACCTTATTTGTATTGGTGAGGTGTGGCTTAGTGAAAAGGAATTCGCGCGTATCAATAAGGAGCGCAGGCAGAACGGCGAGCCGCTCTACGCCAACCCTCGCAATACAGCAGCCGGCACGCTTCGTCAGCTCGACCCAGCGATGGCCGCTGCGCGCAAGCTGTCTCTCACTACCTACGATATCGACCTCTTTGACCCAAAGCACACTGGACTTACAGCACCCACTTCCCAATGGGAAGAACTTGAGCTCCTAACGCAGCTTGGCTTACCAACTAGTACGCATCCCAAGCTCTGCAAAAATATTGCTGAAGTACAAAAATTCTATGACTCTTGGCTCAAGAAGCGCGAGACACTTCCGCATGCGATTGATGGGGTGGTGATGAAGGTGAATGGTATTGCACTGCAGCGCCTTTTAGGTCATACCGCAAAAGCGCCACGCTTCGGTATGGCGTACAAATTTCCAGCCGAAGAAGCGACAACGGTGGTAGAAGATATTGCGCTTCAGGTGGGTCGAACGGGTGTGATCACGCCAGTCGCACATTTGCGACCAGTTCTTATTGATGGCTCAACGGTCTCACGTGCGACGCTGCACAATGAAGATCGCATCAAAGAACTCGACATTCGAGTCGGTGATACGGTGATCTTGCGTAAGGCGGGGGATATTATTCCCGAGATATTGTCGGTGGTACTGTCGTTGCGACCAAAGCACGCCAAGCCGTACTCATTCCCCAAGCGAGTGCCGGAGTGTGGCGGCGATGGTTTGATCGAGCGTGTGCCAGGTGAGGCGGCGTATCGTTGTGTTTCCAAGGATTCGGGCACACTACATCGTCGTAAGTTGTATTACTTTGTCTCAAAGGGAGCTTTGAATATTGATGGTGTGGGTCCGAAACTCATCGACCTCTTTCTCGAGCATGGTCTTATTTCTTCGTACGCCGACCTCTTTACCCTCAAGGAAGGAGACCTACGTGACTTGCCTAGCTTTAAGGAGAAAGCGGCGAAGAATGTGATTGAGGCGGTCAAGGCAGCCAGAAAGGTGCCGCTCTATCGGCTTCTTATCGGACTGTCGATTGATAATGTGGGGGAGGAGACGGCGCGCTTGATTGCTGATACATTTGGCTCGCTGGACGCGATCAAGCGCGCCTCCCGCGAAGAAGTAGCGGCTATTTACGGCGTTGGTGAGACGGTAGCTGATTCGCTGGTGTGCTGGTTTGAGGATCCGCTTCATCAGCAGACACTCCGGGAACTATTGCCGTATCTCACAGTTCAGAATCCAACCCGGCGGTCGACGAAGTCGACCGCCGCCCTCACCGGCAAGACCTTTGTCCTCACCGGCACACTCGAAAGCATGACGCGCGACGAAGCCAAAGACCGCATTCGTCAGGCTGGCGGTAAGGTGTCCTCGAGCGTGTCTAAGAAAACAGATTATGTGGTGGTAGGTGCCGATCCCGGCAGCAAGGCGGCGGATGCGGAGCGCCTTGGGGTGAGGATGTTATTAGAGAGTGAGTTTACAGAAATGATCAGCTAGTTTCACATTTTTTGCACAAATGCTATGCTAGCCCCATGAAACAGGAAGAAATTGCGCATTTGGCAAACTTGGCCCGCATCCGCCTCTCGGATGAAGAGCTTGAGAATCTGGAAGAAAAATTATCATTGATCGTGGAGTACGTGAGTGTGGTGAGTGATATTGCTGCCGGCGATGATGATGCTGCGCCGCAGGTTGGCGCGCGGCATAACGTCTTTCGCAAGGATGAAGTGACTAACGAACCAGATCAGTACACGAAGGATATCTTGGCAGAAATGCCAGCGACCGAAGGGCGCTTTATGGCGGTGAAGAAGATCTTAGACACTGATAGCGAATAGTATGAAGACAGTAGCTGAATTACGCACTGCGTACATCAAAGGAGAAATGAAGCCAAGTGAGGCAGTTGCGGCGGCTTTGGCCGTCATCAAGGAAAAGGACGAAGAGATCCACGCCTTCCTTGCGGTCTACGAAGACGCGCTCGAAGCAGCCAAAGCCGCCGACACACTCTACGCTGAAAAAGGGGCTGACACGCCACCGCTCTTAGGAGTGCCGATCGCACTTAAAAACAACATTCTCATGAAGGGGAAGAAAGCGACCGCTGCGTCTAAAATCCTTGAGAACTACACGGCGGTCTATGATGCGACGATCGTTGAAAAACTAAAGGCCGCAGGTGCAATCGTAGTCGGTGCCACCAACCTCGACGAGTTCGCTATGGGTGGCTCAACCGAAAACTCTGCCTTTGGCCCCACCAAGAACCCGGTAGACACTACTCGTGTGCCGGGCGGTTCTTCAGGTGGTTCGGCCGCAGCGGTGGCGATGGGCGCGGTTCCGGTGGCCCTTGGTACTGACACTGGTGGTTCCATCCGCCAGCCGGCGAGCTATTGTGGTTTGGTAGGGTTCAAGCCTACGTACGGTGCGGTCTCACGCTATGGACTCATTGCGATGGGTTCATCACTCGACCAGGCTGGTCCACTCACTAACTCTGTCGCCGACGCTGAGTTGATCCACCACACCATAGCTGGCTTGGATAAGATGGATGCTACCACTATCACTGACGACACGTATCCGGCAGTCACAACTAAGGATGCGTACACTTTCGGTGTACCCCGACACTTCCTTAAAGAAGGAGTTGACGCTAGTGTACTCGAAGCGTTTGAGCAACATATTGCGGTACTGACCGCCGCTGGACACAAGGTAGTCGACATTGAGCTGCCGCTCTTCGAAAAAGGTCTCGCTGCATATTACATCGTGATGCCCGCTGAGGTGTCTTCGAATTTGGCTCGCTATGACGGTATTCGTTACGGACTCTCCGTGGAAGGCGACAATCTGCTTGATGTATACGAAAAGACCCGCGCTGAGGGCTTGGGCGCAGAGGTGAAGCGTCGCGTACTCCTTGGTACCTATGTGCTGTCTTCTGGCTACTATGACGCTTACTACGGTAAGGCTGAGCTCGTACGCAAACAAATGCGCCAGGAGCTCGACGAAGTATTCAAAACAGTCGATATCATTTTGACCCCGACCGCACCAACACCCGCCTTCAAATTTGGTTCAAATGAAGATCCGCTGGCGATGTATAAGCAGGACATTTTCACAGTGCCAGTTAATCTCACGGGCGTGCCAGCACTTACGTTTCCGATGGGAACAGTGGAAGGAGAAGGAAAGCAGCTGCCAGTTGGGGTACAATACATAGGACCACATGGTGGTGATGCTCGTCTTTTCCATATTGGTAAGGCTATCTACGACGAGCGCACATAGCGCATGCAACCAGAGATCATTCCAGGACCAATAGCAACTTCCGGACTCACTATTCCGAGTGTGTCTATTAAAGGTGGCTCTGGGTTCTTTCAGAGTCTACCCGACTTTGCCACCGCTATTTCTTGGGCCGGTATTCTGGGCTTCCTAAGTGTGCTCTGGTCGATCTACACCATCCTGGCGTACATCTTCTCCATCATCCTACTCGTACTCTATGTATATGCATCAACTCGCAAGAACCTCTATGTCGGCTTGCAAACCCAGAAGCTTCGTGACGCTGAACGCCTCTACGATGAACGATACCGTGGCACAGCAAGCAGCAACCGCCTCAAGGACGTGTTCACGCACATTGAGTCTGAAAATCCGAACGACTGGAAACTTGCCATCATTGAAGCCGATATCATTCTCGATAGTGTACTCAAAGAGCGTGGTTACCCGGGCACTTCGCTTGGTGAGCGCCTCAAGAGTCTTTCCTCTGAGCAACTTTCCACCCTGCAGGACGCTTGGGAAGCGCACAAGATACGCAATCGCATTGCGCATGATGGTGCCGACTTCGTGCTTACCAAGCGTGTAGCGCAAGAAACCATCACTCGGTACCAGCGAGTGTTCAATGAGTTTGGTATCAGTTAGTTTGCTAAAAGACCATAGATGGTGTATGGTTTTGTCGTACCGCTCTGCGGTGTTTTAATACAGCGGGGTAGAGGAGAGGGACCGAGCGGAGCGATCAAATTTGCTCTCGTAACCTCCCTGGAGACAGTTGTAGAAGAAGAAAACAAGTAAACAGCATACAGCGGGGTAGAGGAGAGGTACCTCGGGAGGCTCATAACCTCCAGACCCCGGTTCGATTCCGGGCCCCGCAACAAATAATAGAAAAGACCGGCTTTATGCCGGCCTTTTCTATTATTATAACTGCGGGGTCAGCAAGCCAACTGCTTGGCTTGCGTCGGAATCGAACGGGCGGAGTCATGTTTTTGCTCATTTCCTAGAGCAAAAACAGACGAGCCGAGCCAACAAGTTCTTATGAGCGTAGCGAATTAGAAACTTGATGTCGATTCCGGGCCCCGCAACAAGTAAACGAGGGAAGTAAAAGGCCGGGCGCTTCGCGCCCGGCCTTTTGTGCACCCATGCAACCAAAGTTCACTTACCATAGTACTACACTATAGATAAGCAAGCCGTCGGCTGCTTCCTTACTCACATAAAATATAAAACATGTTAGTCATTCCACCGAATCGCAGTAATAGTATTTCCATCAAACTACTCGTGTTAGCAGGCCTGATATTTGTATCGTGGATAGCGTCTCTGTTTGTGCTTGGTGTGGTTGCGGAGCGTGAAGATCGACAAATGGAGGCGGTCGTTGAGACATCAGCACAGTGGAGTCGCGCGCAGGTGGTGGCGGGGCCAGTCCTTTCAGTGCCAGTTGAACGTACAGACGTGACGACTGAGGGGGAGCTCGTGGTGCGCACTGATACACTCCATGTATTACCCGCCACTGTAGCCTTTAGCGGTGATGTGGCGTCACAATCCCTTACTCGCGGTGTATATAGCGTGCCGGTGTATACTGCAGCGATCGTTAGCTCCGGTGCGTTTGATCTTACGCCTGTACTAGTGGCGCAAGAAGAAAACGTCAGGATTCTTTGGGATAAGGCGGTCGTGTCACTCTATCTTGCTGATACCCGTGGCGTCACGACCGCCTTTGACCTAGTGTGGGGTACCGAATCGTATGAGTTTCAGCCATCCGCAAAATTTGCACCGCTCGGGGAGAGCGGGGTTCATGCGTCAGTGGTGATTGATCCGGCACAGTCACTGTACGACTTTTCCTTTGCCATGAGTCTCAAGGGTAGTACTGCACTTGAGTTTCTGCCGCTGGGGGAGTCGACCGTTGTCACTTTTGCTTCAGATTGGTCGACACCGAGTTTCCAAGGGGAGTTCTTACCGGTCGAGCGAGAAGTGACAGAAGCTGGCTCCCGGGCTGAGTGGCAAGTGGCTTCCTACGGCAAGAACCTGCCGCAGTATTGGTATCATCGCTCGACAGTGATCGAGGCCGACACGTTGCTTAGTAAGCGGTTTGGTGTGGCGTTTCATCAGGCAGTGGATTCCTACACTATGGTTGATCGCGCCACGAAATACGCCATTCTCTTTATTGTACTCACGTTTCTAACCTTCTTCATGTATGAGGTGCTCTCTGGCTTGCGGATTCACCCGGTGCAGTATCTGCTCGTGGGTATGGCCATTGCGCTGTTCTACCTACTCCTCCTCTCATTTTCAGAAGTGATCGGGTTTTTGACAGCATATCTTGTGTCAGCGGTAGCGACAACGCTCCTGGTTGCTGGCTATTGTGCAAGTGTGTTGAAAGCAAAAGGGCGAGCTGGCGCCATTGGCGTACTTCTGATCGCGCTCTATACGTACCTCTATATTTTGCTTCAGCTTGAAAACCTCTCGCTTCTGTTTGGTGCAGTTCTACTCTTTGGTGTGCTCGCAACGGTGATGTATCTCACCAGAAAGCTTGACTGGTACACAGTTGGATCACGTGGTTTAGAAACCTAAGGAAACACATGTAGGGGTGTGCATTTCTGCCAGATAACGCTGGTACCACATGGTATAAATGGACATATGCAATGTGTAATTTTGGCCGCTGGTAAAGGAACACGCCTGCGCCCCCTCACCGATGACACTCCAAAACCGCTCGTAAAAGTAGCGGGTAAGCCACTTCTGGAGCATATCGTTGAGTCGCTACCGAGTGCGGTTAAAGAACTGATCATTGTGACCGGGTACTTAGAGGATCAGATCAAAGAGCACTGCGGGACACAATTTAAGGGCCGGAAAGTAACTTATGTGACGCAAGAAGAACAGAAAGGGACCGGGCACGCGCTTTGGTTGTGTAAGGAACACATCAAGGGCCGGTTCCTCTTCATGTTTGCCGATGATCTCCACGGTGCGCAGGACATTGCGCGAGCCACTTCTTTCACTCGTTCAATGCTGACACTCACTACTACCACTCCAGAACGCTTCGGGATCGTGGTGCGGCACCCAGATGGCACACTCGCTGAGATGATCGAGAAGCCCGCGTTACCTCCGTCTAATATGGCTTCAACCGGGGTATTTGTGCTTGATGAGAATATCTTTGAATTTGAGCCAAAGGTGCTCATGAATGGTGAGTTCTACCACACGGACATGGTGCGTGAGTACGCCAAGAAGTATCCGATTGCTGTGGTAGAGCAGCAAGTGTGGATTCCGATCGGTTACCCTGAGGATGTGGAGCGAGCTGAGAAACTACTCAAGGTACGCTCAAGTGTGACTGTTGTGTAATCTGAACTACTGACATGTGTTTTAGTTAACACATGTCTAAACCAGCACAGAAGAAGCGCGCGATTGAGTTACGTCGCCGTGGTCAGAGTATTAAAGATATTGCAGCTGTTCTTGGTGTGTCAAAAAGTTCGGTCAGTGCCTGGTGTCAGGGTATTTCATTGACTGATAAACAGAAGGAAAAGTTACAGCAGAAGCAGATCGATGCTGGTAATGTCGGAAGACAGATTGGTGCAAACAAGAACAGGGAGAAGCGACTGGCGGCGATTAGGGATTATCAAGAAAAAGGTGTTGTTGAGATCGGAAAATTGTCTGAGCGTGATCTACGTCTTTTAGGAATAGGGTTGTATTGGGGTGAGGGAGTGAAATCTAGAAGCGGCATGGCTGCGTTGGTTAACTCAGATCCGCAGCTGATAAAGCTTGGTAAGTTATGGTTTGAACGTTGTTTGCATGTGTCTGAAGAACAGTTTACTCCGTATGTGTATGTGTCTGAAACGCATGCGAAGCGGGAGCGGGATATTATTTTGTTTTGGTCAAAAGAACTAAATATACCATCAGGTAGGTTCAAGTTTATTATGTTGAAGGGAAGACCTAAAAAACGGTATGAGAATCACGATTCTTACTACGGCGTTTTGTCTCTACGTGTGTGTAAGAGTACTGATTTAAAGTACAAGATTCAGGGTTTGATAGAAGCGTGTAAACTGGGTGGAAATTAGTTTCTACATCTGGTATGCTGTCGATCATTCACTTACTTGCCGGCGTAGTTCAACGGTTAGAACGAGGGACTCATAAACCCTAGACGGTAGTTCGACTCTACCCGTCGGCACAAAGAAAGACCGCGTTAGCAGGTTCTTGGCTGTCGATGGAAGATTGTCCGGGGGACAGTCTGTGAGGGATCGAAAAGGTTGCCAGCTGATTTTGAGCTGGCGAAAAAATCAGCGACAACCTGTACTGAACCTGTAAGGTTCGATTCCTCACAGATTGTCTGGGGGACAGTCTGTGAGGGATCGAAAAGGTTGCCAGCTGATTTTGAGCTGGCGAAAAAATCAGCGACAACCTGTACTGAACCTGTAAGGTTCGATTCCTCCTGTCGACACCTTATAAAAGGTCGGACCCGTAGGGTCCGACCGTTTATGTACTAGATGCGCCAGACGGGACTCGGTCACAAATAAATTTTCTCTGAAAATTTTTCGCGACCCCGCCTCACTCGTTCGTCACACATTCCTCACATCGTTCCGGCTTTCGAGTCCGTACGCAAAGTGCGCAGGCACTTTGCTCTGTCGCTTGATCAACAAAAAGGACTGACATGAAGTCAGCCCTTTTTGTTGTTCTGCGCGCCAGACGGGACTCGAACCCGCAACCTCCCGCGTGACAGGCGGGTGCTCTAACCAGTTGAGCTACCAGCGCAGTAAAGGTGGCAAGAGTATAGCGGGTTTGCTTTATTTTTGCAATGCTTTCTTTACCGAATTGATGAAAGCGACAATTTCGCTTAGAATACTGCCGATCAGCCGTCTTAGCTCAGTTGGTAGAGCGTAGCATTCGTAACGCTAAGGTCCCGAGTTCAATCCTCGGAGACGGCTCAAGTCAGCTGCCGCATCTCATAGCTGTTGGTTGAGCATGTTACAAATTTGGACATGATATACTAAATTGTGCTGAAGAAAAAGTTTCTTGTGAAAGTCTATGTGGAACAAAAACAGTCAGCAAAGCAAATTGCAGTGCGGGTGGGTTGTTCGGAAAACAAGGTAAACTATTGGTTGCGCAAACACGCTATACCTAAACGTAGTTTGTCTGATGCACAGTATGTGATAGCTAATCCTAGTGGAGACCCATATCGTTTCATAAAACCAAGAAATGAGTCGGAATGGTTGTTGTATGGGTTGGGCTTGGGTTTGTGGTGGGGAGAAGGTAACAAAGTGTCCAAAACGGCAATCCGCCTAGGGAATACAGATCCTGATTTGCTTCGAGTGTTCCTAGACTTCCTCAAAACGATATTTAAAATTGATGAAACTCGACTACGGTTCGGGTTGCAAATTTTTACTGACACTAGTCCCGACCTAGCTCGAAGCTATTGGTCTAAGAGGCTGGGCGTCTCACCAGAAAAGTTTCAAAAAGTTGTCGTTTCCGAGTCGGTTGCAAAGGGTACCTATAGGCACAAAAGTGAATACGGGGTACTTACAATTTATTTTTCAAATACAAAAATTCGTGATAGTATCTACCGCGCAATCGAAGAATTGCGTACAACTTCATATGCCAATGTAGCTCAGTCGGTAGAGCGCATCCATGGTGGGTCGCACAGACCCCTGCCCGCTGGTGTAGTAATGCACCAGATGAATCCTGAATAACGGTCAATAGCCAACGGACTGGTCAAGACCGTGGCATCGCTAGCGCGAGGCCCGAACGACTGCCAAGGGAGTTCCTTGCTAGGAACAAGATACAGTCTAGCCCCTTAATAGCCGATTATTAAAAAATAAGGGTGTAAGCGAAGGATGAGGTCCTCGGTTCAATCCCGAGCATTGGCTCAACGTGGTGGTGTGCGGCCGGCCCCTTAGGGGCCGGCCGCACTTATCCACTTTTCTTGTTATACTCTCCCATATGTCAAAGTTAGACGTACCATTCTTCTGGCAAGATAAAGAATACACCTGTGGACCAACCTCACTGCAGATGGTGCTAGCGTACTATGGCACTCGTGCGTCTGAAGAAGCACTGGCAGAGGAGCTTGGTGCCACGAACGAAGACGGCACACGTAAGCAGGATATGTATGAGTTAGCAGTCGCGCTTGGGTACCATTGCTATGTGAATGATGGTTCAGCGTTTGAGGAGCTACAGTATCTACTGCAGCTCAAGATACCACCGATCGTGCGCTTCATTGAACCAGACGAAGAAGAGGATCACTACGGGGTGGTGGTCGCAGCCGACAGCACCTCGCTAACTATTCATGATCCGTGGAATGGTCCAGATCAGACCTATGACCGCGCAGTGTTTGTTGAACGGTGGGTGTGCCGCAAACTCGGTACGTGCAAGCAGTGGCTTTTGGCTATTTCGCCTGAACCGGTTCCGCTCGGACATCAATTTCACCCACATGCATAAACAAGAAACTGAAGCCAGAATCGCTGAGATCGAAGCGGCCATGCTTGAGCCGACGTTTTGGAATGATCCAGCAGTCGCACAAGCGATGATCAAAGAATTGCAGGAACTCAAAGACGCCGCGGACGGAAAAGGAAAGTATGACCGAAACGATGCCGTCTTTACCATTGTGGCAGGTGCGGGTGGTGATGATGCGGAAGACTTCGCACGAATGTTGGTTGAAATGTATCAGCGTTATGCTGAACGCCGCAATTGGGCCGTGGTTATCATGGATAGTAACGCCAATGATCACAACGGCTATCGCAACATCACCTTCGTGATCCAGGGCAAGGACGCATATGGTACTTTGCAGCACGAATCAGGGGTGCACCGCCTCGTGCGCATTTCACCCTTCAATAGCAATGGTAAGCGTCAGACTTCCTTCGTGCTGGTTGAGGTGTCACCACAGCTTGAAGATACGAGTGCAGTCGAACTCAAGGATGAAGACTTGGAAATATCATTTGCGCGCTCTGGCGGCGCAGGTGGGCAAAATGTGAACAAGCGTGAGACCGCTGTGCGCATCGTGCATAAGCCGACCAACATCTCAGTCAACATTTCTTCCGAACGCTCGCAGCAGCAGAATCGTGAGAAAGGACTTGCGCTGCTCGCTGGAAAGATCTTTGCCTTTGAAGAAGAGCAGCGCCGCCGTGAGCTTCAGGGGCTCTCGGTGGAGAAGAGTCTCAAGATCGAGTGGGGAAGTCAGATCCGCTCGTATGTGCTGCATCCATACCAGCTCGTCAAAGATCATCGCACCGACACCGAAGTGCGCAACGTGGACGCGGTTCTTAGTGGTGACATTCAGCCTTTCATTGAAGCTCTCGCAGAGTCTCAGTAAATGGTTTTGAGCTGCGGAACGGGGGTGGTATACTGTGCGGTATGATTTACTTTGATAACGTTTCAAAGGTATACAACGACGGCCGCAGTGCCGCTCTCCAGGAAGTCACCTTTCAAGTCGCGCCGAAGGAATTCGTGTCAATTGTTGGTCACTCTGGCGCTGGTAAGACCACGCTGCTTAAAATGATCATTGCGGAAGACCAGCCATCACATGGGCAGGTATTTTTTGAATCACTCGATGTGCATCGCATTCCGCGGACCAAGCTGCCGCACTATCGCCGTAAGATCGGCACAGTATTTCAAGATTTCAAGCTCCTACCACACAAGACCGCGTACGAAAACGTGGCCTTTGCGATGGAAGCCAACGGCCGGCCAGATGCCGAGATCGCTGAGAACGTGCCGTATGCATTAGCACTGGTCGACCTCGAAGACAAAGCGTGGAATTTTCCCAATGAGCTCTCTGGTGGTGAGAAACAGCGGGTCGCGATCGCTCGCGCGATCGTCAATCAGCCCGACATCATCATTGCCGATGAGCCCACCGGCAACCTCGACCCGATCGCTACCTACGAAGTGGTGCAGATTCTCCGCAAGATCAACGATCTTGGTACCACCGTCATCATGACCACACACAATAAGGGAGTGATCGATGAGATCGAGCGGCGGGTTATTACTATGGACGGGGGGCGAATCGTTCGCGACGACGCGACTGGTAAGTATGTTTTATAATTAAGTCATGATCACTGGATTTCGTAGAGTAGTAAAAGCAGGATTTGTGGGGTTTTGGCGCAATGCATATGTGTCATTAGCGTCCATTTTTGTATTAACGATCGCGTTGTTTGTGATCGGTGCCACCATGTTCTTGGGGCAGTTGCTCGATACTTCACTTAGTACGCTTCAGTCCAAGGTTGACATTAATGTCTACTTTGTGCCTGATGCGCCACAAGAAGAGATCGATCGGATCCGTGAAGCGGTGGCGGCATTGCCGGATGTAGCGGCGGTCACCTACACCTCCAGCGAGGATGCCCTCGCACGGTATCGCGAAGAGAATAAAGATGATGCGGTGGCAATGCAGGCTCTGGAAGAGTTGGACGAGAATCCGCTTGGAGCCACCATCGCCATTCAAGCTCGCGAAACGTCCCAGTATGAAAGTGTGGCCAGCTTCCTGGAAGAGCAGCGCGAGCTGGAACAGCCGCAGGTGCCAGTCATTGATGAAGTCAATTACACGCGCAATAAAGACTCGATTGATACCCTGACGACCATCATCAATGCTACTGAACGAGCAAGTTTGTTCGTGATGGGAGTGCTCCTGATCGCGGCGGTGCTCATTACTTTCAATACGATTCGCTTAGCTATTTATACCTCACGCGAAGAGATCGCTATTATGCGCTTGGTCGGGGCTGGCAACATGTTCATTCGTGGTCCGTTCATGCTACAAGGTATTATGTACGGTTTTGTGGCTGGGGTGCTTGCACTACTTCTCTTTTACCCGATCTTGGTGTGGCTTGGTCCGCGCACTGAGGCATTTTTTGAGATAAACCTCTTTGACTACTACGTAGTTCACTTCGGTGAGATATTTGGTGTGCTGGTTGGTATTGGAGTCGTACTCGGTCTTGCTTCCAGTACCCTTGCAGTAGCACGCTATTTACGAACCTAATCCCGCCCAACTCCTATGCCTAAAAAGACCAAAACCAAAACGACTGTTAAGAAGTCGGCGACAAAATACATTTTTGTCGTCGGTGGTGTTATGAGTGGCGTGGGAAAGGGTGTGGCATCTTCTTCGATTGCGACCGTGCTTCAAGCGCGCGGACATAAGGTGACTGCCATAAAGATCGATCCCTACATTAATGTAGATGCGGGCACGATGAATCCTACCGAGCACGGTGAGGTATTTGTGCTCAAGGATGGTCTTGAGACCGATCAAGACATGGGTAACTATGAGCGCTTCCTCAATACCGACCTGCCCAGCATCAACTACATGACCACCGGCAGTGTGTACCAATCAGTCATTCAAAAAGAGCGCAATCTCGAGTACGGCGGCCGCAATGTAGAGGTGGTGCCGGATATCCCGCTTGAGGTCATTAGTCGCATTAAGCGAGCGGGGCGAAAGGCCGCCGCCGACGTTGTACTCATTGAGGTTGGTGGTACGGTCGGTGAGTACCAGAACGTCCTCTTCCTCGAAGCTATTCGCATGATGAAGACCGACGAACCAGAGAATGTAGCAGTGGTGATGGTGAGCTACCTGCCAGTGCCGGGCTCGATCGGCGAGATGAAAACCAAACCGACCCAGACCGCGGTGCGCATGCTTAACAGCGCTGGTGTGTTTGCCGATATGATCGTGTGCCGCAGTCCGCAGGGGGTCGACCAGAAGCGCAAAGAGAAGATGGCGAAGTTTTGTAACGTGAAGGTTGAGAATGTCATTTCTTCTCCAGACCTAGAGAGTATTTACGATATCCCGCTCAATTATGAGGAGGACAGCATGTCGCTGCGTTTGGCCAACATCCTTGGCTTGCCCAACAAAAAGCCAGCCGATCTCAAGGCCTGGAAGCAGTTTGTGCGCCGCTCGAAAAACGGTAATGACACCGTGAAGATTGCAGTGGTAGGGAAGTATTTTAATTCGGGCGATTTCGTGCTTTCCGATGTGTATATTTCGGTGCTGGAAGCGATCAAGTTTTCCGCCTACAAACTCAATCTCAAGCCAGAGATCTCCTACCTTAGCTCACAAGAATTCGCTGATAAAAAGAAACTGCGCGAGTTGAAAAAGTATGATGGCGTGCTCATTCCGGGTGGTTTTGGTACTACTGGCATCGACGGAAAACTCAATGTGATCGAGTACGTACGCAAGCAACAGATACCCTATTTTGGAATCTGTTACGGCATGCAGCTGGCGGTTCTTGAATACGCCCGCAACGTGGTGCGCCTTGTGGGTGCGAGCACCGAAGAGATCGACCCCAAGGCTGCACATCTGGTGATCGGTGTCATGCCGGAGCAACGCGAGAAGATCGCCAATAATGACATGGGTGGCACGATGCGTTTGGGGCAGTATCCGGCGGTCTTAAAAGCGGGCAGTATCGCGGCGCGGGCGTATAAGGCTAAGGAAACGATCGAGCGCCATCGCCACCGCTATGAGGTGAATCCTGAGTACATTGCACAGCTGGAAATGCATGGCCTGCGCTTCTCTGGTACTTCACCAGACGGTACGCTGATGGAGATAGTAGAGCTACCACAAAACGAACACCCATTCTTTGTCGGAGTCCAGTTTCATCCTGAGCTACAGGCTCGACCACTGGCACCGCACCCACTCTTTACTGCGTTTGTGAAAGCAGCGTACGAATCAAATTAAAGGTATGACTTGGGTAACGTACGCACTCCTTTCGGCTTTCTTTGCTTCCTTGGTGGCAATCTTCGGCAAGATCGGCATTGAAGGAGTGAATAGCAATCTCGCGGTGGCGATCCGTACCGTGATCATTGTGGTCATGGCGTGGGGGATCGTCTTGATGCAAGGCACTGCCAAAGAGATCTTCGAGATCTCGCGCTACACCATGACCTTTTTAGTACTTTCAGCACTAGCGACTGGTGCGTCGTGGCTCTTTTATTATAAGGCCTTGCAACTCGGGGAGGTGGCGCGAGTGGCACCGATCGATAAGCTGAGTATTGCGCTCACTATAATCATGGCGTTTGTTTTTTTAGGCGAAAAGCCAACGGTGGGGAATGTGGTTGGGGGTGTATTGGTAACAGCTGGTATTCTCTCTACCATTTATCTTGATCAATTCTTGGCGCGCTAGGGCTTCTCTCCCTTGAGAATGTATCGCTTCAAAAAGCCACCACGTTCGGTGCGCTTTTTCTCTTGGATGCTGGTGACGGTATTGTACTCAGCGAGGGAACGCAGCGCAGCAATGACCTCAAGTACGTCGGCTAGTTCTTCGATATCGCCATCGCTTTCAGCAAATTCAGTTGCTTCCTCTTGCAGTTTTTTAATGAGCTCAGTGCGATACTCTTCGTCGGTCGCAATTCGCTGTTCATAGGCTACGCCTTTGGACTCAAGGATCTCGGGTATGCGGTCACGCACCAGTTTTTCGTAGTGGGTCATGTGGGTATTGTAGCAAGGGGTGCTGAAAAAGTAACAAAAGTATGATACCCTATCTCGGCGCGCGACCGATGGTCATGCAACAGCAATATATTTGGCGGATCGTCTAATGGTAGGACTACGGTTTTTGGTGCCGTCTATCGGGGTTCGAGTCCCTGTCCGCCAGCTACGACAGAAAACACTCAGCTTCACGCTGAGTGTTTTCTGTCGTCATAGATGCCGAGACAGGGACGAGAAAGGCGCAGCGTTGTGAGGAGCGCGCTTCCTAGCGCGACGAACAGCGAGCCGGGGTCGCGAACACTTAGTAGATCATGAGCGAAGCGAAAGGATATACTTAGTGATTCGTGACCGAGTCCCTGTCCGCCAGCTACAACAATTTAGCTATATTTAGCAACATAAAAAAGTTCGAGTCCCTGATAAGGTATACTTTTGATATGGAATCAATTAAAACTAATGTTTTCCTAATGTGGACTATATGTTTACTTACATACAGTCTATTTTCATATCCGTTGCTGGTTAAATTTTGGTTTCTGTCTGATTTGTTAGGAATAGTTTTGTTGTTTGTGGGGGTGTTGTATTTTGTCGTAAGTTACGCAAAGTATTCTAAAAAAGGGAATATCAAGAGCGTGTTTTACTACTTCTTAAAATTAGTTTCCGTTGTAGTAGTTGCAGTTTTGCTGTTTTTTAATTCCTACGAAATTTTTACTATATTGAAGATGCCACAATACCAAGAAATCGTTGGTCTGATTCAGTCAGAAAAACTTACTTCAAGCGATAGTCCATACAAGGATATTTACTTTGAAACTGATGTTTCAGACGGGCAACTGAGAGTCGCCTTTCCAGATGGAACAGGTATTCTCGACAACTGGTGTGCTCTCATATGGGACGAAACAGGTTTTGTTATGGAAGCGAGTGTATTTAAGCCAGACTGGTCGAATTGGGATGAAGAAGGCTTGCAAAGAGTTAAGAAGCTATTTAATGGTGATTTGATGAACGCGAAGCATTTCTATGGTCCATGGTACATAGGATGTTTTACTTAGGCGACGTGAGAAAAGTTCGAACTTCGTCCCATACAGCCAGCAATCGGCAGGCCGCAAACACGTCAGTGTTTGCGGCCTTTGCCGTTGCTCGGCGGACAGGGGATCGAACGGCGGAGCCGGTACACAAGACGACGAGTTTACGAGGAGGGCTTGTCGGCTAGCCGCGCCCAGTGTTCTTATGAGCGTAGCGAATTAGAAAAGGCGGGACGAGTCCCTGTCCGCCAGCTACAGCATTTTAGCTATATTTATCAACGTGGATTTAGTTCCAATCCCTGGTTTGTTATACTTTGAAGATGTCGTTTGAGAAAAAACCATTTGAAAATGCAGGACTGAAGATTGAAGGTGATAGAGTTCTGACATATTCAAAATTAAGCTGTCCACTTGATTGCACATACTGTTTTGTTGATGATATGAATTTTAATCAAGAACGAGGAGTGGCTTATCTCTCTCAGGAACAGTATGACCTATTAAATCGTTTGCCTAAGGAAGTAAAGACGATAATGCTTGGTTGCGATACTGAATTTTTTCAGCAAAAAGAAGAGGCCATACAGATACTTGAAAATTTGGCCGAACAAGGTCGGGACTTGTCAGTTGTCACAAAATTGCCGTTGTCAAAGGAATACATTCAAAGAATGAGGGACGTTTCTGACGAAGTAAGCAAGAATGGAAATGTTTTTACATTTTCAGTATCTCTTCCTTGTATAAACTCGTCTCTTGTCTGGGAACCAAAAGTCCCTTCTCCTGAGAAAAGAATCAATACCTTGAAAGAAGTATATGAATCAGACATTAAAACTCTGTTGGCACTAAGGCCACTTTTACCAACAGTAAGTGACGAAGAACTTGAAGACATTATCTTTCAAACCAAAGATTATCAGTACGGATACTATTCTGGGCCCTTGTACTTGAAGAGTTTAGATCATCCGTCAATTCAAAATGTACCGGATCTGATGATCGAAGAGGTACAGCCACACTGGATGCCTGAAGGGAATATCTTTTTCAAGGTAGAGAGAAAGGGACAGATGGAAACTCTTGCAGAGATTGTTGAAAGTCATGGACAAAGACTTTATACCGGAGCAGCGGATGCTATTAATCATCTGAGACGGCCATGAAAAACATCGAACTAAAAGCAAAGGTTAACGCTTTAAACAAACTGAGAGAAAGGCTCGTTTTTCTAGGTGTCGCTGAAAAGAGTGTCTTGCATCAAATTGACACCTATTTTCAAATTAAAAAGGGGAGGCTTAAACTGAGAGAGATAAACTCCAAAGAGTTTGAACTCATCTACTACGAACGTCCAGATGTGAGCGAGTCAAAAGTTTCAACCTATGAAATAATTTCGTTTGATGAAGTTCAAGCCAAGAAAATCAAGTCTGTCTTGGGCGCTACAAATGGGTTGTTGGTCACTGTTGAAAAGGAAAGGGAACTCTGGATTTACAAAAATACTAGAATCCACCTAGATGATGTTACTGACTTGGGAGAATATGTTGAACTTGAGACGGTAGTGGGAGACATCTCTATGCCAGAGGCACAAGCTGAACATTACGAGGTCATGGGTTTGTTGGAGTTGGATCAGTGTGAAAAGTGTGATGTTTCTTATAGTGATCTCCTGTTAAAAAAGTTCTAACACCGTCCCAGACAGCCAGCAATCGGCAGGCCGCAAACACGTCAGTGTTTGCGGCCTTTGCCGTTGCTCGGCGGACAGGGACTCGAACGGCGGAGCCGGTACACAAGACGACCAGAGGGAGGGCTTGTCGGCGAGCCGCGTCCAGCGTTCTTATGAGCGTAGCGAATTAGAAAAAGCGGGACGAGTCCCTGTTCGGTAGGCTCCTGTGTGTCTGCTATGATACAAGCAATGTTTTCTCCTGCACTCACCCGCCTCCTCAAGTACGCCACGGTCGGTGTGGGTACGCTATCGCTGGACCTAGCGCTCCTGTATCTTTTCACTGACGTATGGGGCGTGCAGTATGTGCTAGCAGCGGGGGTGGCGTTTTTGATATCGGTGTCGGTCAATTACCTGATCGCGCGGAAGTTTGTCTTCAAACACAGCCTGCGCAGTGCGCGCGCGGGGTACGCCAATTTCATTCTTATTGCCTCTGTGGGATTGGTGGTTGTAACGGGGGGAATGTATCTGCTGGTGGAGCAAACGTCGCTCGGGGTATTTGCAGCGCGCTTGGTGGTGGCTGGGGTCGCGGGAGTGTGGAATTATCTTATGAATCTATACGTGAATTTTAAGGTGGCGGGCAAACACGAGGGCTGATAGACCGTACCAGGTACGCATGCTACGATAGAGGGGAACTCGCGCCTGTGAGCGCTTCTCCTCAAGAAACTTAGCAGATTTATTTCTTATTTATTTTCGTATGTCACACGATCATCATGGCCATCATCATCACGGTGATGTGCGCAGCAAGAAGGTTTTGTTTGCGGGTATACTCAACATCAGCTTCACTATCATTGAGATCATCGGAGGTATTCTCACTAATAGTGTCGCGATCCTTTCTGATGCACTCCACGACCTCGGCGATAGTATCTCGCTCATCACGGCCTACGTGGCCGAGAAGCAAGCCGAGCGTCCAGCTGATGCGAAGCGTACTTTTGGGTACAAGCGATTGTCGCTTTTTTCAGCGCTCTTTACCGCCGTGGTGCTCTTGGTAGGCTCGATCTTCATCTTGATCGAAGCAGTGCAGCGGCTCTTTGCGCCTGAGCCAGTCATGCCCGTTGGCATGATCGGTATTGCAGTTTTTGGGATCGTCGTCAATTACATCGCCTACCTGCGCCTTCGTGGTGGTCATAGTGCAAATGAAAAAGTGCTCTCACTTCATTTGCTCGAGGATGTACTTGGTTGGGTAGCGGTGCTGGTGGGAGCGGTTATTATCTATTTTACTGATCTCTACTTGATCGACCCACTTCTCACGATTGGGTACACGGCGTTCATTCTCTGGCATGTGGTGAGGGGATTGCGGGAGGTGGTGAATATTCTGCTGCAAGGCACCCCAAGTGGCGCAGATCTCGATGCGATCGGGGCGGCTATCGTGGCGCTGCCGGAAGTCGCAACAGTACACGATGTGCATGTGTGGTCGCTTGATGGCGAGCATAACGTCTTTACCGGGCATGTGGTAGTACAAGATGTGTTGCCTGAAGCGTATCCTGTTCTGCGCGCCAAGGTGGTTGAGCAGCTGCAACAGTACCATATTGTGCACGCAACCATTGAGATCGAGCGGGTAGGTGAGTGTCCTGATAACACCTGCGGTTGGCAGCCTGAGGCGGCGCATCACCATCACCACTAAGTCATGAAAGGTGAGACAAATAAAAACAGGCCTACGTAGGCCTGTTTTTCGTTATCGAGACGGTCCCATCTTGAAAAGTAATCCAAATATGGCGGCGAAACTCAGTCGTTTCGGCCAACTCGTCCAATGGAGTAGAAGCTTCTGGTCGGTCGGTGTGTGGTCGTGTGTCACCAAGGTGTACACGGCCCGGAAGGGCCCCGAACGGCAGATGCGGCATTGAAGCGCATTGTGCATTCGCGGCGGTATCTGAAATGGAAAGATCAACATGGTAGGCTCCTCCAAACTACCGTTCACTTTCATTTAATTCCTGATAACAAGAACTGTCAAGGGAATTGTGGGTACAGTGCACAACGTACTCACAAACTATCCACAGCTTTTCCACAACCATAGGAGACCTTTATCCTGCTTTTTCTGTTGACAAAAGTCAGACTAGGCGGCAGTCTAGTGAGGCGTTCGGCATGAAGCCGGCGTTTTATGTTCTTTTAACCACACAAATGGGGAGATTACATTGACTGAAGAGTTGATGATGAATCAAGAAAAATCGCCTGCTCGCCATCGACGGTGGCACCGGCCCAAACCCGATTCAATTGCTGTACAGCGGTCACAGCTGCAGAGTATCTTTCGGGTACTCGGCGCATCAGACTTGGTTGAGTCGGTCGCAATACCAGACGCCGGACCACGTTTTCCGGTGATGGTAGTGGTGCCAGCAGGATTGAGTTATGCGCAGCTCTGCCGCCATATGTCAGCTGAGCTGCCAGTAACAGGCGATGGGTTGGCGACACTGGATACAGAACTTACAGATGATCGCGTTCCAGAACAGGCCTATGCCATTCGTTTGCGCCAACGAGTGGAAGCTGATGTGGAGTATGAAAACATGTCGGCGGCAGTTGTACGCCGACAAGGTATTGCCGGCGTGACGTTGCGCGAGCAGCTACTCCATGCCTGGTTGCGCTTTCGGTTGACTGGACGTTACCTCGATGCCGATTGTTGTACACTGTGTTCTGGTTCGGTATTTACTGACGGTACGGTGCCGTTGGTGTACTGGGAGAGCCAGAAGCGCCAGTTTTGCATCGACCGCTGTCCTCCAGAGCGAGCAGAACCGGGTCTGCGCACACGGTTGGTGATCACATAGTCTCGATTGGTGTGTTATGCCGCGCCCACGAAGTGGGCGCGGCTATTTCTTTTTATACTTTGCGCTTCTTTCATGCGAGACCTATACTTATACGTACTATGGCAAAGAGTGAGAAAGTCATCTATGCACTATTAGCACTACTTATCGTGCTCGTTATTGTGCTTGTGACGGTCATATTTTATGCCTTTTGGTCACCGGCGGGACCGGTGCAGACAGATATGAGCGACGTTATGATCGTTGATCTTGAGCATCTTGAAGCTCCACCGTCACCATTCTTGGCTGATGAAGAGATGGTGGTAGTGACGAGCTCCACTACCGACGAGCTGGTACTGCTTCCGGTTGAGAAGGTACTCTTTGAATTTATTGAAATTGTCGATAGCTGTGGTGCCCACTTTGAAGGGGAGTGTTTACGAGTGCGTTCCGGCCCCGGCACTGATTACCCGGTCTTGGAAAGCTTGCGTAACGGCGTAGTGCTGAAGGTGGGCGGGCAAGTCGAGCGCGATGGTCGCACTTGGTACAAGATCATCTTTGATGAATGGCTGCGCTACCCAGAGCGGGTTAAGGGCGACTGGTACGTGGCGGCGGAGTTTGTACGCGTCTTGCTTGATGAGGGTGAACGTACGGTCTGGGAGCATGAGTACTCCACGACAAGCAAAAAGAGTATTACGGTCGATCGATCCGAACAGCGCCTCTACGCCTTTGAGGGGAATGAGATCTTCCTAGAAGCAGATATTTCTACCGGTCTTGAGCTCACGCCCACACCGCGCGGTACGTTCACTATTTATAAAAAAACTCCGAGTCGGTATATGCAGGGGCCGTTACCGAATTTGGCTGACCGGCAGTACTACGATCTTCCAGGTGTGCCGTGGAATCTCTACTTCACGGAAGGTGGTGCGGTCATCCATGGTGCGTACTGGCACAACAGCTTTGGTTCGCAGTACTCGCATGGTTGTGTGAATCTGCCGCCAAGTATAGCGCACGTGCTCTATACGTGGGCAGAACTGGGTACTACGGTCATTGTGCAGGATTAGGCAGTGCAAAAAATAAGACTACACTCCTTGCCTTGTGTCTAGATTGGAGTCCGCGATACACTACTCTTGTTTTGATACAGTGGTTTCTTCCGATCTTTGTGCTGATTGTTGAACTTGGTGTGGTGTACGGTATCACCACGGCCGTTTCAGCGTTCGTAGCAGCAACTCCAGATGATGAGACTCCGTCTGCTGAGGTTGAATCAGCTGCGCCACCAAAGGTGGCGCAGCTGATCGTCTCCCCAAGTCCTGCTGATATCACTCCAGCTGCTAGCACTGCAGAAACTAAGACCGTGCGTCAGCGAGTGCCGGTAAAGCGCGTTTCAGCTGAAGAAAAAGCCCAGCAAGAAGCAGTGAGTACTGCAGTCACTCCGGCCCGGCCGCTTGCGGCCACGAAGAGTGAGATACCGAACGTGCCGTTTTATTCACAGTTCACCGATATCTCGAGCGCTTCATGGCAGAAGGTGGGGTGTGGTATCGCGAGTCTCGCGATGATCATCGATCACTACGCCAAAGGAGTGGAATCAGTCGATGCCCTCCTTTCTCGGGGTATTGCCGCGGACGCCTTTTTGAGCGACGCTGGCTGGATCCACTCGGGACTCATTCAGCTCGCAGCGCCGTATGGCCTCACCGGGGAGAGTGTGAGCTACGCTGACCTTAGCATGGAGGCTGCCTTTGCAGTGCTACAAGAGGAATTGCACACTGGTCCAGTCATGGCTTCGGTGCACTACACCTTCGAGCCGACCAACCCGATTCCGCACCTAGTGGTGGTAACGGGGGTTCAGGATGGTAAGGTGTTTTATAATGACCCAGCTGAGGCAAGTGGCGGCAACAGTCTTTCCATCGAGAAGTTTCAGCGGGCCTGGAAGAAGCGTTTTATTGCGATCCGGCCAGTTTAAGCGTAGCAAATCCTGGTACAAAGCGTATACTAAATAATGAGGGAGGTTTATCCAACTAACTCACTATCGGCATATGGAAGTATCATTGTTCCTGGCCCAATTATTTGGACTCACGCTCGTGGTCTTTATTCTGATCGCGCTGTTGCGACCGGTCTTTTTAGAGGCAGCACTGCGTGACCTTCGACCCTATTCTTTTCCGCTTCTAATTGCAGGATTTGTTGGCATCATTGGTGGCTTGGCGGTCATTCTCTCACACAACGTGTGGGAAATGAGCTGGCGGGTGATAATCACTATCTTTGGTTGGGCTGCGCTCGCAAAAGGAGTGATGTATGTAGCGTTTCCGGAGTATCTATTGCGTACCGCTGGTAAAGTGCTCGGTGATCGGTGTCGAACCCCGGTCTTATTGATCGCGCTACTGTTCGGTATCTACTTAACCTACCAAGGGTTTTACGGTACGGCCTAGTTTGTGTGGTACCATAGTGAGGTATTCATAAGTTTCTTTACCTATGGCTTTGATCTTTGTTACCCGCAAAATACCCGAGGTTGGCTTGCGCTGGATGCGCGAAGGCGGACATGAGGTGGTGGTAAGTGAGAAGGATGGTGTCTTGACCACCGATGAGCTAAAGGCAGAGCTCGCAGCTCGGCCGTATGATGGTGTGGTGAGTCTTCTCACTGACACCATCAACATGGACATTCTCTCCGTTGCACCGAGTGTGAAGATCGTGGCCAATTACGCGGTGGGTTTCAATAATATAGCGGTACAGGAGCTGGCTGAGCAGGGTATCGTGGTCACTAATACGCCTGGCGTGCTCACCGACACGGTGGCCGAGTACGCGGTGTCGTTGATCCTCGCGGTCGCGAAGCGTATTCCGGAAGCTGATCGTTATACGCGAGCGGGTAAGTACCAAGGTTGGGCGCCCGAGCTGCTGCTCGGCAGCGATCTTAAAAATAAGACGTTGGGCATTGTCGGCGCCGGCCGTATTGGCTCAGGAGTGGCGAAGCGATTGGCTGATGGCTTTGGAATGCGGGTGCGCTATTATGATATTGCACGCAGCGAAGCGCTCGAAGCAGCGGTAGCTTGCGAGTACTGTGAGAGTCTTGATGAGTTGCTGGCACACGCAGATGTGGTGTCTATCCACGTGCCACTCTTGCCCCAGACCAAGCACCTCATCAATGCTGAGCGGCTGGCGATGATGAAGCCTACCGCGTATCTTGTTAACACTTCTCGGGGGCCGGTGGTGGACGAAGCGGCGCTCGTTGAAGCGCTCACCAACCGCACGATCCGAGCGGCCGGCCTCGATGTGTTTGAAGATGAGCCTGCGCTGGCGGCCGGGCTATGCGAGCTTGAGAACGTGATCTTGACTCCACATATTGCTTCCGGTAGTGAAGAAACACGCGGACGGATGTCAGAGCTCGTCGGATACAATATCAACGAATTTTTCCTCGGACACGAGTTGCCGAACAAAGTAGAAGTGGCGTAACGCAAAGCAAATTTGCGTGCGGCCAGCTCATATGAGACCCTATGAGGGCTTTACTAATGCGATAACGGAACAAGCATATGAAAAAAGGTTATGTTGCAAACATTGAAGAAGTTACGAAGGAAAACACTGATTACCGGCGAGTGCTCTATACTGGTGAACACAGTCAGTTAGTGGTCATGAGCCTTGAGCCAGGTGTTGAGATCGGTGAGGAGGTACACCACCTCGATCAGTTTATTCGTATCGAGAGTGGGAAGTGTAAGGCGGTCCTTAATGAGGACGATGTCTACGAACTTGAAGATGACTGGTGTGTTATCGTGCCAGCCGGTACGAAGCATAATTTTATTAACGAGAGTGACGAGGTGGTAAAACTTTACTCGATCTATTCTCCAGCTGAGCACAAGGATGGTTTGGTGCAAGCTACCAAAGCTGATGATGCTGAAGTACACTTTGATGGGGTAACGACTGAGTAGGGAAGTAGTGTGACCAAAAGGAAGTGAAAAGCGGGCGGACCCAAGGGACCGCCCGCTTTTACCCCGCAAACTATTGACTAATCCAGAAGATGTCCTATATTAGCAACAACTGCGACATCAGTTGTTCTTTGAATTGCAAGGAGAGGAAGTATGCACGAAGGTGCGGTATCGAGAAACATTCATTTTACCTCTGTTGGTGGGCGACAACGGGCTCGAGTCAAGCAGTACTATGCTGACTCACAATATTGGCTGCTCAAGCTCGAGAACGGTAAGAATGCCTTCTTGCGCCAACATGTAGTGGACACATCAGCGGTGCGGTTCATTATGCCGGGGCTCGACATTACCTGTTTGCTGCGCTACATCAATGGCGCTCTCTGGGCTCGAGATGTCGAGTTGGCTCCGGTCTTGCCGCGACAGACGCCGGCACAGCATTTGGATGACCGAGCGCCTGATCGACATGCACAACTCACCACTCGTCGGATCGATGCGATCTTGAAGTGGTACGACCCGCGGGGGTATGGTCGTGTCGAGTTGTGCAATAACGGCCGCGAGGTCTTGTTGAGTGCGCGGGTACTGGAGGCAGCAGGGTTTCCTGCTCATGTGGCGATTGACACTGAGCTGCCGGTGCAGGTAGTGGTCCGAGATAGCCAGCTTTGGCCAAATGCCTACGAGGTCGCCGAGCTGTATACCAGGTGACAAAGCAAAGAGATCGGGCGGTTCGCATAGCGAACCGCCCGCTTTTTATTTATACTTACCAACATGACCAAAAAAGCTGTCATCGCAGGTGGTTGTTTCTGGGGTGAGAAAGCCTGGGAGGCTTTCGCAAGACCTTGCCAGCTATTTTGTGACGCCAGGAAACAAAATAGCGACAAGGTGTACAGCTCCTGTAAGGAGTAAGAAAATATATGTTGAAAAAAGCTGTCATCGCAGGTGGTTGTTTCTGGGGACTAGAAGATCTTATCCGTACTCTGCCCGGTATTGTAGATACAGAAGCTGGCTACACTGGCGGTGAAAACGATAATCCGACCTACGAGCACCACCCCGGCCACGCCGAAGCGGTGGAGATCGAATATGATCCAGAGCAGATCGACTACCAACATATTCTCGATTTCTTTTTTCAGATCCACAACCCCACGACACTGAATCAACAAGGGAATGACCATGGGACATCGTATCGGTCGGCGATCTTTTACTCTACCGACGAAGAGAAGCAGATCGCCGAGGAAATGATCGAGATCGTCAATGAATCCGGCCGTTGGTCTGACCAAGTAGTGACCACACTCGAGCCGTTGACTCGCTTTTGGCCGGCAGAAGACTATCATCAGGATTATCTAGAGAAGAACCCAGGTGGATATACCTGTCATGCAGTGTACTTCGATAGCTATCTGGATGAATAAAAACGGGCGGCCCCGCACCACAAGAGTACTTCCGTTTTCACAGTCGACTAAGGTCTCCTTGAAAACGAGGTCGAAGGGCCGCCCGTTTTTAATGTACCCGCCAGCATAACCTTTGCTATAATACCCCCAATGCTCTCCCGCCTCACTCCCACAAAGCTCCTCTTTATCATCTTCGCGGTGGGCGGCCTAATCTATTTTCTAAACACCCCATACTTCTCCCAGCTCGCCAGTGCTACCCTCCAGCTCGCCAGTACCCCCGCCACCACCAATCTCACGCTTGATGATGGCTTGGTCCTCCACTACACCTACGACGGTAACGACATTGACTGGAGTGCTACTAGTGCGGAAATCCTCGATAGTTCTAGTGCAGGGAATGACGGCAATGCCACTAATTTCAGTGTCTCTTCCGGTGCGGTGGGGAAGATCGGCCAAGCACTCACCTTTAACAGCGCTCTTTCTACGTACATTAACGCTGGAAGCGCCACCTCACTCGATGACCTGGGACCGATAACCATCACTGCCTGGGTGAAGAATGGCAGTAATGGATTCTTGGCGTATAAAGGTTCGGGAATACCGGTTGGTGGTGGTTGGTCGTTCGCCTATGGCGCCAGCCTGGAATTCCGAGCAAAGTTCGATTCCAGTGGCCCATGGTCCTTTAGTGGGATAGGTTGTATATATACAAATGAATGGTGTCATGTTGCAGTCACGTGGGACGGCAGTGCTAGTGGTGCCAGTATTGATTTTTACAAAGATGGCACTCAGCTATCTGAAACACCGATCACTAGCGGTACTGGTGATAAAAATTTTAATGATTCTACCGACCTGTATCTTGGTTCAAGCAATGTCGCAACTAACCGCTATAACGGTTTAGTTGACGATTTCCGCATCTACAACCGCGTCCTAAGCCAAGCTGAGATCGAACAGATCTATCAAATGGGCGAAGGTACCAAGTTCGCTACTACCCCCACCCACAGCAGCGACGACCCGCTTAACAATGGCCTAGTAGGGCATTGGACGTTTGATGGTCCTGATGTGGATTGGGGGAGTAGTACGGCGGAGATCCGCGACAAGAGCGGTAATGAGAATCATGGTAATGCCCTTGGTGGCATGAATGTTGATTCCGTCACCCCAGGCGTGCTCGGGCAGGGAATGGGGTTTGATGGGACGAGTGACAACGTCGCATTGCCAAATGACAATACAATTTCCGCTTTCCCGTTTTCAGTATCAGCGTGGGTAAAACTTTCCAGTGGAACCGCAGGCATCTATACGGCGGACGATTTTTCAGTCTCCTCAGATCGTCAGGGGTTCAAGTTGTATTCCACGGGGCAAAAACTCGGCGCATACTATTACCCATGCAGTTTCGACAACTCTACGTGTCGTAGAAATAAAGTAACAAATGATGCTGTAGTACCGCTTAATACATGGTCACACGTATCTGCTGTCTTTGTATCATCCAGCGACATCCGCCTATACGTTGATGGTGAAGAGCACACAGGTACGTATGCTGGAAGCGGCGCTACTGCGCTACAGAGGGGCAGTGCTGGTGATCGTATCGGCCTAGCTACAAATGTTGACTCTAATACATGGTACTCAGCTGGTTCAATCGACGACCTCCGCATATACAACCGGGCACTCTCGGCCGACGAGGTGATGCGCCTCTACAAAATGGGCGAAGGCACTAAGATCTCGACCACCATCAAAAGCCTCGGTTCACCACTCGAACAAGGCCTCGTCGGCCACTGGACCTTCGACGGCCCTGACGTCCGTTGGCAAGACACCACCAGCGAGATCAAAGATGTGAGTGGCAACGCCAACCACGGTGATGCACAGGGTGGTATGAATGTTGATTCCGTCACCCCAGGCGTGCTCGGGCAGGGGATGGGGTTTGATGGGGTTAGTAATAATGTACAGGGCTCAAGTATTGCGGGAATGGATTTTGATTCTGGCTCAGGTTCGTTTGCGGTTGGTGGATGGTTTAAGGTCGATTCTCTCAATGGCGGAGATTCTCAATGGCGGCCTTTTGAAGCGGCGTACTGTACAGCAGCACCTTCGTATATGTTTCTATACATAGCAACAACTACCCAAAGTATACAATTACAAGTTCAGGATGATAATGGTGTACTCCGCACTGCTGGTTCTGGTACTCAGGCTTGGGAGGTGGGGGAGTGGTTCCATGCATTGGGTGTATTCAATAGAGACTCAGATCAGGCACAAATGTACGTAAATGGTGTACCGACCGGCTCCCCAACCAACATCTCAACCATGTCAGTGGTTGATTGCGATCCGGTGACTAACTACCTATCACTTGGGGGATACGGAACAGCATTTAGCTATAAGGGCTACATGGACGATTTTCGTATCTACAACCGCGCGCTCTCAGCTGAGGAGGTGCAGATGCTCTACCATCTCGGCCGTTAGCAAAATCTAGGGACTTCGTAAGTCCCTAGATCCTGACGGGCGGCGAAGCCGTCCACTTTGCGATGAATTGCGTAGTAAAGCGGAGTGAAGAAAAAATCCAGGATCTACACCACCAAGGATATCTAGGGACTTACGAAGTCCCTAGATTTTTCACAGTGCATAAAGGCGCAGATGTCACTCCAGGTGTAGTTTGTTGAGTGTTTCATCAGACCCGACGGTACCTTTAAGGTAATCATGCAAAGCTGCGATCGGGTCGCCGAGCGCTTCCTGAAAGAGTGTTTTGGTTAAAATAGAAGGGAAGTTGTGCCTGCCTGCGTAGTCAAGGTAACTACCCCAACGATACGATTCAAGGTGTGTGAGTGCTTCAGCAATATTGGATACACGCATCTCGTTCCTCACACGCCAGTTCTCTGATCCTTGTAGATAATCAAGTGGGTTGAGGTGGATGTAGTGCAGGATGTACAAAAAGTGTGCGTCTCGTTCAATCAGTATCTTTTTTGTCCGACCCTGAAAGAGGGCACCCGACCTCTTAAGTTTTTCGTTAAAATATTTTGCGTATCCTACATTTAACTTCCGCAGGAAACTAGTAATGCCACCTTCGGCCCGTTCGGAGAGGAGTAGGTGATAGTGGTTGTTCATCAGCACCCACCCATGAATATCCACGATTCTTTCCCGCTCACGTTTCATATAGGGACTTACGGGGTCCCTAGATGAGTATACGTACAGCACAACAGCATGCCCCAAGGGCATGCTGTTGTTTGATCGGTGTGGTATGATTTAGTGCTTTGGTACGAACGTTAGTGCTTGACCACGTAGATTACCACGACCGGTGCGGCCAATGCGGTGCACGTAGTCTTCGAAGGTGTTCGGCAGGTCGTAGTTGATCACGTGCGAGACGTTGTCGACATGGATACCGCGGGCAGCCACATCGGTTGCAACCAACACGCGTGCGTTGCCGCTCTTAAACGTGCGGAGTGCGTTCTGGCGTTGTCCGTGACTCTTGTTGCCGTGGATGGATTCAGCTTTTACACCATGTGTACAGAGCTCCTTAGCAAGTTTTTCCACGCTGTGTTTCATTGCGCCGAAAATAATGACACGCTTCAGTTCGTCTTTGGCAAGTAGTGCCAAGAGCGTATCAAACTTGTGGGCGTGTTCAAACGGAACAACGTCCTGCTTGATACTGTTCGTCACATCCTTCTTTTTAACAGATATGGTTACCGGATCGATCATGAAATCATTCACGAGCGCCTCGGCTTCTTTGGTCATAGTGGCAGAGAAGAAGAGGGTCTGTCGTTCATCTGTAACGTGACTGAGGATCTTGCGCATGTCATGGATGAAGCCCATGTCGAGCATGCGATCAGCTTCGTCGAGCACGATGTTATTGATCTGATTCGTCTTCAGGTTGCCGCGATCGATGAGGTCGAGGACTCGGCCCGGAGTTCCGATGATGAAGTGCTGGTGGCGCTTCAGTGAACGGATCTGTGGGTTGATGTTGGTTCCACCGACGAGGCAAGTAGCCCACAGTTTAAAGTTGCCGGCAAACTTCACAAATTCTGCTTTTACCTGCAAAGCAAGCTCACGGGTAGGGCAGAGAATAAGGGTCTGCTGGCCTTTTTGGGTCAGGGTCTTTTGGATGAGCGGCAGAAGGAATGCAGCGGTCTTGCCGGTGCCGGTCTCCGCGAGACCAATGATGTCTTTGCCTTCAGTAATGAGTGGGATCACTTGGTCTTGGATCGGGGACGGGCTAGCAATGCCTTGTTCGGCCACTGCTTGAGCGATTCGGGGGTGGAAGCCAAAGTCACTAAAAGAGTGGGTTGGTGCAAAGGTTACCTCAGCAACTTCAACGGGATTCTTATTAATGAATTGTGATGGGTCGAAAGATGGTTGCTTGCGACCTCCGCTGGCGCGACCGCCACTACGAGCGCCGCTACGACCACGTCGATCAGCAAAACGGCCGCCGCCACTACGGCTGCTCCCGCCTTGACGACGATTACGATTAAACGAAGATCCAGTGCATGCTGCACCAGAGTACGGGCGGCGGCCTGACGACCGTCGCGAGGTTTGAGTTGGCATCTAAATTATTTTCTTTATAGAAAGGGCGCACATCGGTGCGTCATTTCAGGGCGTGCGGTGGTAAATACAGTCGTAAGAGTTTCAATTCATCCGAAACTGCCGCGATTGCGCCCACACGAGATACAAAAGCGTCCAAGCATAGTAATACTATTTGTATGTTTTGTCAATTTATGTCAAAAATGTTTAGCCCGCAGGGTGTTAGCCTGCGGGCATTGGTGGTTGAAAGGGGTTGTTCTTGGTTAGAGCGCGGCAATCTTGCGATTGCCGCTTACTCAGGCCAGGCTGTGAGCGCCGCCTCCGTAACCGGACTGGGGTGAGCTGGTGAGTGGGACTATACTACTCATACCGAGAGCATTTACCTCGACTGTAGAGCCATGGGTAGTGCCGAAGGCAATGCTGTCGTTATTGATGACGGGTTCCTGGTCCGTGTTCGCCAGGCAATTGGCATCAGCCTTCGTCGCTACCAGGGCTGCAAGGTCGGTTGGTCCGACTCCTGGACTGCCGAGAAGGCTACCTTGATTGCTGGTTGCCGTCGTCATGAACAGTACGATAAGCGCAACCTTGGCCAAGCGGCCTGTCTTCATAGGCTTTCTCTCCCTTTTTCCTTAAGAACACCGAACGTCTTCTGCTGCAGTACATTACGGTTTTTTTACAGTATCTTTCAGATCAAGTATTGTCAAGTCGCTTATACTAGTTGTGCGTCCTAAGTACATGAGGTGCGTTATACTATTCCTATATGACCATGAAACTGCAGGCAGACTACAAGCGCGCCTTTAAAGACGCTGACATTCGCGCGATCTACCCAACCGAAATTGACGACGAGCTCGTGTACTTTGTAGCACGGGCATTTGTGGAAGAGTTCAAATACAAGAAAATTTTGGTGGCGCGCGATATGCGACTGTCGACCCCGGCGCTCCACGCGGCGTTTCTTAAGGGGGCAACCGATTCCGGCGCTGATGTCATAGACCTGGGGCAGGTGCACACGCCGGCACTGTACTTCGCCTCAGGCACGATGAACTTACCGGGTGTGATGATCACTGCTTCGCATAGCCCGCGGGAGTACAACGGTCTCAAGCTCATTCATGCGCAAGCAATTCCGCTCACGGAAAAGCAGGGGCTCGGCGCCATTCGTCGCCGCATCGAGCAGGGGAAGTTTGTTGATGCAAAGAAGCCTGGGAAGGTCACTAAGAAAGACGTGCTGAAAGGGTACCAGCGGTTTGTGCTCAAGGGATATAAAGCCAAGAAGCTTGAAGGGATCAAAGTCGCAGCCGATGCTGGCAATGGCATGGCTTCGGTACTCTTGCCACTTCTTCAAGAAAAACTCCCGCTGCAGTTTGACGTGATGTTTGGCAAGCTCGATGGTCGGTTTCCGAATCGCGGTTCAGACCCAACGCTCTATGATCATCAGGAGCCACTGCGCGAGCGACTCCAAAAGCGCAAGTATGATTTTGGCATCGCCTTTGATGGCGACTCCGACCGTATCGCCTTTCTTGATGAGAACGGTCAGTACATCAATAGCGCGGTCATTGGTGGTCTCATTGCTGAGCAGTTTCTGAAGCGACAACCAAAGGCTAAGATCGGCATCACTGGTCTCACTAGCCGCAGTTATGAAGAAGCGATCAAGCGCGCCGGTGGCAAGCCGGTCTTGATGCGGGTCGGTCATGCGTTCATTAAGGCAGATATGCGTAAGAAAGACGTACTCTTCTCCGCCGAGCACTCCGGCCACTTCTATTTCAAAGACTACTTCTACACCGACTCAGTGACACTCACCCTGCTGGCAGTCCTTGATGCGTACGCGGAAGCGAAGAAGGAAGGGAAGACCTTCAGCGAGATGGTAGCGCCGCACCTGGTGTACGAGCAGACCGAAGACACGATCGTGATGGTAAAAAGCAAAGAGGTGGCGCTCGCAAAAACGGAACAGTACCTCCAATCACTCAAGCCAAAAAGCATCAAAAAGTTCGATGGGTTCATTGTTAATTTCGGCGAGGTGTGGGGAATGGTGAAGCCGAGCGTGACCGAGTTTGCCCTCAAGATGATGTTTGAAGCCAAAAAGAAAAAGGATGCGCTCAAGATGCAGAAGCAGATCGTTAAATATGTGCGGAGTATTGCGAAGGATACTGACTAAGTTCGAATCCTACCGGCGGAGCATTACTTGACATAGCACATTATATGTGCTATTGTTCGGTGTAAACAAACCGTACATTGGAGAAGTGAGATGAAAGCAGTTGATTACCTCGTCAGGCAGCGTGACGCGGCTCGGAGTCTTTCAGAGACCGAGAACGTCGATGTCCAGCGTCAGAACTACGAATTCTCTGCACGGCTCTGTGACGAGTTGCTCGACATCATCAACGTCGACGCGGTTCTGAACGAAGCACAAGCCGAGTTTGTCGGCCTGACTGTCGGCAACGTCGGTTACAATTTCCTTCCTGGCCACGACGTGAAGTATAAGGAGACGCCGACCACGTGTCCGTTCCTCCTGATGCAACTCGCTGCATACATCAACTCGTGCAAGTAACGCCCAGCAGGTCGCCTGACCTTGTTGGGCGATTCTGTTTTATGCAAACTCGAAATACCGCAACTCCTTATCAATACGCAACCAATCCAAGGTTCGAAACTCGTCCAGCACGCGGAGCAAAACTACACCACATAAAACGCAAGAATATTGTACCTGTCCCCGTTTTCCGTTTTCTTCTGTCCCCGTTTTCTTCCTGTCCCCGTTTTCTTCACGTTTTCCATTCACATGAACGAGATTGCCAAAAGCCGACTGACAGCAGTAACCCCTGGCGTGAAGCCAGGGGTTTGTCTTTGCGAGCAGTCACTGCTCCAATCGTTGCGTCCAGGTGCCGTCAATGCCAGTTTGGCCACAGGTGGGGCACTCCCAGGTGCGGTCGAATACCTGTACCGGGTTTCCGCCACGGCACGATCGTCCACGATCGACCATGTGGTACGCACGTTTTTTGTGTCGGGTGCTTAAGAAGCATGTCACCCGACTCAGCCAAGCCTTGGTTTTGAGCCTGGCTCTGCGCCGCCAAGTATCATTGAAACCGACGATGAGAAGCCGACTTGTTTTGCCGTCTTCCTCTATGTACAGATCTCTACCAAGCTCGATTTGCCTGATCACGAGCGTTGCTGTCGATATTGCGAGCTGCACTGCTTCGCTCGGAGTCGTGAGGCCGGTGTTGACCATAATGGAGTCAATGCGATCAACATCGAGCTGGGTGAACGAAGCGGTGACTGTTACGTGCTCTTCTTGTGGTTGCATTGGATTTCCTCCGCAGTGAATCCGATCACATACTACTTATGTGTAGCAATACTGTCAAATCTGCTGGCACCCACTGCTCAATGCAACCCTAACCTACCGGAAATGGTAACGGGAATACGTCCAATCTATTCGCACAACGTGTGGTGTAATCACATCAGTGTTCTTGTCCTGCCCGGCGAACGGGCGGTACTTTCCAAGTGGTACGTCTCCACCATATGGTCGGTCCACGCGTCACTTCCATACGGCATGCTTTTGTTCACGCGCCGACGCACCGATTCGAGCTGCTCCTCGTCTGGGAGTGTGTTCACGGTGCTGAGGTAGTTATGAGGAAGTTCGGTTGGCAGAGCAGCAACACAACAGCCACTATGCCAAGCTTCTTTTTCATAGTTACACTATACCAAAGAGATTTTACTCATAATGCTGTGCAGCAACCTTTTGCAGGTCTGGTATCATCACATTGATATCATTTTGAGTCTAATAAGTTCGAATGTCATCCCACAAGCGGAGCAAAACAGGCTAGGGGAGTCAAACACAGGTTCGAACGTCCTCTACCCGGCGGAGTAGAGATATGTATTGACAACGTCACTACACGGTATATGATGTACGTATCATGGCTGCACAAGAAACAATTCAAATTCGTATTGATGCAAAGACCAAGCGTGAGGCACGTAAGACCCTCGAAGAACTGGGGCTCGATATGTCGAGTGCGGTGAAGTTGTTTTTGACCAATGTGGTGAATCGAAAAGGAATACCATTTGATCTTAAGACTGAGAATGGGTACACCCTGGCGCAAGAGCAGGCGCTACTCACTGAAACAGAAGCCGCAAAAAAGTCTGGAAAACAGTTCGATAACCTCGACGACCTATTTGCTGACCTTGAGTTGTAGTATGCGGTATACGGTCCACTACACCAGCAGGTTTAAAAGATCGCTCAAACGTGTCCGACAGCTGCCCGGTTTTAAGCCAAAACGTCTTAAGGAGGTCATCAAGAAGCTATCAGCTGGTGAAGATCTGCCTAGTAATTTTCGTGACCATCAACTGACTGGTAACTTGAAAGCGTTTAGAGAATGTCACCTAGCGCCCGATATTCTTTTGATCTACCAGGTGGATGATGGGCTTCTAATTCTCGTTTTAGTGAATATCAGCAACCATGCTCAATTATTCAAATAGGGAGTTCGGGTTGCATCGACTGCGCTAAGCTTCCTTTTACCCCTCGCTTCTGCTACGATTCGCACATAAATATGAAAGCCGAGATCGAATACATTTTTGGGAAGCATGCCGTGCATGAGGTGCTAAAGGAGCGGCCGGATGTGGTGGTGGAGGTGCATGCGGCGGCGGATTTTTCAGGTGGGTCAATTTTGGACCTGGTTGATTCGCTGAAGGTCAATCTCAAAGTGCTCAACCTGAAAAATCCGCCGCGTGGCGTGTCGTCTAAGGCCGCGCACCAAGGCATAGTGGCTGGTATTCTCCCGGAGAAGCTCACGGTCCCGTACAAGGAATTCAAGCAGACGCTCACTGCCACACCCGACGCCGCTCTTCTGGTCCTTGGTGAAGTACAAGATCCACATAACGTCGGCGCGGTCATCCGCTCAGCGGCTGCCTTTGGGCTTAAGGGTGTACTCATTCCGCCACACAACCAAGCACCGGTCACTGGCACGGTGGTGAAGGTCTCAGCCGGCATGGCGTTTCAGATCCCGCTCGTGACCATCAGCAATGTGAACTCCACCCTTCGTGATCTGAAAGAAATGGGCTTTTGGGTCTACGGCCTTGAGGGTGATGGCACTGTCTCGACCGTCTCGGAAACATTCACTAAACCATCAGTTTTTGTGCTCGGAAATGAAGGTTCCGGCTTGCGCGAGAAGACCAAAGAGGCCTGTGACGATCTTATTTCTATCCCGATCCATCCACAGTGTGAATCACTCAATGCCGCTGCTGCCACAGCGATCGTGTTGGCCTCTTGGAGTGCTCAACACCAAGGCGCTTTGTCATCTTAGGTATCCTGGGGTACTATTGCAGCTACGTACGTTGTGCTGCCAGTGGGGTGGCTGCGATGATTTAATATAAAAAAGAACCATGAGCGAAAACGAAACAGAAACTAAGGTCGAATCGACCACTGAAGCGGCGTCAGCACCAGCTGCTGAGCAATCGACGGCTAAGAAAAGCAAAAAGGGTATTATTGCCGCGATCTTGGTCGTGGCGTTGATCATACTCGGAGTGCTCTATGCGCTCGAGAAGCAGGGGCGCTCTTCAACGAGCATCTTCGCTGGCTTCATCGAGTATCAGGAAGCGAACGCGATTGTGGCTACGGTCAATGGTGATAATATTATTAATGCACAGCTTGATACGAGCATTAATCAGTTCACGCAAGTGGCAGCAGCGCAAGGAGTTGATGTGACTAGTCCGGAGATCCAGGCTGACATCAGAGACCAGGCACTTGATGTACTGATCAATACAACACTACTGAAGCAAGCGGCAGCTGAGCGGGGGATCGACGTGACTGATGAGGAAGTGACCGAACGATTAGACAGTATTACAGCTGACCTTGGAGGCGAGGAAGTGTTGGTGACTCGCATGGAGGAATTAGGCATTGATGCTGAACAGCTTCACTCTGATATCCGTGATGAGATCGTGATCCAGGAGTTGCTTGAGGTGCTCTTTGCT
This sequence comes from Candidatus Nomurabacteria bacterium, assembly GCA_020632135.1. Classification (GTDB taxonomy): domain Bacteria; phylum Patescibacteriota; class Minisyncoccia; order Phycocordibacterales; family UBA918; genus OLB19. The sequence goes on along the minus strand of JACKGC010000001.1, from coordinate 96,390 downwards.
GAAGCGGCGGTTGAGGTAACGGAAGAGGAGATCGCCGAAGTCTACCAGGGTGCGGGTGGGGAAGAAGCTGGTTTGCCAGCGATTGAGGAAGTGCGCGAGCAAGTGGCTGCACAGATCCGTACCTCAAAAGAGCAGACGGTCATTGATGAGTACATTGATGAGTTGAAGGCGGAGGCCGCGATCGAGGTGGAGGGCGAGGTGGAATAGTGGAGTAAAAAAGCGGGCGTCCCCGAAGGGGACGCCCGCTTTTTATACATCCCCCACATCAGAGAGATTTGGCCACCTGCTATACTATGAGCACATGGCTAAAAAGGAGATTGACTACGTAAAGGCGCTGACCTACCACCCTAATGGACGGATGGCGACCTTGCGAGCCCTTACTATTCCTGAACGCGCGGCAGCGTTTGAGAAGCTTTCTCCATACGTACAGCAGACCATACTCAAGCAGCTTAAGATCCACGAGATCGTTGACTTGCTCGATCATATGGATATGCACCAAGCCGAGCGGGTTTTAGCGCGGGTGCATGATGCCAAACGTCGCGAAAAGGTCGTGCAGCGCCTCAAGGGTGACGTGAAAGAGAAGATGGACTACTTCCTGCGGTTTCACCCGAAGGCAACACTACAACTCATTAATTTCAACTACCTCTTCCTTGATGGCGCGCTGACCATCAAGGAGGCAGCCGAGCTCATCAGTGAATATTATGATGAGACGGCCCGGTATCCTGAAGTGCTAGTACACCATAAAGGTGAACTGATCGGCGAGGTACCGCTGTCGAGTATCGTGCGGGAACGAAGTAATAGCGTACTCAAGAAACATGCTCAGCCCTTGCAGACCATTACGTACCAAGCCGAGATCAATGAAGTGATCGAGACATTGGTTTCTACTAATAGTAAAAAGGTCATTGTCCTCGACCGAGACACGAGCGTACTCGGGATCATTTATGCCGATGCGGCCCGATTGTTGTTTGGCAAGTTGCCCGCAGAATCACTCTATGATTTTGCTGGCGTCGATGATAGTGAGCGACCATTTGATAGTGTGGCACGCAAGGTCAACAATCGTTATCGATGGCTCATATTGAACTTAGCCACCTGTTTCTTGGCAGGTTCGGTGGTGCTGATGTTTCAGGACACACTCAACACTCTGACTATTCTATCGATCTACATTCCGATCATTGCGGGTATGGGTGGTAACGCAGCAACGCAATCATTTGCCATCATGGTGCGCGGTATTACGCTGGGTACGATCTCAATTCAGAACGCTATGCCAGCCATTTGGCGTGAATTATGGGCCGGCCTCATCAACGGTATCATTATTGGTTCGATCGTGGCGCTCGTGTCGACGGTGTGGAAGGGTGCGCCCGAGCTTGGTCTAGTGGTTGGATTGGCATTGGTGGGCGCACATATTGTGGCTGCAGTTGCCGGTTCTTTTATTCCCCTCCTCATGAAGCACTTGGGGAAAGACCCGGCAGCCACCTCAACCATTTTCATTACAACCGCGACGGATGTGCTTGGCCTTTTGTTCTTACTTGGCCTATCAACTTTGTGTCTTGACTGGTTGATGTAGGGTGACGTGGTGAGGTTAGGTCTGGTACACTATGCAACATGAAGATTGCTGAACGAATTGTAATGGTGCTTATATTGCTGTGTTTTGTGGGCGGCGGAGCGTGGATCTATTTTTCAGTCCAGTATGAGCAACAACAGGTGCGTGACGCGGTAGCTCGCGGTGAGTATGAGCGGCCGATCGTGGAAGTCGTGTCAGAAACGGACCCACAAGACTGGCGGACGATCTATCCCGGGACCGTTGGTATTACTATCGGCGGAGTTCACGTCGAAGCGTCAATCGCTGACACGCTCTCGTCACGTATCAAAGGCTTGTCTGATACACCATTTTTGCCCGAGCACGTGGTGAAACTATTTGCCTTTGGAGTGGCTGGTCAACATTCGATCTGGATGAAGGATATGAAATATCCACTCGACATCATGTGGGTAAATCAGGAAGGTACGATTGTGCACATCGAAGAGAATGTCTCACCAGATACCTTCCCACAGTCGTTCGCATCGCCGACCCCAGCCTGGTACGTGGTTGAAGCCAATGCAGGTTTTGCGGCCAGCAACACTATTGCAGTGGGGGATGAAGTGGTCCTACCAACTCCGTAGAATGTTGCATTATTTGTATATTATTGCATAATGTACGGCGCACGATGATCGCTCTGCTGCGTTTTGCAACAGGGAGGAAAGTCCGGACACGCCCCTGGCTTGCCAGGGAGCAGAGTAGCGGGTAACACCCGTCGCTGGGTTGGCGGCCGCAATTTTGAAAGCCTTCAAAATTGCGGCCGCCAACAACAGAGAGGTGCGAGCAGAGACGCTTCCAACGAAAGGCAGGAAGCGTCTCGCGGGCCTTCGGCCCGCGAGACGAGCCTACATGGTGACGTGTAGGGTGAAACGGCTAAATCCTTACTTGCGTGCAAGACCGTGTCCAGCACCACTTTCAGTTTGTGGGGAACAAATTGAAAGTGGTGCTGGAAGAGTCGCATGAGATGTGTAGCAATGCACATCCTAGGAATATGATCATCCGAGCATTGCTCGACAGAATCCGGCTTATGTGTGCAAAAAACACCCCATCGGGTGTTTTTTGTTTGTGCTACAATTACGGGTATATTCACAAGTGGGATCATATTTTTTATTATGTCTGGAAACGTCTTTATTCCGAAGCTTAAGAAGGAGGAAGAAACTGAGCCGGCCGTGCACGCTTCAGTGGTTACAGAAAAGGACGATATTGGTTCATTGCTCCATCGAATGAGTCAATATATCATCATAGCCTTATTTGGTTTGTTGCCGGTCTTCTTTACACCCGGACTCTGGGCTTCGCTCGGATTTGATAAATCAGTACTGGCGTTAGTGGCAGTGGGAATCGTGATGATCCTGGGTGGGCTTTTAGCGCTGCGAAAATCACAGGTAGCAACGATCATGCCACTTACATTAGCGTTGTTTTGGGTGGCGGTCGTGATCGCCTATGTCTCAGGCTCACTGTCTGGCGATGCACAGGACTCGCTGCGGGGTAGCACGTTTGAGATACACACCGCGAGCTTCACTGCTTTGCTCGGTATTGTCATGACTATCCCGCTTCTGTTCCAAGGTTCCAAACTAATGACCATCAAGGCGCTTACGTTCTTTACCTGTACCGGCGCACTTCTTTTGACCTACAATGTGTTGCGAGTCATATTTGGGGCTGACTTCTTAAGTTTTGACACCTTCAATGCGGTGACGGTCTCGCCTCTTGGAGGTTTCAATGACCTGGCTATATTCGCTGGCATGATGGTCATCCTTGGTTTAGTGACACTTATTCAGCTGCCGCTCAAGGCCGTGTTGCAGTACGCTATCGCTGGCTTGGTGATGGTTGCGCTAGTCTTGTTAAGTATCGTCAATTTCTTCAATATCTGGATCGCGGTAGGGTTCTTCGCCTTACTGGTCCTGCTGTACTTACTCTCTCGAGACAAGCTGTTTAAGGGGCCGAGCGCCAGTGCATCCAGTAATCCCAGAGTCCTCATTGGCGTGACCACTTTGGTGTGTTTGGTGAGTATCGTCTTCATCGTAGCTGGGGACTACGCAGGGAAGCGGATGAGTGATCTAACATCAGTTGATTTTGTTGAGGTTCGTCCATCACTTGAGGCAACCATGAACATCGCACAGGCTGTCTACAATGGTAACGCACTACTGGGTATTGGTCCGAATCGCTTCGCTGATGCTTGGCGTCAATATAAGGATCCTAGTATCAATGAGACCATTTTCTGGGAGACAGACTTCAGCGCTGGAAATGGGTACGTGCCGACGCTCTTTGTCACCACAGGCTTACTTGGTGGAGTATTGGTCTTAGTGTTCCACCTTGGATTCTTATATCTCGGGTACCGCATGTTGCTGCGTAGCACACAGCGCGATTCCTACTGGTACTACTTTGGCTCACTAAACTTTGCGGCCGCGACGTTCATTTGGGGCATGTCATATGTGTATGTGCCCGGTGCTGGCATCCTGCTCCTAGGGGCCCTTTTTACAGGTTTCACCTTTGTGGCAGCGGCGGCACTGTTGCCGTACACCGTGCGAACTGTTCCGCTGGCTATCAATCGACAACGGGGGTTCTTCATTATGGCAGCGGTTATCGTGATCATCACTACTACCGTAGGAACGCTGTTTACGTTTGGGAAGCAGTATGTGGCGCAGGCGAGCTTCTCAGAAACTCGCTCCACTAACGCTTCGATTGATGTGGTTGAGCAAGCAGCGCTGCGTTCATACGGTCTGTATCCAGATGATCGGTTTGTGAGTGCGCGCGCTCAGATATACCTCGCCGATCTAGCTACATTACTTGGAGTAAGCAATCCAAGTGAGGCAGAACAAGAGCGCTTCTTGCGCTCAGCTGAACAAGCGCTCATCTTCAGCGAGAAGGCAGTACAAGAAGATATTACCAATCCAGATCACCATGCAGTGCTCGCTAGTGTCTACATCAACCTTGCCGTGGCAGGTGTTGATGGTGCCTTGGAGCGTGCCAAGTCAGCATTGGCTGAAGCAAAGCGTCTTGATCCGCTCAATCCAGGCTATCATCTCATTGAGGCACAAATGGCTGCTCGCATTGGTGACATGACCGAAGCGCGAGCTGCCATCGATGCTGCGCTCCAACTCAAGCGCAACTACACCCAAGCGTTATATCTTTCAGCCCAGTTAGACATTGCTGAAGGTAATGCTGATTCTGCCATTGAAACGACTCGAGCCATCATTACTCTCGAGCCGACCAATCCAACCCGATACTTCCAGCTTGGTGTGTTACTAACCGCCAACAATGATCTACCGCAAGCCATTGCGGCGTATCGTGCTGCTATTGCTCTCGATCCCCAGTACGCTAATGCACGCTATCTGTTAGCCTTGGCGTACCTTGGTAGTGATGAGCAAGACAAGGCGTTAGAGCAGCTCATTGTGGTCCGTCAGACCAATCCAGACAATGCAGAGTTACTGAATTTGATTGCACAAGTTGAATCAGGTCAGTATGAAGTGCCAACCAACACAGGCCTTGAGACGCCGGTGAATGAGATTGCGCCAGGGGAGGATTTTGAGGAGACAATTACAACAGAAGCGGCCACTGAAACTGATTTGGTTACACCGGTCAATACCATATCTGAGTTAATTGAAACTGAAGATCTGGTTACTGATGATACTCCGGAGCAGGATGTGATTGACGAGTCTGCCCTGGAAATCGGGGAAGGTGAGACTGCAACCGAAACCGCTCCGACTGAGTAGTAGCCTAGTATGGTCAAGCGTGTCTTCACCTTCGTGTACCAAGAAGTACGCGGTCTGCATCAGGCCGCGTACATTTTGGCGTTGTTCGCGTTTGGTTCACAGATCCTCGCGGTCATCCGTGATCGTCTGCTTGCACACACTTTTGGTGCTGGAGTCGAGCTCGACCTCTACTACGCGGCATTTCGTATTCCCGACCTACTCTTTGTACTCTTTGCGTCAGTGTTATCTATCTACGTACTATTGCCTTTTGTCGACCGAGCGATCGCTACGGAAGGTGCGCCAGCTGGTGGGCGGGTGCTGTCTGAAGTGTTCACGGCGTCTGTCTGGCTCTATGTCATAGTGGCTGGCGCGCTGGCGTTACTAGCGCCCTGGTATGTACCACAGCTTTTTCCTGGCTTTGTGGGGCAGCACGCTGAACTCGCTACGCTATTACAGATCCTTCTCTTGCAGCCGTTTTTACTTGGGCTTTCGAGTCTATGTGGAGTGGTCACTCAGATGAACCACCGGTTCATTCTCTATGCGCTCAGTCCGCTCTTATATAATGTAGGCATTATTGTGGGTATTGTTTTCTTGTATCCAGTACTTGGGCTTGCTGGGTTGGTGCTTGGTGTGGTGCTTGGCGCGTTAGGTCACTTGCTCGTTCAGGTACCATTTGTGGTGCGTAGCGAGTATGCCTTTTCGGCGGTGCCGCGTATCAATTGGTCACTTATGAAACAAGTGCTCACAGTGTCAGTGCCGCGGGCGTTGACGCTCTCGGTCAATCAGATCGTGCTGTTGGTACTCATTGGTATGGCGTCGGTCATGGTGGCAGGGTCAGTATCAGTTTTTCAGTTTGCCTTTAATCTGCAGTCGGTTCCATTAGCGATCATTGGCATGAGTTACTCGGTGGCGGCATTTCCCACACTTTCAAACCTCTTCGCGAAGAGCGACCACGACGGTTTCAATCGCCAATTGCTCACTGCACTACGGCACATTATATTTTGGTCCGTGCCGATCATCGGGCTTGTAGTGGTGCTGCGGGCGCAGATCGTGCGTGTCCTTCTCGGAAGCGGCGCGTTCGATTGGGGTGATACACGGCTCACGGCCGCGATGTTGGCTATTTTTGTGGTATCGCTCGTGGCACAAGCCATTTTGCTGCTTTTGATCCGTGCGTTTTACGCTCGTGGTAAGACTTTTTTACCGCTGGTAGTAGCGCTCGGTAGTGGCGCGGTATCACTTGGGCTCGCGTACGTGCTGCGTATACTCTACGTAGATAATCTGGCCTTGCAGCAGTATCTCGACGACCTTCTGCGTTTACGTGATGTGCTTGGTGCGGAGGTGCTGGTTCTCGCGCTGGCGTTTGTGCTCGGGCAGTTTATACAGCTCTTTGTGTTGCTGTTGGTCTCGGTGCGATCGTTTGCCATCAGCTACCGCCCGCTCTTGCGTCTGGTGACGGAGTCTGTAGTAGCCTGTTTGGCAGGGGCGGTGTCTGCCTACGCGACACTTGTATTCGTGGTTGATGGAGTTAATCAGGAGACCTTCCTCGGTATCATGATCCAGGGTGCTGCGGCAGGGCTGATGGGTCTTGTTGCCATTATTCTGGCGTATGCGGTGGTGGGCGCGCCGGAACTCCGGGAGATCTATCGCTCCTTCCAGACTAAGATCCTCAAGACCGACATCATTGCGCCGCAGGATGAATAAGACTCGTTTTTTCTTAAAAGTAGTGTAGAGTAGGGCGACCAAAGTAAGTATGCAAATACGTAATTTCAGTATTATTGCCCACATTGATCACGGTAAGTCTACGCTCGCTGACCGCATGTTGGAAGTGACCAAAACTGTCGAAGCGCGCAAGATGAAGGAGCAGGTGCTTGACTCAATGGATCTTGAGCGAGAGCGAGGGATCACCATTAAGATGCAGCCAGTGCGTATGCGCTACATGCAGGCGGGTGAGGAGTATGAATTCAATCTCATCGATACGCCAGGGCACATTGATTTCTCCTACGAAGTATCACGAGCGCTCAAGGCAGTGGAAGGGGTATTGCTGCTTGTCGACAGTACGCAAGGTGTGCAAGCACAAACTCTCACTACGCTTCAGATGGCGAAAGATCTGGGTCTCACTATCATCCCGGTCCTGACCAAGACTGATGTGCCACACTCACGGCCCGATGAGGTGGGGGAGGAGGTAATGCGGCTGCTTGCCTGTACTCGTGAGGAGATCATGTTGGTGTCGGGTAAAACCGGTGCTGGGGTGCCGGAGCTCCTCGAGGCCATTCGCACGCGCATCCCGGCACCACGACCGAGTCAGCTTGAGGCGTACCGTGGGCTCATTTTTGATTTTCAATACTCTAACCATCGCGGCATCATTGTCTTTATGCGCGTCTTTGATGGTATGGTGAAGAAAGGAGACGTACTGCGCTTTGCTGCCAGCGGTCGCAGCTTCACTGCACTTGAAGTGGGAGTGGTGACGCCTGAAGAAACGCCGGTGACCCAGCTTGAAGCAGGGGAGATCGGTTATATTGTGACTGGCATTAAAGAGCCTGGTGTGGCTGGGGTGGGTGATACGCTCATGAAAGATAAGCAGATGGTCGAGCCACTCTCAGGCTATCAGCAGGCGCGTCCGGTGGTGTGGTCGTCGATCTTCCCCGAGAATCAAGATGACTTCACCCAACTCCGCCAGGCACTCGACCGGTTGCAACTATCAGACTCCTCACTCTCTTTCGAAGAGGAGTCTTCAGGGGTTTTGGGGCGTGGCTTTCGGTGCGGCTTTCTTGGCATGCTCCATATGGAGATCATCACCGAGCGCCTACGCCGTGAATTTAATATCGACATCATCATTACCGCACCGTCCATTTCGTATGAAGTCACGTGGCCCGATGGCAGAGTGGAGCATATTTACGCTGCTAATCGCTTTCCTGACCATGGCGATAAGGTGAGTGTGCGTGAGCCGTGGGTGCTTGGGCAGATCATTCTGCCAGGTGAGTACATGGGGCATGTGATGACACTCCTCTATGAGCATGAAGCGAGTGTGATTGACACGGAAGTGTTTGGGGATGGGCGGACGCTGTTGGCGATCGAGATGCCTCTGCGGGAGCTCATGCGTGGTTTTTTTGACCGACTGAAGAATGCCAGTAGTGGGTACGCGTCGCTTTCATATGAAATTGCTGAGTTGCGACCAGCCACCGTCACTCGGCTTGATGTGCTAGTGGCTGAGGAAGAAGTGCCGGCGTTCTCGCGAGTGGTGGGTATGATACGGGCTGAAGTAGAAGCCAAGTCGATCACTGAGAAGCTCTACACAACGCTGCCGCGACAGCAGTTTGTAGTGAAGATTCAAGCGCGGGTGATGGGGAAGGTTACGGCTACTAAGAAGATATCGGCGCTTCGGAAGGATGTCACGGCGCATCTCTACGGTGGAGACATCACCCGTAAAATGAAGCTGCGTGAGAAGCAGAAGAAGGGTAAAGCAAAAGCGCTCGAGCGCGGCCGGGTGCACATTCCGCAGGAAGTATTTATGAAGATGATGAAGGGGGATTAGAGGTAAAAAGCGGGCGGCCCCAAAGGGGCCGCCCGCTTTTTACGTATACCTTTAAAATAACCCAGCGCCGCCAGAGTAGGCAAACACCATACTGAGGATAATGAGTACTGCAAAAGTACCCCAGATCCACTTAATGGCCGTCTTGGTCTTCTTGTGAAACAAAAAACTCATGAGGACTATTGTACCTAATGCAGAGGCTGAGGCAAGAGGTATAATAGACTGGTGCTAGATTTCCATCAAAAACGAAAATTACGGAGCGTTATCAATTCGCCCATTACGCAGGGAGCAATTGCGTTGTTGGCGTTGATCGTGGGGTGGAGTGCGTATGTGCGCTATGACATCGCTATGGAGATGCGCGAACGGCGGGTGGAGGCCGAGCAAGCGGCGATGGCACTTGAGGCGCGAAAGGCAGCGCTTGAAGCGAAGGTGGAGTATCTTTCGAGTGAGCGAGGTATTGAAGCAGAGATGCGTCGGCAGTTTGATGTGGCGCTGCCAGGGGAGCAGGTGGTGGTTATTGTGGAGGAGGAAAATGACGAGCCGGAAGTGTTACCTCTCTCTAGCTCTACGACACCGAAAGGATCGTCAAAGAAATGGTACCAATTTTGGCGGTAAGCCGGGGCGAAAAACCTTTGGTTTTTCGCCCCGCCAAAAAGCTGCTATACTAGTGAGTATTAAGCTAATTTAAATTTCTTATCTATTGTTATATGGATACCCCAGAAACCAATACCGCTGGTACTCCAGCCGTTACTATTTACAGCACTCCGGTATGTCATTTTTGTCACGCAGCAAAGGATTTCTTTGCTGAGAACAACGTGGCTTTTGTGGACCACGATGTCGCTGCTGACGCTGAAAAGCGCCAGGAAATGATCGACCTCACTGGCCAGATGGGTGTGCCAGTCATTAAGATCGAGGAAGACATCATCATTGGTTTTGATGAATCAAAGTTGCGTGAGTTACTGAAGCTTTAGAGTATTGTTGTGTAAAACAAGCGGCCCCGAAGGGGCCGCTTGTTTTTAATAGAAAAGCGACGTCGTTGCGACGTCGCGAGGGAGGGATCAGAGAGGTGAACCGGACTGCGCCGGATTCGGATTGAAGAGGGTATCCCATGTAAGTTCCTCGCCTTGGTATTTACGGTTATTTTTGGCGTAACGCAGGAGGTCCTGCGCGAGCCACTCAGGAGAATGGAAATCAAACGGTTCTCGAAACAGGCGAACCGACCGCCAGGTCTCTTCATCATCGCGCAGTAGATTGAAGAAGAGTTGGGCGGTGCGCTCGAGTCGTTTGGCATGGTTAGGATCCAGGCCGAACTGTGGTGCGAGTACATGATACGCGCGCCGTTCATACGGTCGAAGATCCTCAGAGAGATTACTGGCCAAAGCCAGCATGAGTTGCCATTCTTCTGGTGTAAAACCAGGCGGGCCATGAGCATTAAAGAGCTGCGTAAGTGCATCTTTAAACATTGCGGTCACCTAATGTGTGGCTGGGAGTCAGTACCCACTGTGCAGTATACCGGAGTTTGAGAATATGTATATGGTGTCATTATACAACGCAGCTCGAACTTACTTCCAAACGAAGTTTGGATGAAACAATCTGCAACGCGCGGAGCGCGTGGTGGCTTGGTACTTCCACGTACGCATTGGGGCGCACAGTGACGCGCCTCGGGGAGCGCTCGTCCCTCGCGCGCAGCAAACCCAAAAAATTTCCTTACCATTTGAAAAAGCGGAAGGGGGTGCAGGGGGAAGCCGCCAAAAAGTTGAAAGGAAATTTTTGGCTTGCTCACCACTACGACCTCCAAAAAGTTTCATTCAAAGCCCCATTTAGAATTGAGGGCTTTTCATCCTACTTTTCTTCGGTCTTGTGGTGCCCGAGACACTTTGCGTTCGAGTGTAGTGGTGAATATCTACCCACACCCACACACCCGCCACCACCTCGCACAGGCCGCTCACATCCGTTCGCGTGGCCTGCTTGGTGGAGGTTGTGTGAAAGATACTTAACATGTTAAGTATCTTATGGTAGTCTTATACCTATGAAATTATTCCCAAACAGTATCGCCCACATCATTATGCCTGTAATGTTATTGCGTTCAGAAATTGATACTGAGATTGAACAGGTGCTCAGTAAAGGGTTTGACATTACTTTGGCTGACTTTCAAACATTGCTTCCTGTTGCGGTTCTTACTACTTGTACACAAAAGGATATTGCGCTATTCAACCTAGTCTCAGAAGCATCGGTTAGTCGAAAAGTGCAGGATTTAATTGAGCGTAAGTTAATCGTAAAGAAACAGGACGCCTGTGATGCTCGCAAATCTATTCTAACCCTTACTCCCAAAGGCCGGCTAATGGTCATTCGGGTACAAACCGAAGTAATTAAAAGAATGGAAGATGTTTTTGCTGAGTTACCTAAAAGCACCAGACGAGAAGTTTCTAATGGGCTCCAAAAGATGATGCAAATACTAGTTCAGCACAGCCCCCGACGAGAGTCGCTATTGGCATCAAAGAATCCTGTATTGCGAAGTTTATTAGATAATGAGCAGAGTTAGTTCTATGAGACAGTTTCTCAAGCGTGTAGGAGTATATAAATGGAAGATTGCCGTTGTGATCGTACTACTGGGTGGCGCAAGTATTGCATTATTCAATGAGTCTGTTGCCGATCAGCCAGCACTACTAGTTACTGAAAGGGATGTTGTGCAGTATGTTCAATTGTCCGGCGAAGTAACTGCGGTGGATGAAGTTGAGCTTGCTTTTGCTGTAGGGGGGAAAGTAGCAACCATTGAGGTGGTACAGGGAGAGACTGTGGAGGCAGGGCAGGTGTTGGCTCGACTTGAAAGCGCTCGCCTAGAGGCTGATCTTGCGCAAGTAAACGGTAGTGTGGCAGCCGCTCAGGCAACAATAGCAGCTGCTGAGGCAACCCTAAAAAAAGCAGAATCGAATCTGTCTTTTGTTCAGGCACAAAATCGAGGAATCGACGCAAGTATTACCTCAGCTCACATTGCTCTTTCACTCACCAAAACAGAGCAAACCACCTTGGTGACAAATGTGTATCGGGAGTTGCTTAACAACGACCTGCAGGCCTATCAGACCGATGCCTACCGTACACTCTCAGCACCTGTTGTATCAGGAAGCTATCACTCTGACGCATCAGGTGAATACAAAATTGAGTTCTATCGATCAGGAGCCAGATCTGGTTATTCAATCCGGTACAGTGGTCTTGAGAATGGCACGGTATCATTTGATGACTTCGGCTTACCGGTGGAACTGGGCACACATGGTCTTTTTGTAACCCTGCCTGTTAGTGGAGAAGAAGACTCTTACGGCTCTTCAGAATGGGTTGTACCAGTGCCGAATACACGTAGTCTGAGCTATCAAACAAAACTTAGTGCTTATGAAAAAGCGCAAGAGGTAGAAAGACAGTTAGTAGCACAGGCGGAAGCGAGTTTAGAAAATTTGTTAGCACAACAAACAATCGGTGAACAATCGGCAATCACCACTGCACAGGAGGCACAAGCCCAAGCCTCGGTTGCTGAAGCGAAGGCAAATCTTCTACAAGCGCAAGCTTCATTGCAGCAGGCACGAGCTCGAGTGTCTATGGTTGAAGCGCAGTTGTCAGATACGGTTATTATTGCTCCGTTTGCAGGAGTAGTAGCAAGTACTGATCTTACTGTGGGAGAAACAATAACGACAGCAACCCCTGTCATGACGTTGGTTTCTGGTGACGAGTATGAGTTACGCATGAATGTACCTGAGATTGATATCGCCAAGATTGACATCGGTAATGGAGCGAAGATTAGTCTTGACGCGTATGGTGATACGGTAGTTTGGTCTGGGAAAGTCACTGAGATTGAGCTGACGGACACAGAAGTGGACGGGGTTCCTGTATACATTACTACTATTACCCTTACTGAACCTGATAAACGTATTCGCATTGGTATGAGTGCACGAGCACGTATTGATATAGAAACGGTATCTCAGGTGGTAGCGGTGCCAGCTTCGTATGTTCTTTATACGGAAGAAGGCGCGCAGGTTTTCGTACAAAGAGAGCAAGAGGTGGGGTCACGAGTGGTCACACTAGGTTTACGAGGTACTGATAATTACTTTGCAGTTACGGACGGATTGGTCGCAGGGGAATATATCATTAAACCTGTGCGTGAGTAATATTATTTGATCACCATGCAGTCAACAAAGCAATCAACATGGCGTGTTGCGCGAAAACTGGCATTCCGTCAGATACAACGCTCCAGTATTTGGATGAACATCCTAACGGTAGCCATCATGGTACTTACGTTCCTAAACCTAGTACTTATCACTGGCATTTTGACAGGCCTAACTGAAGGAATATTTAAGGACAATCGCTCACAGTACACCGGCGATGTGTTCATTTCTGCTCTCACCGGAAAAGAGATCATCGAAAACTCGTATGCGATACAGGCCACACTCAATAGTCATCCTGAGGTCAAGTCTTATACATCCCGGTATGTGAAGCAGGCGACTGCAGAAGCCAACTATCAAACCCGCTGGGATTTTGACACACAGGAGAATAGTGTATCGCTGGAACTAGTAGGCATTGATCCAGCAACGGAAACGAAGGTAACGAAACTAGCCAACTCAGTGACAGTTGGTGACTATTTACGCGAAGGAGAGAGTGGGTACATCCTGCTTGGTGCAGACAATCTTGCTGAGTACACTGAGTTTAGTGATTCATTCGAACCTCTCAAAAACATAACTCCTGGTACGAGAGTAAAAGTCTCTTTTTCTTCTGGTAGTGCTGCTGAAAATGCTGTAAGTGGACCGCACGGGGGTGGAGATAATGGTAGTGGCGTAGATCGTTCTGGAGTGAGCACTGAGTTTATTGTGAAAGGTATTGTGGAGAGTAAGGTCGGTCAGGTTGCGAAACGCGCATACATTACGACTGATGATTGGAATCATTTTGTGGGTGGAGCAGTCGATGGGGCGAATGAATTTGCAATATCACTTGTTTCAGATAGTGACGCACAAGTTGTTGTCAGCGAGCTACAAGCATATGGCCTTGATAGGTACGCGAAAATTGAAACAGCCGAAGAAGCGATCCCGAGTGTGCTTGATGATCTCAGTAAGACGTTTGGTTTGCTGGGCAATGCTGCAGGAGGGGTAGCGGTCGTGGTTTCTGCCATCACGGTCTTTGTGGTGATATACATCAATGCACTGACTAGGCGAAAACAAATCGGTATCTTAAAAGGTATCGGGATTAAAGGCGAGGCAATCAAACGAGCATACATCATGCAGTCTCTCTTCTATGCGATCGTCGGTAGTCTTATCGGATACATACTGATATTTTTCATTTTTATCCCACACTTTAATGCAAATCCGATCGACTTCCCAGTTAGTGACGGTATTTTAGCGGCTACATTTTGGGGGACGACACTGCGAGCACTTGTGCTGGTGAGCGTGACGGCGATTGCGGGATATATTCCGGCATGGCTTATTGTTAGGCAGAATACCCTTGATTCAATTTTGGGCCGTTAAGTTGTTTGTATCAGTATGGAACCAATTATTAAAATACAGAACATTGTAAAGAGCTTTGGAAGGGATGAGCTTAAGATAGATGTGCTTAAGGGAATATCACTGACCATTAACAAGGGTGATTTTGTCGCACTGATGGGTAAATCTGGAGCTGGTAAGTCAACCCTTTTCTACCAAATGAGTTTGCTCGATCGGCAAACCAGTGGTGAAGTATTCATTTTTGATCAACCCACAGATGTGCTGACCGAGGAAGATCGAGTGTCTTTTCGGTTGCAACACTTGGGATATATTTTTCAAGATTATGCACTGGTTCCAGAACTTTCTGCAGAAGAGAACGTTATGTTGCCACTGATGATGTTGGGTTATGAAGAACCAGAAGCACAGATGATTGCACGAAGAACGCTCGATAAGTTTGGATTGGAAGGTAAGTACACAAATCGACCAAATCAACTTTCTGGTGGTCAACAACAACGTGTGTCGATAGCGCGCGCAGTTGCGAAGGGACCCGAGGTCTTGTTTGCTGACGAACCGACCGCTAACTTGGATGGTGCTTCTTCAGACGAGGTGATAGATGTACTGCGTGCGCTTAACAGCGAAGGACAGACCATTCTTATGGTTACTCATGAACAAGATTACGCAAAATATTGTAATCGTGTTTTTTGGATGGAAGATGGTTTGATTACAAAGGAGTAAATTTCGAATTCAAAGCAACAGAATCTTTACAGAAAATTCACAACACCCAAAAATTTCCTTTCAACTTTTTGGCGGCTTCCCCCTGCACCCCCTTCCGCTTTTTCAAATGGTAAGGAAATTTTTTGGGTTTGCTGCGCGCGAGGGACGAGCGCTCCCCGAGGCGCGTCACTGTGCGCCCCAATGCGTACGTGGAAGTACCAAGCCACCACGCGCTCCGCGCGTTGCAGATTGTTTCATCCAAACTTCGTTTGGAAGTAAGTTCGAGCTGCGTTGTATAATGACACCATAATCAAACGTTCGGTCTTTGAACCGACACTCGCATGGGCGGCGCGAAGCGCCGCCCATGCTGACAGTGGCTCTGCAGAGCCACATTCCAAGGCAGGTGCCACCACCGCGCAGGCGCGGAGGTGGAGGTTCGACGCGGTGGCGATTTTATTCTGTCTCGACGTAGTTGCTTTGCCCACTAAAAATTCTTTTTAGTGGTACACTGTACCTGTTGAAATCCGTTATTAGTAATGTGAGCAGAAGTGGCTATTTTGGCTTTCTAGCATTACGTTAGGATTTCAACACCAAAATAGCCACTTCTGCTTTTTAAGTTCCTTTAGTACATGGAAAACAAATTCTTTTTATACGCCCGCAAAAGTACCGACGTTGAAGACAAACAAGTACTTTCTATTGAAGCTCAAGTCACTGAATTGCGCTCGTTTGCAAGGAATGAAGGACTAGAGATAGTCGATACCTTTATCGAGAAAAAGTCGGCCAAAACCCCAGGCCGGCCAATCTTCAGTGAGATGATGAAACGTCTGGAGGCTGGTGATGCACAAGGGATTTTGGCCTGGCATCCCGACCGGCTAGCGCGCAATTCAGTTGACGGCGGACAGGTGATATACCACCTCGATAGCGGGCGTTTGGCGATGCTCAAATTTCCAACCTTTTGGTTTGAGAACACTTCTCAAGGAAAATTCATGCTCAGCATCGCCTTTGGGCAAAGCAAATACTACGTTGACTCCTTAGCCGAGAACACCAAGCGTGGACTCCGCCAAAAAGTCCGCCGTGGCGAGTATCCGGCGCTTGCACCCATCGGATACATTAACGATGTCCGTACCAAGACGGTGGTACAAGACAAGCGCAAAGCACCAATCATTTGCGAAGCGTTTGAGTTATACGCCAAGAACGAGAGCCGGTTGGCAGATATAGCAGACTTTTTGGCTACCCACAGTATCACAACCAAACACGGCAATCGTCTCCATCGAGACAGAATCTCGTTTATCCTCTCCAATCCGTTCTATGTTGGGCTGTTTAGATATGGAGGTGAGTTATACGAAGGCAAGCACGAGCCAGTTATCGCAAAGCCACTGTTTGATAGAGTCCAAGAGATATTGAAAGACCGCGGCAAACCTAAGCGCAAACCCAAGAACGAACCGAAAGCCTTTTGTGGACTACTCACGTGTGGTTCGTGTTCTATGGGCATCACCGCTGAAGTGCAGAAAGGTCACACATACTATCGCTGTACCAAGAAGCGTGGGAACTGTCATGAACCATACGTGCGTGAGGAGTCACTTGATGAACAACTTTCGGTTCTCCTCTCTGACATGGCTTTGCCGGCAGTCTGGGCCAAGCGACTGAATCAGATGCTCGCTGAAGACAAGAAAAATATATCCCAGACTGCCAAGGTGGGCGTGGACGCTGCACAAAAGGAACTTGAGGTAGTAAACGAGAAGTTGTCGCGACTGCTTGATGGGTATTTGGAACAGGATATTGAAAGAGAAACTTATCTTGAAAAGAAAGCTATGCTACTGTCTGAAAAGCAGTCGCTCCAAACTAAAATCAGCAACTATTCTAGCGCCCACCTTAACTGGCTCGAACCGTTTGAGAAATGGATAAACGAGGCGCAAAACCTTGCGCAAATCGCCACCGCGGACAACCTTTTTGAGAAAAAAGTTGTCGCCAAAGAAATCTTTGGCTCGAACCTCCACCTCCGCGCCTGCGCGGTGGTGGCACCTGCCTTGGAATGTGGCTCTGCAGAGCCACTGTCAGCATGGGCGGCGCTTCGCGCCGCCCATGCGAGTGTCGGTTCAAAGACCGAACGTTTGATTATGGTGCCCTCACCAGGAATCGAACCCAGATTTTCTCCTTAGGACGGAGTCGTTCTATCCATTGAACTACGAGGGCAATACGTCTTAAATTGTAATGTTGCTGGGTTCGATCCCTGAGGAATCGATCCTTACAGGATCAGTACAGGTTGTCGGTATTTTATTTCCTTGCGTCATAAAATACCAGTCAACCTTCTGAAACAGTCCCCCAGACTGTTTCAGCCCAGATTTTCTCCTTAGGACGGAGTCGTTCTATCCATTGAACTACGAGGGCAATACGTCTTAAATTGTAATGTTGCTGGGTTCGATCCCTGAGGAATCGATCCTTACAGGATCAGTACAGGTTGTCGGTATTTTATTTCCTTGCGTCATAAAATACCAGTCAACCTTCTGAAACAGTCCCCCAGACTGTTTCAGCCCAGATTTCCTCCTTAGGACGGAGTCGTTCTATCCATTGAACTACGAGGGCAAGCTCGACACAAAGGGGACGAGCGTCATCACTGTAGCATAATTCGCCCATTTCTACGCCTCACTTTGCTATAATAAGCGTATGCTACCCGAAACAGATGAACATAAGCAGATGCGCGAGCTGCTCCTGGAGAACCAGCGGTTGCTGACCGAAAACAACCAGCTCTTGAAAAAGATGAATAAACGATCGCTTATTTCGTTCTGGTTTCGGGTGGCGTGGACACTTATACTCATCGGTGCGCCGTTTGTGGTGTACTACTATGTGGTTGAGCCGTACTTCACCTCACTTGGCTCTTCCTTCCAGATCTTTCAGAGTGGCTTGCAGGAAGTGCCAGGTTGGAAACAGTTTTACCAAGCGATCGGTGGGGGAGCAGAAGCTGGAAATACTGGCGCAGGATCTGTGGTTGAATAGATTGAAATTCTCTTAAAAACCAGTACAATAGCGCGTACGTTCGATACACGGAACGCTCAGGTAGCTCAGTTGGTTAGAGCACTGGTCTGAAGAACCAGGTGTCGGCAGTTCGAATCTGCCCCTGAGCACAAAACGCCGACCCAGATGCGAAAGCATCTGGGTCGTTGCGTTTTGTAGCTCAGGGGCAGATTCGAAAGTGGCTTGCGACGAAGTCCGCAGGCGGAGCCGAGGACCGCAAGCCATCGGGGCCACTTGCCGTCTCACGACACAGTCAGTCGGACTTGTAAAATTACTGATTTCTGGTCTAATGGTGCTCAGTATGCAAGATAACACGCAGAGGTTCTTTTATGGCAGAGCAGTATCAAACGTACTACCCAAATGGTGTCTTTCGTGAGTGTGTAACGGGGGAGCTTCGAAAGATGTATGGCGTCCCCTTGCCGCTGCCTGATGGGCGGGTGTTACGTGCAGCACAGATCTACATTCAGGAAGGGTCGAGCCGTTGTGACTTGTTCTATGTTGACGTGACGGAGGTGACCAGTGCACACTGAGATCCAAATGTACTTTCGAAATGGCGATAAGAGAGGTGAACCTTTGCGAGGAGAGATTGTGGATGTTCTCCCGCAAGCGGAGTCGTTCAAAACGCCAGACGGCCGCCCGCTACGACTGGTCGATATCAGGCCAGCTAATGGCGAAGGCGTGCTCACGGCCTACGTGCTTGCGGAGGTTATTCTGAAATGATGGTGTAAAAAAGCCGGATCCTGAAGGGATCCGGCTTTCTCAAATGTTGTTACTTGTGACCAGCGTTGGTGCGTACCTTCAGTTGCGTACTGCGGTGCTTGTCGAGTTTTGGTAACCGGATCTCTAGTAGGCCATGCTTCTCCTGCGCTTCTGCCTCGTCGATAGCAACCTCTTCAGGCAGGAGTAGTGTGCGTGAGAAGCTGCCCCAGAAGAGTTCACGGTGGAAGTAACCGTCGTCCTGCGACTCCTGGTACTCTTCTCGAACACCGCGTACAGTCACCATGTCGCGGGTGATGGATATCTCAAGCTCATTTGGACTCACGCCTGCAACGAGGGCACGAATGACGATGTCATCATTGGTTTGGTACATATCAACAGGCAGCTCACCGTCTTGCTGGCTCCCGGCACTGTCTTCTCCCTCCCACGACTCATCCTCAGGATAGTCTTCCTCAACCGCGAGGTCATCATCTTCACCAAATTCGTGTTCGTCGTCGAGGATGCGGTCGTACTCATCTGGTTGTCCACCGGTGAGTCGTTCTAAAAATGAGGGTTTTTTCATGATGCTTGTTGCTGCAGGTTATGGTTGCGCTCGAGGAGCTTGATCTTTTCAAAAAGAAGAAACAGGATGATGATACCCATCCAAACGAACAGGAAGACAGTCAGGATCGTTTCTCCACTTCGTTCCATTATAAAAAAGTTAAATAGGGCATGCAATACGATGGCAATGGACAACCCAAGGGTGCCGGCGAGTACTTGGGTCACTTTGGAGCGATAGTACGCTAATGCGAGACAGGCGCCCACTGTGCCAGAGGCAAGTACATGAAGCAAAGTGGCACCCATAAACCGGAAGCTGCCTGTCAGTGCGGAGTTGAAGTAGTCGCCCACAACGAGCGGGTTAAAGATAAAGAGTGCATTTTCAAGAGCCGCAAAGCCGAGTGCAACCACAATCAGGTAAATCACCATGTCAATTGGTTCGTCAACGTCCCGATTCCAGAATACGAGTGTCAGCGCCACTGCGTACTTCAAAAGCTCCTCAACGATCACCCAGACTACGATGATATTGGCACCAGAGTAGAGCTCCAAAGCGAGTTTTTGAAGCGGTAAGGCCATTGGCACGACTGCCATACCAGCAATGAAAGAGATGGCAATCAAGAATAATGGCTCTGGCTTACGACTGTCTTCACGCAGCCAAAACCACACCCAAAACAGCGCGGGGATCAATCCGGCCAGGAAAGCAATGGCAAAGTAAGTCGATTGCATGTGGTCTTATTGTAGCAAACGGCCGGGCACCCTTCGGGTGCGCGGCCGCAAAGCCGGGGAGAGGAATCCATTGCTAGTTTGGCCACTTGGCTACCATGAGCAGTTTTTGGTCTTTAATAGCCTCAGGTGCATGTTGCCAGACGGTTTCGGTTACGAACGGCATAAACGGATGCAGCATCTTGAGTGATGCTACAAGACACTCCTTAAGGACATATTGCCGTGCAAACCTGACTGCAGTATCTGCACCATTGAGAATTGGCTTTGATTCCTCAAGCACCTTATCGGCCAAGTCATGCCAGACGTAGTGGTAGGCTTTTTCGGCTGCGAGATACAAGCTGAATTTTTCAATATCTTCAGACACTTCAGCAATTTTCATCCGCAGTTCCTTCAAGATCTCCTCGTCACGCTCGCTCAGCTGGAGTTCTTGTTCCCAGTCAGCATCTGCGATACTGGTCAGTACAAAGCGGCTGATGTTCCAGAGTTTGTTGGCAAACTTCTTGTACGCGCGCACCTTATCTTCTGAGAGTGGCATGTCGTTGCCGGGCGCGGCGCCGACAATGAGGGATAGGCGAGTGGCGTCAGCACCGTACTTGGCGATCATATCAAGTGGGTCAAGGGTGTTGCCAAGCGACTTGCTCATCTTGCGGTTTTGGCTATCACGGACGAGGCCGTGGAGGTAGACGTTCTTAAACGGCACTTGGCCAAGGTGGTAGCCGCTCATGAGGATCATGCGCGCCACCCAGAAAAAGAGAATGTCGTAGCCGGTCTCGAGCACGGTGGTCGGATGGTAGGTCTTGAGGTCATCAGTTTGCTCTGGCCAGCCGAGGGTGGAGAAAGTCCATAGGCCTGAGGAGAACCAAGTGTCGAGCGTATCAGATTCTTGTTCCCAATCATCACCGGGAGACTCGATCTGGACTTTCATCTCGTCTCCTTTATACCAAGCTGGAATGCGGTGGCCGTACCAGATCTGACGAGAGATGCACCAGTCGTTGAGATTGGTGATCCAGTTGTAGTACACACGTTCAAATCGTTCAGGAAGAATAGAAACGCCATCATTTTCAACCGCAGCGATCATGAGTTCCTTGAGGGTCACGTCGCTGCCACTTTCAATACCGGGGATCTCAGAATGCTTCTGCGTGAATTTTTTATTGACGTTGATCCACCACTGCAGCTTCGGGAGGGGTTCGATGATGCCGCCCGTGCGTTCCGCGGTGGAGACGTTTTGTTTGATGTCCTCGACGCTTTTGAGGAGGCCTTCTTCCTCAAGCCATTTCACCACTTCTTCGCGAGCCACAGTCGTCTTCAAATTATTGAGGCGGCCTTCAACTGTCATCTTGGCATACTCGTTAATGATTTGCGGTCGGCGGGTGATGCCGGCGCGGTCGGCGATGTCCCAGTCGGTTTTGCTGTGCGCAGGGGTGACGCCGACCGCGCCGGTGCCAAACTCCGGATCCACCTCACTGTCGGCGACGATCTGAACGCTCACCGGCACATCACAGAAAGTGAAGTCAAAGGTTTGGCCGATGTACTTTTTGTATCGCTCATCATCTGGGTGCACTGCCACGGCGGTGTCGCCCACCTTCGTTTCAGGCCGGGTGGTGGCGACGGCGATCGGGAAGTCTTGGCTGTACTTGAAGGTGTACAACTTGGCTTGGCGTTCCTCGTAGACGATCTCATCGTCGGAGATAGTGGTCTGACCTTTCGGGTCCCAGTTGACGATGCGGTCACCGCGGTAGATCAGGCCGTCGTTGAACATGTTCACAAACGCGGTCATCACGGCGTGATAGCGCTGCTCGTCGAGAGTGAACGCGTAGCGGCTCCAGTCGAGGCTAGAGCCCATTTTCTCGGTCTGGCCGATGATGGTCTCCTTGCTTTCCTCGGCAAAGGCGTCAACGCGCCTCAGAAGCTCCTCGCGACCGAGGTCGTGGCGACTCTTCTTTTCTTCCTTCTGGATGATCTTTTCAACCTTCGACTGTGTGGCGATGGCGGCGGAGTCGGTGCCAGGAAGCCAGAGGGTGCGGTGACCCTTCATGCGGTGGTAGCGTACGAGAATGTCTTCGATGGCAAGCATGGCGGCGTGGCCCATGTGGAGGGTGCCGGTGACGTTTGGTGGTGGCAAGACGATCGAGAATGGCTCGGCCTCAGGATCAGCAATACCGTCTTTGACGCAGTTGTCAGGGTTGAAGTAGCCCGAGTCGTTCCACATCGCGTAGAGGGTATCCTCGTGTGCCTCTGGGTTGTACGGAGAGAGAAAGACCTCCGGGATGTTTGGTTGGTTGTTTTCCGCCATAACAAAAATCGCCTTAATTTATTAGGCGATAGTAGCACACAATGTGGGGGCGTGGAAGAAAAAAGTGGCCGGCGATCGCTGTGCAGACTAGAACTATCATCAACCAATTAACATAGAAAAGCCCAAATTTTTATTCACTCAGAACACCCGCCCCGCTGTCTCTGCGGCATGTCGACGGGGAATGTTGGATGAACAAGTAAGCCATAAAAGCGCAGTGCACATTCATGCTCGTATAATTTAATTTGCAAAATAGTGTGTATTAGGCTATAAATCGAGCTAGCTAGAAAGGTCCTTAATGGAGAGGGGCCTTTTTTAATACTCAGATATTTTATACGTGACAAACTAGAATGTAAGCAGACAGGATCGACTGGCCAAGTGTGACCTCGGTCACACCTCCCCCTGGTCCGGTCGATCCTGTCTGCTTACATGACCCTGCACATTCTAACCCATAGGAGAGTACAGAATGTTGACAAAGATAACTTCTATATCGTAAGAGTAACTGACGTTTGACTAAATGTGGTATAAGGCTCAGAATAGTGAAACATTGTTAGTGGGGGGAGCGACAATGTGCAATTACTTGTATGTGCACATTGAACACACAACACACCTCTATAATATATTTCAAGACGCCCGCAATTGGTTAGCCAAGGTGGGCGTTTTGTGTGTGTTTATAGGGAAAGTGTTGTTCAATCATCGATTCACGTGAGAGTACGCCAGTTCAGTTCTCTAACATTGATGTTCTTCCACGTGGACTGTTGCTCATAACAGTCCATAGGTCGATGATGCCCATGGCAACAGGACCAGGGATTTGCGCATGCAAACACCATTATTCAGAATTAGAAGTTAATAAAAAGTTTTAAGATTATGACAAAAATCATGTACCAAGCATCGGCAGCAGTATTGCTTCCGGCTATGGCATTCGGTATCTTTGCACTCCCAGCCGCGGCGTACGAAGATGATACCGTGGTAATTAACACTACCAACACAGCAAACATCTCTAACACTGCAGTTTCTACAGCATCTACGGGCGGCAACACTTCACGTGGCGGTCGCGGTGGCGATGCTGGCAACGGTGGTCGCGGTGGAGACAATGCTGGCGACGGCGGCAAGAGCTGGAACATTGCTTTTGGCGGTG
Organism: Candidatus Nomurabacteria bacterium; assembly: GCA_020632135.1. GTDB lineage: Bacteria > Patescibacteriota > Minisyncoccia > Phycocordibacterales > UBA918 > OLB19. The sequence goes on along the minus strand of JACKGC010000001.1, from coordinate 73,012 downwards.
ACTCTGGCGAAGCTGGCGACGGCGGTAACGGTGGCGACGGCGGAAATGCAACAACCGGTGACGATGCAGAAGTTGACGGCAACCAAACTGCTGGCGACGGCGGTGAAGGCGGTCTTGGTGGTTGGTCAGGTGCTGCCGGTAACGGTGGTGACTCTGGCGACGGCGGTAACGGTGGCGACACTGGTACAGGCGGTTCAGGCGGTAACGGTGGCGACGGCGGTAACGGTGGATACATCGGTACTGGTGACGCGATCGCAACCTCTGAAATCGACAACGACGTAAACAGCAATGATGTTGACGTTGTTCGTGACGGTTGTAGTGGACAGTGTGGTTCAGATCTCGATGAGACCCGAGCTCGTGTCAATACTACCAATCATGTCGATCTAACTAACCGAGCTACAGCAGACGCTGACACAGGTGAAAACACCTCAGAAGGAGCTGACGCTGGTGACGCCGGTAACGGTGGTCGCGGAGGTGACGAAGCTGGTGAAGGCGGTAAGAGCTTCAACCTGGCTTCAGGCGGTGACTCTGGCGAAGCTGGAGACGGCGGTGAAGGCGGTGAAGGCGGTAACGCCCGTGGCGACGTAGATGGTAGCGGCTGCAATGACTGTGGCGGCAACCAAACTGCTGGCGACGGTGGTAACGGTGCTGTCGGAGGTGACTCTGGAGCAGCTGGCGACGGCGGAAACAGCGGTGATGGCGGCGAAGGTGGTGACACCGGAGCTGGCGGACACGGCGGTGACGGCGGTGACGGCGGTGAAGGAGGTACCATTGAAACTGGTAAAGCTGACTCATGGAGTCGCGTAACCAACGTGGTAAACCGAAACGTTGCTCGCGTAGTACGCAAGTAATGAACTAAGGAGTAAGTGCTCTTCGTATATCGAAGGGCCCTTCTCCTAAAGTTGGAAGTGTTCACTTCTGGCTTTAGAGAGGGAAAATATGTCAAACGATCAATTCAAAATCCCACTACTGGTTGCAATTATGCTCTTTTGGAGTACAGTGGCACCAGTTATAGTCTCAGCCGAAGATTCGGCCGTGATCACCAATTCGGTGTCTGCATCGACCGAGACGGGCGGCATTAGTCAATCTGGTACTGCGGGAAAGAACGGACAGGATGGTTCAGATGGACGAAACGGTGCGGATGGTACTGACGGCGCTTCCGGTCAGTCAGGAGCATCTTCTGCTGCCGTGTTGATCACCAATCACATACATGGAAGTGAAAGTCACACAGTGATAGTAACCGCGACGTCCGGTGTCGCTGCTGTTCAGTCGGCTAACACGGTGTCGGCAACAACAAGCCACTACGAAGTGGCACAAAAGCCGACCAGTAACGCTTCGTCAGGATCACAGGCACTTCAGTTGCTCTCTCTACTACATTTGCTACAAGAAACTCTAACAGCGTATGTTCAAAAACTTTTCTAAACAAATAAAACAAGCGCAAAAACTCTTTTCGATGATCGTTATTGTCGCATTGCTTTTTGGCGGTGTACCCAACCAAATCCTTGCCCAAGAAGCTGAAGCGCCAAGCTCAGATCCGGTTGAAGTGTCCGGCTGTATGGATGAATTGGCTGATAATTTTGATGCCAGCGCCACTATAGACGATGGTTCTTGTACGTATCCCACAGAAGATGGTGGCGGCACTGATGGTGCTGATGGTGCAACCGGTGATTCATCAGCTGATACACCTCCTGCAACCGATGGTGGTACCGGTGGCACAGATGAAGAAACAGGTGGCGCTGATGGGGTTGCGGGAGAGACCGGAGCCGATGGTACGGACGAAGCAGCCACTGCTGGTACTGAAGAGGGGGGTACCGACGAAGAGGTGTCTGGTTGTACCGATGAAACAGCAGAGAATCACAACCCCGAAGCTACCGTAGATGATGGCTCTTGCACGTATCCTACAGAAGATGGCGGTAGTACTGATGATGGTGCTGATGGAGCGACTGGTGACCCATCAGCTGATACACCTCCTGCAACCGATGGTGGTACCGGTGGCACAGATGAAGAAACGGGTGGCGCTGATGGGGTCACCGGAGATGCCGGAGCCGATGGTACGGACGAAACGGCCACTACCACTCATGAACACGTTAGTGAAGAGATTCCTTTTGTGATAGACGAGCTTATCGGCGACTCATCACCGGAAGCTGGCGGTGAGGAAAACGAAGAAGACCAAGGTCGAGAACGCGAGAGCGGTGCGGTAGTCTCAATCAAGACCGGAGTTGCCACGGCCAAGGGTGAAGTGACAACCAAAGCCAATTCTAATAATATCCGTAGTATTGCCGACGAGCAGTCGTATCGTGATCTAGATAACTATCGTTTATACCAATCCAGCCCCAATGACGCGGTGGTGACAAACGAAGTGGCGGCCGACGCCTACACCGGCCGAAACTATGCCAATGCTCGCAATGAAGCAAGTATTGTCACTGGTGATGCTATTGCAACCTTTAATATTGCCAATGTTGTTAACACCAACATTGTTAATTCAGACGGCTACCTCTATCTGGCAAATATGATCTTGGAAGAAGATATGTCTCTCGATCTGCAGGACTTTTTCTTCCCCGATAAAGACAGCCTTCTAGCAGGGGCTTCGAACTGTGATCTAAACTCATGTCTAGCTGAAGACATCGAATACAATTTTGCGCAAACCAATCACGCGACAATCACCAACCAAGCGTATCTTGAGGCAAATACCGGTGACAACGATATGTATGCCAATCGATCGGATATCACTACCGGCAATGCGTATGGAGCGGCAAACGTAGTCAACGTCGTCAATACAAATATCATTGACTCGAACTACCGTCTACTTACGTTCAATGCGGTTGGTGATCTGGACGGAGACATTATCTTACCGACTGAAGAATTGTTCGACGCGTTCTTCGGCATGCCTAATGGGTTAAACCAGCTGCAGGCAGGGGAGGGTGAGGATGGTGAGCTCAATGTCGATAATCAAAATGAGGCGCAAATCAATAACAATCTCGATACGTACGCAGAGTCGGGACTTAATGATGCTACCGCAATAGATTCAAGTATTACCACCGGTCGCAGTGAATCGGAATCAAACGTACTCAACAAAGTCAATGAGAATGTGTTTGGTGGCGACTTGATGTACTTATGGATTCGTATCCACGGATATTGGAGTGGTGATGTAGTGGGTCTGCCGGACGGACTGGCTTGGGAATGGGGACCTGAAGGTATTATCATTTACAATGCCGATACTGAAGTGACACCGTCTGAGTTTTTAGGGTATGACCGGGATTCCTATGTTGCCAACGTTACTAACTACAATAACGTCACCATCGATAACGATATCTACATCGATGCGATCAGTGGCGGTAACAAAGTTCATGGTGGGCTGATCGGTACGATCACGACTGGAGACACCTTCGCCAGCGCAAACGTTATGAACATTGCGAATACCAATGTCATTGGCGCCAACTGGACGATGGCTATCGTTAATATTCTCGGTGATTTTGATGGTAACGTAACCTTTTCTCGAACTGACTTAACGCTTACGGGATCGGTTGAGAGTAATACTGAACCGATCGGGCCGGGAAGCCTGCTTACGTTCGAGTACACCGTTGCCAACACTACCAGCAAGGTGGCAACGAATGTGGTAGTAACTCAGGCGCTCAGTGGTGCCACCAGCGAAGGACATGCTGTACAGGTGTACGAACTCGGGAACCTGCAACCAAATGAAAGTAGGACGATTGAAATGACAGCGCTGGTGGATGATTCAGCTACTACCGCCACCAAAGAAATTGTCGCAGTGGCGTCAGTGGGAAGTGATGAAGGGGATGCTAATCCGGACGATAACCAGGTAGTGTCACGGTTGACTGCATTCTATGAAACTACTGATGGTGGCGATACTGATATAAGCGGCTGCACAGACAGTACTGCTGTCAACTACGATGCCAGCGCCACGATAGATGATGGCAGTTGCCAATTTGACGAAGATGATTCCGACCCGGTACCAGTATATGGTTGTACCGATAGTGGCGCTCAAAACTACAATGCCAGCGCCAACATTGACAATGGCTCTTGTACCTACAAGAAGGCAAGTTCCGGTGGCGGTGGCAGCTCTCGAAATGATGATGACGATGATGCTCCTAAGGCAGAAATCGAGCGAAAACAAGCTCAGGTAGATCCTAACTCCCCGCCAAAATTGTCGATCACCAAGCAGACTCCAAATGCAGCCGGCACTATTGAGGCTGGAGTTCCTGTCGAGTACGTCATTACCGTGACGAATGATGGCGGCTACGCGTACGATGCGGTAGTCAAGGATGTCCTCAAAAACCCGATCGGGGAAATACTTAATACCGACAACTGGGAGCTGGGCACTATTTTGCCGGGTGAAGAGATCGTGCTCGAGTACACAACCGCGTATAACGAAATGACCCCGAGCGGAACGTATACCAACACGGCCTCTCTCATTGCTTATAATACTCCTTCTAGTGCCCGACCGGCGGACGCTACTGCTTTGTCGGTGGCACCGGCCGTGCACAAAATTGAGATCAAAGGTATGGGCCTCGCAGTTGGAAACGTGTCCGTGGTGGCATATTTCCCACAGCCCGGTGGTGGTCTTGGAGCACTCGTGACGTGGCAGACCTCACAGCCGAGCGAAGCCCGGTTGCACTACAGCCCAACCGCCTCTTCGCCATTTCGAATTAGTCGACCGAATTTCGGCTATCAGTATGTCAGTGCGCTTTTACCAGGCAAGAAGATAAATCACGCGATGGTCTTGATCAATCTACAGCCTGGTACTACGTATAGCTATCATGTGTCAGCCAGTGACGGTACGTATCAGTCTTTTGGGGGCCCGTACACATTCCGTACCCCTTCGTATCTTGGTCGGTTAACGCTTGCCAACCAGATTCCGCAGGTAGCCGGAGCGTCGATCTCGACTCCAGACCAACAAGCTACTGCGGTTAGTAGCATAACCGTTCCAGCGCAATCTCCGGCTCCCCAACCAGTGTCCCAGTCTGTAGTAGCTACCAGTGTTACGCCACCCCCAAAGCCACAGATAGTTTCTACTCCAGCACCGACACCAGTTCCTGAGCCGGCACCGGAACCAGAACCAACTCCTAGCGGCTTGTTTGACAAGGTCAAAGAGAGTGTCTTTGGGTGGTTTCGATAAAAATATTGCGCAATAAAAAAAGTATTGTGTTATATAAAAAGTCATTTTTTCGGGTGTATAGTGCAATTATAGAAGGATATGGGGATGTCCGACTTCCTTAAAAGCGTTAGTTGTATATTTATGAATTCAATATTTTTTGGAACACGTAGCGTCCGCATATTTGCGGTACTAACTATCATGTCGTTAGTTATAGGTACTTTCCTTTCGTCTTTTCTTGTGGCTGAAGCGGTGCAAAATTCTGACGACACAAATATAGAACAACCTAACACAACAGCATCAGTCTCAATCAGAAAAGTGATTGACCCAGCGGATTTTCTGGGTGAGCTTGAAGAAGAGGATTTTAGTTTCCAGGTTTCAAATGTGGAGGGAGTGATCGGCGTCTTCGACCATGAAGAGGTGTTTGAGCTACCGGAAGGTGAATATGAGATCCTTGAACTCGGTCCCGAGCAGTTTGAACCAGACATGTGGACGGTGCTGTGGGGCGGCCCATACTGTGAAAGCACTTTGTCTGAAGGGGATGAGAATGCACCGGCTAGTATCCCTGGTAAATTTATAGTCACGTCCTCCATGGTTGAGAAGAACAACCCAGATAATCCTTGGAACTGTAGCGCGGAGAACCAATACAAGCCCGGTACGATACAAATTACCAAGGTGATCGAGGGAGAAACAGAACTAACCTTTTCAGATTTTAGTGTCACGGTAAATGGTGGCGAACCAATTGTGTTTGGAGACGATGGCACCATAGACGTTGATGTGCCAGCTGGTGAATATGTAATTGAAGAGGTCGAGCAAGGTGAATTCACCACAACCTACTCTAATGGAGACGGTCGGTGTGAAGGAGTGGTTGCTAACCAAGAAAACGTGCAGTGTGAAATTACCAATACATTCACAGCCGACCCAGATCCGATCCCAGGTTGTACAGACCCCGAGGCGAATAATTATAATTCATCGGCGACAACTGACGACGGCTCTTGTGCCTATGATGAGGAAACTCCGGGATGTACTGACCCACAGGCCAATAACTACAATCCACTAGCCACGACTGATGATGGCTCATGTGACTACGGCGGTGGAGGTGGTCAGTGTGTCGATGAGCTTCAGGGAGGTTGGGTAGATGAACCAATTGACTCAAATCAAGGAACTCAAAAGAACGGCGACGCTGTGTTGGTAAGTCGTTCAGACACCAGCAGCATCGCGGGTGCGCCAGACAATGATTTCTTCAGCCTCGGTTTTGGTGGCTGGGTGATAATGAAGTTCGATAAGTTTGTGCCAGACCTTGATGGTGACGATATCTCTATTCACGAAGTCACTAATGGTCGGGATACATATCCGGTAGAAAAAGTGCAGGTAGAAGTCAGTCAAAATAATGTTGATTGGTCCACCCTCACTGAAGAGGCGACAAACAAGAAAACTGAAGGTGGCGAGGGAGTAACGTTGCTCGATTTTTCAGAAACCGGCTTAGCTTGGATCAAGTACGTGCGGGTTACCGACACGACCGACGGTAGTCTCCATGTACCAACCGCTGACGGTTTTGATCTCGACGCCATTGACGCAACGCAAGAGCTTTGTGAAAAACCGGACGATAACGGCGGTGGAGGGGACGACCCGGAGCCGACCTACAAAGTCTTTGGTTATGTCTGGCATGATAGTAACGAAAATGATATCTGGGACGGTCGAGAGTCAGAAGAGGATGAAGAAACGCCGGTTGAAGACGACCTTGACGGTTGGACGGTGACCATCACCAACGGTGAAAAGACTTACGCAACCACGACTGACGAAATGGGCTACTACGAATTTTATGTGCCAGCTGGAATCTGGACCATCAGCGAAACCGTAGTGCAAGACTGGCAACAGACATTCCCAAATGATGCTGGAGTGCACGTGGTTGAAGTTATTGATGAGACAAATGATAGTGAAACTGAAACCGCTCTGGCTCCGGTCAATTCATTCTTGGCCAGCTTGCTAGACATGTTCTTGCCGGCAGTCGCCCTGGCTCAGACACCAACTACCTATGGTTCGTACGACTTTGGCAATGTCTTTACCGGCGGTGGAGATGACGACGATGATGGAAATGGCGGCTGCGCTGGCTGCGGTGGTGGTGGTGCAAGGCCGCCACGCTGTGAATTCTCGATCGAAGGAAGCGGTTCTGCAGCTAAACTGGTCTGGGAGACCAGCTATGGTCGCGAATTGTGGATCACCGCTAATGGAGAAGAGATCTTCCGTACCACTGATGAAGACGAGGTCGATGAAGGTGGCTTCCTGTATGCAGTGCTTGCTGACACCGACTTTGAGCTCACGGTCAAGCGATACAGCCGTGAGGAGACCTGTCAGGTCTCTGAAGGACCAAGTTTTGGATCTGGCGGATCAGGGCCACGGCCGCAGGTTTTGGGTGAGCAAGTGAGCGTGGTGCCGATTGGCGCTCCTCATACTGGAGCCGGCGGTGCAGCACCGCTCTCAATCCCATCTCCCATGCCTTTTGTCGCTGCTTTGATGTCTCGTTCAAGAAATGTCTCAAGGAAATAAGATCACGAATTTCTGGACTAAAAGCCACCACCTCAAGGTGGTGGCTTTTGCCATTTTGGGAGCAGTCGTAGGTGCTGCCATTACGCACCTGGCAATCGTGAGCTTTGACCGACCGCTGGCAACAGAGAGTACGTTTGAACCGCCTGCAATTGATACAGTTAGTGAAGTGAAAGAGGTGGCCGACCCGGTTTGGCTGCGGGTGCCAAGTGTTGGTATAGACACCGCTTTTGCTGGTCCGCTTGGCCTTAACGAAGACCAGACCGTGGAAGTGCCTGACGGGTATGAAGAGGTGGGTTGGTACCGGTATGGTCCGAAGCCTGGTGAGCTTGGCCCGGCTGTTGTTTTGGGGCATGTTGATTCATATCAAGGCCCGGCCGTATTTTGGCCGCTACAGAAGGTCAGAGCGGGTGACACGATAGAAATTGAGCGAGCTGATGGCACGGTGGGCGTATTTGTAGTCACGCGGCTTGAACAGCATTCCCGAAGTGGCTTTCCAACCGCGGAGGTGTATGGCGATATTGATCACGCCGGACTGAGATTGATCACTTGTTCCGGTACGTTTAATCACGGTCGGCAGGAATATTCACACAATTTGATCGTCTACGCGGAGCTGGTAGAAGACATTCCAGCTCTAAGTGCTACCGGCACGCCGGTCCTCATAGATTAAACACTTCATGTAAGCCGCAGCTTGGTTTTGAGCACGCCGGCTAGTTTCTTATTTCGCTTGTTGAAAATGATCTTTTCACCGTTTTTACGCATTTTTTCTAGCACTGCTTGCAGCTTCTGCATCCTCTTTATATCCGTTTCATTGGGCGTGCCATAGAGCTCTGTTAGTAAGACGTCAAAAATATCACACTCTGCAAAATACTCATTTTGAATAGCAGCTCGTAGTCTGCCACCTTCAAGCTCAGTTTCTCTCCCCAACAGACCGGCAAAACGATTTTCAATTTCTTCACACTCTATGTGCAGCTTTTCTTGCTCAGCAGAGTGCTTCCTATCATACTCCTCATCTCGATCGTAATTTTCTAACCAAGCACAATGAGCCGCCATTGCTCGGTTGGTGTTGTCTAGATAGTGTAACCAATCAGTAATTACCCCTTTTAGTGTATCTTCATCGTGTCGATAGATCTCCGAGAGTCTGATATACCAATTGTTCATTAGCACAAAAACCGGCTCATAGTCTTCGGTTCCGAGCAGCAATGTGCGATTGTTACGAATCGCCTCCAGGTATCGATCGGTGAGGCGTCGGTGATCGGAAATATCAAACCGCGACTCCTGGGGGAGGGAATTAGGGTCCTTTTGCTGTAGTTGGGTCTTCACTATCAGATAGCAAACCAGGCAGGTAATGATTCCAGTTATAATACACAACATATTTTGTGACCACGTTTTATCACAAAAAGATTGATGAGGGAACCTTTTTTGGTTCAGGAGTCCTCGGCTTTGTGTTGCTAAACGGACAAAGGTGTGTGGCAATGCGCTGACTCCACAAGTTAGTCACCATTTGTAACATGCTATTGCACTCGTTAGGCACTGTTTATCAACAGCTTTTTCAACAGTGTGGATACACAACTCCTTATAAATAAGGGTTTTCTAGTCTTAGATCCGGTGAAATTCTTAGAAGCTGCCTGTTTCAGCAAAAATTGACACCACCACACACCGGCTCTACCCTTATAGGTGACAGACCACGAGGGATGGGCGTGGTACATAATGAAAGTGGGGGGAGTCTACTTGTACACACGCTGATTATTTTGCTGGTCGGTGTGTTTTGCGTATGGCGGAACCGAAATTTTACCAACGTACCTAATTTATAACTAATTAAATAGTAAAACTTATGAATGGTTCACTTAATGTAACAAGGATCGTCACCAGTCTCGGCATGATCGTGTTTCTCGGCGCGCTTATCGCAGGAGCAACCGGCGCTTTCTTCAATGACACCGAGACGTCAACTGGCAACATTTTCAGAGCTGGCGCTCTCGACCTTAAGGTCGATAGTGTCGCGCACTACAACGGCCTTGTTTGTACTGAAGTCGATGACGACGTCTTTGTGTGGCAAGCAGACGGAACAACATTTCCGACCAACAATGACGTGCCTGCAGACAATTACCCGCAACCAGGCATGCCTTGTGTTGGTACTTGGGAAGAGACTGACCTTGGTGTAGAAAACCGATTCTTTTCGCTTGATGACATCAAGCCAGGCGATATTGGTGAGAACACCATCTCACTGCACGTCATTGACAACGATGCCTGGGGTTGTTTCTACGTCGCAAACGTAGCCGACGACGATAATGACTGTACCGAACCAGAGACCGAGTCATCTGACGCTGAGTGTTCAGTGGTAGACCCTGACACTGAACTTGGTGCCAACGGTCTTGGAGAACTTGGTTCCTCAATTACTTTCGACGCGTGGCTCGATCACGGAACCATTCCTGGTTTCCAGTGTAACCATGAAGGTGCGTCACCAGCTGTAGGTCCTTGTGATGAAGATCCTCAAGAAGGTGACAACATTTATCAGCCAAGTACGGAAGGAGGTCTTTTCTGGGAAGATGAAACCCTGGATGCTGTAGCAGCTGGTCCATTCAATCAAAGTGACGTTTTGGCTGCCGCATACAGCTTCTTTGGTTGTTCTGTAGCTACTGGTAATACCGAGTACGGTAATTGTCACGGCCTTGCCGAAGACGGTCGTCTTGTTGGAAGCGCTACTTACTACTGGGGTCTGGCCTGGGATATACCAACTGATGTGGGTAACGAAGTGCAGACAGACTCACTGACAGCAGACATGATCTTCACCGCAACCCAGCATCGAAACAACGGAAGCTTCCAGTGTCCAGTATTGGATACTCGCCCAGTAGTTGGTCCTGATATCGTTGAGAGCTACGGAGTCGGCTTTGAGCCACTTGCTTATGTGCTCGGAGACATTGATGCTCAAGACGGGTGGAGCAAGACGGGTGGTTTTGATTCAGCGGTAGTTGACAATCCGGTTATTTCTGACCTCCAGTCACTACGTATCTCAAATGCAGTTACTAGTGGTTCATTTGGTGACCAGACAATTGCTCCTGAGCTAGCAGATTCTGCTGGAGAAACAGGTGTAGCATCAAACAATTACTACGAGGCTGAATTTGAGATTTCTACTACTGACCTTGCGGAACAGCCAGGTTTAGCTCTCTCAGTTTCGCCTGATGACGGACTTGGTTCACGAATGAGCTACCTCGGCTTCGCTGACGAAGCTGGTGGTGTTCGCGTGACATTCTACGACGTTACGAACCCTGGTCCACTTCCTACGGTGTCGACATTCAACCCGACAGATTTGGGGCTACTTGACCGAAGTACCTCACACACAATTAAGTTCGCGATTGAGTTTGTTGATGGTCCTACGAATGACATTGTAGAAATCTACATTGACAATGTACTGGTACACACTGGTACCACTTGGGAAGATTACTACCGCTATGATGCTGAGCAGACTGGTAACGGCAATGTATTGTTCCCGGTTGATTCGCTCATCTTCCCAGCACGTGGGGCAGCAGCTCCTGGAACATCTGGTGGAGGATTCCTCTTCGACAATGTTTCACTCTCAGTTGGTACTATCTAAAAACGAGACCAACGTACCTAGTTCTCACTAGCCGTTCAAAGCCTGAATCGTTTGGGCTTTGCGGGCTGGAGGGGAACAGCACATTATCTTTCGATTTATAATCAAATTCACTTATGCAACGAATCATTCTCAGTCTGGCGGTAATTGGGGTGGTGATTGGTTCCGTTACGTTTGGAGCCACTAACGCCTTCTTCTCCGACACCGAGACCTCCACTGCCAATGTTTTCATGGCCGGAGCGATCGATCTTAAGGTCGACAACGAAAGCTACTACAACGGCCTCCTGAACCCGGATACCAGTTGGAGCGAAACCGACCTCACCGTGGAGCGCTTCTTTGACTTCAATGACGTGAAGCCCAACGACTACGGTGAAGACACTATTTCCCTCCACGTCGAAACCAACGACGCCTATCTCTGTGCCAATGTGACCCTGACGAGCAATAATGACAACGGTTGTACCGAACCGGAGGGTTTGCCGGAGGGGACCGATACGACGTGTGGCGACCCGGGTGAAGAGCAGGGTGAGCTGGCCGACCTGGTCAATTTCATTTGGTGGGCGGATGATGGAGATAATGTGCTTGAGGACGATGAGACGGTAATTAGTAGCGGAAACTTTGGCCAGCTAGGTGTGGGCAACTCTTATCCGCTGGCACTCGCTGACAGTGACGAAAATATCTGGACCGGGGTGGGTGGTCCGGTGCCGGGCAATGAGACACTCTACATCGCCAAAGCGTGGTGTTTTGGCGACATCGCTCCTGCTCCTATTGATCAAGACGGAGAAAACGATCTCATGACACCAGCTGGAGATAATGATGATGACGGCGATCCAACCCCAGGCCAACCAACTGATGGTGGTATTACGTGCGACGGCTCCTTCCTTGGTAACGAAAGCCAAACCGACTCACTGACCGCCGATGTGCAGTTTGAAGCGGTGCAGGCCAGGCACAATGACAGTTTCCAATGTGACGTACCGCAAGGACCGCGTACCACGCTCACCTTGGTCAAAGAGCTCTTTAGTCCAAATAACACCCCAGCCGACTGGACTTTGAGTGCCAGTGGCCCGATTGATATCTCCGGAGTAACCGGTAGTAACGACGTCACTGACGTGGATGTGCCCCCGGGCGAGTATGATCTGTCTGAGGTTGGTCCGGGTGGCTACGAAGCTTCTCTCTGGAACTGTGTAGGTGGTGAGGTGGATGTAGCAGGGGATACTGTCACGGTAGCGGAAGGCGCACAGGTGACGTGTACGGTCATCAACTATATCTCGTGCGTCGACCCGCTTCTTCAGTATGCTGACAACGTCGTGTCTGAGGAGCAGGGCGTACGTTGGAACGGCACTGCAATCAATCTCGACCGCACTGATCCCAATCAGGTGCTCGGCGCGCCCGAGAGTAATGGAGATGAGTACGACAGTCCGGTTGTGGCGGGTTCATTCTTTAGTCTCGGATTTAACCCAGACCAAAACGTGAACTTCGATGGCGGAAAGATCGTCATTGAGTTCGTTGACAACTTCCTCATCGACGGTCCGGGCAATGACCTACGGATGTGGGAAGTAACCGGTGGCTCTGCGTCGAGTCCGTATCCACTCGAAAAACTGAAGATCGAAGTCAGTCAGGACAACAGCACCTGGTTTGAGGTGGAATCGAGTGTGGACCGCGATGCTGAAGCAGACCTGGCCAACTCCGGTCTCGCGTGGGCGCGTTACGTGCGTCTCACTGACGTTTCTGACCGTGACGACTTTACTACCCGACCAGACGCTGACGGTTACGATCTCGACGCCTTCAGTGCACTCACCTGTGCAGACCGTACTGGCTTACCAGACTAAATCCACCACATAACTAATTGTTCCTTATGAGTTTTATCCACCGGCGTTCAATAAAAATCGGTTTGATCACGGTTTTTGTATTGCTGGTTGGAGTGGTGGTTTTTATGGGAGAACCGGTTGGCGCTACCTTTGCCAATAACTCCAGTGGTGAAGGAATTGAGCTAACCATAGACAGTTACAGTATCTACAACGGCGATCATCAAGCCGATCTGTCTTGGGAACTAAAAGACCTTGTCCCGGGGGTGGATAAATTCTTCGACTTTGACGATATCAAGCCGGGGGACACTGGTCTTAATACCATCAGTGTGCATCTGAAAAAAAACCCAGCCTACGTTTGTCTCGACTTCCTCAATTTAGTGGATGAAGAAAATGGAACTAATGAACCTGAATCACTGGTTGATGTGCTAGCGGGAGGGGAGTTATCAGGTGGCGTGGAATTTTTCGCTTGGCATGATGATGGCGACAATGTTTTTGAGGTTGGTGAAACGCCGCTGTTTGGTGCGACGCCGGAAGCGGCCGTCGTGGTCCTTAACGACACTACCTATCCATTGTCTGACACCACCACGCAAGAAGCATTTCAGCCTGGGGAAACGTACTACGTCGGTATGCTCTGGTGCGCCGGCGATCTGGACGTTGACTTGGCGACGGGCGCTGTCGCGTGTGATGCCACCACGCTCGGTAATGAATATCAAACCGACTCATTCACCGTGGATGTGTCCTTGCGGGCGGTTGAAGCGACGAGTTATACCAATTATCGGTGTGAGGAACCGACGGTAGATCTGTACCTCAATAAGCAGATCAGTGGGGTGGATCTTGGCTTTGCTCTGTCTGACTTCTCGTACCGGATCACCGGCGAAGACACCGATATCATCGCACCGCACGACAGCTTTACACCACTCTCGCCGGGAACATACACCATTGAGGAGCTGGTACCTGAGGGCTTCGAGAAACCTAACTGGCGCATCGGCTGGTACGGGCAGTGTGAGAGTGGAAACGGTTTCGTGACAACGATAACTATCGAAGACCGTCATTTGGATTGGGGCACGCTGTATTGCGAAGCAGACAACCAATATCGGCCAGGTGACGATAATCAGTCTGACCCCGACAACGACGATGAGGGGAGTGATGGTGATGACTTAGAGGACAGTGACTCTGATGACCTCACCAAAGATGATGATCCGGCTCCGCAACCTGAGTCACGCCGGCCGTCACGCGAGAGTCGAGATCAGTCTTGGCGGGTGGTCGAAGAAACGCGGTGGGGTAATTGGTCACTCGGTAATTGGCGACGGTAGTACACAAAGATATGAAATTTCTTCGATACATCGTACAAACTTTTTTCACTCTCACGATCCTTAGTGTGGTGGGGCTGTTTGTGCTACCGTACCTGCCGATCGATACCAACGTTGAGTTGCGGATCGTGCAATCCGGCTCGATGGAGCCGGCGATCAGCACCGGTTCGCTCATTTTGGTTTGGCCACAAACCAGCTACAGGGTGGGGGACGTCATCATGTTTGAGGACCACAACGCTGCTGTGCCTACGACGCACCGGATCGTCGATATAGTAGAAGACGCCGGGGTGACTCGGTTTGTGACGCAGGGTGATGCCAACGAAGATCCTGACAATGCTTCGGTGGCTACAGGTGACATTTACGGAGCGGTAGCCTTCTCGCTACCCAAAGCCGGTTTTGTGCTCGATTTCGCGAGGCAACCAGTCGGTTTTATGTTACTGATCGTGCTTCCGGCCCTGCTCTTGATCGTTGGTGAAATTGAAAAAATTTGGAAGGAACTGCGCCGTCGTCCCACTCCGGTAGTGCAAGCGGTGAATGAACCGACAGAGGTACTGTCCACGCAACTAGACTCACCACAATCGATCAAGATTGCCCGCAGTAGTTCATCAAAGATGATGGATATCATGACGCCGGTGCGGTTTCAGCTAGACGACACCCTTGACTTGCGCGGAGCCAAGCTCGCTCTCCCGCCCCAAAACTTCTCTCTGTTTACACCCGGTACCTTGGCGGTGATGGTTGGTGCATTTGGTATCACGACCGCTGTGCTGGCTACGCAGTATCTGCAGCTTGGTAGTACGTACTCATACTTAACTGACACCGAAACAAGTGAGGATAATAGTATGCAGGCGATCGCCCTCGATTTTTCTGCGGTGGCTGATGGCGAACAGTTCACCTTTTTAAACGGACAGTTGCTTGACGATGTTGACGGCAGTGTGGTCACGACCGTCATGCCGGTACCTGCCAGTGATCCCACCCGCCATACTGTCAGCGTTGCGTACGTGTCAGGTAGTGCACCGTTTTGCGACGCGATAATGGTGGGTAGTGACGAGCCGGTACTGTTTGATGGCTCACTTACGTCTCTTGGTGGTACCGACATTGTATTTGACCAGCCTTGGTTGGTTGGCTTCACTCTACCGGATGAGTCCGGACTCGTAGATGGTGATACGTGTCGTGTGGAGATCGTGTTGTCAGCGTGGCACATCGACGAAGAGAGCGGGGAAGGATATTCCGACGAAGAACGAGTCCCGCTGTATTTTAGTCTCAGTAGCCCGACCAGTTTTAGCACCAGCTTCACCACGTTACTTCGTACTGAAAATGAATCACCCGCACCATTGTCGCAGTCTGCTTTGGTGGTAGATATAGAAGAGGAGGCTAAGTCATCACAACCTGCCGCCGACGAAGGACAGCCGGATGATTCTGGTGGCGGTCCAGCTAGCGATCCAGAAGATCAGGAACAAGCTTCTGAAGAAGCCGGTGATGAACCTGAAACTGAGTCTGAAGAGGGTGGTACTGCGGCAGAAGAAGACGCAAAAAGTGAAGCTGCGGAAGCTGAAGATACAACCGAAACGGTGGAGGAGGACAAGGAAATGGAAGAAACAGACGATGAGATCAAGCCGGCAGACGGAGTAGCAGAGAGTGATACTGAAAGTGCTTCTGATGAAGCCGGTGAGAAAGCTGAAGTGGGGACTGATGGGGAAGAAGCGGCCGCGGAAGGCGACGGCGAGACAGAGGAAGAAGTGCAAGCTGAAGAGGAGGTCGAAGAGAGTGTGACTGAAGAATCAGTGGTCGAGGAGGAGGTCGTTGAGGACTCAGCTGAAGAGGAGGTTGAATAGTACAAAGCAGCGTTTCGAGCGAGAGTGTCTGTGCGATGGGTTGGTGGTAGAGACTGTTCGAGGAATGGTCTTGAGTAACCTCGTACGGTGTGTGGGGGAGGGACAAAAAATGACCACCTAGGTGGTCATTTTTTGTCCCTCTTTGATCACACGACTCCTCGGTATTCTTTTGGCAAGAATTAGCGTCGGGGATTGCGGTCTGATGTCTCGCGGGCGTCTCGACTATCGTAGCGATCGTTCGGCTCATCCGCCTCTGGTGCAGATTCTTCCGGTTCTTCTTCATCATCCTCTTCGTCTACTGACCCGTCACGGCCGTCATTTCCGTCTGCTCCATCAGTGCTCTCGTTTCCTTGATCGTCTGTTTGGTTGCCAGAGTGTGACATGGTCTCACCATTGATTGTAATGGAGATATTAGCATTGCCAGAGTTACTTCCGTTGTTAAAGTTCACTTGGAGATTACCATCACTGTCATAAGACACATCAAGAACAATACCACTTAAATCTACATCGTTATCTTCTGCTTCGAGATCAAAACCATTAGTATTGTCTTCTTCAGTTGTTCCTTCTGTCTCTTCATTGCTCGTACGGTCACGATCAACTCGGTCCACCACATCTGTGGTTCGTGTGATCACCGTTCGGCTACGGTCTGGAGAAGTATCAGCCGAAACGACGGGAGCGGATACCGCGACAAGTGCTAGCAAGCTAAAGAATGTGAGTATAGATTTCATACAGCAAGGCGTTGTTATTCCTCTTTGATAAGATCATATCGCTCTAAAAGCCGGGATACAGGGTAACGATATAGATTAAAAATAACGTTGTCTTAATGATATACCTCCTATAAGATCTGTCAAAAAATCTAATAAGATACGAAACACTTCCATCCAGTGTCAACAATAAGGAAGTCTAGACTTAGGCTAAACTCTTGCTTCCATCGGCACGGATCACCTCGGTGGCGGCGGGGGCGATAGCGCCCGCCGCCTTGGAGTGTCCGGCTAGGGCGATCATAATGCTGTTGTCGGTCGAGAGGCCGGGTGGTGGAAAGTAGCTAATTACCTCGGGGAGTGCAGTGAGAAGTGCTGCCTCCATGCGGCGTTTGATGTATTGGTTGGCGCTCACGCCACCGCCCACGATGAGGGTCTTGGCGCCGCGATCTTCGATCGCGGCGCAGGTTTTCTTCACCAAAACCTCCGCCACTACATCCTCAAAATCTCGCGCCAGCGCCGCAATCTCATCGGGTGTGAGGGTTTTGTCTGCTACGGCGTAGCGTACGGCGGTCTTGAGGCCCGAAAACGAAAAATCAAGATCGCCGGAGTGGAGCATCGGCGTCGGCAGCTCTGCAAAGGCCGGGAGTTTTCGTTTTCGGGCCTCGGCCGCCAAGCGCGATATCTCCGGCCCGCCCGGGTACGGAATACCGACCAAACGTGCCACTTTATCAAATGCTTCACCCACCGCATCGTCACGGGTCTGGCCGATCTTTTCATATTGACCCCAATCACTCATAAAAATCAGCTCAGTGTGACCACCAGAGATCAGGAGTGAAATAGCCGGGAAGGTGATGTCAGACAGCTGGTCGTCACGATCAGCGTCAAAGATGCTTGCGAGCACATGTCCTTCCATGTGGTTAGTTGGCACCACGGGTGTATCCCACAAGAGCGCTAGTGCTTTCGCAAAATTCACCCCGACCCACAAAGCCGGCTCCAGGCCCGGGCCGCTCGTGACGGCAATGAGGTCGACCTCGTACGCACCATGCTCACGG
This sequence comes from Candidatus Nomurabacteria bacterium, assembly GCA_020632135.1. Lineage (GTDB taxonomy): Bacteria > Patescibacteriota > Minisyncoccia > Phycocordibacterales > UBA918 > OLB19. The sequence continues at coordinate 55,063 of JACKGC010000001.1, read as the reverse complement.
TGGAAGGTGAGGAGCTGCTCGGCCAAGCCTGGTTCGCGCTCTAAAAGGGTGCAGATCTTTTCCTCCATTTCTGGCTCTAGGGCGGGGGTGAATCCATGCGGCTCCACGCCACTTTCTGCAATGGCCTTTTCGAGCATGGGGACGATCGTGGCGGCGTGTTCCCGCTTGGCCAAAGCGGGGAACACGCCGCCATACTCACGGTGAATATCGATCTGACTCCACAGCGCATCACCGAGCACTTCATAGTGCGCATGCGGAAAAACACCCTTGGCTTTAACCAAGCTTACGGCGGTTTCATCACATGAGGTTTCGATCGACACTATCAACATGTCAGCACTATACGAAATGGATGCAATTTAGTCCATGTGTTGTATAGTATGCGACATGCAAACAGTAGTGACCCACGATGGCAGTTTCCATCCTGATGATGTATTAGCGATCGCATCGATCAAACTTTTTCTTAATGATGAGCCAGTCGAGATCATCCGAACGCGGGATAAGGAGCGCATTATTGCTGCTGATTGGGCGGTTGATGTGGGAGAGGAGTACGATCCGGAACGTCGCCGCTTTGATCACCACCAAAATGGTCTTCCGCCGCGGGAGAACGACATACCGTACGCCGCGTTTGGGTTGGTATGGAAATCGTATGGCGAAGCTATCTGTGGCTCAGCGGATGTGGCTGCGCAGATCGAAGCGCAGCTGGTCCAGCCAATTGATGCTGGTGACAATAGTATTTCTTTGTATACGCTCAATGAGTTACAGGTCGCACCGTATGAACTCTTTAGTGTGATCAGTGCCTTCCGGCCGGTATGGGGGAGTGAGCACCAGAATGACGACGCGTTCGCTGACGCGGTTGATTTTGCTGAAGAACTACTGGCTCGCATCATCGCCCACGCACAAGCCTCCAAGACAGTTAGAGAAGTGGCTGAAGCTGGCTACCGAGCAGCTGAAGATAAGTCGCTGTTGGTATTTGATGATCCAGTCGACCGACATATGTTCATCCAGTACCCAGACGTCCATATGGTGGTGTATCCAGCCGATATGACCAAGCAGAAATGGAAGGCGTCTACGGTCCCAACCGGTGAGATTGCGTTTGAGTCTCGAGCGCACTTGCCAGCGGAGTGGTCAGGGTTGCGCGATGGTGAGCTCGCCAGTGTCTCTGGTATTCCAGACGCGATCTTTTGTCATAAAGAACGGTTTCTTTTTGTGGCTGGTTCACAGGAGTCGGCGGTGCAAGCGGCGAAAATCGCATTGGGAAAAGCGGAGTGAGTTGATAAAAACCGGCGGGCGCGAAGCGCCCGCCGGTTTCGTGTTCACCAAGACTAGAATTTGTAACCAAAACTGTGTGAGCGATACAGGACTTGAACCTGTGACCTCTACAATGTCAATGTAGCGCTCTACCAGCTGAGCTAATCGCTCACACAGTTTTTATTCTCGTCCAGCCCTACAATGGAAAGGGTGAAGCAGTCTGGGAGACTGTTTCACCGCTACCAGCTCGGTTAACCGAACTTTTTTGTAAGCTCGAAATGAGCCTAGACAGTATAGCGGAAAAGAGTAGTTGTGCAATGGAGAAGAATGGTATTAAAAAATCGCACCCGGAGGTGCGATTTGAGGGCTGTCCTAGTGGACGGCCGATGAAGAAAAGAAGCTGTTGAGAAGTGGCGCCAATGCCACTCTCGGGTGTTGCTCGAGCAGGGTACGAACGGTCAGTCGACCGTCTTGCATTGCACTCAGGGTTGCGCGCGTCATGTTGCACTTAAGGCAATAGGTTTCGACGGTGCTATCGAGTAGTATTAAGATCTGATCGTAATGTTCATACGTATTTGACAAGATCTTGAGCTCGCTCGTCGGAAACGCTTCATGCACCACATCGATAGCCTTGCGTTGGGCGCGAATCAGAGTTTCGATGTTCAGTGCCTGATCGAGCGTGCTCGCGAAGCTTTGGCTATCCAGCAATCTGCCAGTAACCATCTTGATCAGATCCTCTTCGTCTGCTCCACCAACGATACGTTGGAGGTGGCTGGGCGAGGGTTGGGACTGGTTCGGCATCATCGGATATTCCTTTTTAAAAAACTTAAACGGCTTAAATAATACAACGCCTTGACTCGTAAGTCAAGGCGTTTTTTCGGGCTCTTTGCCGTTAGTCGGCGGCCGACCTGCCGTGGGTGACCACGGCGTCTTTCCGCAGACGCTCCCTCTCTGCAAGAGTCTCCTGCTGCTCGCGTTCGAGCGAGTGCAGGAAGCCCTCCAGCAGTGTGACCGGATTAGCTACCGGTTTACCTGCGAGGTCGGTGTAGCCACGTTGCTGCAGCTCCAGCACCCGACTGTTGCCGGAAAGGATCGTGCTTGCACCGATCATTTTGTCCGCCTGGCGGCAGAGTTTTTCTAAGTTTTTGCTCATCATTTCTCCCCGTATGAGCTAAGAACATTGTTGTTGCTGAGAATTCAGCATGAACAATATAGCATAAAATTATGCTTTTGTCCAGTTAGTGAAGTGGGCCGTTCTCTGAGGCTTGTCGTTTCATCTTTGCGACCATGGCTTGGAGGTCTGAGGGGAGGTCGTTAATGTCACCGTCTTTGAGTCTAGTGAGGATCTCTCCGAGGATGGTCGGGTCAATATCGCTGGTCAGTTCATCAAATCGTTCTCGTGTGGCGTGCTCTGCTACACGTTCGTTGCTCGGGTCTGTGCTCCCTAGTTTTTCAAATGAGCCCATACGTTTCATTCAAATTATTTCTAACAAGATAGTTCGATTATACTATACTTGGTAAGAAAACCCTTATTTATACGTCTCCTTAACCATATGCAAACACCAAAAGAAAATACTATGACGCAAATCCCTAACACCCCGTTTCGGTTTTTTTGGTATGTGTCGAAGCCGTTTAAGTGGTGGGTGTTTGCTGCTGTTACGGCAGTTATCATTGCTTCTGTCTTAAGTCAAAGTACAGCGTATTTCTTTAAATTGATTATTGACGCAGTTGAGATGGGTGATAAGGAGGCAGCTTTGCGATACGTATTATTGTATCCAGCCGTGATGCTGCTAGTGCAGCTACTGTACCGAATAAGCGGTGTGTCAGGAGGAAAGTGGGTGGCAAAAACTAAGAAGTATGGTTACGACCTTTTGCTTTCGCATACACTCAAACATAGTCACTCATACTTCACCGATCGTTTTTCAGGGTCACTCATGAGTAAGATTAATAATGTAAATGGAGCCATCGAACAGCTTATCCCTGATCTATTGTGGTCGATTATCAACTCAATTGTGTATCTTTTGGTGACTATCTTGTTCATGCTGGCGGTAGATATAAAAGCAGCGCTTATTTTTTCAGTATTGATCATTATTCTTGTTATATTCAATCAAACGCTGGCTGCTAGGAAAGCTGCGTACGCAAAAGCAGCAGCTGAAAGCTCGTCAACAATCAGAGGTCGAATTGTTGATATTCTCACTAACGTGCAGGCGGTCCGACAATACGTGCGGACTAAACATGAAGAAGAGGAAGTTTTTAAGCTCTCCTTGGATGTAGAAAAAACCAGTAGTAATAGTTGGTTGTACACGGAAAAGATGCTGTTTTGGAACGGGTTGATACTTTTTGCCTTTTCGTCAGTAATGTTCTGGTCATTGGTATCCAGCTGGCAGAGCGACATGATTTCAACTGGTGAGTTGGTGTTTATATTAGCTTTGTACTCTCAAATCATTGGAGTGCTTCTTTTCATTGGTCGAGCATTCAATAGTGCGGGGCGTACCATTGGAGAAATGCGCGAAGGGCTCGAGGAGTTGCTGCTACCGTACGAGATCGCCGATGCGCCTGAGGCCGCGGAGCTTCGTGCTGAACAAGCTGATATAAAGTGGCAAGGAGTCAGCTTTACATATGGTGGACAATCAGTATTTTCAGATTTTTCACTGCACATCCCAGCCGGTCAGCGGCTTGGCTTGGTGGGGCAGTCAGGGGCGGGGAAGACCACCTTCGTGTCGCTCCTCTTGCGGCAGCATGAGCTTGGGGCCGGCTCGATCTTGATTGATGGGCAGGATATCGCGAAGGTCACACAGGATTCGCTTCGCCGCGCGATTGCGGTGGTGCCACAAGAGCCGGCCCTCTTTCATCGCAGTATTCGTGAGAACATTCTCTATGGCAATCCGTACGCAACTGAGGAAGAAATGATCGAAGTGGCCAAGAAAGCGCAAGCGCATGAGTTCATCATGGCTTTGCCGGAAGGGTACGATACGCTCGTCGGTGAGCGCGGTGTGAAGCTTTCGGGCGGACAAAAGCAGCGTGTTGCGATCGCCCGCGCCATGCTGAAAGACGCGCCGATCCTCGTACTCGATGAAGCCACGTCGGCGCTTGATAGTGAGAGTGAGGTGGCGATCCAGAAGGCACTGGAGGCACTCATGGAAGGGCGGACGGTGATCGCGATAGCACATCGCCTCTCGACGCTGCGTAAGATGGATCGCATCATTGTGATGGAGAACGGTCAGATCATTGAAGATGGTGATCATCGATCACTCGCGGCGGCAAGCGGGGTGTACCAGCGTTTGTGGGAACATCAGGCCGGTGGATTTTTGCAGGAGTAAAAGTGAAAACGGGCGGGCCGCGAAGCGCCCCGCCCGTTTTCACAACCAAAACCAATTTGTGGTGGTACTATATAGCATATACGCTATAAAATTTACTGCTTATGTGTGGCATCTTTGGGTACGTAGGAGCAAGAAGTGCATCGCCGATCTTGCTGGAAGGATTGCGGACGTTGGAGTATCGTGGCTACGATTCCGCCGGGATCTACGTTCCGGGGCAGGCTCCGGTACGCGCCGTGGGTCCGATCGACAACTTGGCCGCCAAGCTCACTGCACCACTGCCGGGCTCAGCTGGCATTGCGCACACTCGCTGGGCGACCCACGGCGCACCCACAGAACTTAATGCTCATCCCCATCTCGATATGTCTGGCACGGTCGCTATTGTGCACAATGGCATCATTGAGAACTACCGTGAGCTGAAAGAAGGGCTTATTATGCAAGGCATTACCTGCACCTCAGATACTGACACCGAGGTGTTGGCGAAACTCATTGGTTCGGTGTATCGGGGCGATCTTCTAGCTGCAGTGCGCGAGGCACTTTCATTTGTGCGTGGTACGTACGGTTTGGTGGCGATGAGCGAGCGCCGACCAGGTGAGATCGTTACGGCACGCATGGGTAGTCCGATCGTCATCGGAATTGCTGCGGATGGCAACTTGATCTCCTCTGACCCGTCGGCGTTGTTGGCCCACACCAAGGATGTGATCTACCTCGAAGATGGAGAGTGTGCTGTGGTCACTAAAGATAGTTACGAAGTCATGACGATCAGTGGCAAGAAGCTCAACAAATCACCCGAAACGGTCGAGTGGGATGTGGAGTCGGTCCAAAAGCAAGGCTATGAGCACTTCATGCTGAAAGAGATATTTGAAGCGCCGAGTGTGATCGAGAACACTATCCGCGGTCGGCTGATGCCGGAGAAAGGTCGAGCGAAGCTTGGGGGGGTCGAGCGGGTCCTTGATACACTGGTTGACCTTGATCGCCTGACCATTGTCGGCTGTGGCTCGGCGTACTACGCGGGGCAGGTGGGTCGGTATATGTTTGAGGAATACGCTGGCTTGCCGACTGAGGTGGAGTTGGGGAGTGAGTATCGCTACAAACGCAATCTGCCGGATAAAAACAGCGCGGTCATTGCTGTGACTCAGTCGGGTGAGACTGCCGACACGCTGGCATCGGTCCGGGAGGCGAAGTCGCTGGGGCTCCTGACTCTTGGAGTGGTGAACGTGGTGGGCTCGACCATTGCCCGCGAGACCGATGCTGGCGTGTACAACCACGCCGGCCCCGAAGTCGCGGTGGCCTCGACCAAAGCCTTCATTTCTCAACTAACTGTCTTTGTCCTTTTGACACTACTCATCGGCCGCGAGAAAGGACTTTCGGCTGAAGAGGGGAAGCGGATAGCAGCTGAACTTGCCGCTTTGCCGGGTGTTCTGGAGCAATATCTCAAAAACACCGACAATATCGCGACTGTCGCTAAAAAATATGCAGCATATCGAGATGCGATGTTTATCGGGCGGAAGTTCCATACCCCGATCGCGTACGAAGGCTCGCTCAAACTCAAAGAAGTCACGTACACTCACGCCGAAGCGTACGCGGGCGGTGAACTCAAGCATGGCTCGATCGCGATGCTCGATGAGCAATTTCCAGTTATTGCGTTGGTTCCCAAAGATGATGTGTATGAGAAGATGGTGTCCAATATCGAAGAGGTGCGAGCGCGTAAAGCACCAGTACTTGCCATTGCGACAGAGGGTGATATGCATATCAAGGCCGTTGCTGATGATGTGCTCTTTATTCCGAAAATGCACCCGATCCTGCAGCCGATCGTCACTACCATTCCGCTGCAACTTTTGGCGTACTACATTGGTGTAGAAAAGGGGCTTAACGTCGACCGTCCGCGCAATTTAGCTAAGAGTGTTACGGTGGAATAGGGTGCGAACATCTGTGTCTTTGTTGATACAAAACACAAGCAGTCCAACACATAGAATTCCAGCGAGCCAAAAGAAATATCCAACTAGGTCATCGTGCTGGAGGAGATTGAGCTGTAGTAGGATGTGAAACCAATCGTGTAGTACCGCATCGCCACCAAGGAGGGGTAGTAGGCGCTCTTGTGCATCACTGGCATAGATGCTGACACTCAAACAGGCGGTAGAAAGCCACCAGACGCCAAAGGCAGCGCTGGCGTAGTGTCGTTGCAGGTAGAAATGAATGGTCGCGATGGTGGGGACGAGTATCTCCATTAGGCTGCCACCAATAAGTCCAATGAAGCTGCCGAATATACCAAAAATAAGATGTCCGGCTTCGTGAAAAATGAGATTTACATTTTGAATGAACCACCAAGTTTGGTGGTGGAGTAGTTGCTGCAGCGCACTAAGTGCGAGCAGTAGAGCAAACAGTAGCTTTAGAATTGCGCTCATGGGCATGGGTACATTATGACATGCGTGAGAGAAGTGTTTGACAAACATATAGACTCATGAGAGGTTGTCCATAGTTACACAAGGTGCTCTCAGGAGCGAGGAGGGGGTATGCGTAACTTGACCGTGCTCATTGAGCGAAAAGTGCGAGCTGCTGATCCCAATGGCACGAACACCAGCTTTGAATTAGTGCGCAGTCGTATCAAACACAACCACCGTCTGGGCCGGCCAATCGACCTTGATACGGTCATCGAGTGGTCTGGTGGCAATATATCGCCCGAGGCGTTTGAGCTCTACGGGAGTGCACTCATGGAACTTCCGAAAGGTGACCTTGATCGTTCATTGCTCACTATCAAGAGCCGGTCGGTGGACGAGCAGGTGCGCCGGCTGGCACGCGCCCTGCTTGCGCGTTTTGAACCCGAGGCCATGTCAGGGTAACCACTTCACCAAGCTGCCTAGGCAGCTTGGTTTTTTATTGCGGAAGCGGAGGGTGAGAAGGTCTGGGAGACCTTCGCAAGGCCTTGTCAGATACTTTCTGACGTAGGGAAAGAAAATATCGACAAGGTGTACTGATCCTGTAAGGATTCGGTCACTGATAAATTTTCTGTAAAAATTTTTCGCGACCCCGCCTCGCGTGTCGTGCTCGCTCCGCTCCGCGCGACATCGCTCCGGCTTTCTTATCCCTACGCAAAGTGCCGCAGGGCACTTTGCTCCGCTTCCGCCTAAGAAAATAACCGCCTCACGGCGGTATTTTCAACAGGCGGAGGGATTCGTCCCAGAATCACGGCTGTTTTTCTCACACTCTGTGCTCGAAAACAGCTCGTGTTCTTGGACGGCTGCTCGCTGTGCTTCGCAAGCTCAGCACATGCTCCGCAGCTTCGAATCCCTCACGCAAGCCAAGTAGTTGGCTTGCTCGCTTCCGCAAACAAAATATGCGCCCTTGCGGGACGCTATTTTGTCTTTGCGGAAGCGGAGGGATTCGAACCCTCGGTACCCGATAAAGGATACAACGCTTTTCGAGAGCGCCCCATTCGACCACTCTGGCACGTTTCCGTCGAGGAGAGTGTAACAAAGAATGTGGTGAAGAGAAAATGCCCAACAAGCACATGTTACACGTATGAGTACGTATGGAAACTTGGCGCTCCAATTGGATCGTAAGGCTAATTAGTGCCCTAGGGTTGGCTTGTGTCAGTTTCATATTCCAAGCTGCCGCGTTATTTTTATTCCTGAAATTCCTCGCGTGGACACATTCAATTGTGCCGTATGGTTTCTGGATCTCTGGCCTGCTACTCTTGGCTGGTGTGGTGATTCTAAATCTGAATGTACTCAGTTACTTGAAGCAGTGTGGTCGCTGGTTGCGACGTGCCTGGCTCATCGGCGCTTATACATTTTTGGGTGCGATATTGCTCCTGCTGTTTGTGCTTATGTCGGTGGGGCAGGAGCGTGACGTTTCAAACTCCGCTGCCACAAAACAAAGCTTGGGTAACATGAGAAGTCAGTGTGAGATCTACTATAATCAGAATGAATTTAGCTATGTGGGAGTGTGTGCCGATGAGCAAGTCTCAATGCTGTTTCACAGTGCAGTCACCGCTTCTGATGATGATGTTTCGTCCGGATCGTGTTATGACGCACCGGAGAGTTGGGCGGCGGAAGTGTGGATGCAAGACGGAGACAGTTTCTGGTGTGTTGACTATCTCGGCAATGCAGCGAGTATAGCTTCAAGTAGTATTAGTCAATTTGATCATGAATGCGGTCCAGGTGTGACTCATCCAGAAGAATATCTGATCGATAGGGAGTCTGAAGAATTCAGAGCTGCGCCTACGCAGTATCGAGAGCTGCTCGGGGAAGAGAGGGAGGAGACACTGCAGCGTGTTGCTGAGCTCGTGGGTGCACACGTGAATCCCTCTGCAGAAACACCGTATTACATGTATGACCCAACCCAAAGCGCATATGTGTTCAATGGTTCTGTCGTCGTGCGGGAAGGTTCGACTATCTGGCTTGGTGAAGATGATGGGCGATACTTGCAGGTTGGTAGTAGTGGAATTGTGAATATTAGCACTGATGAATAAAACAAAACCCCGCCGAAGGCGGGGTGTGTGGGTTTATGTGCGGCTGCGGTTGCGGCGTGTGCGGTGATGATCGATAGAGATGCATCTGGTCAGTACGAGGACCAGTCCGCCACCAAGGATAAAGATTACGCTTACGATAATATCGTTTGCTTGTCCGAATACGCTGGTGCCGGCCAACACCTGCCAAGCGCCGAGTAGCACGCCGCCAATGAGTATGCTGACTCCTAGTAACCGCAAGAAATGAAAAGGGAATGCCGAAATAAGTGCGTGCATTACTGCTCCAAAGATCGAAGGCCGCTAGGCACTGTACGTGTGTTGTATGGTGTTGTCAAATTGAAAAAGAACACCCCGCTAGAGCGGGGTGTGAATTCATGAGGTGCCGGTAGGTTCTCCATGGCTGGCTTCGGCGCGAGCTCGTCGGTGCAAGCGAGTGCACTGATCGAGCAGCTCGCTCGCTCGCAGCGGTATACGCTTAAGCTTGTGTGGCCGCAGCGTGATGGTTGTTTCGGCTGGGTCGCAAAGTAAGAACTGGTGGCGCACTTCGAGGTCTTGAGCAAAGAGTTCGTCGTACGCTTGCTGCAGCAGCGCTTGGTACTCTGTGCCGTGCCGTCTGAACCACTGGTTTTTAAAGAGTAAAAAACTAAAAGGTGGTTCGAGGTGGTGGGTTGCCGCTAAGTGCCGCCTTATTTCCTTGGCTGGTAGGCCGGAGACCGCAGCTTGGTCACTGGCACGCGGATACGTGATGGCCTGCAGAAAGGTCTGTAGGTTGCTGTAGCGAACGCCATGGAAATGGAATGAGCGCTGGTGCATATGAGCGAGCGCTAGCGCCAACGGGTGAGCAGCGTCACCATTGATGCAAATGTCACCAGGAAACATGTTTCCTCCTTTGGTGTAAAGAACAATTTTGCTGACACTATGCCTGATGTGTGGGTGGTGCGCAAGGCATGTTTGTGCATGAACACCCGACTGTCCTTTTTATCGTTTTGAGTAGCCTTCGTATGGTACGCTTAGGAATATTAATCTGTGTAATATTTCATAATCATGTCTGAACCAATCGTCGCTCGAGTCGCTGCGACTGAATTATCTGGTGAGGCTCGTAAGCTCTACGAACAATTTACCAGCCATGACAAACCAGTGCCAAAATGGATGCAAGTGATGGCTAATTGTGATGATATTCTGGTCGGTTTTTTTGCTATGTTTAAAGCGACCATGGATGATGCGCCGCTGCCGAGTGTCTTGAAATGGAAGGTGGCCAACGAAGTTTCAAAGATCAATAAGTGTGAGTTCTGTATCGACGTTGCAAATGCAAAGCTGCGACAGTTTGGTCTCGATGACACTGCAATCGAAAGGATCGAGGAGGAAGCAGATGAACGTGAAAAGGTAGCCATCGCATTTGCTCGAGCGGTGACCGAGAAAGCATATGAGATCGATCCTGCGGTGACGGCTGCTGCCAAAGAACACTTCAATGATGAGGAACTAGTAGAGCTCACCGCGGTGATTGGACTATTCAACTACATCAACCGCTTCAATGATGCGCTGGGTGTCTTTCCTGGGTAGGTTAGAGGTGTTGTGATTAAAAAAGGCCTCGACGCGAAGCGTCGAGGCCTTTTTGATCCACTGGTTCACCTTGCCAGCTGCTGGAGCAAGTCGCGTACCTGAGCGCGTTCGTGCTCATACAGCTTCATCCAGGACTTGGCGACTTCTATTGCCTCGTCTGAGAGTGGAGTGCTGTCGCCGATACCGCACTGCAACCAGGCCACGTTGACCTCAAGTGCTGCGGCGAGTTCGTTGATCTTGCGTGGCCGCAGACTTTTGCCGTTCTCGATCTTTTGAATGACCGCTTGGTTGGTGCCTGCGAGTATGGCCAGTTGCTCTTGAGTCAGACGCTGACGTCGCCGCTGAAACCGCAGCCGCTCACCTAGGTTTTGGGGTCCATTGAGGTAGAGGGGTTGGTTGTCAGCAAATTCATGTGCTTGTGCGCTCATTGTGAACACCTCGCTCTGTGGGGATGAAAATGATCTATACCATTCTTGTTCTTACTACACCTCTGCCGCTTGTGCAAGCGCCAGGAGCTTAGTGGTAGTGTTCCAGTTGCGGATGGTGACGTACTGGTACACGGGCAGCGCGGTGATCTTAGACAGTCGACTCTTGGAAGCAAGGGCAATACGGCGGGAGAAGTACACTGCGTGGGGTCCGGCGTAGATAGTGTCGGCTTCGGGGTGGGTGGGGATGTCTGTAGCGGCCGCTGACGAAGTCAGCGGCCGTTTGAGAAAGATCACATCATACCGAAATGCCTCAGGGTTTTTTCCAAAATCGCGCGGCGCATCGGCGACGATGCGCGCCAGCTCAGCGGCGGTCACCACCACTACTTTTCCGTTGTAACCGAACGCATCTTTGAGTGTTTGTTCGAGTGTGGTTTCTAGTGCGGCAGTGCTAGTGCGCGGGTTTGTGAAAATAATGTTGCCGCTCTGGATATAGGTTGATACATCCATAAAACCAGCCGCCTCCACGCACGCACGCAAGTCAGTCATCTTGATGATATTGTTACCGCCCACGTTTATGCCACGTAGCAGCGCGATGTGTTTCATGAGGGTAGTGTAGCAGAATCTTGTGACACAAAACAAAACGCACTTCCAACCGGAAGTGCGCTCTGTGATCGTGACATTAATTCACCTTGATGTACTCGCGCGGCGCGGCGATCCTGACCGAGTCAGTCGCGAGTTCAGTCACTGTGAGCCAAGTGATCTTTCGGCTAAAGACCACTTCGTCATCATCTTCGTCGATGAAGTTAATACGGTATGAGGTTTCTAGGCCGAACATACGTCCGTCCGCAACATAGAACACAAGGCTCGGCTCAGATGTATTTTGTAATGCTTGGTGGTAGGTGCGGTAACCGGTCAGCCACTCAATGTTTTCTTCCAGTTCATCCAGTACGTCGATCGATTCAAAGAATTCCTCTAGGGCAGAGAAATCGATCACGACATCGTAGCTATACACCTCAGTGTCGAATTCGGTACTAAGCTCAACATCAAAGGCTTTACTGTCAAAGTCAAACTGATACGTACCATCAGCAAACAGCTGATGCAGGTGTTCGGTTTCAAGTGAGGAGATGAGGTTGATGGTCTCGATCTCACTGACGTCGGTGCGCAGCCAGTCATTTTGAATGTCTTCAAGCGCCTCAATTTCATCTTCCGTGTAGAATGGATGTTCTTCATCGAAGTCGAGCAGGCGAGTATAGACATAGTCTTTGGTCTTACTTTCCGTACCAATGACGTCAAAGTTTGAGCTGAAACCAAAGGCACCGTGCTCATTTTCGATCAAGTCCGTAACATACATTTCACCGACTAGACCTTCTCCGACCACGTAGTCACCAACCGTCTCAGTGATGGTGCTCATAATGAGTTCGTGGTCTGGGGTATAGTCAAACGTGTTCATGTCCACGAGCAGTTCTTGGTAGCCGTAGTTTGCTTCGTAGGCAGACACGATGTCTTCAAAGAAATCTGAGCTACTGACGGGAGTGGTTGGTTGCTTGGTGGCTTGGATCGCATCGTACACGCTCTGATCAAAAGTAGCAGTAGCGGGAGATATACCATACTTTGTTTTTAGTGCGATCACTGCAGTGCCGGTGAGATTACCAAAATAACCACTGATGATCCCAGAAGCATAGACGCCCTCGCTGACTAAGAGTTTTTGCAGTCTTGTTACTTCACCATTGGTGGTGGCATCGGTTGAGCCGAGTGTCAGGGTATGGGTGAAAGCTTGGTCAGCCTGCTTCTGTGCTAGCAGGGTAGTGAGAGCTTCGATCTGCTCAAGGAGGCTGGCGATGAGTGCTTGTGTTTCAGCGTTGGTCATTGTGTGACTCTGTGCGGCCGCTGGTGTTGGGAGTGCCACGCTGACGACAAGGGCCAACGCACCAATCGTAGAAAGTAATTTATGCATGATTGTATATTATGGTCATTATGGTCTTAAAGTAGCATATTTGTCTGGATCTGCCACATTGCTCATATCTCGCTGTGCAATTGACCATGTCGAGCGACTTGCTATCATGACGCTATGAATCGTTATGTATTGATCGGTCTGGTATGGATGCTTTTTGTTGCGGTGAGCCCGGTCCAAGCTCACGCAGTAGATGATCCAGTACACAGAGCCGAACTAGAACAACAGATCGCAGTATTACTCAAATTGATCGCCGAGCTACAGGCGCAGCTGGCTACACTGCAGAACACAACGACTGACGCCGTTCACACGCAGTCAGCTGTTGAGATCGAGTTGGGATATGAAGGTTCATACCGCGCACAGTATGAGGTGGAGCGTGGAGGTGAGTTATCACTCATGAGCGGTGTCAAAGATCGGCAGGATGCTGAACTCTGGCAACTCTTTCGCACAGTCGCCGGGGAAGAATTCGCACTAAAAAACGTGAGAGAATTGTGGCTCTTTGAAAGTGAGCTGTCGAGCCTTGCTGCTTTTGTGGCACCGCGGTGGCGAGAGGCACCGAGCTGGGTCGTGGCGATCAACGTGGAAGATATCGATCTACGTCATGAAGCTGATCTTTATTATGTAATGGATACCTTTACTCACGAAACCGCGCATTTGCACTCACTCGGGGAGGATGAGGCTGATCTAACCTACGATCCGTCCCGCTGCCGGACATTTTTTGCGGAGTATGTGTGTCTGCATCGAGACGCCTACCTCTATGATTTTATTACAGCCTTTTGGGATGATGATGCGCTCGCATATGCCAGCAACACTCGCGCGTTTGATGAATATTACGAACAACAGGCATTTATCGAGGCTTACTATGACCAGCATCCTAATTCGTTTGTGTCTACCTACGCAGCCACCAACCCACTTGAAGACTTGGCGGAGTCCTTCACGGTCTTTGTACTCGCGAGCTCAGTCGAGGGCGATACGATTGCTCATGAGAAGGTCAATTTTTTCAATGAGTATCCTGTCTTAGTGAAACTGCGCCAAGAGATGCGTGAGCGCCAGCAAGCGTATATTCGCAAACATACCCTGCAGCGCTGGTCGAAGGTTGGCTGGTGAAAAAGAAAACCGCTCAAATTGAGCGGTTTCATTTTCAGCATTCAGTCATCACGATCTTTGTACAGGTCTTTCCCGTGTTCGATACCGATGGCAGTACCGACTTTCTTTACTACTTCCGCTCCGACCGCCGCAGCCGATCCTTTGACGGTCCCGGCGACGACACCGCCGATGATGGCATTGCCAACCGGGTCTGGTCTGATCGGAGGATCGACCTGCTCAAGGCGACGCATCTCGCTTTGCGTGTAACTGTTGTAGGAGGAAGCGTCGGGGTGCTCCATGGTATCCCGCGCCATCACTGGCGAAAGGGAGGTGGTGAGGTAGATACCAGTAATCAGAAATGCGCTGGTGCGCGTATGTGACGTCATGGCAGGTCTCCTTGTACGAAGTGCAGTTCTGCTCGTATCCTAACAGCTCCCACAATAGTAGGCAATATTGATTAGGCTGCAGTATAGACCGTTCATTAGGGACATGCTGGTTTATACACTTTAGATAGAAAGGTTGGTCGAGGGGGTTGTGCGTGTCGCGTCCTCCTTCAAGCTTACGTACTCCTTCCAAATGAGCCACAGAATGATCGCGTCAACAACCAGTACACTAAGGAGTACGAGCGAGTGGGTGTAGCAGAAGCGAATGGAGCCGTAGAGAATGAAGAGCACGATCAAGACCATGCTGACCGGAAAGGCCCAGGTTTTGTGTTTAATGAGGTTGTATGAAAGTACCACGTCAATGACGCCCCAGAAGATAAAGTAGCCAGCTAGGAAGTACGAGACATAGAACGGATGTTCTGTCAGGATGCTGGAAATGACACGGTAGAGAATGTCGCTCGGGTCTTCGGTGAGTTCGTAATTGAGGAGGGAAGTGACCACATCAAGGAGCGGCGCCCCGACTACCTTCAAGAGCGCAACCCCAAAGAGAATACGTAACACGCCATACCCGATCCGCCACCACATGCCAGTGAGGAATAACCGCTCCCGCCACTCTGATCTCATGGAGAGAGTATAGCAGGTTTGCGAGATGGTGTTATGGCATGTGGAGTAACCACTACTAAACAGGTGTGTGTTTTGGACGCTTGATTAAAAAGTAATTAATTGTATTGTGTGGGTGATGAGCAGACACGCTATTTTACTGAAGGTCGTTGCGGCAGTTATTGTGTCGGTCTTTGTGATTGGTGGAGCCGGATATGGCGTTTACAAATACAATCAGATCAGTTCGGAGAATCATCAGTTGTTGACACAGCTCGAGTTTGAGAGAAATGAAAAGATCGACCGTTTGGAAGCAGAGTTAGAGGCGATGAAGCAAAGCGATACTCTTGATGGACGCGATTCTGAAGCGGATGTGTCCGTGAGTCTTGTAGAAAATTCTGTTGTTGCATCTGCACCTAAAGTAGAGACGGTCGTGCAAGAGAGAGTAGTGTATGTGCCCCAGGCACCAGTCAGTACTCAGCCAGAAGTAGCGGCTGCCAATGAGGCACAAAATGAGCCCGACACGTTAGTGACAGAGAATACAGATTTAAAGGTAATCAATGTTGAGCACGTTATTGATGAAGAAGAAAACCTCATTCGCATAGATTGGGAGACAACCCTGGCGTCTGATTCCCGTTTGATTCTAGATGAGAAAGAAGTATTCAATTCTAATAATTCAGATTCCACTGAGCATTTTGTTATCATCAACGCTTTGTCTGAAAGCAAGAAGTACAATTATGAAATAGTTGCTAAGATTGGAGCAGTGGAAGATAGTTACTTTGGAAAATTTCAAGCACCCCGGGAGTATGTTGTTCGATTTGGAGAGATAGACGATGAGGGTTGTACGGAAGTGATTACAGAGGATACCGAAGGATATCCTTTGTCGGGCGCTTTGCTTAAGCTAAGTGGCTATTACGGTTCAGGCACTTCAAACTTTGCTGGCGATACTGTAGAAGCGTACACTGACGCTAAGGGTGTTATTGCATACTGCGACCCTATTGAGCGATTTTGGGTGGTAGATGTGGTTACAAAGGAGGTCTATTATGATTCAAGGTAATGACAAACAACCCGAATAGTCAGCATGTAACAAAAAGCCTGGGACACTTCGTGTCCCAGGCTTTTTGAATCTATGGGACCCTAAGTAGTACGTTTTGGAACCGGGTTATAACACCCATTTACAACTTTAGTGATATCTCTTTAGTGTAATCTCTGTTCAGCTCGTGGTCGTTGTCTTTAATTACAATTAAATTCCCATCATTTTTTACTGCCAGTGTTTTTGTTCTGCTAATCAGCTTTCTACCCTCATGATCGCCGGTAAAAAAGAAGGTTTCATTTGCTAATGAAGTCCCATATTTTTGTTTCTTGAGATCTAGGACGGTTTCTTTACCAAAGTACCTAACGTATGGAGTGATAGTTTTAGGGATGTCATCCTCTAGCAGAGGAGACAGGGAACAAAAAAAGGCTTTCTCAAACCTAATTTTAGTGGCAATTTGATAAGCGATTAGCGCTCCCGTTGAAAAGCCTAGAATTGCTTTTGGCTCACTAGTGCTCCGGTTGATCATTTCAATTCCCTCAGCAATCACCTCATTAAATTTCCGGTTTTGAATCTGTAAATTCAAAATCTCAACCCCGTAGCCAGCTTTTTCTGCTGCAGTGATGATACGACGATATCCTTGATTACGAATTGTTTCTTGATACGCCGGGATTAAATAAAGTTTCATGGTTGAATTATATACAAAAAAGTGGAGAATCATATTTCAGATTCTCCACTAGAGAGGATGACGAACCGCTAGGTTATGCGGCCTTGGTTGCCTTGGCGGAGAGGTCGAACTCCCCGAGCTTCACGCCGCCGATGAAGGCCTCCCACTCCGGATGGGTGAAGGACAGTGTCGGACTGTTCACGCCCTTGGTGTCGCGAACCTCGACTGAGTCGTCGCCGATCTTGACGGCCACACAGACTTTGATGGCACCTTTGCGGGTAATACTGGAGGTTTTGAAGCCGTCGGGCTCGTGCGGGTTTCGCAGATTTGCTTTGTCCACAATGAACTGTCTCCTGTAAAAGTGCTAATCAGAAACACTCTGATTTTCAGCCAGTAGGATAAAAGCACGCTTTTGTACAAAAAGCAAGTAGTGTGATCCTACGGGGAGCGATTTGGAACCGTATTGTTAAACAAGTACACACAGTAAATTTTTAATAAGATGGTAGAATCATTACATGAATGGTGATGAAGATTTTTTATATGCAAAACATGATATATCTACTTCAAACGGAGAGTTTGTAGGGGTTCATGACGTCGGATTATTAAAGAGTTCAGATGGCGATAGCTGTACAGTCTTTTTTATTACTGCCTGGAAGGATATTGTTGTCCCATGTTCATCGGTAGAGATATTTGATGAAACCAAAACAGGAGATGGGTTTTCAAAGAAGATTTGCAATGTTTGCCACAAGCTTAAAAATACAAGCGATTTTGAACCAAATCAGACTGGTGTTAATAATAGGGTCGTAAGGAGACCCTCATGTTCTTACTGTCGAAAACATATAGACGGAAAGAAGATGGATAAGTCTGATTGGAAAGAGTGGCAAAAAACAAAACCAAACCGAGTTCCTTTCGAATGTCCTATTTGTGGTAAAAGAACCATTGCTGGTGTAACCAGTAAGGTCGTTTTAGAACATGATCATAAAAATGGTGAGATTAGAGGTTGGGTTTGTGATAGTTGTAATACAGGTCTGGGTAGATTTAAGGATGATGTCGGAATCCTTAACAGAGCAATTAGATTTATTAGTGGAAGCTAGTCTTTGTGCTCGTGTAGACGTTTTTTAGCTATTTCAACGTATTCTTCAGAAATATCACAGCCAATGTAGTTTCTATTGTTCAACATAGCCATCTTACATGTTGTTCCCGATCCACACATTGGGTCAAATACAACATCTCCTTCTTCCGACCACGAGAGTATATGGTCTTCAGCAAGTTTCTCTGGGAAGATTGCGGGGTGTTCAAAAGCAATTCTATCGCTGGTTGATCCATGTAGTCCAACCGCATATTCCCATATATTTGTTAAAGTTTTTTCTGGCTTGAGCTCTTTCTTAATTTTTTTATTTACACCATCTGCTCCTTTGTTATGTGGAAGTGGCTCAATACCTTGTCTTACAGTTTTTGTTTTTAATGGATTAAAGGTTTTTGGTGATGACTTTGTGAAAACAAACATGAACTCATAACAATTTGTGTATGCGTTTGATCGCATAAATGGTGTGTTCTTTTTCTTGTATATCATCACATCATGCACATTGAATCCGACCTGTTGAAAAAGCAGTGCTTGCTTAAAGCTGGTTAAGCTTTTGTTACCATTTTTAATTTTGTCTCCAACAACCCAAATAACAACCCCACCTTTTTTCATGACTGCGTAAAGGCTTTTTGCCATCCCTTCAAAATCAAAATGATAACCCTTGTAATCTCTTAATTCATCGTACGGCGGTGATGTCACAACAAGGTCTATAGATCCTTCAGGGAAACTTTTCATTACCTCTACTGCATTACCAACAACAAAATCATTAATTGGTAACTTTTCCTCTTGTCCTATCAATTTTTCTTGCTTTGGTTGGCTTACGACCTTGTTTTTGTTAGTTGTTTGATGCATTGCCTGTGATTTTATCATATATACATTTTTTGTCGACGCAGCAGTTGCACTTGACTAAAGCCGCCCGCACTAGTCGCGCCCGCCTGCGGAGCTTCGCGCCGCGAGCTTGTGAGCGGTGTGAAGGGCGGGGTAAGGGCGGCTAAGAAAACCAAAGACCCAATTTGTTCCTGATTCTTGTAACCTCTATGCCAACATCAAAGTGTGCCTCTCTAGCAATCTTTGCTTGCAAGGCAATTATGTCCTTCGTCAGTTTTTGGCCATTGTCTTCTTTAATATTTTTCATGTCATCTTTGAAGTCACCAATCATAAGTAGTTGCATACGTGTAAATGGTTTTAGTGCAACAGACTTTTCAGTTATTTCCTTTAATACTCCTTTGTGGCCCAGATATCTATACCAAGCCTCTTCACTGACCTTTTCCTTGTTTTCTTCCCATTTCTCCATAAAATTATCCATAGTTGCTTCTTTGCCAATAATTGGCATAGAGGCAATGGGGTTTGTAATTTCGTTAACACAATTTCTCATGGAAAGCAGCACGCCTAGAATTTCTTTTGCTTCCCTTGATCTAAGTTCATGACCGAACGTTTTAGATGTCCACCAAGCCGTAAAAATAGTTACTAAAGTTACTGCCATAGCTTGAAAACTACTTAATATAACTTGTGTTTTTTCAGGTGCGAAAAAAATACCTGAGATAATGGCTCCCAGAAGTAGTCCAATGACAAACATTAGAACATCTGCTTTTGTAATCAACTTTTTCATTTCCTATTTAAAATACAACATGATTTATAATTTTCTTCTTTACAACATACTTCTTTTCTTTTGTCCCGTAACTTTTTCAGCTAAACAAGAGTTTTAAAGCACAAGCTCTAAAGCAAGCTTAAATATAAAAAAGCTAACTGAGAGCTAAAAAGGATAAAAGAAGTCTAGAATCCTTAAGCTTTAAAATAGTTTAAGGAGTTTTTTGTGCCCGCATAACAGCGGGCTTTTCTTGTGCTTCAAAACGGGGTTCCAGTCCCTGCACCAGCGGTTTCGCGGGGCAGGGATGGACCCCGGAGGGGGACTTGATTAATCCCTCACTTAACTAATTAACAACTTAAATTAAATGTCATACATCAAAGTAACTACATACGGCGATTATGTCGAAATAAATGAATACGAACATGATCTTATACGAAACCATGACGGACGCGCAGGCCGGCGGTCGTCAGCTATTAGCAATGATAATTTGGGAACTAGCAGAGAGGATTCACTTCAGACCGGGGACAGTGAAGAAAAAGTGGGGCGCCGATCCGATAACGCGTGGCGCGCTAGCATGGCTTTCCGAAGGCTTGTTTCAGCTAACCTCGGGAGAGGATCTGCACCACCTCTACTGGCTACACTTACCTACGGGAGCAATTTCACCGACCTTAGTGCGGCGTATAAACACTACTCAGCTTTTGCGCAATCTCTCAGACGCAAGTTCGGGCATGACTTTAAGTACCTATGCGTCCCAGAATTTCAAGAACGTGGCGCCGTACATTTCCACGCTTTCCTCTGGGGGTTACCCGAAGAACTTTTTCTTCTGGAGAGGGAAAATCGTACCGTGGCACAAATCTGGAGCCATGGTTTTGTCGATCTCAAAAGAACAGATGGAGCAGGGGCGTTGGCTGGGTACCTAGCTAAATATCTAACCAAAGCCTATGAAGACCCGCGTCTCAAGAATCAAAAAGCATACACCGCTTCTCGCAATATCATTCGTCCTGAAGTGTTTACGGGGAACTTCAGTGCCGATCGCATTCTCTTTGAATTAGGGGTTGATTCTGAGCCTGAAGTCTCACGCGAATACAACACAAAGTGGTTTGGTCGTGCCACCTATCGCAAATACAAGATTAACCATGATGAGCCTTAAGCATCTTAGAGAAATAGAACCTAAACTCGCTAATGCTTCTGATGAAGAAGTGGCTCTTATTCGTGAAAAAATCTATGAAGTGGCGCACCTTGCATACGATTCTTATAAAGAAGACCGTGATTCCAAATTCGCCGTGGGGTCAGCGGAAGTGGACGATGAAAAATAGCTATGTATGATACTGATATGACAGGAAAGCGAGGGATTATCTATTGTCGCGTGTCTTCGCTCGAACAGGTGGATGGAACTAGTCTTGAATCACAGGAGCGGATTTGTCGTGAATATGCCGAACGTGAAGGTATAGAAGTTGCTGATGTGTTTGTTGATCGAGGCGAATCTGCTAAAACTGCCGATCGTCCTCAGTTTCTTAAAGCAATTTCATTTTGTGGTCAAAAGAAAAACCAGATTGATTTTTTCATAGTATATAAATTAGACCGCTTTTCTCGTAGTCAGACCGATCACTTCGCTGTTCAAAACAGTCTTAATAAATATGGTGTCACTATTCGCTCTGCTACTGAACCGGTTGATGAATCACCAATCGGAAAATTCTTAATGGGCACATTGTCTGCTTCAGCTGAATTTGATAACAGTATCCGCTCTGAACGTAGCTCGACTGGTATGCGAGAACGCCTTAAGCAAGGAATCTGGGTCTGGCCGGCTCCTACAGGTTATCAACGTCTAGAAAAAGGCGGCGTTATGGTGCCTGATAACGACGCTCAGTATGTCCGCCTCGCTTTCAATGAGTATGTGAAAGGGACTCATACATACAAAACTCTAGCCACTCTCTTATTTGAAAAAGGTCTACGCTCAAAATCTGGCAAAAAGATTGAGTTTCAAACTATTCAAAAAATGATCCATAACCCTCTGTATGCTGGTATCGTGAAAAAGGATGAATGGGGCATCGAAGTCAAAGGACAACATGAACCTATTGTCACTGAGTCACTATTTTATAAATGCCAAGGTGCCGGACGGTCACATAAGGGAACAAAGAAACAAGAAAAGAATCCTAATTTTCCACTTCGCAGACTGGTTTCTTGCGAGTGGTGTGATGATCCATTAACAGGTAGCTTTTCGACTGGACGTGGTGGCAAGAAGCACGGTTATTATCATCATCACAAACAAGGTTGTCCGCACGCTAAATCAATCAAAAAGAAAGACCTTGAAGAATCATTTGTCTCTTTTCTAGAGGAGATAAATCCTACCTTTGAATTTGCCAACGCTTTCAAAGAGGCGTGTATGGAAATTTATCGAGAAGATAACACCAATGCTGAAAAACAAAACGAGACGGTTAGACAGCAGGTCGCTAGCCTGTATGAGAAAAAGAAAGCCATCTTTAACAATTTTGAAGAGGGTATCTATACCAAGACTGACTTCTTAGAACGAAAACGAGAAGTGGAACGACAGCTATATGCCGCTCAAAGTAACTTGATTGAAGTGCGGGGTGGCGAATTAGACTTTGAAGCCGCTCTTGATTACTGCATAAGTTTCATTATTGATACTCCTGATACTTGGAAGCGATTGGTAAAACAGCCTGAAAAAAGGCTACGGTTCCAAAATTTTATTTTCGAGGGCAGTATTCCTTATACACAAAACAACGGTTTTGGAACCGCTGTTTTGTCGCCTATTTACTCACTATCTGAGGAGTATAAACGTGATAAATCTTCGTTGGTGACCCCACGGAGAATCGAACTCCGATTTCCAGAATGAAAACCTGGCGTCCTAGCCGTTAGACGATGGGGCCGGACTCGCTTCGCGAGTCCGGCCCCGAGTCTCTCGGTGCTCGCCACAAGCGAAAACGTGCGCCACATCATAGCAAATTATGCAAAAAAATCTAGGGCTGCGTGGCCACTGTCGGGGGTAATTGTGATATTATGGCAGCATATGTATGGTATCGCTATTCGGCTCACTGGAGCCTTCAAGGACTATTTTAAGGAAGTAATTTACGGTGGGATCGACGGCATTGTCACTACCTTTGCGGTGGTGGCTGGTTTTGCTGGCGCCGCGCTTTCAAGTGACGACACCACCCAGTTCACGTTTTTGATTGTGCTGCTCTTTGGCTTAGCGAATCTTTTTGCTGATGCTGCGTCAATGGGTCTGGGTAACTTTCTGTCAGTGCGGTCCGACAAGGACTTGTATTTAGTCCATCGTGAAAATGAGCGTGTAGGTCTGACCGCCAACCCAGCCAATGAGCGGGTTGAAACGATCCGTATCTTGGAAGAGAAGGGTTTCTCGTCTGAAGATGCTGCCAAGCTGGCTGATACGTATCGCAGCAACGAAGAGTACTGGCTTGATTTTATGATGCATCACAAACGAGAACTCTCAGACCCGCGGGGCGATAATGAGGTGCTTACTGGCCTAGCCACCTTCTCCTCATTTATTGTGTTCGGGTCCATCCCGCTATTGCCATTCATCGTAGAACAAAGCGGCGATGCGGCGACTACGTTCATCTATTCTTGTATTGGTACGTTTATTGCACTCATCCTCCTTGGTCTGTTGAAGTGGCGAGTGATCGGGGGTCGGTTAGCTTCATCGCTCGTTGAGGTGGTGTTGGTGGGTGGTACAGCCGCAGTGCTGGCGTATATTGTTGGAACATTCTTTGCGCTCTAAGGAAGATATGGGGGCACGCACGACATCGCGTACAGAAATTGTAGTCTTAAAACGTGGTCAACGAGTCATTGAAGCGCTCACTGCGTACGCAAAAGAAATGGGGATCAGCAACGCCTCGTTCAATGCTATTGGGGCAGTTGAGCAGATTACATGTGGGTACTATGATCTCCAAACTCGGACATACAAATTCAAAAACTACCCCGAGGGCGTTTTTGAAGTGGTCAGTGCCACTGGCAACATAATGCTTAAGGAAGGTGAACCATTTATTCATCTTCACGCTGTCTTCACCAATGAAGACAATGAAGCGTTTGGTGGGCATGTTGAAGAAATGCGTGTTGCGGTCACGCTGGAAGTGATACTGACCGTATGCGATACAGCTTTGGAGCGTCGCTATGATGATGAGACCGGCTTGTACCTGATCACGCCATAACGTGTTGCTGTGGTGCAGGTTGTTTCGGTGCTTCTGCAGCTTCAGTGAGCTGCTTACATGAAACAGCCGTGAGTGGCGACGGGATCTTCTTCATGCGGTCGCGATGAAGGTATTCGGTCTGTGGAAAGGCGAAGCCGATCCGCAGAGAGCCGAGCTCCTTCGGGATCAAAGTTACTGTGAGTAAGCTTTGATGCTTGTATGACTTCATCTCAACCTTCTGCACAGTGAGTGCGTGCGGATCAAAGATGATATTAAGTTTGTCATACTGCTCGGGAGTGAGCGGAGCTTGCAAGAGGAAGTTCACTGTCTCAGTGACGCCACGATGGAGGGTGAGATCGTGGAAGACATTGAAACGTCGAACATATGGACTTGCTAATAGATCGTCATCAGTGACGAAAAGTGAGTAGAAACGAATCATAGGCATTGCGCAGTTTTGCGTATTAACGCTGATAATTCGCTCAACGTTGTGACTCTGCTCATGGCGTATGATGAATCGTGAGATTCCGGTAGCTACTTCGTGCAGTCGGGTGACGGTTCGCTATACGACTCTTTAATGCTAAACCTGTACTGACTTTTGTCAAGCGATGAAAACGCCACTTTTACACCCAGTTTTACTCACAGTTATATACACACTTATACACAAGTTATACACAGAAACCCCTTGAATAAGGGTTTTTCGTGTAGTATTGACATATTTTGCTGCGATGAGAAACTATACATAGGTTTGCGGGGTGGTGAAGTATCTTTATACTTACGCTCGAGGCTACGAGCAAAGCCCGCAAGCCGAAGCTCTACGTTGTACAAGAGAAAGCGCCCTGGAGGGGGCGCTTTCTCGTTGTCTGGATACAGGATTTGGTGTATGTCTTGAGTGCACCCACATTTTTAGTGTGTGGCAAAGTAAAAAGCCGGCAGCTTCGCTGCCGGCTTTTTGATCTTCATGGAGTCTATTTAGCCTTCAAGGTTACGTAGATATCTTCTAGGGCTCGTACAGCATCGCCTGAAGCGATGTTGTTTTGGTGGTAACGCACGTTGGTGCAATCGCCAGCCGCCCAAATATTTTCAGCGGAGGTCTTTTGGGTCCAAGGGTCGATGACCACACGACGATAGTCATCACGTTCTACGATGTTAGCAGCAAAGTCAGTGTTTGGCATCATACCGATCTCAACAAAAACCCCAGTGACGGGAATGGTCTTGATTTCCTCGGTGGACATGTCTTTGTAGGCAAGGCCGGATACAAAATTCTCACCCTCGACTGATTTTGTTTCTGCGTTGAGGATGCCGGTCATGTTCTCGTGTGCAAGCACCCTTTCAACAGTTACTGGATCTGCTTTGTATGCATCACCGTATTGCAGCAGTGTCACACTCTTACAATATGCAAGGAGCTGCGCAGCGGTCTCGAAGCCAGCGTTACCGCCGCCGATCACTGCAACATCCTGGCCGGCAAAGACCGGGCCATCACAGCTAGCGCAGTAAGTGAGGCCTTTGTGTTCGAACCTGTCAGCGCCGGGTACGTCAAGTTTGCGTCGTTGTGAGCCGGCACAGATCAGAATGGCCTTAGCAACATGGGTTGACCCATCGGAAAGAGTCGCCTCATAGCCCTCATCGAGCTTAGTCAGGCTAGTGACGATCTGGTCACCGATGATGGTGACATGATTGCCTGCGTACGTTTCTAAGTGAGAACGCAAACTTTTCGCGAGGTCGTTACCGCTGATCGATGGGGTGCCGATCCAGTTTTGGATGTCGGTTGAGACTGTGCTCTGGCCGCCCCATTCCTTGGTGACAAAGAGGGTCTTGAGTTGTTTGCGTGAGGCGTAAACGCCAGCTGAGGTGCCAGCTGGTCCACCACCAATGATCAAAAGATCGTACATACGGATTTACATTCTGAACTTAAAACAAATAGTGCCCGTAGGATACCATGAAGTATACGAGATACCCAGGTGGGCCGTGCAGAATAAATGGCCGGCGCCTTTGACGCCGGCCATTTATTATCGATAATTCAACAACGGAGCCTATTATTTCAACTTACTCCGACGCAAGAATGCAGGAACCGGTCACGAATCACTAAGTATATCCTTCGCTTCGCTTAAATCTACTAAGTGTTCGCGACCCCAGCTCGCTGGTTCGTCGCGGCGGGCTAAAGCCGCTCCTCACATTGTTGCGCTTCGCGGTTCCGCATACTTGCGAACAGCGCAAGTGGCTTACTTCAGCTTACTCCGACGCAAGAATGCAGGAACCGCGCCCCAGTCATCATCGTCGGTGTCGTCAGCAGCATCGATTGGCTTCGGGTCGCGCTTGGGCGGCTCGGTTGGGGTGGGCTTTATTGGTTCAGTTGGCTTCGTTACTTCAGGTTTTTTTGGTAGGGAATTGAAGATCTTGCCACGCACTGGCTCTTTGTCTTCTTCCACTTCGCGCTCACGCGTCTCTGCGGCCACCGGTGCGCGGCGCGCAATGCTGTAGTTGCTGCCATGGCCTGATTCTTCAGGGAAACCGGTGGCGATCACTGTGACCTTGAGTTCGTTCTTCTTCAGCTTTTCGTCACGGATTGCACCAAAGATCACACGCGCTTGTGGGTCGATTGATTCAGTAATCACACGTGCTGCATCTTGGATCTCGAGCATACCGAGGTCGTCGCCTCCCGCAATCGCAAAGAGTACACCCTTCGCACCAGTGATAGACACTTCAAGTAGTGGTGAATTGATAGCAGCTTGGGCCGCTTCTTCAGCACGCTTTTCTCCAGAAGAGATACCCACGCCCATCAGAGCAGATCCAGCATTCTCCATAACGCTTCGAATGTCGGCGAAGTCAACGTTGATTATACCGGGCATGGTGATGAGATCAGAAATACCTTCAACTGCCTGGCGGAGAATATTGTCACATTGCTCAAAGGCGCTGCTCACCGTGGTTTCCTTATCGACGATCGCGAGCAGGCGGTCGTTAGGAATGGTAATGAGTGCATCTACTTCTTGCTTCAACTCTTCAATGCCTTGTAAAGCTAAGCGCATGCGCTCCTGACCCTCAAAGAGAAATGGCTTGGTGACGACTCCCACTGTGAGGGCGCCGCTCTCGCGAGCGATCTTAGCCACGACTGGTGCTGAGCCAGTACCGGTGCCACCACCCATACCACCAGTGATGAAGATCATGTCGGATCCTTTGATCGCGTTCGCGATCTCTTCTCGAGTTTCTTCTGCAGCGCGTCGGCCCATGTCAGGGTTACCGCCAGCGCCGAGGCCGCGGGTAAGGTTCTTACCAATGTGGATCTTTCGTTTTGCGAGTGAGTGGTGCAGGTCTTGCGCGTCACTGTTGATGGCAATAAATTCCACCCCCTTCACCTTTGAAGAGACCATGTGGTTCACCGCGTTCTTACCAGAACCACCAACACCAACCACTCGGATCCGTGCAAATGACTCCACGTCTGATCGTATCTGTTCCATAATAAATGCTTCTTATCGTTTAGTTCACGCACCCACCCCTGAGTACGAGTACTTGAGTAACTGACATATAATACATGGGTAAAAAAATCCTGTCACTATATTGACAGAAGCGAGAATCGTGTAATTGACAGTAGTTAAAATACTACGGCAAAAACTGGCTCAACCACGAGAGAATATTGCGACGCGTGTGTTTGACCATGCCAATAGCCGAAGTTTCTTCCGTGTCGCTTGCGCCCCACATACACAGGCCATACGCGACTGCCCAGGAAGCATCGCGGACCTTGGTGCTCTTGCCCATCTCCAGGGTGGCGAGACGGGCAGGCAGTTCGAGTGCGGACTTTGCGACCTCAACCACACCCGCAACATTAGCGCCGCCGCCCGTAAGAATTGCGCCAGCAGGAAGGAGTCCGTCACGTTTTATCTTTTGCAGATGTGCATCGATGAGTGTGAAGATCGATTGTAAACGCTCCCTGATGATCTCGTCGAGTCGCTTCTTTGAGTAAGTGGCACTGGTCATGGCACCGCGCTTGATCTTCTCGGCATCTTCTAGTGGTACACGCAGGCCGAGTGCGATGTCGTTGGTAATGTCGCTTGAGCCAGTTGGAAAGATCTTGAGGGAGAGGGGAGTAGAGTCCTCAAACACCACGATTGAAGTGGTTTCGGCACCGATGTTGGTCAACACACAGCCAGCACGCTTTTGTGCTTTTGAGAGCATTACAAAGCTTGCGGCAAGTGGTGAGGCGATGACATCCTCAACGTACACACCAAGTTTTTCGATGGTGCTGATGAGGTCGTTGACGTGCTGCTCGTAGGTAGTAATGAAAAGGCTATCGACCTCAAGCTTAGTCCCCTTGAGTCCTTGTGCCCGGCCGAGCACTTCGGTGCCATCGATCATGTATCGAAGAGGGATGCTATGCAGGATTCGGCGGTTCGGAATGTGGTCTAACACGCGTTCTTCACTATCTTGCATCACTTTCTCCAGGTCGCTACTGGTGATCTCTGAGTCAGCTCGTGACGGAATGATCTCGCCATGTGAATAGATCTCTTCCAGTCCGATACTACCAATACCAATATGCGCGCGCTTGATGGCCATGCCGGCATTTTTCTCGGCTTGGGCGATGGCGCTCTTAATACTACGTGCTACATCGGCTTCGTGGATGATGTAGCCGCTCTTAAGCCCCCGGCTCTCTGATAGGCCGGTGCCGATGATCTCTGGCTTGGCGGAGCTGCCTTTTTGCGGCATGCGCGCAACCGCCACCTTTACGTGGTAGGTGCCGACGTCGATACCGGTGATAATATGCTCTGCCATGACTACGTAATCTTAAACGCCTTAAGGTACTTGCGCTCCAATCTATCCATTGTATCGCCATGACCAGGCCCTTTCAAATGGAGGCACCCGTGGATAAAAGGAAAGGCGCTGTGGCCGGTCTCTGAGAGATCGAATTTTATAACTTCTTTCTTAGCCACTTCCGGGTACGTGAACACTTCACCAGTGTGTTCCTCAAGGAGAAAGGAGAGGATGTCCGGGGTGTATGAATTATTCCGGTATGCTTGGCCTAGCTTCGGGGCGGGTGTTGTACCGTTGAACATGCGTGAAAGGGTGTGTTGGGCATACAAGATACGCTCTTTTATTACCCGATATGAGGGTTGGGAGGAGTACTTCTGCACGGTGCTGTTGATGGTAAATGTATCCATTTGGTAATTGCCATTATACATGCTTAAGAACGAAAAACAGCCGGGTATTGTGTACCGACTGTTTTTTTCGATGTGTAGCACTTAGCGACGACGGCCGCGGAACTCCTGAACCTTACCGAGCTTCACGAGCTTTTCGTAATTTTCGCGCTTGAGAAGCTTCTTCAGCTTAGCGGTGCGCTGCACGTTACGACTCTTGGTGCGAGTAAAATAGCGACCACCACGTACCTTTGGTACGATGCCGGCGCCTTGTACACGCTTGGTGAAACGGCGAATCACGTTTGCACTACTTTCGTTATTGTTCTTTTCTACTTCAACGTTGGTTGCCATAGTGGCCATGAGCATACCACCTTCCTGCACCGCGTGCAAGCGTTTTAGCTGGCCACTGCGGCTACACGCTTGAGTCGGCGAATGAGTGTGTCTTGGTCGATATACTCCTGGTTGCGAAGGCTCATGTCGCGGAAGATGACGGTATTCTCAACGAATTCCTTTTGGCCAATGATAAGTGTGTACTTAACGCCGCGCGACTCAGCTTCGCGAAGTTGTGTCGAGAGTGAGTCGCTCGCGAGATTATGAAATACGGGGATACCTGCGCGGCGCAGAGAGTCGATCAGGAGTAGGCTCTTGATCTTGGGGCCAAAGCCCAGCTGCACTACATAAACTGAAGGGTGTTGGAGCTTGGGACGTGGTGCGCGAGCAGGGGCTTTGCTGTCTTTGAGTATGACTACTGCACCCACAGCTGGTGTGCGAGTACGGGTGGTGCGGTAGACAAACTCATCGAAACGTCCACCGCGCGCAGTAATGGGTGCGTGCAGTGTTGGGTCTTCAGTTTGGATGTCGAGTGAGAAGATGGCATCGGAGTAGCACTCGTGGTGACCGAGCATCTTCGGGTCGATCTCATAGGGTGTTTCACTCATGTCGAGGTATTCGATGATCTCACGGAAGTGCTTGCGGCTCGGGTCGCTGAGGTATTCGAGTGGGTTCGGACTGCGGTAGGCGAGTTCGTGGTTTTGTTCAACCAAGTTGGTCAGGGCTGAGAGTGGATGATCCTTCATCAGTTCACGCGCGGCTGGTGGCATCGTATCGAGACGTTTTTTGAGGAAATTGGCTAGTTCACGACTGTAGCGAGTGAGCGAGTCGGTGTCGCCGAGGGAGTTAATGCGGACGGTATGATCGGTGAAGCCCAGATCGCTCACAAGTGCGCGCGTAGCGTGGATCAAAATTGCCTCTGCGATACTACGTTCGACATTGAATATATGAAAGGTGACTGCAGTCTCACCAGTGCGCGGTACTTGCTCAAAGGAGTAGAGGAGGACTGGGCGCTCAAGTGCATGGAGCTTTTCATCGCAGTATGTGGCGATGGCAGAACTTAAGAGACCTTGGTGGGCGTCAACGCGCTTGTTACTCGCGGTGACTGTGTGTGGCATCACCTTGTCACAGTGTTTGCACTCAGGAGCCTTGCGCAGCTGGTCGAGTGTCTGAAAGCCGAAATGTTCAGCTGTGTGATTTGCGACTTTGAGAAATTCTGTTGGTGTAGGTGGCATACGTTGTAGTGACTTATTGTAAGTAGGTCTTGGGTGTAAGTAGCTCCTCGGTGATCGTGACGGCGCCAGGTAGATAATCGAGTTCACCAGGCGGAAAGAGCCTGATCAGAGCGCGTCCGACGATCCGTTCTTCTTGTAAGACACCCCAGCTTCGGGAGTCGGAGCTTTGGTCTCGATTATCGCCCATCACGAAGTACTCTCGCTCGCCGAGAGTCTCAGTCAGTTTGGGTTCAGGTGCCATGGACCTGATGTAAGGCTCGTCGAGCACAAAACCATCAGGATGCTCAGCATTAGTGACGGTGACAATACTATTTTCAATGGTTACAGTGTCGCCAGGTACACCAATAACGCGCTTAATGAAGAACTTGGAAGGGTCTTTCGGGTAGCGGAAGATGACAACATCACCACGGTCGGGCGAATTGAAGTAATAGCTCACTTGATCGACGATGAGATACTGACCGTTGTGGAAGGTGTTTTCCATTGACGCGCCCGAGACAATAAACGGCTGAGCGATGAACATGCGGATCGGGATAACGATCAGGATCGCAATGATGGAGAAGCGGACGATCTCAGTGAGCGGGTGTTCTTTTGGTGTGTCAAGCGTATTCTCATCGTGAGTAGAGAGAGAAGAAGGTTCTTGGTGTGAGAAAGCTGACATAAAGTTACTACGTTAGACACTAGTATACGAAAAAAAAGTGGGGCACACAAACTTTTCAAAAATGCACCGGTTGACCTTCGGTCAACCGGTGCATTTCGTGTACAATGGTGTGCATGTTTTACATCGTCGCTCTCGGTAACCCAGGTGAAAAATACCAAGATACTCGCCATAACGTAGGTTGGCTTGCGATTGATCATTGTCTTACTGCATGGCAGTTGCCAGGCTTGGTCGAGTCTGGTGGCCTCTCAGGTAGGTTGACCGAAGGAATGGTGGTGGGGAGTGAGGTGACAGTGCTCTATCCGACTACGTTTATGAATAATTCCGGTAGCGCGGTGGTGAAGTTGGTGCCAAAAGAAGAAACCGAGCAACTCATTGTGGTACATGATGACATCGACCTTCCGTTTGGGGAAATAAAGATCGGGCAAGGGAAGGGGGCTGGCGGTAATAATGGTGTCGCGTCAATCATCCAAAAGCTGGGTTCAAAGGAGTTTGTGCGGGTGCGAGTGGGAATTGCACCGAAGAGTTTTTGGACAGGGAAGACGAAGCGGCCCGCCGGAGGCGGGCCGCTCGAGCGCTTCGTACTCAAACCTTTCACGAAGAGCGAAGTGAAACAGCTGCCCGAAGTCTTTCAGCAGGTGCAACACGCGATCGAGACAGTGATCTCTGACGGCGTTGCTGTTGCCATGAATCAGTATAACTAAAGAGTCCCCGCGCACTTCGCGCGCTGGGATTCGAGTCACTGGCCCTCCGATAGTTCGGTCTGATTGGGCAATAAAATTATGAGTTATAAATAAAACCCCACGATCTGTCGATCGTGGGGTGGTTGACCTATTGCTGCGGTCCCTCCGGCCGTTTCTGGCGAAAGACCTCGAACCCGAACATCAGAATCATGCCGATAGATGCCGCAAGTGCCCAGAGCCACAAATTCTTGTCAGTGAATATTGACAAGTAAATGAAGATTGGTGTGGCGATGCCAAGCACCCATACCAGCGACATCGGCAGGCTGAAGCTGCCTCTCTCATCTCGTGCCACCTGTCTCATGGCGGTTCTCCATAGGTTTTTAAAACTATTAAAATCATATACCATTTTTAGTGATTTGTCAATGTGGATGGGGTTGTGGGCGCGAAAAAGCCGGGCATCTGCCCGGCTTTTTCGCGCCATTTATTCGCACTAATGACTAGCTGTTTGCATCCTTAAATGAAAGCGTCATCTTCTGCTCGGTCGGTTCAAAGAGAGTGATCTTGAACTTGTAGACATTACCGAGCGAGAGAGCTGCCTTGAGCTTCTCTTCGGTCTCAAATTCTGACACGTGTACCAAACCAGCAACACCTTCCTCGATCGAGGCAAGCGCACCGTGTTTGTTGTACTTGATGACCACGCCGTCAACCACTTGATCTTTTTTGTATTTCTTACCAGCTTCAACCCATGGGTTTTCTTTGAGTTGCTTGATTGAGAGTGAGATCTTGTCGTCCTTGACCTCTATCACCTTTACGTTCACCTTATCGCCGACTTTGTAGAGCGCCTTAGTATCTTCAACCAGCCCCCAGTCAAGCTCAGAGATATGTACAAGACCTTCAAGACCTGGTTCAAGCTTTACGAATACACCGAAATCTACAGCGCCGGTCACTTCACCTTCGATGACGTTACCAACTTCGTACTTATTTACTTTTTCTTCTTTCTCTTCCTTGTCTTGCAGACCCTTCTCAGAGAAGATGAGCTTGTGCTCCTTAGGATCAGCAGTGATCATTACCACGGAGAGGTGCTTTCCAACGAGTTCGTTGAGCGCCGAGAGGATCTTCTCCTTGTCGCCGTCTGAGACACGAGGATAATTCTCAGCTGACAGCTGGGAGGCAGGTAAGAAGCCTTGGATACCTTGCCAGTCGAGTATAAGACCGCCTTTGTTTGCCTCCTTCACTTCGAGACTGAGGATGGTGCCGTTCTTAACTGTTGCTTCTGCATCAGCCCAAATAAGCGCTTGGCGAGCTTCCTTAAGTGATAGTTCGATGTAACCATCTTCATTATCGGTGGTTACCACCTTGGCGTCGATGTTGTCACCGATGTTGACCTTACGCAGGATATCGCGCGCGTTCATGTACTCACGACCATAGATAAGGCCAGTACCAAAAGGTGCGATATCGATATACACGCGAGCGCGTCCGATAGCTGATACGACACCTGATACGATCTCTCCATCTTGAGGAGCAACTGGTGTTTCGGCCAAGTACTTGTCCATGACACCGGTAGCAACAGCAGTTTCGCTGTCGCTGGATTTTCCAAATCCAAACATTTTTATTCTTTTATTATTCCGACGACACGCGTCTCTGCAACCATTGCTCGAGGTGGGGAGGTGGCACAAAAATCGAAGATTTTCGTGCCCCTTCTACACCGGCCATACCCATATGCAGAGGGTTAAACGTGTGCCGCTAGAAGCTATTAATTACCTTACGGTCGGAGCAATATAATATAGAAAAGGGAAATTGTCGAGGTTTTCAGTTGTGATCGACGGCCGTTATCAGATTAAAAGAAGGTGGTATGTAAAAGCCCCTTACAGAAGTGTAAGGGGCTTACCGGTTACTAGGGGATGAAATATCGTACCTACGGCCAGCACATGGCAGAGCCTCCGGTGATCTTGTTATGAACAGGGGTCGAAGGTGCCGCTGGGCGCGTCCTAACCTTTCACGCACTTAGTAGTGGATAAGGCTTCTTGGGGAGGGGCGGACGCGCCCGCGGCAGTGTTCGCCGTATGCGCCAACGGACGCTAACGATATGCGAACATGAATATATTAGCACACATAGTTATTTTGTCAAGTTTAGTATCAGGGCGCGGATGCCTTTGGCATCCGCGCCCTGATACCGTATACTTACCGCACTATGGTAATCACGTATCACGGCGGTCAGTGCTTTAAGGTTTCCTTTGGCGACACGACCATTGCTTTCAATCCAATCTCTAAAAAATCGAAGCTCGATGCAGTCAAATTCGGCTCCGACGCAGCGTTCGTTACGCTTTGGCACCCAGATTTCAATGGTGTCGACCAAGTAGCTCATGGCTCTAAACAACCTTTTGTGGTCGACGGGCCGGGTGAATACGAGATCGGTCAGGTAGTGGCGCATGGTTTTGGCATCAAGACTACCTACGACAAAGAAGAAACGTATAACACACTCTATCAGGTGAAGCTTGAGGAGATGAATATGGTCTTCTTGGGTGCGCTCAGCAACCCAGAGATTGACCCGAAAATTCTCAGTGAGCTAGGCGATATCGATATCCTTTTTGTACCGATCGGTGGCGGCGATGTGCTTGAAGTGCCACAGGCGTCAAAGTTGGCCGTCAAGCTCGAGGCAAGGCTCATTATTCCAATGTCCTACGACGCCGTCGCCCTCAAAGCGTTCCTGAAGGAAGAAGGAAAAGATGCACTTAAACCAGTCGACAAACTCACGCTGAAGCGGAAAGATGTACATGCTATGTCGGGTGAGGTGGCGGTCCTAAAAGCCTAGAAATACATGCTTAAGCGACTGATTAGGCAAATTCGCCAGAAACCAAAGGGTGTTCGTGACAACATAGCACTTGGAACGGCGGGGGTATTCACGTTTCTTGTTTTTACCGTGTGGCTCTATCATGCGCCATCACGTTTCACCTCAGAAGCATCACTGTCGCGTGATGATGGTACTGCTGGATTTACGCAAATATTTGATACTCTTCAGGAGCAGGTAGCTAATGTAAAAGAAAGTGTCTCAGCTGCTACCGAAGCGTCGCCGGAAGAACCAATTCCGAGTAACCCACTTCAAGCGCAGATCGATCGAGCACTCACAGAGCATAATGCTCAGTCAATGTCAGGTAGTAGCACAGCACAAATCAGATCAGCTAACGAGCTTGAACCAGCTCCAGAAACTGCCGAAGAATCAGCTTCTGCCACCATCGACACAAAGGCGGTGGAAGCGGCGAGTGGCGCACCGAGAACCGTGCGTATTGTCACCACAAGTAGTTCAAGTGAGCCCACAGAATCCTCAGAAAACCCGTAAAACTATGCTATACTAGGCCCCAATTATTCGTTTTCCGAACTAACTACGTATGCCGAAAAAGACCGAAGCCACAGAGCCAGAAGCGCAAAAAGGTATCATCACTCAAAGTATCACGAGTGAGATGGAAACGGCGTATCTCGACTACGCGATGTCGGTAATTACTTCTCGAGCGCTGCCAGATGTACGTGATGGCCTCAAGCCGGTGCACCGCCGCATCCTCTACTCCATGCGACTCAATGGTCTTACCTCCACAGCAAAATTCCGCAAGTCAGCGACGGTGGTGGGAGATGTGCTCGGTAGTTTTCACCCGCATGGTGACGCTGCGGTGTACGAGGCGATGGTGAAGCTGGCGCAACCATTCTCAACGCGTTACCCGCTTGTGATCGGTCAGGGAAACTTCGGTTCGATTGATGGCGATTCAGCTGCGGCGTATCGTTACACCGAGGCGAAAATGTCGAAAATAGCAGAAGAAATGCTTCGTGACCTGGAGAAAGACACGGTCGATTGGCGACCAAACTTTGATGGTACTAAGAAAGAGCCGATCGTTTTGCCGGCCGCGGCGCCAAACCTCCTCCTGCTAGGTTCGCTCGGCATTGCCGTTGGTATGGCGACAAACATTCCGCCCCACAACCTCCGTGAAGTAGCCGATGCCACCGCGCACCTGATCGATAATCCAAAAGCTTCCACTGAAGACCTTCTGAAGTTTATTCAAGGTCCTGACTTCCCGACCGGTGCAATCGCCTTTGATAAAAAAGCCATTACCCAGGCCTATGCCAACGGTCGTGGTGGTGTCGTGGTGCGTGGTGAGGCAGAGATCGTTGAAGATAAGCGCGGTGCCTTCTCAATCGTCATCACCTCCATTCCGTTCCGGGTCAACAAGGCTGATATGCAGGAAAAGATCGCCACCTTGGTGCGTGAAAAGAAGATCGAGGGTATTAAGGAAATGCGCGACGAATCCACCAATGATATCCGTGTGGTGATAGACCTGAAGACCGGTGCGCAGCCACAGACGGTCCTCAACAAACTCTACAAACACACGCAATTGGAGGATACCTTCCATTACAATATGGTGGCGCTCGTTGATGGTGTGCCGCAGACACTCTCACTCAAGGTCATTCTTGAAGAGTACGTGAAGCACCGCGCTGAGGTGATCCGCCGTCGTACACAGTATGATTTAAATAAAGCAAAGGACCGCGAGCATATTTTGCTTGGTCTCAAAAAGGCACTTGATCACATCGATGCGATCATCAAACTGATCCGTGCTTCCGCCGACGTACCAACCGCGCACGCTGCCTTGATGAAGAAGTTTAAATTCTCGGCCATTCAAGCGCAGGCTATTCTCGATATGCGCTTGCAGAAATTGGCTGGTCTTGAGCGCAAGAAGATCGAGGATGAACTCAAGGCGATCCAGAAGCTCATTAAGGAGCTTGAGGCTATCCTTAAGAGCAAGGTCAAGATGATGAATATTGTAAAGACCGATCTTCTCGAAGTTGCGGAGAAGTATGGCGATGATCGTCGCACCAAGATCGTAAAAGGTGGCGTGAAGCAGCTTTCGCAAGAGGACCTTGTCCCTGACGAGGAGTCGGTCTTGGTGCTGACGAAGGGTGGGTACGTGAAGCGTACCAATCCATCTGAATATCGCACGCAAAAGCGTGGCGGCATTGGTGTGGTAGATCTGAACACCAAGGAGGAGGATGTGGTCACTACACTCCTCACCACTTCAGCGCACAGCGATCTGCTGTTCTTCACTGACTTTGGTAAGGTGTATCAGTGTAAGATGTTTGAAATTCCTGAAGGGCGACGGGCCACTAAGGGTAAGTCGATCATGAATTTCCTCTCGCTGGCGGCTGATGAACGGATCACGTCTGTGCTCGCAGTACGGAAGGAAGACTGGGAAGGTGACTGGTCACTGATGATGGTCACCAAGAATGGTGTGGCTAAGAAGAGCGACGCAGCGGCCTTTAAAGACGTGCGCCGTAGTGGTCTCATTGCGATTACGTTGAGAGACGATGACTCGTTGATCGAGGCAATGTTTGTGGGGGCAAAGGATGAAGTGTCGCTTATTACCGAGAAGGGACAATCGATCCGCTTTAAGGAAAATGATGTGCGTCAGATGGGCCGCACGGCGGCTGGCGTTACTGCTATGAAGCTTGGCAAGGGTGACCGGATCGTCTCAGCCGACGTGCTAACCGGTGATGAAAAAGACCGTGAAGTGCTCGTGGTGACCGAACATGGCTATGGCAAGACCACACCGGCAAAGGAATATAAAGTGCAAAACCGCGGTGGCTCAGGTATCAAGACTGTAAAAGTGACAGCTAAGACAGGTGTGGTGGTACGCGGTCTGGTGCTGACGGGTGAAGAACGAACTGAGGGCGAACTGGTGATCATGAGCAAGAAGGGACAGGTGATCAAGCTGCCGCTTAAAGACGTACCAACCCTCGGTCGTGATACTCAAGGGGTGCGAGTTATGAAGATGCGCGCTGGAGATAGTATTGCAAGCGTGGTGTTTGTGTAGTCAGGACCAATGATAGTGAAAAGTGGCGGCCGCTTTGTAATACCGGATGTGGTGGCTACACATTTTCATCTCCGAGAAGGGGACTTGGTTGCCGACTTTGGCGCCGGTAGCGGCTTCTTCCTTAAGGTGCTCGCTAGTGCAGTGGGTGCTTCAGGGAGAGTGTATGCCTGCGAGATCCAGCGTGGTCTCGTCGAGAAGCTCGGTGATATCGCTCGTCAGCAAGGTCTCAGTAATGTCCATCCACTGTGGTGCGACCTTGAGGAGCCTAATGGCATCAAGATCGGCACTGGCGAGCTCGACGCTGCCATCTTGGTGAACACGCTTTTTATGATGGAAAATAAAGATGCCGCGATCGAAGAAATGAGTCGTACGATCCGTTCTGGTGGCAAGTTCTTTGTCGTTGATTGGACTGAGTCATTTGCGGGTATGGGTCCAGATGGCGCGCATGTTATTTATGCTCAACAGGCCACTGACCTCATGGAGTCGCATGGCTTTGTGTTTGAGCGTGACTTTCCAGCCGGAGATCATCATTACGGGCTAGCCTTTCGAAAAGTATGAAACTAAGACCATTTGAACTTGCGCTGGTGATCATCTTTATCGTTATGGCGATTGTGAGCTTGGTTGTATTAAAGAGTTTCAAGCCTGAAAGATCGCCTGAGGAAACTGAAGCTGCACTGATTGGTTCAGTACAGATCTGGGGTACGTTGCCAGCAGAGTCGGTGGAGCAAGTACTGCTTGCGGTACGAAAGAACAATGAGGGCTATAACAACGTTTCGTATCGCTACTACCATCCAGACGATTTCGATACGCAGCTAGTGAACGCGTTAGCCGATGGTGAAGGGCCTGATATAATCCTGACTTCACACGAGAAGCTCATTGAGATGCGTAAGCGTATACAACCTATTTCATATGATTCGTACCCGCTGCGAGACTTTAAAAATCTGTATGTGGATGGTGCAGAGATATTTACACTTTCAGATGGTATCTATGCGTACCCAGTGGCAGTTGATCCGCTCATGCTCTACTGGAATCGAGATATTTTTGCCACCGAGGGTTTTTTGCAAGCTCCTGCGACCTGGGAGTCATTGGTCAATACCATGTTCGCGAGCTTGGTCCAGCGTGACTTCGACCGTACGATCACTCGCAGCGCCGTAGCAATGGGGGAATACCAGAATGTCCGCAACGCCTTTGGTATTCTCTCTGCCTTATTGATCCAGGGCGGTATGCAGGGCGTACTCGAGGAAGGTAGTAACAAATACTTAGTCCGGCTACAGACCAGCATCAGTGGCCAAGGAGACCCGCTTCGCTCCGCAGCTGATTTCTACACTCGTTTTGCCCGACCTAGCAACACCCTTTACTCTTGGAACCGTGCTTTCCAGGATGATCGTATGAAGTTTGTTTCTGAAGATCTAGCTATGTACTTTGGGTATGGCAGCGAGGGTCCGCAGCTTGAGCGGATCAATCCGAACCTAAATTTTGACATTGCTGAAATCCCACAAGGCGAAACTGCCACACTTCGGCGCACTTATGGCAAATTCTATGGTCTTTCTCTCCTGGAGAAGAGCGATAACACACAAGGGGCGACCATTGTCATGCGTGCACTCTCAACCACTGAAAATTCAGAGATGATAGCAGTGGCTAGTGGTATGGTCCCGGCCCGCCGCAGTTTGGTCAGTCAAGGTAGTAATGACAAGTATGGCCGACTCACGTACAAGTCTACCGCTGTCGCGCTCGGATGGCTCAACCCTGACCGAGCCGAAGCAGACAAGATATTCAGTACTTTGACCAGTGATATAAATGAAAACCGTCGTGACCTTAACGCCGCTGTTGGTGACGCGTCACGTCGCTTGGCTGATGTGTACTAATTACTTTTGATCATGACTCATTTTGCTACTTTAGCCCGAACCATCAAACCAGCTTGTGTTGTAGCCATTATTTGGGTGATGTGTGCCTTACCATCGCTGGTGCTGGCGCAGGATGGTATCAATGTGAGTGTCACGAACCACACACCGTTCAGCAGCATCGAAGGTTTGCTGGTTGCAATTCTCAGAATCTTCATTACCATTGCGACCCCGATCATCATCATGTTTATTATCTACGCTGGTTTCTTGTATGTCACTGCGCGCGGCAACGCGCAGCAGACACAGCAGGCCACCCGCGCCCTTACGTACGCCGTCATCGGTGGTGTGCTGGTGCTCGGCGCTGTCGCACTCTCTGAAGTCATTAAAGGAACGGTTGAGGCGTTTAAGAGTTAATGTATGGGAGAAGAAATACTCGCTAATCCTATCGCCTTCACTTCCATTCAAGAACTTCTCGTCGCGCTCTTGTACGTGTTTATGACCATCGCGACTCCGATTGTGGTGTTTTTTCTCATTTACGCCGGCTTTATGTACGTCACCGCCCAAGGTAACCCAGAAAAGATCAGAGTTGCCTCACAGGCCCTAATGTACGGTATCATTGGTGGGGTGATCATCCTTGGTTCAGCCGGTATTGCAACTATTATCAAGAATACTGTCGAAGCCTTTTAAGCTTATACTACTATCATGCCAACCACCTACAGCGGACTTGTCATACACATCATTGACATCATCAACCTCATGATCCCAGCTCTCTTTGGAGTGGTGTTTGTGTACTTCATCTGGAAGATGATCGATGCCTGGGTGCTGCGCGCGGGCGACCAAAGCGGCCGCGAAGAAGGGAAGCAGTACGCACTTGCGGCTATTATTGCCTTTGTGGTCATGATTACCGCTTGGGGCATTGTTTCGATGGTAAAGAATTCACTTTTTGGGAGTTAACCCTTTACAAACTGCGTCAAGTGCGTACTGTATGTACACATATGGTGCGGGGTAGCCAGGTGCTTTTCAAACAGATTTTCATCGTCGCATTGATTGCGCCCGTTTTAGTGCGTGCACAGATCCCTACACAACCCTTTGCGGCGCCACTACGGCTAGTGCTCGAGAATATACTACTGTTTATTAACGAGACTTTGATCCCGTTCATTATCGGTTTGGGGTTTGTGTTCTTTGTGTGGGGTGTGGTGCGCTATTTTGTGTTCGGTGGCGCCGACGAAGAGAGTCGAGCAAAAGGACGTAGTTTGGCCGTATATGCCACACTCGGTTTTGTGGCCATGATCATCTTCTGGGGTGTGGTCAACATGATCGTGTCAAGTATTGGCGGCGGCGGTGAGACTCTAGAAAATATCCCGCGTATTCCAGAATTATAGTTCTTCACACATTGCCGTTGCCTGTAGTAGTGAATAACTCTTCTTGCTGGTGGCCGTAATCAAAGATACTATTAGTGGAGCGTTATAACGTTAATAATATTTATACATAACATACGTATGAAAAAGATCGGATACTTCACAGGAAGCGCAACTATGCTTGCTCTTCCGATGCTGGCCTCAGCGGATTTTCTTGGGGGCGATGGTAGTGGTGGAGAGTTTGGGGGTTTGCTCGCTGCCATCCTAGATTTCTCTAACACTGTCCTTATTCCATTTATTATTGGTATTGGCTTCCTCGTCTTCGTGTGGGGTATGTTCCAATTCTTCATTGCTGGCGGTTCCAATGATGAGGCGAAGGAAAAGGGAAAGAGCCTGATGATTTACGCTACTCTCGGGTTCGTTCTCATCATTGTGTTCTGGGGAATCGTCAACCTCCTTGTTTCTTCAATCGGTGGCGGTGGTGACACTGTAGAGAATATTCCAACCGGACCAACTCTCTAATACTGACAAGATCCTTTACAAAAGCCGCCCCGGGGCGGCTTTTGTGTTGGATAAGTGACGTATTGTGTACTGTGTACGTGCTAGAATTTTGGTATGTCACCACAGCAAAAAGCGGCCCAAGAAGCATCAAATTTCGTGGCCAAGCTTAATGAGATCATTCTCTTTCCGACCATTGCGCTTCTAAGTGCCGTAGCCTTCCTCACTTTTTTATGGGGGGTTGCACAGTATTTTATTAATGCCAATAACGACCAGGCTCGTGCGCAGGGTGCTAAGCATATGATGTGGGGCGTGATCGGCCTGGTGATCATGCTCTCAGCGTTCACCATTCTTTCCCTTGCCGCTAACACCTTTGGGCTTAGCGACGAGGTCCGCTGTGCGAACAACCCAACTGACGCTGGTTGCGACACGGTGTTTGCACCTTAGTTCTGCTCGCTAGCAAAACACAAAAGAAAAACCCCTACATTGCGTAGGGGTTTTGGGTTAAAGAACAATAGGAGTCCGTCACTGGGGTGTACTGAACCAAAATTCAGTGCCAGCCAGCCCCATGTCAGCGAATAGTCGCTGATTGACATGGAACTCGTTCCAGCCGACACCACGAACGTTCTGAGTGAAGAAGTCGTTAGCGTCTTCACTCGCCAGAGGGCCAGTGTTGTCTTTGAAGCTCACCGTGAGCTTCTTGCCGGCTTTGCTATACAAGCCAAAGCGTTGGTCGCTGGCGCTGACGTAGATACACATACCTTTGTCAGCTCGAACGTTACGGGTGTATTGGTCGAGATCCTTGGCCAGCTTGCACTCTGTGAGAGGCGCCCTCATTGCGATAGCCGCCTTGGTGTTACCGGTTTTTATGTTGTGCACGGTTTCACCAGTGAGCACTGACATACTGATCCCGAGCAGGGCCAGGGCCATGATCGTGCCGCTGACGAATCGTTTGGCGGTCTCACCCGCAATATTGCGGGTGAGGAACCACACGATCGCCGCCATCGGCACTACCCACAGCCAGTCGTTGACCAGCTCTTTCGTGATGCCGAGCATCCGGCCGCCGTTGCTGTCCGGAAGCCAGTTCACTACCAACTCTTGGATCCAGTCCCACGACAGGAAGACTGCCGCAGCGAGCGCAACCGCGAACGCGAGTTGTGCTCCGTTCCCGCCAGGTAACGCACTCATGAGTTTGCTGAAACCACCAGAGAGACCAGTTACGACCCCTCCAGTAGCCTGTTTTTTGCTGCGGAATATGTTTAGTATCACCGCAAGCACTACCACGAGTGTGGTAATAAAGACTATGAAAGGTATCATGATATCTCCTTACTTTCTCATGTTTCCGATGAGGGCAGTAATCAGCGTTTCCACTGAACCGCCTTTGTCTACCGCATCTACCAAAGCACGATTGCTGAGGATAGCCTCGCGAAGATCGGGTTCGAGCTTCTTGAGGACGGTTGCCATGTGGGCCTGCTCTTTGGCAATACCCTGACCCGCCAGGTCGCGGGCACGACCTTCTTGGCGACCGAGAGCAGAAGCGCGAAGTTGTTCGCGTTCTTTCTCAGAGAGTTCGTCTTCGAAGTCAGTAATATCAACCCGAAGTACAATAATGCCCAGGTCAGCCAGCTTCTTGCCAGCGAATTCACCAGGAGCTGATTCGTCGAACTTGTAGCCTTTGACGCCCTCAAAAATGAGGTTGGCCACCAAGCTTGCGATTTCCTCAGCGGTGGTTTCCTTTGGTTTTGGTTTGGCCCAGAGGGTTTTCTGGATCGCACCAACCACCTCGTCGATGGTGACTTTGCTGCGTACTACGGTCCTGGTCACTGAGTTGAGTGCTTGGTCCAGAAGGACATTCCACGACTCAGTCAGATACAGTGCCTCACGCACCTTTTCCTTATCGATCATCACCTGCGCTGAACCTTTGACTGTGTACGGAATGGTTTCGATATCAGCGCCAGCAAACTCGAAGTTCCAGGTGAATGGTGCAGTGCGGACGTGATTTGAGTAGTAACCCTCATCAGTCTCACTGACTACCTTGTAGATGCGTTTGCCGTCTTCTTCCCTCACTCTGTACCGCGGAAGATCATAGGTCTTGGGTACGGTGAAGTAGGGGACGTAGACATGCAGATGCAAAGTGTTCCAGATGTACTGCTTGTACAGCATCCAAAGCCCAAAGAGTGCACTGCTTACTTTAGGACCATCTTGGTCCCCATCGATGTCATAGTAGTAGTTACCACCAAAATCTATCGCTACACTACGTCCGGTGCCAACTTTCACGAACATGCCGATCTTATCCGGATCGTTAGGGTCGTGCAAGAGCCGGTCCTTGAGTAGTGGTGAGATGAGCAGGAAGGCTGTGATAGCAATCAGTATTGCGACCACAGCTGCACCAAACGACTGAGCAATCAGGGCTACAGTATCGCTGGTGTATGCAAAATAGAGAATCATCGCACTAAGTGCAATAGATATCAGTGCAAGTCCAGTCCTTATCATGGCGTTCATGATGTAACTCCTATATTTTCAAAGCGACTGTTACGCCGCGGACAATTTTTTGGAAGGGGAGGACCCCGTCCGAACCTGTTTAAATAATAGCATAAATAAAGTGAAAAGTCAAGGTAGAAGGTAGGGAAGCGGGCCTTATTTTGTGAGGTATTTTGGGGTTGAGGTGGTGTGTGGGGTGATTGGGGGTGCGGGCGGCTTGCGTAGCAAGCCGCCCATACGGTATGATTTTCGCCATGCAAACTACTACAGTCAGAGACCTTCGCAGCCGCGAGCAAAAGCGCCGTGACGCCGTGGCTGACACCCGTCCACGAACGACCGTGTCGTTCTATCGCTATGTGCGGATCGCTGATCCACAGGCCTTCCGTGACAAACTCTACGCGAAATGGTCGGCGCTCGATTGTATGGGTCGGATATACGTCGCGTCTGAAGGCATTAATGCCCAGATGAACGTGCCAAAAATGTACTGGGATCAGTTTGATGCCTGGGTACAGAATCAGCCAGAACTGAAGGGTGTTCCGTATAAGATCGCAGTGGAAGAAGG
Organism: Candidatus Nomurabacteria bacterium; assembly: GCA_020632135.1. Taxonomy (GTDB): domain Bacteria; phylum Patescibacteriota; class Minisyncoccia; order Phycocordibacterales; family UBA918; genus OLB19. The sequence goes on along the minus strand of JACKGC010000001.1, from coordinate 10,872 downwards.
TCAGATCCCCTCATTTTTTAAACTTACCATTAAGGTGCGTGATAAGATCGTAGCCGATGGGCTCGATGACGACACCTTTGATGTTACTAATACCGGTGAATATCTCACTGCGGCCCAAATGAATGAGTATGTTGAAGACCCAAACGCCGTGGTGTTTGATATGCGCAACAACTATGAAGCGGAAGTGGGGCATTTCGAAGGGGCGATCACACCCGATGATTTTGTGACCTTCCGCGATGAGTTGAAGCGTACTCCGGAGCTTCTCAAAGAACACAAGGACAAGAAGGTAGCGATCTATTGCACTGGCGGGATCCGCTGCGAGAAAGCGAGTGCGTGGCTGAAGCACAACGGTTTTAAGGATGTGAAACACCTCAAGGGTGGCATTATTGATTACGCGCACCAGGTAAAGCAACAAGGGCTCAAAAATAAGTTTAGAGGGAAGAATTTTGTATTTGATGAGCGTCTAGGCGAACGGATCGGTGATGAGGTAATTTCGAACTGCCACCTTTGCAAAGAAACGAAGAGTGACTCGCATCACCACTGCAAAAATCAGATCTGCCACGCGCTCTTTATTGGGTGTGATCAGTGTGTGGAGAAACGGGGTGGGTATTGTTCGTGGAAGTGTGCTCAAGTTGATAAGATTCCTCAGAAATACAAGAAGCCCCTGGCACGTTGGTACAACCAGTATGTACGTAAGCGACAGCCGTTTACGAAGACGAAGGTGAAGGTTTCATAAAGAAGAAAAAAACCAGCCGGGCGCGAAGCGCCCGGCTGGTTTTTTCTTGGTGCCGGGAGCGGGAATTGAACCCTACACGTTCAGTACCCCAATTGGACAGATCCTCCCGCTGGTCGGATCGTGTCTCAATCGGGCTTCAAGCCCTCATGCACAGTCTCCCAGACTTTGCTTCCTGCACACAAAAAGCCCGCTACACGCGGACTTGCTTTGTGCGCAGGAGAGGACTTGAACGCTACACGTTCAGTACCCCAATTGGACAGATCCTCCCGCTGGTCGGATCGTGTCTCAATCGGGCTTCAAGCCCTCATGCACAGTCTCCCAGACTTTGCTTCCTGCACACAAAAAGCCCGCTACACGCGGACTTGCTTTGTGCGCAGGAGAGGACTTGAACCTCCACGGATTGCTCCACTAGTGCCTAAAACTAGCGCGTATACCAATTTCGCCACCTGCGCGTCGGGGGTGAGTATAGCAGAAAATATATGGCTTGTCCTCGAAAACATGCCTGCGGCCCGGACTAACGCCGTGAGTGACGCAGACTACTGCTGTCGTCACAGGTTACTAACTATAATTGTTCGCTGCGCTCCAATTCTAGTAAGTACCTGCGACCCCGGCTCGCTCGTAATTTGCTCTAGGAACGAGCAAATTACATCGCCGCGCCTCGGACAGTCGCACGCAAGCAAAGCAGTTTGCTTGCTAAAACGCAGAAGTTCCTGTCCTAAGACAGGAACTTCTGCGTTTTACGACTGTCCGCCTTCAAGGACTCGAACCTTGGACCGTCTCGTTAAGAGCGAGCTGCTCTACCAACTGAGCTAAAGGCGGATAAAAAATGTTGGTGCGCCTGAGTGTACAATAAACAAACCGATAATTCAAGGGTCATATCCAGTACAAAATTGAGTCCTGGGCGGGAATCGAACCCGCGCATAGAAGTTTTGCAGACTTCGGTGTTTCCACTTCACCACCAGGACGTAATGCGTGACACTATAGCATTAATTAGCAAGATAAGGAAAAGATTTGTGTGGAATACGTGTATTCATATGGTACACTCGTATGGTGCCAAGAAAACGAAAATGGGATCATTCTAAGCTCAAAAAGGCGGTGACAGAATCGTTCAGTATACGTGAGGTTATCCAGAAGCTGGGCTTGGTGCCAGCGGGGGGTAATTATGAGCAGGTAAAAAAAATAATCCGCGAGGAAGGTTTGGATATAAGTCATTTCACAGGTAAGGGTTGGCGAAAAAATAGAACATTTTCTTTTGTGCCAAAGAAGGAATTGTCTGAGATTCTTGTAAAAGGCACTGATTATCAGAGTTATAAGCTCAAAAATCGACTATTTCGAGCGGGGCTTAAACAGGCTAAGTGCGAACTGTGTGGGTGGGCAGAACAGGCTGAAGATGGTAGAATCCCGGTCGAGCTCGACCATATCAATGGTGACAGGTATGATAATCGTTTAGAAAATTTACGAATTCTCTGTCCAAACTGTCATAGTTTACAGTCAACACATCGAGGAAAAAATCAGAAGCGAAAAAAGTAGTATTGCCGGGGTGGCGAAATCGGTAGACGCGCAACACTTAAAATGTTGTGACCGCAAGGTCATATGGGTTCAAGTCCCATTCCCGGCACAAAACTGGGCGGCCCCTTTGGGGCCGCCCGTTTCTTAATTATTTCTTCTTTCCCGCTTCGATCTCTCGCACCAGCTCATCCATGTGTTGGCGGTGGCGCTCCCCGGCATCAACCATGAATTCAAGGTGTGGTATGTATTTCAGGCGTGCTTTTTGCTTGAAGTAATTTCGCATATTGGTAGCGTTGCGCTTGAGGAAAATAAGCGCATCTGACTCACGCCCATCAGGAATGGTGGTAACAAAAATAATGGCCCGTCGCATATCGGGAGACACATCAACGCTTGTAACAGTGATAAGCGGATCGCTGTTAGCTTCATGCTGAATAAAAGTGGCAGCAAGTTCCATGATGAGTTCGGTGATCTTTATTTTACGGTCGGACATGGTGGTTGGTTGGCGGCGGCCGAAGGCCGCCGCCGGTTTATACTACGTAATAACAGTATCATACGGCTTGAGGTAGTCGCCTGGAGCGATCTCAGCCTTAGTCTCAAGCTGCATACCAAACTCTCCTTCTTCGACCTGTTGCACGTCTGACTTGGCTTGTTGGAGGTTTTTGATCACGCCAGTACCGATCTCGATATCGCGACGGAGGATCTTGACGGCTTGACCAAGCTTGATCACTCCCTCATCGATGCGGCCACCCATGACGTGGACATGCTTTTGCATACTAAAGTGCTTAAGGATCTTTACGCTGCCAGTTTCGACCTGCTCCTCTTTCTTTGGCGTGCGGTTCTTCAGGGCAGTCTCAAGCCACTCAGACAGCTCGTAGATGATATCAAAAGTATCGATCTCCACTCCTAGGCGCTCGGCTAGATCTTGTGCAGGGCGCTCCACTTTTACACTAAAACCAACAATGATGGCGTCTTCAGTAGCGGCCACGTTCTGAACGTCATTTACAGTTACGTCACCTACTCCCTTGTCGATCACTTTCACCGTGATACGGTCTGATTCAAATTTCTCGAGTTCGTGTTCAATAGCATCGAGGGTACCAAGTACATCAGCTTTAATGAGGAGTGGTATCACGGGGAGATTGCTCTTTTTGGCGATGGTCGGGCTGGCAGCTTCGCTGCCGGCCTTATGTTCGAGTACAGTTGCTTCCGCCTCTTTCTTGTTCGCTACAGTAGTGAATTCGATCCCTACTACAGGGGTATCGGTAAAGCCAACGATTCGTACTGGGGCAGACAGTCCTGCTTCCTTCACTGTCTTGCCTTGGAAATCTTCCATGATTCGTACAGGGGAGTAGGTTTCACCAGCTACGACAAATTGCCCGCTCTTGAGGGTACCGTTGGTCACGATGAGAGTCGCGGTGTTGCCGCGTTTCGGGTCCACCTTACCCTCAATAACCTTGCCGACAGCTGAGGCGTTGGTGTCGCCTCGTAGCTCTGCAAGGTCAGCAGCGAGGATGACGAGATCAAGTAGCTCGTCGATCCCTTCGCCTTGTTTAGCAGAAATAGCTGCCCATGGCACATCGCCGCCCATGCCTTCGATGTAGATCTCATTCTCGATGAGGGTATTCTTGGTGCGCTGGACGTCAGCACCTGGTTTGTCGATCTTGTTGATGGCTACGACATACGGAATGTTGGCTGCTTTTATGCTCTCGAGTGCTTCGAGGGTCTGCGGCTTCACGCCGTCCTCAGCAGAGACCATGAGAATGGCAACGTCAGCAACGTCAGCACCACGCAGGCGCATTTTTTGAAACGCAGCGTGGCCTGGAGTGTCGAGGAAGGTGATAGTTTCTTCTGCCCCATCTTTGGTCTTGTGTGGCACCACGTAGGCGGAGAGGTGCTGAGTGATACCTCCAGCTTCGCCGTCGACAATGTTGCTCATGCGGAGCGTGTCGAGCAGGGTTGACTTGCCGTGGTCAATATGACCCATAACCACCACGACCGGTGGTCGCTTTACCACATTCGGAGCTGCTTGTTTTACTTTTTTTGCCATAAGTATCCCGTACGTTAAAAACACCCAATGGGTGTGTAAATTAGCCAATAATTACGCCGGAGTATAGCAGAGAAAGGGGGTTGTGGCTAGGTAATTGTGAGTGCTGGCGGTACACAGGTCATTTTATTTACATATTCATACGCGCGTGGCATGATGCGATTTATGCAAGAGAAAAGGATTTATCTAGACTGGGCGGCGGCGACGCCACTTTTGCCGGAGGCAAAAGTGGCGATGTTGCCGTTTCTTGAGGGTGACTTTGGTAACGCGAGCGCGATTCACCAAGAGGGGCAGGTGGCCAGGCGGGCGGTGGAGAACGCGCGCGACGGAGTCGCGCGCGTTCTCCAGGTCCGCCCAGAGTTCATCACCTTCACGTCTGGCGGCACTGAGGCTAACAATTTGGCTATTTTAGGCTCTCTCGAAGCAATGTGCGAAGGAAAGGCCTCCGCAAGTACAACGTGCGAAGGAAAGGCCTCCGCAGAAATGGAAGTGATCACGACGCGCATTGAACATCCGTCTGTTATGAATACTATGAGCGCTCTTAAGCGGCGTGGGGTAGTGGTGAAGTACGTTGATGTTGATGAGGAGGGAGTTGTTGAGCTCGCACATTTGCGTGAGCTGCTTTCAGAAAAAACGGTACTTTTCTCGGTTGCGTATGCCAACAGTGAGATCGGTGTGGTGCAGAAACTTCATGGGATTAAGAAAGTGCTGCGCGAGGCTGAGGAAACATATGGCACGAAGATCATGTTTCATCTCGATGCGGCGCAAGCGCCGCTCTGGCTCAATTGTCAGTTTGGTAGTACTGGTGCTGATGTGATGGTGCTTGACGCAGGAAAATTCTGTGGACCGAAAGGGGTAGGGGTGCTGGTGCGTAGTCGGCGGGTGGAACTTGTGGCCGCCGCCTTCGGCGGCGGCCAAGAAGCTGGACTTAGGCCAGGCACAGAGAACGTGGCAGGTATCGTAGGAGCAGCGGTGGCGTTAGAAGTGGCCCAGAGCGATTGGTGCGAGCGAGCGAAGCGAGCCCGCAGTGTGCGAGATGGAGGAATCAAAGGGCTCCTAGAAACAATTCCTAACGCGATTTTGAATGGCCCAACGGGAGAAGATCGCTTGGCAAATAATATCAACATTTCTATCCTTGGCTTTGATACCGAGTACGCCGCTGTCTGGCTCGACAGCAAGGGGTTTGCGGTCAGTACCAAGTCAGCCTGTAGCGGCGCGGGCGGCGGTGAGAGCACGGTGGTGAAAGCCACCTCAGCTGACGCCGCCCGCGCCGCCTCCACCCTCCGCTTCACCATTGGCCCTGGTACCACCAACGAGGACCTCCACGCTCTTGTTACAGCGCTTATGGCGCACTGTGCGCTTATGAGGGGTTTGACTCACTAGTCGTTTCATTGCAATATACAAAGTACTGGTACGTACTACTGAATAACGGCCTGCTTTGCCACAGGAGAAATAACCGCTTGACCGAGTACCGTATAAATGAATTTAAACACCATGCCGAATTTTCACAATTTTACAACCAAAGCAAAGGAGGCGATCAGGAAGGCGCACGAGCTTGCTATTGAGCGTGGTCAGAATCACGTTAGTCCAGTCCATCTTCTCACCGCGCTCTCCATGCAGGATGAGAGTGCGGTGGTAGCTATTCTTGATCGACTCGATATCGATATCATTGCGTTCACCGATCTCCTCCTTGAAGCGCTTGAGATGCCGGAGTCGCAGTCAACTATTTCACAATCTTATCAACTCTACCTCACCCCAGAGCTTGCAAAGGCACTGGAGTTTTCTGGTACGTTTGCGGAGCAGCTCGGCGACTCGTATGTGGGTGTTGAACACCTCTTCGTGGCAGCGCTCGAGCACCCAGGCCCAGCCATCGAGATCATGCAGCGCACAGGTATCGACAAAAATCGCGTCACCGAAACCATTAAGGAGCTGCGCGAGAGTGACGTGACAGATGCCCAGTCACCCAAGAAATTCCGCACGCTTGCGAAGTATACTCGCAACCTCACTAAGTTAGCCCAAGAGAACAAGCTCGATCCGGTCATTGGGCGTGACGTAGAAGTGCAGCGGGTCATTCAGATCCTCTCACGCCGCACTAAGAACAACCCAGTGCTCATTGGTGAAGCAGGGGTAGGAAAGACTGCTATCGCTGAAGGCTTAGCGCAGCAGATCGTGCTCGGGCAAGTGCCAGAGTCGGTTAAAGAAAAGGAGATACTCACCCTTGACCTGGGACTCTTGGTGGCTGGTACCAAGTTTCGAGGTGAGTTTGAAGAGCGACTCAAGGCAGTAATGAAAGAGGTGGAGCAAGCGGCTGGCCGCGTCATTCTCTTTATTGATGAGCTGCACACGATCGTGGGCGCAGGACAAGCGGACGGCTCAATGGATGCGTCAAATATGCTCAAGCCAGCGCTTGCACGCGGTGAGATCCGCGTCATTGGTGCTACTACACTGAAGGAATACCAGAAGCACATCGAACGCGACCCAGCGCTCACACGTCGCTTCCAGCCGGTATACGTAAACGAACCGTCTCAAGAAGACACAGTTGCGATCTTGCGTGGCCTGGCAGAGAAGTACGAACTCTTCCATGGTGTGCGTATTACTGACGACGCAATTGTGGCAGCTGTCGACCTCTCTTCCCGCTACATCACCGACCGTTTTTTGCCAGATAAAGCAGTGGACCTCATCGACGAAGCTGCATCTGGCCTCCGTATTTCACTGGAGAATAAGCCAGAGGAGTTGATTGAGACCGATCGCAAGATCCGCCGCCTTGAGATTGAGCGTGAAGCCCTACGCAAGGAGGTGGAGATCGCGTCTAATAAAAAGAAAGTCAAAGATCGTATTAAGGAGATCGAGAAGCAGATCGGAGATATGAAAGAGACGACCTCCAATCTTGAGACCAAATGGAATAATGAAAAGGAAGCGCTTAGTGAGATCAGTAAGTTAAAAAAGGAGCTCGAGGAGCTGCGCATGGAAGCCGATAATGCCGAAGCAACAGCTGACCTCATTCGCGCAGCGGAAATTCGCTATGACACCATCCCGAACGTACAGAAAGAGCTTGATACCAAACTGCGCCGCCTCAAGAAGTTGCAGCGTACTCGCCGGCTCCTCAAGGAAGAGGTGACTGAAGAAGAGATCGCCGGTGTGGTGTCGCGCTGGACGGGTATTCCGGTGGCGCGCATGCTCGAAGCAGAGGTGGAGAAGTTGGCACGCATGGAAGAGGTGCTCCACGAGAAGGTGGTTGGGCAAGATCATGCGGTGAAGCTGGTGGCTGACGCCATCAAGCGCTCGCGTGCTGGTATTGCTGATCCCAACCGTCCCATCGGTTCATTCCTTTTCCTCGGCCCGACTGGTGTGGGTAAGACAGAGCTATCTCGCGCGCTTGCAGAATTCATGTTCAATGACCCAGAAGCACTCCTGCGCATCGATATGTCTGAATTCATGGAGAAGCACTCAGTCTCCAAGATCATTGGTTCGCCGCCAGGCTACGTAGGGCACGATGAAGGTGGTGCCATCACCGAGCGCATCCGTCGTCGCCCGTACTCGGTCATTTTGCTCGATGAGGTAGAGAAGGCGCATCCGGAGGTGTTCAACATCCTCTTGCAGGTACTCGACTCAGGTCATCTCACCGACGCCAAGGGGCGAAAGGTCAATTTCAAGAACACGGTCATCATCATGACCTCCAACATCGGCGCTGAGCATATCGACCGCATGTCCACCTTCGGCTTTGCAGACGATCATGGCGAGGCGGCGCAGTTTGTGCAGGCTAAGGACAAGGTAATGGAAAGCCTTAAGCAGTATTTCCGACCAGAATTCCTTAACCGTCTTGATGAGATCATCGTCTTTGATATTTTGTCACAGGAAGATATTGCTCAGATCGTTGATATTCAGGTAGACGATGTGATCGAGCGTTTGGCAAAGAAGGAGATCAAGCTCAGTATCAGCAAGGAGGTGAGTGAATTCTTGGCTAAGGAAGGCTACGATCCGAAGTTTGGTGCGCGTCCGCTGCGTCGAGTTATTCAGAGCAAGATCCTCACGCCAGTGGCCAACATGATGGTGGGTGAGGGAATGCTTCAGGGTGGCACGGTGAATGTGACCATGAAGAAGGGTGAACTCACCTTCGACATCAAAAAGACCGGCCGCCGTAAGACTGCAGCCAAGAAGACCGCACAGGCTGAGAAAAAGCAACAAAAAGCAACTGTAGTTGCGTAAAGTCAAAAGAAAAGCGGCCCCCGCAAGGGCCGCTTTTTGGTGCGCCGGGCTGGATTCGTCCCCGAATACCGGCTCGTTTGTTTTGCTCCGCTCGCAAACGAGACTCGGTTTCTTGGACGGCTCCTCCTCGTTTTGTTCGCTTGGAAAGCTCACAAAACATCGTCCGGAGCTTCGAATCCAGACGAAAGCAAAGCAGTTTGCTTTCTCCCGCCGCACGAACAAAAATGGCATCCAATAAGGATGCTCATTTTTGTACTCGTGCGCCGGGCTGGATTCGAACCAGCGAAGGCATAAGCCGACAGATTTACAGTCTGTTGTGATTGACCACTCCACCACCGACGCAAAGATATTAAGTTGTGTTGTAGGAGATCTGTAATCTGGTAGACCCAGCAGATCATCTGCGTGGTCAATTACAGTGTCCTCCTTTGACCGGTTCGTTTTTACTCACAACGGTCAATCTTCTCGCTTCGCTCGAAGAACAGATGAGAAATGAATCAAATTCATTTCTCATCCACTCCACCACCGACGCAATTACATGAATTGTGTTGCAGGGGTGTCTGCAAGTTGCACCAAAATATCACACCTTGCGCATTTTTCAAAGCCTGGCTGTGCTATGATGGCGCTATGGTTCGTGTGTTTCTCCCATTATTGGTTGCGGTGGTATCGTTTATGCCGAGTATGGCGCTCGCAGCTGGTTTGGTGCCGTGTGGTGGACCTGGGGAAACAGCGTGTGAATTTTGTCATGTGGTGTCCCTTATGGACAACGTTGTGACGTGGTTGGTGGCGGTTTTGGGAACGATCACCGCTATTCTCTTTATCGTATCGGGAATGCGCTTAGTGACTTCTGGTGGCAACCCGGCCGCAAAACAATCTGCAAAAAGTATGATGGTCAATGCTGCTATTGGGTTTGCGATCGTGCTGGCAGCGTGGCTGATCATTGATTTTGTGATGAAGTCATTGGTGGATTCAGATGATCTGGGAAGTGGTTTTTGGAACACGATTAGCTGCTCAGGTGGGTAGTGCCTGTCTACAACTCAGTGTGGGCGAGAAAGTGTGAGTGCTATACTGCAGTAAAGGAATTACGAGATAATTACCCAGCCATGCCGCATTATATTCATTTTATGACCAAGAATATTCTTTTTTCTCTGGCTGTGTTGGCGGTGGTGTTCTTACCGGAAGCGGCAAGTGCGCAGGGGTTTGTGCCATGTAGTGGTGCTGAGTGTTCGGCCTGCCACTTCGTTTCGATGGCCAATAAGATCTTGGTCTGGCTCATTGGGGTGTTGTTTGTAGTGTTTGCTGGTGTGGCAGCCATTGCAGGCTTTGGGCTCGTGACTTCGGGTGGTAACACTGAAGCGAAGTCGGCGGCCAAGAGCAAGATGACGAACGCCGTGGTGGGGCTAGTGATCGTGCTCGCAGCGTGGCTCTTGGTAGATACGGTCATGAAGGGTCTGCTGGCTGGTGGTAATGGAGAGATCAGTGGCTATGGAGTGTGGTCGAAGGTGGAGTGCTCGACGCAGTTTACTGGTACTGGACAATCACCTACAGCAACATCAACCCAACCTGGGGTGTGTCCGGTCACGCCACTGTCACCAATCACTGATCCGTTGGCACAGCAGATGGAAAATGGACAGACTGTGATTTGGAACAATAGTGCGCTGCAGGCATGTGTAGCTAAGTTTACCGGCTTGGTAGGAGGTACGGTCACCTCTGCGTATCGGCCGCCCGCATATCAAGCGCACTTGTATGAAGTGAGCACGAAGGCTTGTCAGCTCAACAGTATTTCTGAGCCAGCTTGTAACGACATCAAAGCTGCGATCGAGTCAGATCGGTTGAAGCATGGTCTGCCTATGTGTGGAGCGGTGGCACAAACAAATTCTACACACTCATCAGGCATCGGCGTTGACATCAGTGGCATAAATCATGGTAGCCCGAACGTGCAGGCAGCCGCTAACAGTTCTTGTCTGGTGTGGAAGAATTATCCTAATGATCCGTACCACTACGACTTGAAGGCTGGTTGCACTTGTAATTAGGGTGCACAAGAACCGCCGGCAGCGAAGCTGCCGGCGGTTTTTTGGCGGGTCCACGAGGACTCGGTCACTCTCGCGGCTATTTTGTTCGTCTTGCAGACTCAAAAATAGCTCGCTCCCTTGACCTCCACTCGTCGCGGTCCTCGCCTCCGCTTCGCTCCGGCTGCGGGCTTCGCCGCGACTCGGTTCTCGTCCTCGTGGACCTCGCTCGTACAAACGAAAAAAGTCCTGACGGACTTTTTTCGGTACTCGCGGGTCCACGAGGACTCGAAACTTACAGTTTCAGTACCCCAATTGGCTGGATTGTTTCGCAGGCTCACAATCCAGCTCAATCGGGCTTCGAATCCTCGGGC